>FZQV01000037.1 GCA_900199505.1 Ruaniaceae bacterium KH17 | reverse complement strand
CGTTCCAGGAAATTTCGCAACGCTCTCAAGCGTCACAAGCTCCTCGGGTCGATGGGCAGAGTTGGCGCGTGTGGCGACAACGCCGCGATGGAAAGCTTCTTCAGCCTGCTGCAGAAGAACGTTCTCGACCGGCAACGGTGGACGACCCGGCTCGAGCTACGACTAGCAATCGTGCAATGGATCGAAGGGATCTACCACCGCAAACGCCGACAGCGTCGACTCGGGAAACTGACACCCATCGAATTCGAGACCATAATGAAAGACGCCGCCACACTAGCGGCATAAACCCCGGACTCAACCAAACCTTCAGCAGACCCGCTGGACATCGACAACAATCAGCGCACGGTTCATACAACGAGCTTAGTCCCGTGCCCATCCCGTCCTCTAGCATCACGCTGCTTCGGTCCTTTGGCACTCAGCTGAGTGGCATGAGAGCGTTTCAGCTCTCTCCCGCGGGCTTTTCACACTCAGATGAGTGGCAAACGGCCGGGACGTGAGAGCGATGAGGTGGTCGGACGCGAGGCCGTGGCGAGAGCGACGAGTGTCGGATTGGCGCGGCGGGCTGTGGGCGCGCGGCGGCACCCAGGCACGAGTGGCGGCGGGGCGGGCATCTGGGCCATGGAGAGAGCCCGTGCGCGGGCGACTATCCTTGAGGCATGAGCTCCATCCTCTCCGCGGTCGCCTGGCCGTATGCGAACGGTCCGCGCCATATCGGCCACGTTGCCGGGTTCGGTGTCCCCTCCGACATCTTCAGCCGCTACATGCGAATGGCCGGGCACGACGTCCTGATGGTCTCCGGCACGGACGAGCACGGCACGCCAATCCTCGTGGCCGCGGATGCCGCGGGCGTGACCCCGCGCGAGCTCGCGGATACGAACAACGCGATCATCGTGCAGGACCTCGTGAACCTCGGGCTCAGCTACGATCTCTTCACGAGGACGACGACGACCAATCACCACGAGGTGGCCCAGAACATGTTCCGCGTGGTGCGGGACAACGGCTACATGATCGAGCAGACCACGCTCTCCGCGATCTCGCCCTCGACCGGCCGCACCTTGCCCGATCGCTACATCGAGGGCATCTGCCCGATCTGTAAGTATGACGGCGCCCGCGGCGACCAGTGCGACAACTGCGGCAACCAACTGGACCCCACGGACCTGATCGAGCCGCGTTCGAAGATCAACGGCGAGACCCCCGAATTCCGCGAAACCACGCACTGGTTCCTCGACTTGCCGGCGCTCGCCGACGAGCTTGGGCGGTGGCTGGACGAGCGCGAGGCCTCCGGAACCTGGCGCCCGAATGTCATCAAGTTCTCCCAGCACATCCTGGAGGAGATTCGGCCGCGCGCAATGACCCGTGATATCGATTGGGGCATCGTGGTTCCGGGTTGGGAGGACCAGCCGAGCAAACGTCTCTACGTGTGGTTCGACGCAGTGATCGGCTACCTCTCCGCCTCGATCGAGTGGGCGCGCCGCTCCGGCGATCCGGAAGCGTGGCGCAAGTGGTGGAACGATGCCGACGCCCGCTCCTACTACTTCATGGGGAAGGACAACATCGTCTTCCACTCGCAGATCTGGCCGGCCGAGCTCCTCGCCTACAACGGCCAGGGTTCGCGCGGCGGCGAGCCGGGCGATTACGGCGTGCTGAACCTGCCCACCGAGGTGGTCTCGAGCGAGTTCATGACGATGGAGGGAGCCAAGTTCTCCTCCTCGCGTGGCGTCGTGATCTATGTGGGAGACATGCTCGCCCGCTACCAAGTGGACGCGTTGCGCTACTTCATCGCCGCCGCCGGCCCCGAGAACCAGGATTCCGACTTCACCTGGTCCGAGTTCGTGCGCCGCACCAACGGCGAGCTCGTGGCCGCCTGGGGCAACCTGGTGAACCGCACTGCCGCGATGATCGTGAAGAACTTCGGCGAAATCCCGGCCCCAGGCCCTCTGGCGCCCGAGGACGAGACCCTGCTGGACGCCGTCGGGCAGGGGTTCGAGACCGTGGGCGGGCTGATCGAGCAGCAGCGCTTCCGCGCCGCGATCGGCGAGGCGATGCGGCTCGTCTCCGAGACGAACAAGTACGTGGCGGACACCGAGCCGTTCAAGATGAAGGCCCCCGAGCAGCGCGAGCGGCTCGGCACCGTGCTGCACACGCTGGCGCAGTGCGTGGCGAACCTGAACGTGATGTTCGCGCCGTTCCTGCCGCATTCGGCGAACGCCGTGGACCTGATGTTCACCGGCCGAGGCGATCTCGCGCCGATGCCGCGGATCGAGCAGGTCGAGGACCTCGGCGGCGGCCCCGGCTACCCGATCATCACCGGTGATTATTCGCAGGTTCCGCCCTGGGGGCCGCGCGCGGTCACGCCCGGGATGGCGATCGCGAAGCCCACGCCAGTGTTCACGAAGCTCGACGATTCGATCGTGGATGACGAGCTCGCGCGCATGAGTTCGTGATGGCGAAGAAGTCGCCGTCATTCCCGCCCGAGGCGGACGAGCTGCCGAGCCCAGTGGTCGATAACCACACGCATTTCCCGTTGAAGGGAGATGACACGGTGGATCTGCCCGACGGCGTGGAGGCACTCACGCTCGACGAGCAGGTGGCGCGGGCCGAGCGGGCGGGCGTCGTCGGGATGATTCATTCCGGTTGCGAACTGCCGGGGCTGCAGCTCGCGGTGGACTTGGCGCGCGAGTGGCGCCAGATCGCCGCTGCTCTGGCGATCCATCCCAACGAGACGCAGAAGCATGCGGGAGTGACCGACGTCGGCCCGGATGGCTGGCAGCAGGAGCTGCAGCCGCATCACGAGGTGAGCCTCGATGATGCGATCCAGCTGGTGGCGGAGCTTTCCGCGCTACCCGAGGTGGTGGCCGTGGGGGAGACGGGGCTCGATTACTTCCGCGCCGCAGAGCGCGGGCGGGAGGTGCAGCGCCGGGCGTTCCGGGAGCACATCGCGATCGCGAAGGAACTCGGCAAGCCGCTGCAGATCCACGACCGCGAGGCGCATGCCGATGTGGTGGCGATCCTCAAGGCCGACGGCGCCCCCGAACGGACCGTGTTTCATTGCTTCTCGGGGGACCGTGAGCTGGCCGAGGTCTTGAGCGTGAACGGCTGGTACGCGTCCTTCGCGGGGCCGGTCTCGTACAAGGCCAACGAGGGCTTACGTGCGGGGCTACGCGCGATGGATCCTTCGCTCGTGGTGGTGGAGACGGACGCGCCGTACCTGACGCCGGTGCCGCATCGCGGGCGCGCCAACGCGCCGTACGTCATCACGCACACGGTGCATTCGATGGCCGCCACTCTCGGTACGGAGCTCACGCAGCTGTGCCATCAACTCATGGGCAACACGATCCAGATCTACGGAGCCTTCTGGGTCTCGTCGTAAGGCAGATAGCTGAGCCAGGAGGTACGCATCAGCGTTGATCTGTACCCGTCAGCTCAACTATCGCAGTTGGCCAATACTAGGGAACCTGGCGGCCACGAATAACGGGACCATGGGGTTGCCAAATTGGGGACCAACGGCCCGTGTGTAGTTAGGTAAGGCACACCTACCCTTGAGCTATGACCGTCAGTGAGTGTCGAGTTCGTCAGCTGGTCCGGGTGGTATCGATCGATCTGCCCGATCCCCTCCGCGCCGCCGAGATTGGCGTGCGCCCGGGTGCCTTGGTGCACGTGACGCAGCGCTCCGCGTTCGGCGGAGTGGTGATCGCGGTCGACGGCGGTCGGCTGGCCCTCGATGCCGCCACGGCCAAGCGTGTGGTGGTCGAGGAGGCTGCAGCATGAGCTGTCCACACTGCGCGCCCGAACCCGAGCCGAAGTCCCAGAGCTCCGTTGCCACTCTGCACCCGCGCGTGGTGCTGATCGGCAATCCCAACGTGGGCAAGTCCTGCGTTTTCAACGGTGCCACTGGTCTGCGCCAGGAGATCCGGAACGCCCCCGGCACCACCGTGGAGCTACGCGAGGGGGAGTGGCGCGCTGCCGGCGTGACCCTGCTCGATCTACCCGGCACCTACTCTCTCCTGGCCACCTCCCCGGACGAGCAGGTCGCCGTGGACGCGCTTAGCGGGGACCTCGTCGGCGCGGTGGATCTCGCCGTGGTGCTCCTTGACTCGACCTCGATCTCGCGCTCGCTCTACCTGCTCGGCCAGGTCGCCCAGACCGGTACTGCGGCCGTCGGCGTCCTGACCATGTGTGATGTGGCAAAGGAGAACGGCCAGGAGATCGACGCCGATACCCTCGCCAACGCCGTCGGCATCCCGATTGTGGCAGTGGACCCGCGCAAAGACGCCGCGAATCTTGCGGAGGCAGTTGCGGAGGCCGTGCGCGCCCAGCCACATGTGACAGGACTGACCCACACGCACGACGTCGGCAATCCGCTCGAGCAGGCGGAAGAACTCTTCTCCTGGGTGGCCGACATCCGCGAACGGCTCGGGGGCGCGCCCGCCGCACTCGAGCCCACCCGGTCCGACACAATCGACCGCGTCCTGCTCCACCCGTGGGTGGGAATCCCGGTGTTCGGTGCGTTGATGTGGCTACTGTTCCAGCTCGCCACCTCGATCGCGGCGCCGGTCATGGAGTGGGCAGAGGGTCTGATTTCTGGCCCAGTGACCGACTGGACCGTGGCGCTCCTCGACGTGCTCGGTGCGAGCGGCGGCATGCTCGAGGGCCTGCTCGTGGACGGCATCCTCGCCGGCGTGGGTGTGGTGCTCTCGTTCGTGCCGCTGATGGCGATCATGTTCCTCGCGATCGCGATCCTCGACGATTCCGGCTATCTCGCCCGCGCCGCCTTCGTGGCGGACCGCGCCATGCGCTCGATCGGGCTCGACGGCCGCGCCATTCTCCCACTGATCGTGGGCTTCGGGTGCAATCTGCCGGCGCTCGCCGCCACGCGCACGCTCCCGGACGCGCGGCAACGGATCATCACCACCATGCTGATCCCGTACACCTCGTGCGCCGCCCGGCTCACCGTCTACATCCTGCTCGCCACGGTGTTCTTCCCGAAGCACGCGGGCACCGTGATCTTCCTGATGTACGTGATCTCGGTGCTGCTCGTGATCCTCGCGGGGCTCGTGCTGCGTCGGTTCATGGGCGCGGGCCAGAACACCCAGCCGCTCCTGCTCGCGCTGCCGGCCTACCAAATGCCGCGGCTCAAGGAGCTCGGCCGGATGACCTGGATGCGAACCTGGGGCTTCGTACGCGGCGCTGGAAAGGTCATCGTCATCACGCTCACCGTGGTGTGGGGGCTGATGGCGGTGCCGGTGTCTGGCGAGCATTCGTTTGGCGACGTTCCGGTGAAGGAGTCCGCCTATGGCGCAACCGCCGAGGCCATCTCGCCCGTGTTCGCTCCCGCGGGATTCGGGAACTGGCAGTCCTCGGCCGCGCTGATTACGGGATTCGTGGCGAAGGAAGTCGTGGTGGGTTCGTTCGCGCAGTCGTTCGCGGTGGAGGAGCCCGACGACGCCGCCGATCCTGGCACTCTCGGCGACAAGCTGGGTGCAGCGTTCGAGGAATCGTCCGGGGGGCATGCGGGCGCGGCGGCGGTGGCCTTCATGATCTTCGTGCTCGCGTACACCCCGTGCCTGGCAACGGTGGCCGAGCAGAAGAACGTGATCGGCTGGAAGCTCACGGGGGCGATGGTTGGCACGCAGCTGGTGGTGGCCTGGCTTCTCGCGGTGGGTACGTTCCAACTGTTGAGGTTGTTCTGGTGAGTGTGCGGCTAGGTGAGCGGATTCCCGTGCTGGAGTCCTTCGCGCGCGGTGCCACCGTGGAGCGCGCAGCGGCCGCCGCGGGGCTCGACGCCGAGTTGGCCGAACTCGCGGCCGAGCACTTCTCGCGCCTTGGCGTGGTGCAACTACCGAAGGCCTGCGGCGAAAGCTGTGGATCGCCGTCGGCCTCATTGGCCTGTAAAGGCTGCCCCTTCGCCAAATAGCGTGCGTGTCTACAAACGTTGACAGTGTGACTGTGTCGCTGTACGTTGACACGATGACGATGTCGCTGAACGTTTACAACGCACGGTCCCTCACGCTGCTCGGTGACGCCCTTGTGGCGATGCGGACGAGGCGCGGACTCTCGCAGTCCGAGGCCGCGCGGCGGGCGGGTGTCTCGCGGCAGTGGTTGAATGCCGCAGAGTCCGCCAAGACGCAAGGCCTCGACGTCGGCAAACTGCTCAGTCTTCTGGACTTCTACGAAGCGCGCCTCCAGATTGTGGACGACGGAGGAGCCCAGGATGCCTGACGCTCTCGCTATCCTGCTCTCCGGTGAGCATGTTGCGGATGTGCGGCGATCCCGCGCCGGAACGCTCCGCCTCGACTACCTCGCCTCGCATAGTTTCCCGGAGTCCACCCCGCTCTCGCTTTCGCTCCCTCCGTTGCGTCGCACGTTCAGCGGAATCGCCGTGGAGCGTTACCTCTGGTCGCTGTTGCCGGAGAATGATGAGGCACGTCGCTGGGTCCAGCGGCTCTACGGCGCGAACCCGCGTGACCCGCTTTCACTCCTGGGCGTGATCGGTAAGGACTGTGCCGGCGCAGTCCAGTTCTGCGCTCCCGGTGAGATTGCCGAGACTGTGGCACGTGCGGGGAGTCTTGAGCCCGCAGATGACCTCGAATCTCGGCTCGCGCAGTTGCGCCTCAGCGACGACGCCCCGTGGCAGATGCCCGGCGAGCATTGGTCGTTGAATGGCATGCAGCAGAAGTTCACGCTCGTGCGTGCGGGGGATCGATGGATGTACCCGCAGGGGAGCGAACCATCCACGCACATCGTCAAGCCCGGCGTTCGTACAGTCCGGCACCAGGCACTCCTCGAACACCTCTCGATGCGCGCCGCAGCTCTGCTTGGCCTCGATGTTGCTTCGACGTCATTCGAAGATTTCGGATCCGAGCGCGCCGTCGTCGTCGAACGTTTTGACCGACGGCGTTCACGATCCAACGTGCAGCGCCTCCATCAGGAGGACTTCTGCCAGGCACTCGGTGCGGACGAGAAATACGAAGACCGGGGTGGGCCGGGTGTTGTGAGGATGGCGCGTCTGCTTCGGGAGCGCTCCGAAACGGTAGCGCAGGCTGAAGAGAACGTGCGAACGCTCGCGGACGGGATTGTGTATAACGCCATCATCGCCGCGCCTGATGCGCATGCACGCAACTTCGCTGTGATGCTCGATGGTGCTGGCGTGACTACGTCTCCGATGTATGACGTTGCGACCGGCCTCGCGTACCAGCCTCATCCCACGATGGGCCGCACGTCATCGCTCGCGATCGGAGGGACTTTCGATCTTGATGCGTTAACGCCGGAGTCGTGGCAGAGTTTGGCTCTCGATCTTGGGGCCGACGGTGAGTGGATTGAGTCGCGTGTCGATCGGGTTCTTGATGGGATCGAGCTGGCTTTTCACGATGCTGCGGCCGAAGTTGATGACTGGGACGGCGCCGTCGGCGATGTCATGGAGCGCCTCGCGCCAGCACTTGCACAACGAGTCGCGCGCCTGCGTTGAGCTGCCGTCCGAGAAGGATCGTGGCGGTGGGTGAACGCTGAGCGTTCATTGAGTGCCACGATCACGCAAGAGTGGCGCGCTGGATGCTGCGATCCAGGCCGCGGACTGCGAGTTGGAGGCGCCGGGCGGGAAAGGCGTTCCGCGTCATGTCATACCACGCCGGGAATGCGTGTTGTGGAGCGTACAGCCGCCTAAGAGGCGGCATAGACGGCTGTGCGCTCCACAACAGTGGTGGGGGCTCGATTACGGTGGCGGCGCGTCGGGCGCTCACCCTTCGGGCGGTCCCACATCGGATCCGCACCGGCGTGACAGACTTTCCTACGTGAGTACCTTCCTGAGCGCGCTGGCGGACGTCTGCGAAGTAGACGCCGATCTGCGCCGCCGCAGCGAGTACTCCACCGACGCCTCGAACTACCGCGTTGTCCCGTCGGCGGTCGCTTACCCCCGCGATGCAGGCGAGGTCGCAAAGATCCTCGCCGTGGCACGCGAGTACGATGTGCCGCTCACCGCCCGAGGCGCGGGAACCTCCTGCGCGGGCAACGCCGTCGGAACGGGCCTGGTGCTCGACTTCTCACGGCACATGAACAAGGTGCTCAGCATCGACCCCGAGGCGCGCACCGCCACCGTCCAGCCCGGCGTGGTGATGGCCGCGTTGCAGGACGCCGCCGCCCCATACGGCCTGCGTTTCGGCCCGGACCCGAGCACTTGGACCCGCGCAACGATTGGCGGCATGATCGGCAACAACGCCTGCGGCCCGCACGCCGTGGCCTGGGGCCGCACCGCGGACAACGTACTCAACCTCGACCTGATCGACGGCACCGGCCGAACCATCACCGCCAGCACCGGGCTCGATTCGGTCCCCGGCCTCGAGGAGCTCGTGCGCGACAACCTCGCCGTGATTCGCACCGGCTTCGGCCGCTTCAAGCGCCAGGTTTCGGGCTACTCGCTGGAGCACCTTCTCCCCGAGAACGGCGGAAACCTCGCCCACTTCCTCACCGGCACCGAGGGCACGCTCGGCGTGCTCACTTCTGCCACGGTGCGGCTCGTGGGGCTCCCCGAGAAGCCCGTGCTCGCCGTGCTCGGCTACCCGTCCATGGCGGAAGCCGCGGACGCCGTCCCGGCGCTCCTGAAGCACGAACCGCTCGCGATTGAAGGTATCGATTCGCGCCTCGTGGACGTGGTGCGCCGAGCCAAGGGTCCCGATTCGGTGCCCGAGTTGCCGGCCGGTGCCGGCTGGCTGCTCGTCGAGATGGATGGCGAGAACGCCCTCGCACGCGCCCGCGCACTCGCCGCGGATTCCGGGACCAAGGAGCTCGTGATTCACCCCGCCGGCCCCGAAGCCACTGCCCTGTGGAAGATCCGGGCAGACGGCGCCGGGCTGGGTGGGCGAACGCCGTCGGGCACCCAGGCCTGGCCTGGCTGGGAAGACGCGGCCGTGCCGCCCGAGAACCTCGGCGCATACCTGCGCGAGTTCGAGGCGCTCATGGCCGCGCACGATCTTGACGGCCTGCTCTACGGCCACTTCGGCGACGGTTGCGTGCACGTGCGGCTCGATTTCCCGTTCCACGAGGACGGCGGCGTAGCCACGGCGCGCGCCTTCCTCGAAGAGGCGGCGGATCTCGCGGTTACGCACGGCGGCTCACTCTCCGGCGAGCACGGCGACGGCCGCGCGCGATCCGAACTCCTCGACCGGATGTACTCGCCCACCGCGCTTGAACTGATGGGCAAGGTGAAGGCGCTCTTCGACCCCGAGAATCGCATGAACCCGGGCGTGCTGGTCTCCCCGGTTGCGGGCGCGCCGCAGTCGGGGATCGAGCCGCTGGACGCCAACTTCCGCCGCCCCCGGGCGAAGTCCACGGGCCACGTGGGCTTCAGCTTCGGCCACGACGGCGAGGACTTCACCAACGCGGTACACCGCTGCACCGGCGTGGCCAAATGCCGCGCGGCAGGGGCCGCCGGCGGCTTCATGTGCCCGAGCTACAAGGCCACGAAGGACGAGAAGGACGTGACCCGCGGCCGCGCCCGGGTGCTCCAGGAGGTCACCGCCGGCACCCTCTCCTGGGGGAGCGCCGAGGTCAAGGAGTCGCTGGACCTCTGCCTCTCCTGCAAGGCCTGTTCCACGGACTGCCCGGCGGGCGTCGACATGGCCAAGTACAAGTCCGAGGTCACCTACCGCGCCTACAAGGGCAAGCTCCGTCCCCGCACGCACTATCTGCTCGGTTGGCTCCCGCGCTGGGCGACGCTGATCCGCACGGTCCCGTTCGGGGCGCACCTGGTCAACTGGGCCACGCAATGGCGCGGCCTCGAGAAGGCGATTCTCGCCGTCGGAGGCATGGATTCGCGCCGCTCGTTCGTGCACTTTGAGACCGATCCGCTGGCGCCGTGGTGGAAGCGCCGCGGCGGCGCGCAGGTCCTGCCCGACGGCGATCCCGGCCTCCGCAAGCCCGTCCTGGTGTGGGCGGACTCGTTCTCGCAGTCGCTCGATTCCGGCCCCGCGAAGGCGCTGATCGAGCTCCTCGATTCCGCCGGCTACGACGTGCTTCTCGCGCCGGACGACGTCTGCTGCGGCCTCACCTGGATCAGCACCGGCCAGCTCGATGGCGCCAAGAAGCGGCTTTCTCACCTGGTCGAGACGCTCGGGCCGCTCGCGGTTAACGGCATCCCGATCGTGGGCGTGGAGCCCTCCTGCACCGCCGTGTTGCGGGACGATCTGCCCGAGCTACTGCCCGCGGATCCGCGGGCCCACGCCGTTGCCACGCAGACCTTCACCCTCGCCGAGCTCCTCACTGATTCTCGTTTCGGGCCCGACGACGCCTGGTCGCCCCCCGATCTGAGCGGGGTCGAGATCGTGGCCCAACCGCACTGCCACCACTACTCGGTGATGGGCTGGGGTGCCGATTCGCGGTTGCTTGCCCAGGCCGGCGCGAAGGTCACCGAGCTGACGGGCTGCTGCGGCCTGGCCGGAAACTTTGGGATGGAGGCCGGGCACTATGACGTTTCGGTCGCCGTCGGGGAGACGGCCCTGCTCCCGGCACTACGCGAGGCCCCGGACGCGGTGTATCTCGCGGACGGCTTCTCCTGCCGCACCCAGGCCGCGCAGCTCGCGGATCGGAACGGCCGCCACCTCGCCGAACTCCTGCTGCATCCGCCCGCTGCACGGTGAACCGCTGAGATCCGTACACCAGTGAGTGAGAACCACATAGATAGAGCCAATTTGGCCTTCTCGCGTACGGATTTCAGCGGATCGCGAAGAGGAGGTGGTGTGAGGAACTGGCATCGGCCTGTGTTCCGCTTTCATGAGAGAATCAGGGCATTAGCCACATCAACATCCAGCGAGTACCCATGCTTCTGTTCGAGTACGATAACGGCCACCTCATCCCCGCCCAGCTCGGCGCGAGTACGGGGGGCGAGATCGATGCCGATGTCATGATTGCCGTGCGCGATCACGTCCTCGAGATCATTGGTAAGCCGCTCTTCGCCGTGCAGTGGGCCGCGGATGGCGCGGGCGCGCATGCCGCCCCCGGTGACCCGGACAGCCTGATCGCGATGGACGCCTCCGGCCAGGTGGTGACCGTTGAGGTGCGCCGCACGCTCGATTCGCGCACGCTCGTGGCGGCACTCGCGCATTCCGGCCGCACCGCGACCCTCGGCTGGCTCGATCTCGCAGGCCTCTACCCGAGTGGCGCGGGCGCGTTCCGCCGCGATTGGAATGCCTTCCGCGAATCGCTTCCGCCCCGTCCGCTCCCGGGAGCGCGGCTCTACATCGTGACCGGCGAGATCCTTGACGAGGTGCGCCCTGCGCTCGAGCTCCTGGCCGATTCGGGAGTGGAGGTCTTCGAGGTCTCCCAGCGTAGCGTGAGTGATGGCCGCACCTTCGTGGAGGTCACCGAGCCATATCGGATCTCGGTGCCCACGATCAGCCAGAACTCTGTACTCGAAGGGGCACGCCGGCCGGCCCTCAGATCGGACGCGGATCTGAACGCCATCACCGACGGCGCCTCGACGGCTCACGCTGCGGCGGCGCCCGAGCCCGCGCCGGTGGTCGAGCCCGAGCCCGCTCCCGCGCCGGCGCCCGTGCCTGTGGTCGAGCCCGCGCCCGAGCCGGTGGTCGAGCCCGAGCCCGCGCCCGAGCCGGCACCCGAGCCCGCGTCACGCTCCTTCGAAGCGCTCTTCGCCGAGGAATCGGAGGATGATCTCGTCGCTCCCGAGCCGCACCCGGCGCTTGCCGCGCTGGCAACGGCCGCGGACCAGGAGCTCCCGCTCGTCTGGGTGCAACTCCGGAAGGGCCTGCGGCATGAGGCGATGATCGATCGCGTCGGGCTGATCACGCTTGAAGATGGCCGCCAGTACGCCGATCCGTCGGAGGCGGCGATCGCGGCGAGCGGCCGGAACGCGGCAGACGGTTGGCGCGTGTGGCGCGTGGGTGAGGGCGGCCGCATTCTCGAAGACGCGGTCCGGCTCGTTGTCGGAAACGACGCCCTGTAGTCCCTCTGGGCCTCGGCTCCGCGAGCGGCTAGGCGATGTAGCCGCGCGTGAAGCGTGCGAGTTCGAGTAGGGCACGGTTCCGAACACGGCGCTCCGAGAGGAACACGTCGTGGATGGCGCCGTCGATCTTGGCGATCGTCACGTGATCACCCAGCTCCACTGCCCGCTCCTTCATGCGATCCGAATCGAGTACGGTATCGGCATGCCGTGCGGAGGGATCCCACCGCACCAAGTTCTGTGAGCGCGCAGACATGAGCACCAGGATGGGGCAGTCGATTGCGAGGCCCTCGGCCACGCGCGTGTGGCCCTCGACGACGGCGCGAAGCCACCCTGGGCGAACCGGCATCGACTCGGGTAGGCGCCACTGCCAGTTGAGGTCCCAGCCGTCGTAGAAGGGATCGCCCTCCGTCCCTGCTGGGCGTTCGCCGTCGGCCTCGGTCCAGCCTCTGATTGTGCGGTGGTAGATGATCCCTTCGGGAATGGGCAGGATGGCGGTCGGATCGCGCCGGGCCAGCAGGTCGACGACGGGCTGGCCGAGTTTGCGGATGGCGGTCCAGCCGGTGGTTTCGAGCCAGGGCGAGTTGAGGATGAGGGCACGTAGGGCGCCGGGGTGGCGATGCGCCCAGAGTGCCGCGGTCAGGCCCCCGGTCGAGTGCCCCATGAGCACGACCCCGTGCGAGTAACCCTGCTCGGACCTGATCACACGGAGCGCGGCGCCAATTTCCTCGTCATAGGTGAGGAGCGAATCGATGTACCCGGGGATGTCGCCCTCGCGGAGGCTGCGGCCGTAGCGGCGTAGGTCGAGACCATAGAACGCACCGCCAAGTCGGGAGATCTCGCGGGCGAGCTCCTTGGAGTGTGTGTAGTCATTCCAGCCGTGGATCGCAAGTGCCGCGAAGCTCGGGTTCATGGGGGAGGCGGGATCCGCGAGCGGATCGCTGGCCGGATCGTGGCGGACGAGTGTGGCGCGCGCGGGGCCGAAGTCGTCGTCGAGAAGCTCGAGCGTGCGGGCAACGAATCCCGGGCCGAGATGATCGGGCTTCCAATCCATGCCTCATTCTCTCAGGACTTCGAGGTTCCGGTCCTGCGGACGCTCCACGTACCTCAGCCTTCCTCGTGCCCCTCCCAAACTTGTGCTGCTCACCCAGATTTCACCCGTCTTGAGCGCCCCAGTATGGGATGAGCAGCACAAGTTTGGCGAATGGGGAGAACTAGTAGCGGATCCGGGCGTGCTCGGGAGTGCGTAGGAAGCGGCCGAGGATCTTCGAGACCTGATCGAACTCGATCAGGAAGCCATCGTGGCCGTGGCGAGAGTGCACCCACTGCAGTTGCTCGGCCCGGGGAACGTGCGTGGTGATCTGCGCGAGTTCATAGGGGTAGAACAGGCGATCCGAATCGACTCCCAGCACCAGCGTCCGTGCTGTGACCTGCTCGAGGGCCGTGCCCACGCCGCCGCGATCGCGGCCCACATCGTGGGTCATCATGGTGCGCGTAATGGCGATGTAGGAGTTCGCATCGAACCGGCGCGCGAGTTTCCAGCCGTGGTGGTCCAGATAAGACTGGACCGCGTATCGCCCGCCTTCAAGCGGCTCTTCGGCATGCTGCTGGATGCGCCCGAAGCGGTCGGCGAGCTCGCCGGTACATCGATAGGTGATGTGGGCGATCTGGCGGGCGAGCGCGAGTCCGCGTGCGGGCCCGAAGCCGGTCTCGGCGTCGTAATAGTCGCCGCCGTTGAAGTGCGCGTCACCCGTGATGGACATGATCTGGGTGTGGGCGAAGGCGATCTGCTCGGCCGTCGTGGCGGCGTTTGAGGCGACCACGGCCACCCGCGCCACACGGTCCGGGCACTGTACGGCCCACTCGATGGCGCGTTGCCCACCGAGCGAAGCGCCCACCACGAGTGCGAAGCGCTCGATCCCGAGGCGGTCCGCGAGGAGGGCCTCGGCCGCTACCTGGTCACGGGTGGAGACGATCGGGAAGCGCGAGCCCCACGGGGCGCCGTCGGGAGCGTTCGACGACGGACCGGTACTGCCCTGGCACCCGCCGAGCATGTTGGGGGCGAGGACAAAGTACCGGTCCGTGTCGATTGCTTTGCCGGGGCCGACGACGGCGCTCCACCAGCCCGCCGTCGGGTGCCCATCCCCGGCATCACCGATGACGTGCGAGTCACCGGTGAGTGCGTGGAGAACGAGGACGGCGTTCGAGCCATCCGCGTTCAGGCGACCCCAGGTTTCGTAGGCCAGCGTCACGGGAAGGGAGCCACCGCCGTCGAGCAGAAACTCCCCAAGATCCGCGAACTGCCGATTGCCCACGGGATCCCCTTCCCGCCACGCGCCGGTGGCGGGAAGGGTCCTGGGATCGATGAGTTCGCGCACCGCTATGCGAGTCCCTCCACTGCCGCGAAGCCGAGCTCGAGATCCGCGATGATGTCCTCCAGGTCCTCGATCCCGACGGCGAGGCGCACGAGTCCGGGGTTCACCCCTGCGGAAAGTTGCTCCGCCTCGGTGAGTTGGGAGTGTGTGGTGGAGGCTGGGTGGATGACGAGGGACCGCACATCGCCGATGTTAGCAACCAGCGAGTGCAGTTGGAGGGCGTCCACGAAGGCCTTGCCCGCAGCGAGGCCGCCGGAGAGGGTGAAGGCGAGCACGCCACCCGAGCCCTTCGGGGCGAGCTTTGCCGAGCGCTCGTGCCACGGTGAGGATTCCAGGCCCGAGTAAGCTACGGACTCGACCCCGGGCTTATTCTCCAGCCACTGTGCCACCGCGAGCGCGTTGTCGCTGTGGCGCTGCACGCGCAGGGAGAGCGTCTCGACACCCTGCGAGAGCAGGAAGGTGTTGAACGGGGAGATTGCGGCGCCGAAATCGCGCAGGCCTTGCAGTCGGGCCTTGAGAATGAAGGAGAGGTTCGCGCCAAACACGCCGTCCGCGCCGAGATCGCGGGCATAGACGAGGCCGTGGTACGAATCGTCCGGCTCGTTGAACTGGGGGAAGCGCTCCGGCTGAGTACCGTAATCGAACTTCCCGGCGTCGATAATCACGCCGCCGATCGACGTGCCGTGGCCGCCGAGGTACTTCGTGGCCGAGTGGACGACGACGTCCGCGCCCCACTCGATCGGGCGGATCAGATACGGCGTGGCGATCGTGTTGTCCACGATCAGTGGGACGCCCGACTCGTGGGCCACGCCTGAGATACCTTCGATGTCCAAGACGTCCTGCTTGGGGTTCGAGATGGACTCGCCGAAGAACGCGATCGTGTTCGGGCGCACGGCCGCGCGCCACTGCTCGAGGTTGTCCGGGTCATCGACGAACGTGGTCTCGATGCCGAGCTTGGCGAGCGAGTGGTGGAACAGGTTGTACGTGCCGCCGTAGAGGCTAGGGGAGGCGACCACATGACTTCCGGCGCCGCCGAGGTTCAGGATCGCGAGCGTCTCCGCGGCCTGTCCGGAGGCAACGAGCAGCGCGCCGATTCCGCCTTCGAGTGCGGCGAGGCGATTCTCGATGATCTCGTTCGTGGGGTTGTTCAGGCGCGTGTAGATCGGGCCGAGTTCGGACAGGCCGAATCGAGCGGCCGCCTGGTCCGTGTCTCTGAAGACGAACGAGGTGGTCTGGTAGATCGGAAGGGCGCGGGCGCCGGTAGTGGGATCGGCCTCCTGGCCGGCGTGAATCTGAAGGGTGTCAAAGTTCCAGCTAGACATGGGTGGAGCTCCTGTTTATTGCCAAGGGATGGTGGGATTAGGGGTCGAGTCTCCCTGGCGGAGCCGTGCCGCCAGAGAGGACGCGCACGGGGCAGGATATGGTGATCGCCAGCCGCTCAGGGGTGGGATCGTTGCCCGGGAACTGGGCATGCCGAACGTGCGCGTCAGCGACACATTCGACGAGAGAACATGTGAGGAGAGTAGCCGTCGCCGGGCTACCCGCGGAACGCCCGTTCCACATTGTGAGACGGCCTCGGGCAACGGTCGACGCCGCCAGGGTCCGGTTCCTTAGGGTGGCCACGGATCAGGGTTCTTGGCACTGGTTGCCAGAGTCTCCCTGAACGGTGACCACTCTCGGTGTGGGGTGTGCGCAGTCGGGCGGCTGTTACTGGTGTGACTAATGTGATTAGAGTTCACAAATGAGGCAATTCCGGGTAGGCTCACGAAGGGTCCAATCGACCATGTCAACACGACACACCGATCACTAGCGGAGGAAGCGTGAGTTCAACCTGGCGTTCGCGCGGGCTGATTGCTGTGCTCACAGCCGCCCTGCTGACGGTTCCGATGGCTGCATCCGCTGCACCGAGCGATGAGACCGCCAAGCGCATCGCCGAGCTTGAGCTTCAGATCGCCACCCTTGCCGCGAACCGCGACTCCACCTTCATGGCAGCAGCCATCGCCAACGAAGAGTTCTTGCGGGCACAGGAGACGCTCGATCGGCTCGCGGGTGAGACCGAGAATGCGCGTGACGCCGCGGCAGACGCGCGCGAACAGGTTGAGGACGCGCGGTTTGGCCTGGGCGAGGTGGCCCAGCAGGCCTATCAGGGCTCGAACCCGCTCGAGAGCGTGGCGCCCTATGTCAGCGACGCCGATGACTTCGCACGCACCCTGCACACCTCCGCGTACATCGGTCAGATCGGGCAGCAACGCGATGCCACGCTCTCGGAGTTCCGGGCTCTGGAACTGGTGGCCGACACTCTCGAGACGGCCGCCGAGAACGCGTACGCTGCCGAGCAGGACGCCACGGCCGATCTCGAAGCCAAGGCCGAGGCCGCCAGCGAGACCGCAGCCCAAGCGAACATCGCGCTTCTGACCAGCCAGGATCAGCGCGAGAACCTGATCGTCCAGCTGGCGCAGGAGCGGCAGGTCGAGGTTGAGGCGGAGCGCGCGCGGCAGGAGCAACTCGATCGAGAGCGCGAGGAGCGCAACGCGATCGCGGCGCCCGCTATCCCCGCCCCGGACACGACCGAGGCGCCGCCTACTCAAGCCCCGGCTACCGCGACCCCCACTCAGAGTCCGGAGCCGTCGCAGCCCACACCGACACCCGCACCAGCACCGACGCCGACGCCGACACCGACGCCCACTCCGACGCCGACACCGACGCCCACTCCGACGCCGACACCGACGCCCACTCCGACGCCAGCCCCCACGCCGACGCCGTCGGAGCCCAAGTACACCGTGTCGCCCGCAAGCGGAACGTACTACGCGATCAATACCCTGAACATTCGAAAGGGTCCTGGAACCGGTTACGCAAGCGTGGGAACGCTGGCGCGGCACGACACCGTGAAAGTGACCGGTAAGGCGAATGGTTGGTTCCGAATCGGCACCGATCGCTGGGTCTCGGGAACATATCTCTCCGCCGGCACCCCGCCGAAGGAAACCACCCCGGACCCGCCCCCAACCACGACGCCGCCCGTGAACTCGAGCGCGGTGGAGACCGCGATTGCCTTCGCGATGAAGCAGGTGGGAAAGCAATACGTGCTCGGAGGCACGGGCCCCAACGTATGGGATTGTTCGGGACTCACCCAGGCGTCCTACCGCCAGGCGGGAATCTCACTGAACCGATCGTCGTCGGCCCAATACAGCAACGGGACCAAGGTGCCGCTGGCGCAGGCCAAGCGCGGCGACTTGCTGTTCTGGTCGAGGAATGGAGCACAGTCCGGGATCTACCACGTGGCGATCTACCTGGGTAACGGCCAGAAAGTCCACGCAGGATCGCCCTCGATCGGCATCAAGGCTGACGCCGTCTACTACTCCAACATCATGCCGTACGTGGTGCGCCTCGGCTGATCGAGCCGGGCTAGCCGACCTTCTGGAGATTCGCCGCGAACGCGTCAATTCCCACGCGCGCGTCCCAGTTGTTCTCAGTTTCTGAGGCGATTGCCGCGAAGACGAGGACTGCACCCGATTGTGCATGCACCACGCCCGTCAGTGAGACCACCGTGACGAGAGTGCCCGTCTTCGCCCGCACGAGTCCCGCCGCGGACTGACCGCGGTCGGCGAGCGTGCCGTCGAGGTAGGTCACGGGGAACGACGAGATCATCGACGTCAGCGCCGGTTCGGTCAGCGAGAGCTGCACCGTCTCTGCGAGAAGGTCCGACGTGATCGCGTTGTTGGTCGAGAGGCCGCACGCGTCACCGAGTCGCAGCGACTCGGTTGGTAGGCCACGTTCGGTAAGCGCGTCCTTGATCGCGGCGCTCGACCCCGCAAACGTGGCGGGGTGGTCCGAGAACACGGCCGTGAGCAGCCCCATCACCTCGGTGACCGAGTTCTCCGAAACCTTCAGCATGTAGCGCACGATCTCCGCCACCGGCGCCGAACGAATGGCCCCGACTTGGGTGGCATCCTCGGGAGACGTGCCATGCGCCGGTTCGCCGGCGACCGTGATTCCTTGGGAGCTCAGCTCGTCGGCGAAAACCCGCGCGGCGGCCAGCGCGGGATCGGACTCGTACGTGGTGCCCTCGATCCAGCCGAGATCGACGGCGATGGCGGCGATGGGCATGACCCAGTTGCGATCGCGATCGTCCCATTCGTCCGAGTAACCGGTGCTCGTGAACAGCGAACCGTCGACGGCGAGTGATACCTCAGTGGTGCCCGCCGCCTTGAGGGCGGTGGCTGTCTGGGCTGCGAGATCGGTGAGCGAAGCCTGGCGGACATTCCCTGGCTCGGGCGTGCCGGTCGTGAGCAGCACATCGCCCCCGCCCACGAGGGTGAGCCGATCCCCGCTGAGCGTCGCCGTGGTCGCGAGACGCGTTTCGGGGCCAATGGTAGAGAGTGCGGCGGCGGCGGTGAGGATCTTCGTCGATGACGCCGGAGGCATCGTGGTTGAGCCGTTGCGGTTCGCGAGAATCTCACCTGTGCTGGCATCGATGACCGTGGCGGCACGTAGCCCACCCATGAGCGGGTCCGCCATGAAGTCGTCGACGACGCCGCTCACGTTCCCGGCCGCGGCGGGAATCGCCGTCACCGACGAGGAGGGAAGTTGTTCCTCCACTGAGAGTGTGGGGAAGGGCCGTGGGTCCACGATTTCTGGGCGTAGCGTGAGCGTGCCCGGCGCGAGATCGAGCACGTCCAAGGTGAGATATGCCCCACCCAGGACCAGTGCCGTAGCTGTGACGGCCGCCGTCGTCCGAAAACCCATGTGCTGTATACGCTCTTCCGTCCTGAGAAATGCTGTGATCCAGACTAGTCTGGGAGATGGCATTACTGATGAAGCGAAGGGCTGTGCCGTGGACTTTGACGTCACGATCGAGATTCCGAAGGGTCAGCGGAACAAGTACGAGGTGGATCACGAGACCGGTCGCATCCGGCTCGACCGCATGCTCTTTACCTCGACCCGGTACCCGGATGACTACGGATTCATTGACGACACGCTCGGCGAAGACGGCGATCCGCTCGACGCGCTCGTGCTGCTGGAAGAGCCCACGTTCCCCGGTTGCGTGATCCGTTGCCGCGCACTCGGCATGTTCCGCATGAAGGACGAGATGGGCGGCGATGACAAGGTGCTGTGCGTGCCGGTCGGGGACCAGCGGGCGTCTTGGCGTACGGACATCGAGGACGTCTCGGAGTTCCACCGCCTGGAGATTCAGCACTTCTTCGAGGTATACAAGGACCTCGAGCCCGGCAAGTCCGTGGAGGGCGCGCACTGGGTGGGCCGCACCGAGGCCGAGCTGGAGATCGCGCGTTCGTTCCAGCGCGCCAAGGACACCGGCTACAACAACCACTAACCGTTGGTTGAGCGAGCGGAGCGAGACGAAGTCTGATGCACAGTAGTGTCGACAGGGGCTTGCACCTTTCGTCATTCTGCGCGGAGCGGGAGCGGAGTCGCAGAATCTAGAAATGGAACTGGCGACGTTCTGGATCCAGCGACTTCGCGCAGGATGACGAGCTCATTGCCTACGAGAGGTGAGAAGTGACCGGATTCGATTGGGAGGCCGCCGCACGGCGCGCCGCACAACTCGCGCCCGCGGGCCGCACCACATCCCCAGCGCGCATTCGCGGCCTTGTACACTCCCTTCGCGAGGCGGCGGTTGCCGCGCTCCCAATGGTTGGCGAGATCACCGGCCTAGGTTCTGCTGCCGAGGCCGCCGCGGGCAACACCGTCTATGTGGTGGATCGGGCACGGTGGGCGGAGGCAAACGCGCAGACCTTCGCCGTGTACTCGGGTGACGCGGATGGTGACGACGGCTTCTGGTCCTCCCGCTCAACGGTCGAGGAGGTGGGCGTGGTGCTGGCGCTACTCTCGCCGCGTGTGCTCGGACAATTCGATCCGTTCACCGGATCGCGGTTGTTGCTGGTGGCGCCGAACATCCTGGCGGCCGAGCGGGAGCACGCCGTCGACGCGATGGACTTCCGGCTCTGGGTGTGCCTGCATGAGCAGACGCACGCCGTGCAGTTTGCCGCCGCGCCCTGGCTCGCCGAGTACATCGGCGAGCGGATTGCCGCACTCACTGGATCGATGGGGGAGCGCGAGGAAGCCTCGCTGCTCACGGACTTTGCAGGCGCAATCGGTACTGCAGTTCGGGGCGAGTCTCAGGGAGACGTAATCACAAGTGCGCTCACAGAATCCGAGCGCGTCGAGTTCGATGCGCTGATCGCGACCATGAGCCTGCTGGAGGGCCATGCGGATGTGGTGATGGACGCCGTCGGGCCGGAACGAATCCCGGGGATCAAGCGGATTCGCGCGCGTTTCGACCAGAAGCGTGGTGGAAGCTCGCGCGGGCTCGGTTCGATGATGAAGAAGATGCTTGGGCTGGACATGAAGCTGGCGCAGTACCGTGACGGCGCCGTGTTCGTGCGCGCCGTGATCGATGAGCTGGGACACGAGGGACTGAATGCCGTGTGGGCCGCGCCCGAGAACCTGCCGAGTGCCGCCGAGATCGCCGAGCCCGAGCTGTGGCTCGCCCGCGTCCATGGTTAGTCCTCGTCTCTCTCCCCAAACGTGCGCTGTAGGTGCACGATTTCGGGTCGAGAACCACGTCGGAACGTGCACCCAGAGCACAAGTTCGAGAGTGGCGCGGGTCCCCTCAAGGTCGTGGAGTGACGAGCCAGTCCCCTGCAGGTCGTTGAGTGGGGCCGCAGGCCGAATTGACGCCATGCCGGCCACCGCATCGCCGAACCGCGAGATTGCCTCGCAGAGGTTGAGCCAATCAATGCGTTATGGCCGCTTGACGCACAGATCAGCTCCACTTTCGGTGAAGACTGCGGTGCGCTGATGGCCGGGCCGCATCCTGCAGTTGCCGCCGCGCGGAATGCGGTGGCCGCGCTCGGCCTGCCCGCTGGATCGCGGGTGGTGGCGGGGGTCTCCGGCGGCGCCGATTCGCTGGCGCTCGCCGCCGCGCTCGCTTTCGTGGCACCGCGCCAGGGCTGGGTTGCGCGGGCGGTGGTGGTGAATCACGGGCTGCGTCCGGAATCTGCCGCCGACGCCGATCGGGCCGTAGCGCTCTGCCGTTCCCTTGGGCTTGAGGCCGAGGTGGTGCGGGTTGAAGTTGCGGCCGGCCCCGCCGGTCCCGAGGGCGAGGCGCGCGCGGCCCGGCTCGGCGCTCTGCTCGCGGCCGCTGGCGTGACTGGCGTGAGCAATCGTGGTGACGAGGCCGTGCCTCACGCCGGCGCGCCTACGCCGGACCGCGAGGTGGCGCCACCTTCCGAAGTCACGCGTGGTGAGAACACGGCGAGCCGGATATATCGAGAGGTGCAGGCGCGCGAGTCTGCGGCGGCGGTGGGCGCCAGGCACGGTGAAGCTAGGGAGTCTCGGGCCAATCCTGAGGGCTGGGTGTTGCTTGGGCACACGCTCGATGATCAGGCCGAGACGGTACTCCTCGGCCTCGCGCGCGGTTCCGGCACGCGCTCGCTTGCGGGGATGGCGCCGGTCCAGGGGCGGATTCTGCGGCCCTTGCTTGGGCTGACACGGGCGGAGACAGAGGCGGTCTGCGAGGCGCTCGGCCTCACGCCGATCGAAGATCCCAGTAATGCGCTGGACGGCCCGTGGCGCCGGGCCGACGGCGGCCCCCTCCTTCGCTCTGCGGTGCGGCACACCGTGTTGCCGGTCTTGGAGCGCGAGCTCGGGCCGCGCATTACGCAGGCGCTTGCGCGCACCGCCGCCCTCGCCCGCGCCGATGCCGACGCCCTCGACGAGTTGGCGGCGGCGGCGTATCAGGAGGCGCTCGTGCTTCCGTTGGTTGAGCGCAGTCGAGACCATGGTGCGGATTCCCATGCTGAGGATGGGCCTGCAGAGGCGGGGGAACCTCGTGAGGTTCGGCTCGCCGTCGGGCGGTTGCTTCAGATGTCGGCGGCGGTTCGCACGCGGGTGCTGAATCGCGCAATAATCGAGGCAGGCGGAACCGAGCTTTCGGCGGTGCACATTTGGACCGTTGATGCGCTCGTGACCGACTATCACGGGCAGGGAGCCGCGGATCTGCCGGGCTTCGTTAGGGCTGAGCGCGAGGGCACGGACCTCGTCATTCGAAGGATTCGTAGGAGCAGGTAGTGGACGCACTGGACATGGGAGACAAGCTCGAGAAGATCCTGCTTACGCGGGAGCAGCTCGATGCGAAGCTTGACGAGATGGCCGCAGCCATCGACGCCGAGTACGAGGGTGAGGAGATCCTGCTCGTGGGCGTGCTGAACGGCGCGGTCATGGTGATGGCGGATCTCGCGCGGAAGATCCACACGCCGTGTCACATGGACTGGATGGCGGTCTCGTCGTACGGCTCGGGCACGAAGTCGTCGGGCGTGGTGCGGATCCTGAAGGACCTCGGCACGGACATCACGGACAAGCATGTCCTCATCGTGGAGGACATCATCGACTCCGGGCTCACTCTCTCGTGGCTGATCTCCAACCTGGAATCGCGTGGGCCGGCCTCGATCGAGATCGCCACGATGCTGCGCAAGCCGGACGCCGTGAAGGTCGAGATCGACGTGGCGTTCGTGGGATTCGACATCCCCAACGAGTTCGTGGTGGGCTACGGCCTCGATTACGCCGGCGACTACCGCAACTTGCCCTTCGTGGGCACACTCGCCTCGCATGTCTACGCGAACTAGCGGGCGCCTGCCCTAGCTTCGCTGCCCTGTGAGCTTTCGCCGACGCCGTCGGGCTGGGTTGGTACGAAGGCTCAGCGGATCGGGCGCCCAACTGAGCCGATCTCATGCCAACACCACCTTGAGATCCATTGGCTACGCGGATGTGGAGCGCTCAGCCTCCTAAACGCCTTCTTAGGAGGGCGAGAACTCCACATCTGAGCCGAGGGCTACTTGTTCACCGCGCTGGGGGCCATCTCGATCGCCTCGCGTAGGTCTTTGATCAGGACGCCCTTCTGCTCGGCGACCGGGAGCGCCCGGATCGAGTCGAGCCAGAGTGTTGGGCTGCCATCGCCGTCGGGCAGGTCCGGATCCTCGGGCTCTTCGAGGTCGACGGCGATCGCGTCCAGGATGTTCCAATCAGCATCCGTTGCCCACGCCCAGAGTGGGCAGTAGTAGTGGCGCGGCCCCACCGGGACACACTCCAGATGCTCCTCGATCGCCCAGTCGTCATCCGGTGTGGCTTCGATTGAGTCCACGGCGTCTCGAAGATCGGCGGTCAGTTCATCATCGGCATCATCGGTGTCCGCGGGCGGCGCGTCCTCCTCGAATGGGACTGTTCCGGGCTCGGACCAGGTCACGTACTCAATGACACGCGGCGAGGGAAGGCTGGCCGTCGGCTCACCGATATAGATTGACTCGATCGAGCTGATAGCGCCGGTCTCGGGGGAAATGATGATCAGGGCGTCGAAAAGGCGCTCCGGTCCGCCATCTGCCGTTCGGAATGCCTCTCCCGTGCGTCCGAGGCGATCCGTCGTGGTGCCCACGTACTCAAGTCCCTCGAGCGTGGACAGGTATTCAATCAGTGATGCGCGCTGCTCCCACGCGAGCGGGAACTGCTCGAGGACGCCTTGAAGCTCCCTAATCTTGTCAATCGCGGCAGGCGTGCCCATCACGCCACTCGCGAGGTAGGGGCCCCATTCGGCTGCTGTGGTGGGCGGCTCGGCGCGGCTCGAAAGCTTGAACGTGCCAGGCGCGTGCAGGTACTCCAAGAGCACGGTTCCGGGGTCCGGGAGGTCCTTGTTGTTCTGGCCGGCGAAGGGCTCGCCAGCCGTGACGAGTTCGTAGACGCTTCCGTCGTCGAGGAAGGTGTATTCGTACCAATGGGGGACTTCCACGTTCTCGACGAGTGCGCCGTCTTCGTCGAGGAGGCTGTCCGTCCTCCACGTCTGCATGCGGATGACCCGTTCGAGCTGGCCGTTGGCGGCTTCGGCGGCAGTGCGGCTCGCCAGCTGGAGTTCAGTCCACTTCTGTTGCGTGAGCGCGGCCTGATGGGTGGTGACTTCGGAGGAGTCGATCACGAGCATTGGGGGAGTGGCGGCGGCGGGGGTCGTTTGCAGCGAGTTGAACACGAGTGCCGCGACCACCAGCAGGGCTGCGGCTGCCGCGCCGCCGAAGATGCGCGCCGTCCAGGTGCGCCGACGCCCTAGCTGGATTGGGGCCTTGTCCGCCGCGCCTTCATTCGCGATGGTTTCGACTTCGGCCTGTGGCCTTCGCTCACTTCGACTCGGACCTTGGCCTCGCTCAGCACAAGCAACCAACGGGCTTGGGGCGGGTGTCTTG
>FZQV01000047.1 GCA_900199505.1 Ruaniaceae bacterium KH17 | reverse complement strand
TCGTGCACAGCGACAGAGGTAGCCAATTTCGTTCCAGGAAATTTCGCAACGCTCTCAAGCGTCACAAGCTCCTCGGGTCGATGGGCAGAGTTGGCGCGTGTGGCGACAACGCCGCGATGGAAAGCTTCTTCAGCCTGCTGCAGAAGAACGTTCTCGACCGGCAACGGTGGACGACCCGGCTCGAGCTACGACTAGCAATCGTGCAATGGATCGAAGGGATCTACCACCGCAAACGCCGACAGCGTCGACTCGGGAAACTGACACCCATCGAATTCGAGACCATAATGAAAGACGCCGCCACACTAGCGGCATAAACCCCGGACTCAACCAAACCTTCAGCAGACCCGATGGTCCGATTCGTGCTCATCATGGCGGCCGTGCTCCTCGGGCTGTTCCTGTTCTTCCGGTGGAACTATCAGGTGAATACCTCTCAGCCCGACGGCGACTCCGCGCCTTTCACGAGCAGCGTGACACTCCCGCTGGTCTAGCCTTCGAGTGGTTCCTCGAGCATCTCGCAGGTTGCCAGGTTGTAGATGTTCCGGTGCCGACCGGTGGGCGCAGGTGTCGTCGTCCCGGGATGCGCCAGGCCGACAGTCACGTGCTCGTCGAGCCAATCGACGAGCCAGCCCTCCTCACTGTCGAAGTAGAACTCTCTGACTCCCGGGTCTACGCATGGCGGGCTCCCACCCCGCTGCACGAGAATCCCGGCCGCCTTCAGTACCCGAATCAGCTGGTTCCACGACCAGCCGGGGAAGTGCAGGCCCACGTGCGCTTCGGTCAGACCGCGCCGCACGGGGATCGCGTGGCCGTAGCGCAGGAGCAGGTCGAGTTCCTCGCGGGTACGGCACTCGGCATACCGCTCACGCTCATCCCAGTAGATCTCGGGCAGCGCATTGAGCATGGTCGAGTAGAACTCGGCGGTGTTACCGATCTCGTCGTCGGACAATGACATGGGGCTGCGCCCCTCTCTGGGGCAACGCCCCATCGAACCTTGCGGCGCACCGGACGGTACGACGCCCGTTCTTCCCCTGGGGCACCCGGAAGTCGATGGACTCGGGTTGCCGTGCGGCCGGCCAGGTACCGAAAGCCGCAACTCGTGAACGTGGGTTCAGCATACATGCGCGCCCTGACACCGCCGGACGCCTCGAGCGGGACCACCGCGACCCCTTCGATCGCATCCTCGCCGCCCAAGGCATGCTCGAATCGCTCACACTAGTTACCAATGACCCGCCAATCCTCGACTTCACCGGGGTCCGCACCCTCTGGTAGCGCACGTTAATGCAACCGAGTTCGTTCCCGACGGCGGCCGGTAGCCTAAGGGGACACCGTCACGGCACGAAGGGGTAGAGATGGGCAGCGCGAAGATCGGGATCGTCGGGACGGGCTGGCGCGCGGACCTCTACGCGCGGATCGTCAACGCGATCCCCGAGTTCGAACTAGCGGGCGCGACGGCGCGCACCACCGAGTCCGCCGAACGTGCGGCCGAGCGCTGGGGCACCGCGGCATACGCCTCCCCCACCGAACTGATCGCCGGCGCGGCACCGGACGTCGTGGTCGTCTCGGTCCCCCGCGCCGCGAGCCCCGAGGTGCTGGAAACCCTCGCCAACGCCGGCACGCACATCCTCGCCGAGACCCCACCCGCAGAACACCTGGCCGATCTGCACAGGCTCTGGGACGCCGTCGGGCAGAAGAACCTGATCCAGGTTGCCGAGCAGTACCTCCTGCTGCCGGGGCACGCCGCGCGGCTCACGGCCACCAAGCGCGGGCTGATCGGAACGCCCACCTCGGTGCAGGCCTCGTCCACGCACGATTACCACGCCGTCTCGATGATGCGCGGCTTCCTCGGGCACTCGAGCGCCGAGCCGGTGGCCGTGCGGACGCAACGCTTCGAGGGGCCGCTGGTGGATCCGCTGAGCCGCGCCGGCTGGACCGACGACCCCGAGCCGCATCCCGCCGGAACTCTGCTCGCCACGCTCGATTTCGGCGCCGGCCACGGGCTCTACGACTTCACGGATAACCAGTGGCACAACCAGCTACGCCACCGCCGGATCACGATTCGCGGTAGCCACGGCGAGATCGCCGACGACGACCTGGTGCGCCTCGCCGGTCCACGCCAGATCGTGCGTTCCCAGTTCGTGCGCTCGCAGCTCGGCTACGACCTCAACCTCGACGGTTACGACACCGAGCACATCTCGCTCAATGGCGAAATCATCTGGGAGAACCCCTTCCTCGGCGCGCGGTTCATGGACGAGGAGATTGCCATGGGCGCGATTCTGCGTGACACGGTCGCGTGGGCGCGCGGCGAGGGCGCGGCGCCATATCCGCTCGCGCGGGCGTGCCAGGATCACGCGATCGCGCTGGCGATCCACGAGTCTCTCGCCACGGGCGGCTCGGTCATCACCGGCCCGCAGCCCTGGCCCGCGGCATAGGTCAGTAATCCGCTGAGATCCGTACACCAGGCAGCAATAACCGCCCCTCGCGGGCCATTGTGACCCACTGGTGTACGGATTTCAGCGAACCAGCGCGTAGCCGCTACGTGTGCGACTCGATGAAGTCGATCAGCTCCTGCTCCACCGCGGCGCGGGTGCTCGGCTCGTTGTGAATCTCGTGCCGCACGCCGGGGTAGATCACAGTACGCACGTCGCGGCTGCCGTTCGCCCACAGCGCGTTGGCCACGTGGTACGCGCCCTCGCCGTAGTTCGCCACGGGGTCCTGATCGCCCGCAAGCACCAGTACCGGCAGCGAGGGGTCCACGCCCTCCGCCCAGCCGCTGTTGCCGGCGTCGTACATGTCCACGAAATCTGCCACGAAGCGGTTGGTCATCGGGTTCGCGAGCGCGTTCAGCGGGTCCGAGGCGTGGTCCGCGACCACGCCCGGATCACGCGCGATCCACTCGTTTCCGTTGACCGCGTCCGCGAAGCGATCCACCATTCCCGCAAAGAGCGAGCCGAGGAACGCCACCGCAGGCTCTTCCGGAGCCTGCCCGACGGCGTCGGCGAGGGCGTGGCGGTCGAGTTGAGTCTCGATCCCGCTCATCTGGGCAGCAACACCACAAATGGCGAGGCCGGCGAGGTCCGCGCCGTGCGCCGTGGTGTATGCGCGGGCGATCATCGAGCCCCAACTGTGGCCGAACATGAAATACGGGATGCCTGGGAATGCCTCGACGGCGAGGTCGTGGAGGGTACGCTCATCGTCCACCACGACTTTCGCACCGTTCTCACCGGTGTCCATCCAGACCCCCGATTCGACGGCCGTAGCGCCGTGGCCCGCGTGATCGGTGGCGGCCACCACGAAACCGGCATCGAGTAGCGCGGAGATGAGGTGAATGTAGCGGCGGGAGTGTTCGCCGAGGCCGTGCACCACCTGCACGATCGCCGTCGGCTGGGTGGCCGGGGAGTAGATCCAGGCGTGGATCTGGTCGCGACCGTTCGCCGATGGGAAGCGGATTTCTCGAAGCGCCATTGCTTTCTCCTTTGTTGGATGAGTTGCATCAAGTCTAGATCCGCCGCCTCATGCGCACACGTCGCATCCCGCTCTGCCCATCGTGCGACTACCGCCTCCTCACACGCCGCCGTGCCCGCCGTGTCGATCGCGCCGCCACTCCACCGCGCCACCACTCTCCCGCGCCGACACTCTCCCGCGCCCCCTCCACAAATTGCGTGTACGTCCCGCCATCACTGAGCATTGGCGGGACATACACGCATGTTGAGAGCAACGAGTACCGGACATGGAGGTACGCGGCGCACCCATGGAGCGCGCCACATGGCCACAGGAGAGCGCAGTGTCGCAGAACACATTTGTCAGGTACTTGACAAGATGCCGTTCCCTAGTGCATGATTATGTCAGGTACTTGACGAGTTCCCCGCCAAGGGTGAGCGAACAGGTACCGGACAATCACAGACTTCAACAGAGAGATTTGCATATGACTAGCGACAACAACATCACCCCCATCAGCAATGACCCCCGTACACTCGCCGAAGAGCGGCTCAACCACCTCGCGATGCTCCAGACCCGGATGCAGCGCCGCGGTCGCCCCGGTGGCCCCGGCCACGGCCCGGCCCCGGATGGTCGCGGCGGGCAGGGACGCGTCCTCGCGCTTCTCGCCATGAACCCCGAGATCTCGCAGCGCGAGCTCACGTTCCTCCTCGGCCTCTCGCGCCAGGCCCTCGCCGAGCTCCTCGCGAAGCTCGAGCGCAAGGGCTTCGTCGAGCGGACCCAGTCGGACGCCGATCGCCGCGTGGTCCTCGTCAAGCTCACCGACTCCGGCCGCGCGGCCGCGCAGAAGATCGATGAGCGGATGAAGGAGCCGAGCCATCTGCTCGATGACCTGTCCGACGACGAAGTGGCCGCCCTCGCGGACTACCTCGCCCGGATCATCGACCCCCTGGAGGCGCGGATCGCGGAGCGCCGCGAGCAGCGCCGCCAGGCGCACGACCAGGCCGGCCACCCGCACGGTGGGCACGGCGGCGGGCGCGGTCACGGCGGCCCGCACGGCCACCACCACGGTCCCGACGGCGAGCGCCACTACCGCCGTGGGCACGGTCGCCGCAACTGTGGCGAGCCCGCCACCCCCACGGCCGACTAATGGCAACAGCACCGCCTCTGCGCTATCGCGCGCAGCGGCCGGAACCCGGAGCCGCAAGATCCACTGGATCTTGCGGCTCTCTTCAATTCCGACATCGAGACGACGGCCAGAGGTAACCTGCCAAGCGTGGCGGCTCCGCGCAATACAGTCCTGCGCACCTCGCCACGCACCAGGTTTCGTCTCCGGCCCAAGGCCTCCGCTCCACACACAAGGATCCCCGCCATCATCTTGGCAGTAGGCGAACGCTCAGCGTTCACTGAGTGCCAAGATCACGCCGCCCGCAACAGATCGCGAAGGCTCACGCCCCGCTAGCAGCGGGCCGAAGCGCGGCCTCCACGAAGGCAGCGATCCCGCGCTCCAGCGCATCAGCGTCGGCAGCCCGGTCCACCCCGAGATACACCGCCAATCGCTGCCGGTGATACTGCGAGGCGAACGCGAACTGATACATCATGAAGATGTTGTCGATACAGAGCGCATACACGGGCACGTCGAGATCGCCCCGCACGATCCCTTCGGCCTTCCCTCGCTCCAGCAACCCGCTCAAGATGTCCGGCGTCACGGCCTCGATCTGCTCGGAGACATCCACCGTGAGTTCCCCGGGCGGCTGCGCGGTGAGTCCCAAGTACAGCTGATTCAACGCCGCATGCGCACCCGCGAACTCCCGCGCCGCCCCCAGCATCCGCGCAACGTACTCATACACGTCCGCACTGCACTCCGCGACGTCCCGCAGAATCTCCTCCATCAGCACGGTTGCGTTGTCCACCACCGCGAGGAACAGGTCCTGCTTCGAGGAGAAGTACGAGTACATCGCCCCGATCGAAATACCGGCCTGTCGCGCCACATCGTTGATGTTCGCCCCGCTGTACCCCTTCGCGGCGAACTGTGACGCCGCCGCATCCAATACCTGCCGACGGCGATCCTGTGTGGTCTTCGCAAAGGTCGCCTTCTCAAACCGAGACTCGTTCATGCCACCCCATTCATCGTTGCGAACAGCTTCCGATTCCGCCGGTACAGCTCTTTCAGAACGCCAAAGTTCCGATCGTGCACCGCCTTCACGGCCGGGTCCGGCCGGTACGTCGCCAGCGCCGGCACAAGCCTGTCGGCATCCTCGATCGAGTCCAGAATCCCCAACCCCACCCCGACGACGATCGCGGCACCAAGCGCTCCCACGTTCTGCGGGCTGGCAGCAGTTTCGACCGGCCGCCCGAGGATGTTGGCGAGCATCTGGCAGGTCAGCGGCGCGAGCGCCCCGCCACCCACAAACCGCACCACCGGAGACGTCGTCACCTTCTTCTCCTGCGCCTCGAGCTGCCAGCGCAGGTGGTAGCAGACCCCTTCGAGAACCGAGTGAATGAGCTCGCGCTTGCCGGTCTCGAGCCGGATGTTGAAGAACATCCCGGCCGCGTTCGGGTCCTCGAATGGGCAACGATTGCCGTGTAGCCAGGGCGTAAACACGACGCCGCCGCTCCCTGCGGGCACGCTCGAGATCTCCTCGATCATGTAGCTATAGAGACCTCTGTTTGCCTTCTCCATCCGCTCGTTGAGCTCCGGCCGCTGCTCGAGGTAGAGGTTGATCTCGTCGAGCGCGAGGTGATCGCGCACCCATTCCAAGCATTTGCCGGCCGTCTCCAGTTCGGCGAAGTAGTTGTATGAGCCCGCCGAGGCCCCCACGATCGAGGCGATCATCGCATTGATGTCCACCTTGCGCTCGGTCACTACGGTGGAGACCCAGCCCGAGGTCCCGAAGTAGATGTGCGTGTCTCCGGGCTGCGCCGCCCCGGCGCCCACGCCGATCAGCGAGGCATCGCCACCACCGCCGAACACCGCAGTCCCCTCCGCGAGCCCCAGCTCAGCCGCGGCCGTAGCAGTCAGCCCGCCCACGCGCTCGCTCGAACCAACCACCCGCGGCAGGTGCGACGGCGAAACCCCAAACATCCGGCACAGCTCCGCCGAGAACTCCTCGTGCCCCGGCCGCGCGTCGTAGAGCAGCGTGGCGAATGCGCTGTCCCGCGTCATCACCCGCTCCCCCGTGCAGCGCAGGATCAGGTACTCCTTGACGTCCAGCCACGTGGCCACCCGAGCAAAGACCGAGGGCTCGTTCGCCTTCACCCAGTTGTACTTCCACACCGGGTCCTTGACGCTCGCGGGCGCCGCGCCGGTCACGCGTAGCGCGCTCAGCAGCTTGCGTGCATTCATTCCGGAAATCTTCAGCCCGCGCCCGATCCCGGCGGCCATCTCGGCGGTGGCGCGCTGATCCATGTAGCTCATGCTCGGCCGCACAGGCTCCCCCGCCGCGTCCACCAGAATCAGCGACTGCATCTGCGAGCAGAACGAGATTCCCTCGACCTCAGCGGGAGAGATCCCCGCCTCGCGAACCACGGCGGTCGTCGTCGTACACATCGCCTGCCACAGCTCGTGCGGGTCCTGTTCGGCCTCGCCGCGCTCACCAATCTGCAACCCGTAGCCCGCGGTGAGCGAGCCCACGAGCTCCATCCCGCCGTCGATGCGGTACACACACGTCTTAATCCCGGATGTGCCCACATCGCAGGCGATCACGTAGGTCATGGCTCAGACGTTCTGGCTGATCTGGCGCGAGTATTTCCGCAGGTAGACGGCGCGCATCAGCTGCGTATCGACCCATCGGATCGGCTTGACCGGGCCGAGCAGCGCGCTCCAAAGATAGGCTCGCGCGTTCTTCTCGACGATCATCCGCACCGCCTCGGCATCCGCGTGATTCGGCCCGCAGCACAGCGCGCCGCGGCCCTCCACCGTCACCGCCGCGGTACTGCCGAGCGCGTCCGCAATGTCCTCGGGCGAGCCGTGCGCGATGCGCATGGCGGGGCCCACGATCTGCGCGAAGTCGTCCAGCATGGGCTTGACGGCGAGCAGTCCGCGCGCGAGCGTCAGCATGTCCTGCCCGACGGCGGGCACGATCGAATGCACATCCGGCCGCTTCGCATAGATCGCCTCGTGCAACGCAGCCTCCGCCTGGACGGCGGCCGCGGTGCGGTCCTCGCCAGCGGGAAGCTCGATCCCGTTTGCGCCCCGCTCCGAGCGAAGGCGCAGCGGCGTCCCGGCCGAGACCACCCGGCCCCCAGCGATACGGAAGAGTGCGAGCTCGCGCATGTGATCGCCGTCGTACTCGGCTTGCCGTGCTGAGGAGCAGTACGCGGCGCGGATCGCGTCCTCGCAGGCGGATTCGAGATTGGCGGCGGCCTGGAATGCCTTCTCGGGTGTAGCCGCGAAGCAGACTGCGCCGTGATTGCGCAGGATGATCGCGTGGCCGGCGGATTTGGCGAGCGCCTGCGCCACGTTCTTGGCGAGCGGCTTGGTGCTCGGCATCGCGTACTTGGCGGTGAGGACGCGCCCGCCCAGCAACGGATAGCCAGGCCCGGCGGCGATTCCCGGAACCTGCGCGGCGGAGATCGCCGAGGCAAAGTCCTGGTGGGTGTGCACGATGAACTGGACGCCAGGGCGCGCGCCGTAGATCGCGGCGTGCACGCCCTTCTCCGCCGACGGCTTGATCTCGCCTCGGTGCGAGAGTTCGGCGATCGAGACCGGCACGATCTCCTCGGGCTGGAGCGTGAGGTAATCGCGGCCGGTGGGCGTGATCAGGAACTCCGTGTCGCTGATCCGCGCGCTCACATTGCCCCAGGTACGGGCGATCAATCCGGACTCGACGAGCCGGATGCCCGCCGCCACAACCTCGGCGCGGGCCTCGGCTTCGGTGAACATCACGCGGCTCCCTGCTCGAGTAGCCCGACGTTCGCGAACACCCGATCGAAGGCCGCAAGGGCGTCGTCGATCAGCTCGGGGGTGTACGCGGCGGAGGTGTAGAGGCGGCTGCCGGCGAGGGTCACGACGCCTTCGGCCATGTAGGCGGCGCCCATGTGCTCCATCTCGTGCTGGCGCTTCGAGGTTTGGCTGAGCACCTCGGGGATCCCCCACGGGCGTGACCAGTTGATCGAGAAGTGCATGGTGCCCACGGTCTCGAGGTGGCACACGGAGCCCTGGTTGAAGGCGACGAAGGGTAGCGCGTACTTCTGGATCAGGCGCTGCAGGCCGGCGGTGAGGCGGTCGCCCATCTCGGCGGCCTTCTCGGCGGCGCCGGTGCGCTCGATCTCGCAGAGCGCGTGGTAGCCGGCCACGCAGGAGATCGGCGTGGCGGCCATGGTGCCACCGATCAGCGCCTTCTTGTGCTTCGGACCGCCGGCGATGCCGGCCGAGAGGTAGGCCATGTACTCGCGCTTGCCGCCGAGTCCGCCCGCGCCGGGGTAGCCGCCGGCCACCACCTTGCCGAAGATGGTCAGATCGGGCTCCACTCCGAACATGCCCTGCGCCCCACCGAGCCCGAACCGGAAGCCGGAGACCACTTCGTCGGCGATGTACAACGCGCCGTACTTCTTGCACAGCTCGGCCACGCCAGCGTTGAAGTCGAAGTCGAGCGGCCAGGTGCCGGACTCGGGTCCGATCGGCTCCATCATGACGGCGGCGGTGCCTCCCCGCAGCTGGTTGAAGCGCAGCTTGCGCTCGAGATCGGCGAGGTCGTTCGGGAAGAACTCGTCCGTGGCGGCCATGATGCGGCGGGGCACGCCGTGCGCCTGGGTGAACTTGGAACCGGGGATGCGGATGCCGTAGGCAAGCTGGTCCGACCAGCCGTGGTATGCGCCGCCCATCTTGATGATGCGCTTGTTCTTGGTGGCAAGGCGTGCCACGCGGATCGCGGCCATGCATGCCTCGGTGCCGGAGCCGAGCATCCGGAACATCTCGACGGCGGGCATGGACTCGGAGATCTTCTTGGCGAGCTTGTACTCGTACTCGTGGAACAGGCCGGTGGAGGGGCCGCACTCGTTCAGGAGCGCGATCACCTTCTCACGCACCTCGGGCGGGTTCGATCCGAGAACTGTGGGACCGCCCGCCTGGAGGAAGTCGAGGTAACGGTTGCCATCGACGTCGTACAGATACGCACCCTCGGCCTTCGTAAAGGCGAGGGGGAACGGGTAGTTGAAGGCAAGATTGTGTTGCACGCCCCCAGGAATGACGCCGCGCGCCTGCTCGATCATCGCCTTGGAGGTGCCGCACTTGGCCTCGAAGTAATCGCGCTCGTAGGCGGCGAGCGCCTCGGGGAGGATCGAGTGGATCGGGGCGGCGATGAGCTCGTCGAGCTGGCGGTTCACACGCCTCACGTCCGGGTAACTGAAAGCCGTTGCTGTGGCGGTCATGGTGGCTCCTTCGCCGTGCGCCCGCACCGGGCGCGGTCGTTCGCGGGCGATCTCCGCCCGCATCGAGCGAGCGTTCGCTCGATGGAACTACGGTAGCACCGCGGTCCTCTCCAAGTAACCCTTATCCCCCTCGTACGCCTCCGCCGTCAGCCCACGCGCCCGAGCCCCGCACACTCCCCCTGCCGTCGGTCCCGGAGCCCACGATCCCCAACGGACTCCCTCGCCGTCATCGTGTGCGTCGTCGCAGGATCCAGAGACGCGAAACAGACAACCCGGACGTCCTAGATTCTGATTCCAGACTTCGCCCTCCACACAGAATGACGAGTTCGCGTAGTCGCAGAGGGATAGGCTGGGAGGACACCCACAGAACCAATGGAGGAACCGTGAAGTACCTCGAACTCGCCGGAGTCCAGCAGGCCGTCTCGAACGTCGTCGTCGGGATGATGCGCATCAACGACAAGTCCGATGCCGAGATCCGTGCCATCTATGATGCCGCGCGCGAGAACGGCATCAACATGATCGATCACGCGAACATATACGGCGGGAATCACCTGTGCGAGCGGCGCTTCGCCGAGGCCGTGCCGCTGAGCGCGTCCGAGCGGGCCGACGTCGTCATCCAGACCAAGGCGGGCATCGTTCCTTCCCCGGAGGGTACCCATTTCGAATTCTCCTACGACGAGTTGGTGACGCAGGCCGAGGAGTCGTTGCGGTCGCTGAATACGGACTACATCGACGTGTTCCTGCTGCACCGTCCGGACAGCTTGGTGGAGCCGGAAGAGGTGGCGCGGGCGTTCGATCACCTGCACGAGTCCGGCAAGGTGCGCGCGTTTGGCGTCTCGAACCAGACCCCGCGGCAGATGGAGCTGCTACGCAAGCACGTGAACCAGCCGCTGGTGGCGAACCAGCTGCAGCTGTCGATCACGCACTGCCCGATCATCGCGGAAGGCATCTCCACCAACATGCAGCATGCTGAGCAGTCGGTGGTGGTGGATGGCGGCGGGATTCTCGATTACTGCCGGCTCACGGACACCACGATTCAGGCGTGGTCGCCGTTCCAGAAGGGCTTCTTCGACGGCGTCTTCCTTGGCGACCCGGACTTCCCCGAGCTCAACGCGGCGATCGACCGCATCGCGGCGAAGTACGGCGTGACGCCCACGGCGATCGCGGTCGCGTGGATCACGCGACACCCGGCCAACATGCAGGTTGTCCTCGGTACCACGAACCCGCAGCGCGTGGCCGACGCCGCCGCCGGCTCGGAGATCCCGCTGACTCACGCCGAGTGGTACGAGCTCTTCCGCACCGCGGGCCACATCGTCCCGTAACTAGAAAGGTGTGAGGGGTGACCAGTCTCTCGGTCACCCCTCACACCTACGCGGATTCCGCGCTATTCGACGATGCTGAGGCTCGCCCCCGTCACTGAGACCGAACCATCAACGACCGCTACCGCCAGCGTGGCGCCTGCGGGATCGTAGATGCGAGTCGACAGGGCGATGTCATCGACAAAGATCGTCGCAACGGTCTCGTCAACGATCAGGCGCACCCTCACGGACTTACTGGTGACGTCAGCCGGGAGTGGACGATCGAGCCCCTTGTTGTCGTATCGGTTCCATGGCCAGTTCGGCATCCGATCGAAGATGAGACGCTGCTCATTGAGGTCGAGGTTGAAGGCATACCAGTCATCGGCCTCCGGGTCTCCCGCGAAGAACAATGAGACCGAACGGGTACCTGGGGCGATCTCAAGAGTCGCCTCAACCGCGTATGAGTCACCCGTAACCACACCCAATTCTGCGACAGTGCGCCCGTCAGGAGTCTCGATCATCACCGGCTCAATGGGCTGGCTGTCGGCGCTAATCGCTTCCCAGAGCTCTATTGGAGGAATGGCTCCCAGGGTTCCATCCTCACGGAACGTCACCTCAAGGATTTCGAGGCAACCACCCCACTCGAACGGACCAGTATCGATGTCACCCGTCTTCGTGGCGACCCAGCCCACGAGGAATCGCCGATCGCCGTCGGAGACGGAACGGGCAGCATAGTAGGCACGGCCATCAAACGCATCGTCGACGGGACGGCGCCACGGGCCGGTTGGGCTTTCAGAGATGCAGTAGATGGTCTTGGACTTCTCCGAGTACTCAGTCGTCAACAGGTACCAAAGCCCGTTTGCTTCGAAGAGGTCCGGCATCTCGTGCATCGTGAATATGCCGGGTGCCCAGAGATCCCCCTGGAATGTCCACTCAGTGAGGTCATCAGAAGTGAACCAGACGGTGCTACCGGAGGAAATGGACTCCGGGCCATCCTGACGAGAGCCGAGGATCATCATCCAATGCCCCGCCTTTTCATCCCAGAGAACATAAGGATCACGCCAGTTGGTGGGGTCGTAACCCGCAGGAGGAGGAAGCTCAAACGCCCCATCTTTCACCCAATGCACGAGGTCATCACTCCGCGCCTCGAGCAACACCTGCGAGGGAACGTCAGTTCCTACTCGATCGCGGTTATACCCCGTGTAAATAGCGCGGGCTTGACCTTCAGCGTCCCGGTAGACGGTTCCCGCAAAGATAAACTGGTCGACGGAGTCATCACCCCCACCCGGGATCACCTCCCCAAGATCGTCATAGGTCACGAAATCTGACGTCGCGACGAGACACCATCCAAATGGCTCACCGAACGGACCGGGATTCCGAGTGTCTCGTTGGTGATAGAGGTAGTACTTGCCATCGGAATAGAACGGCATGCAGTCACCGAAGAAGTGACCTTCTGGCAGATAATGGATCTTCAATTTCTTTGTCCTTTCGAGATTAGTTCTAGCGCCCGCCGAGACCGGAAAGTGCAATTCCGGAGACGAGGTGCTTTTGAATGACCGCCACGAGAATCGCGGCAGGGATGATCGAGATGGTCGAGGCGGCCATCAGCATGTTCCACTGGTTCCCTGTTTGCCCCATGAACATGTTGAGTCCAAGCGGCACAGTTGCCATGTTGACGTCAGAGACCGTGAGCAATGGCCAAAGGAAGCTGTTCCAGTAACCAATGAATGTGAACACACCAAGCGTGACGAGCGCAGGGAGGGTGAGTGGCAGAATAATCTGAGTGAACGTCCGGAAACGTCCGGCACCGTCAATCCTTGCAGCCTCCTCGAGTTCGTCAGGAAGTGTCAGCATGAACTGCCGCAACAGGAATGTCCCGAACGCAGTGAACGCCCACGGTAGGATCAACGCCGGGTATGAGTTCACCCAGCCAAGTTTCTGCATCATGATGAACATTGGAACCACAAGGACCTCCTGCGGAACCATGAGTGTCATCAAATAGACGAAGAACACGTGCCCGCGGCCCTTCCAGTTGATCCGTGAAAAGGCGTATGCAGCAAGCGCGGACGTCAACACACAGAGGAGCGTGCCGATCGTGGCCACGATGAGTCCATTGATCATGAACCGCCCAAACGGCAGGTAACTCCATGCATTCGCGAAGTTCTCGAACTGGACCGACGACCCAATCAGGCGTGGCGGGCTCGCAAAGACCTCGTTGTTGGGCTTGAGTGCCGTGGAGACCATCCAAATGAACGGGATCATGAAGATGATCGCCACAATCGTAAGCAGACCCGTCGAGAGCCAAACGAGTCCATGGTTGCGAAGTCGCGCCCGGCTCTGAAGTGCAGTTGCTGTGCTCATTGGTAGTTCACCCACCGATCCTGTCCGCGATACTGAATGAAAGTCACGACCAGAATCAATGCGAACAGTGACCACGCGATCGAGGCCGCGTAGCCCATCTCGTAGCCCTGGAAGCCGCGCTGGTAGAGGTAGAAGACGAGAGTTGTCGTCGAGTTACCCGGACCGCCTCCCGTCAAGATGAACGGTTGAGCGAACGTTTGCAGAGACGAAATGATCGTCATAATCGTGGCGAAGAAGATGCTCGGAGTGAGAAGCGGCAGGGTTACCCGCACGGTTCTTTGAAGCCAGCTCGCTCCGTCGATCTTTGCAGCTTCGTAGATCTGCTGCGGAATCGAACCAATTCCGGCACAGAAGATAATCATGTTGTACCCGAACCCTTGCCAGATCGACATCAGGATCACAGCAGGCATTGCCCACCGAGTGTCGCCGAGCCAGTTCGGCCCAGTGCTGCCTGTGAGCATCTTGAAAACCGATGCGAAGAGGCCCTCTTCCGGAGCAAGAAGCAACCGCCAGACGACAGCGTTCGCGACCATCGGCGCCACAACCGGCAAGAAGAACGCAAAGCGAAAGAATCCCTTGAACTTCACATTGGATGAGATCCACAAAGCGAGACCAAGCGAAACGATCAGGTTCCCGATTACGTAGACAGAGGCGAAGTACAGGGTGTTCCCCACGATCGGCCAAAACTGAGCGTCCTCGAAAAAGAGCCTCTTCCAGTTTGCGAAGCCGGCGAACTCTGGCGAGCCAACCAATGGCCAATTGAAGAAGCTCAGAATCAGCGAGCCACCGAATGGGATCAACGTAAACGCCAGGAACCCCAGCGCGTTTGGGCCGAGGAAGGCGAGCGCGGCGCGGCGCTCTTTCTTCGCTCGTTGGATGCTAGACGGGCGAATGCGCACCTCAGTTGAAGTACTCACGGTACTCTCCCTTAGTTGGAAGGCGGTGCAGGCGCCACCCGGTGCCCGCACCGCCGTGAGTGCTAGTTGATCTGACTCTGGACTTCCTGAAGGGTCTCTTCAGGAGTGGCTTGGCCATTGAACGCCTGGACGGCATATTGCTGGAGAAGCGCGTTCACGCGGTTCCACCCAGGCGAGGTCCGGAACGGGTCCACGGTCTCAAGCGCCTTCTCGATCGCTGCGCGTGCAGTCGGGACTTCAGCAACCTCGTACCAGTAATCTTGAGCGGCCGTGTATGCCGGGAATCCTCGGCCCTCCTCCGCGATGTACTGCTGAGCGTCCGGGCCAATGATCACGGAGATTGCTTTCGCAGCTTCCTCCGGATGGTCACATGTGTTGGTGATACCAAATCCGGTTCCCGACATCGTCGTGATGGAGGTGCCGTCAAACGCAGGCGGGGTTGTCAAGCCCACTTCGAAGTCGACGGTCTGGCGAGCATTAATGAGCTGCCAGGGACCATCAATCACCATCGCCGCGTTGCCGTTCCGCCATTGGTCCGCGGGCCAGTTCGAAGCGCCAGTGGCCGGAATCGCTGGCGCCACACCTTCTTCGGTCACGAGTCCAACAGCGAATGAGAAGCCGTCCACGACTCCCTGGTTCGTGAAGTCGGGCTTGCCGTCGGCGTCGAGGTAGTGGGCGCCCTGCGATAGGGCAAAGGGAAGCCACATGTCCGGAGTGCCATCGAGTGCGTAGCCGTACTTGCCGTCAGCGGTGAGCGTGTGAGCGGCTTCAAGGAACTCCTCAACACTCCACCCTGGCGCTGGCTCATCCAGCCCTGCGGCCTCGAACATGTCGATGTTGTAGAAGACCACGTATGGACCTAGGTCATACGGAACCGCCAAGAGGCCATCGTCCGTTGTTAGACCGTCGACGATCGAAGGCTCGTAGTCACCGATGTCAACCAGACCGTCGAGCTTGTCATCCAGTGGGATGTACATCGAACCGACATCGGGTACACGTTGCGCCTGGAGTCCAGCAATGCAGGCCAGGTCGTTGCCGGCAGCCTGAGTGGTTAGCTTGTTGTAGTAGTCCTTATATGCGGTTGTCTCAAGCTTGATCGTGATCTCTGGATATGCGGCAGTCACGCGATCCGCGAGATTCTGCCATACGTCAACCTCCACCTGCGAGTCCGCAGACATTGCCCAACGCAGCTCGACTTGTTCTCCGCCGGAGCCGCCTCCAGTTGCACCATCCGTCGACCCAGTGCCACCGCCTCCGCCGCAGCCAGCCAACGTCAAGGCCGCTGCAGTCAACCCGGCCACTCCAAGTGTGTACTTGCGATTAATCATCGTGTCCTCCTTAAGACAACGTTGTCGTGTTCATGATCATAGTGACCAGCATGGATGCCGTCAATACTCTTTAGACATCGTTGTCTATTCGCAATTCACAAATGGAGGTGTCTAAGTCGTTATCATGGACGAAAGAGCCACCGAATCATCACGTAACCAGAGGTTCAGACCTGATGCAATCAGCCGGCAAGCGCCGAACGCTACCAACAATGATCGATGTCGCCGAGCGTGCGGGTGTCTCCCTCAAGACCGTGTCTCGGGTGGTCAACGACGAACCCGGCGCAAGTACTCACACCCGCGACAAGGTACGCGCCGCAATCACTGAGCTCGGGTACCAGAGGAATACCGCCGCATCCGAGCTCCGCTCGGGCCGTTCAGGCCTCGTCGCACTTGTCGTTGAAGACGCTTCAGAGCCCTACCAATCAGAACTTGGAATGGCGATCGAGACGGAGCTCAGCAACAACGGGATACTCCTCCTGACCGTGAGCACTGAGGCCAACCGAGATCGGGCAAACCTTGCGGTCGCAGCTCTTGCGGAACGGCGCGTCGACGGACTCATCATCTTCCCCTCAATCCAGCACGAACTCGACTTCAGCCCTGTGCTCGATAGCGGGACGCACCTCGTGTTCGTTGACCGCCCCTCTCCAGAGATATCCACAGACCACGTGCGGTCCTCGCATCGACAAGGGGCGTACGACGCGACCGCGCGGCTTCTTGATCTGGGCCACACTCGCGTTGCATATCTCGGAGACCTCATGACGCTATTCACTGGAACCGAGCGCGTATCAGGATATAAGCAGGCCATGTCTGACCGCGGCATTCAAATCGACACTCGGTTGATCCACCTTCAGAACCCCGATCTGGACGGAGTGGGCGAGGCATTCTTGGCAATGTGCCAGCTGACTGATCCTCCCACAGCCGTCGTCACTGGGAATTCGCTCACGACCATTCAGCTGCTTCGTTCCCCACACTTTGACTCCGCACGGACGGCACATGTGGCCTTCGATGACATTCCTCTCGGTGATCTACTCCGAGTCCCTCTCACCGTCATTCGCCAGGACATCACAACGATCGGCTCGACCGCCGCGCGACTCTTGCTTGAGCGCATTCGTGGCAACGTCGTGCCGCCGCGTACCATCATTGTTCCCACGCAACTCGTGGTGCGAGAGTCCGACACCATACCCGGGGCCTGAGCCACCACTGCTAGCGAGTCCCGCTGACTCACGCCGAGTGGTACGATCTCTTCCGCACGGCCGGCCACATCGTCCCGCAGGCGAAGGCGCTCAGGGAGCTAGGCACGCCAGCGGCACCACATGCGTTCCATCGGGCCGCGTATATGCATAGCCCGTACCTGTGATGACGAGTCGAGCCACAGGAGCCCCCACTCGATCAGTATCGATCTTCGCGATAAGTCGCTCAAGCGACCGAGAGGCGTCGTCTGCGCGACTAGGTGACAGCTTGACTTCTACGGCAACCCAGCGCCCGTCGTCGAGCTGAATAATCGCATCAGCTTCAGAGCCCGCTGAATCCCGGTAGTGTCGCACTTCGCCGCCGAGCAACTCTGAGTAGACCCGCAGATCGCGTATAACGAGCGACTCAAAAAGCAGCCCGAATGCCTCTGCGTCATGGAGTAGGTCGCGCGAGCTTGCACGGAGGCCCGCTACGGCCAGCGAAGGATCGACGAAGTGTCGAATGGACCCCTTCCTAACGGTGTCACGAGATCGCAGGTGAGGAGCCCAACTGTGCTGCTCCTCAATCACCATCAGTCTCTCAATTAGTGTATGGAAGAGGCTTCGGAAAGCGCGGGCGTGGCGATCGGGTAGCGCGGGCGTGATGCTCGGGTAGCAGTCTTCAGCGCCCGCGCTGGGTGTCATTTCCCGGTCGCCTGGGTTTCTGTGGCGGTGTGTTGGCGCATGTTGGGTCCGGCGAGTTGAACGATTTGGGTCTGCTGAAGGTTTGGTTGAGTCCGGGGTTTATGCCGCTAGTGTGGCGGCGTCTTTCATTATGGTCTCGAATTCGATGGGTGTCAGTTT
>FZQV01000026.1 GCA_900199505.1 Ruaniaceae bacterium KH17 | reverse complement strand
CACCTCGCGAGCTCTACTTGGACCTGCGCCCACCTGACGGTGGACGCTCTGACGGTCCCGCGAAGACTTCCGAGCCGCCCGCCTCGTGCGCTCCCTGCCGCGAGCTCGCGGACGTTTGCCACTCACGTGAGTGCGAAAAGGTCGCTCATGCGCCCCGATCCGAGCGTTTGCCACTCACGTGAGTGCGAAAAGCCCGCTCACGCTCCTCTTGTCGGACGTTTGCCACTCACGTGAGTGGCAAACGCACGGGCGGTGCCGGGGAGGAGTGGACTGGGGGCCGAAGCGGGTCCGCGCGGGTGAGCGGGCGCCGTCGGGAAGGTTTCGGGAATGTGAACGGGGTCACGTTCCCGGGTGTGTCGCGAGTGGAGTGAGGTGGGTGGTGCCGTAGCGTCGGCAGTACCAGACCCCTAGACGGCACGGAGGTACCCGGTGACCGAGCTCATTGAAACGGAACTGATCGAGGAGCTCGCGCCCACCGCGCTGCGCACCTACGTCCTGGATACGTCAGTTCTGCTGTCCGATCCGAACGCGATTCTGCGCTTCGCTGAGCACAACGTCGTTCTGCCGGTCGTGGTGGTGACGGAACTGGAGGCGAAGCGCCATCACCCGGAACTCGGCTACTACGCGCGCACGGCGCTGCGGATGCTGGACGATCTGCGGATGATGCACGGCCGGCTGGATGCGCCAATTCCTGTGGGGCCCGACGGCGGAAGCGTGCGTGTGGAGCTCAACCACACCAGCGATTCGGTGCTGCCGAGCGGGCTGCGGCTGGGTGACAACGACACGCGCATTCTCGCGGTCGCGGCGAATCTCTCGGCGGAGGGCGAGCACGTCACAGTGGTCTCAAAGGACCTGCCGATGCGCGTGAAGGCCGCGTCGCTTGGCATTCAGGCGGAGGAGTACCGCGCGCAGCAGGTGATCGAGTCCGGCTGGACGGGCATGACGAACGGGGAGCTTACCGAGAGTGAGATGGCGCAGTTCTTTGCCGACGGAGGTCTGCTGATTGAGGATGTGGCGACACCTGGCGCTCTGGCCGGGCAGCCGGTGCATACCGGCGTGATCCTGCACTCGCCGCGCGGCTCGGCACTGGGGCGTGTGACCCGGGATGGCCGGATCGCACTGGTGCGCGGGGACCGTGAGGTTTTTGGCGTGCGCGGGCGTTCGGCGGAGCAACGGGTGGCGATCGAGCACCTATTGGATCCGGGGATCGGGATTGTCTCACTCGGTGGGCGCGCGGGAACCGGGAAGTCGGCGCTGGCGATCTGTGCCGGGCTGGACGCCGTGATCGAGCGGCAGGAGCACCGAAAGGTGGTTGTGTTCCGGCCGCTGTACGCCGTCGGAGGGCAGGAGCTTGGGTACTTGCCGGGGACCGAAGCCGAGAAGATGAACCCGTGGGCCGAGGCCGTGTTCGACACGCTCGGAGCGTTGGTCTCGCCCGAGGTGGTGGATCACGTGCTCGCCTCAGGTCAGCTTGAGGTACTGCCACTCACTCATATCCGCGGGCGCTCGCTCCACGACGCGTTCGTGATTGTGGACGAGGCGCAGTCGCTGGAGCGGAACACGCTACTCACGGTGCTCTCGCGTGTGGGTCAGAACTCGAAGGTTGTCCTCACCCACGACGTCGCCCAGCGGGACAACCTCCGCGTGGGCCGCCACGACGGCGTCGTCGCCGTGATCGAGAAGCTGAAGGACAACGAACTCTTCGCGCACGTGACCCTCACCCGCTCCGAGCGCTCGGCGATCGCCGCCCTGGTGACGAGCCTCCTCGACTAGCCGTGGGTTGAGCGGAGCCGTAGGCGGAGACGAAACCATCGTGCGTCGCGCACCAGGCGCGGGTGCTGCGCGAGCTCTTCGTGGACCAGCGCTCACCTGGCGGTGGACGCTCTGACGGTCCCGCGAAGACTCCCGAGCCGCCCGTGCCTCGATCGTCTGGCCCGCAGGTCAGTCCTCGGACGCGGCGGCCTTCCCGGCTTCGTCGAGGCGCGTGCGCGCGCCGTCTAGCCATTTTTGGCAGTGGGCCGCTAGCGCCTCCCCACGCTCCCAGAGCTTCATGGACTGTTCCAGCGGAGCGTTTCCTTGCTCCAGTGTGCGGACCACCTCGATGAGCTGATCGCGCGCCTCCTCATAGGAGAGCTTCTCGATGTCTGCGAATTCCGGCTTGCTCATGGTGTCCTCCCGGTGACGGTGGCGGATAGGGATCCCGCCGCGAGGCGGATGTCGAGTTCGGTCTGATCGCCGACGGCGCTCGCATCAGTCAACACGCGGCCTTCGGCATCGCGGACGACGGCATAGCCGCGCTCGAGTGTGGACTGCGGTGAGAGCGCCACCACGGCGGCGCGGAGCCGGTCCAGTTCGGCGCGAGCTCCGGTGAGGCGGCGGTCCCACGCGCGGCGCAGATCGTCGGTGGCGCGGGCGAGGCGCTCGGCGTGCGGCCGCAGGAGCGCCTGGGGTTCGGCGATCACTGGGCGTGAGCGGAGCGCGGCGAGGTTGGCAGACTCCTGGTTGAGCCGGGCGGTAATTGCGGCACGGCCGCGGGAGCGAGCGTTCGCGAGCCCGGTCAGCTCATCCGCCATGGACGGTACGATCCGCTTAGCGGCGTCGGTGGGAGTGGAGGCGCGGTAGTCCGCCACGAGATCTATCAGCGGGTAATCCGTCTCGTGCCCGATCGCCGAGATGATCGGCGTGGTGCACGCCGCGACCACCCGAATCAGGTGCTCGTTCGAGAACGGCAGAAGATCCTCCACCGAGCCGCCACCGCGCGCCACAACGATCACGTCGATTTCGGGCTTCGCGTCGAGTTCGGCCAGCGCTTCGGAGACCTCCGCGACGGCGTTCGCGCCCTGCACCGCCACCTCGCGGATCTCAAACCGCACCTGTGGCCAGCGATCACGAGCGTTGACGACGACGTCGTGCTCGGCCTTCGACTCTCGGCCACAGATCAGTCCCACTACGCCGGGCAGGAAAGGCAGCGGCCGCTTAAGTTCGTCCGCAAACAGGCCCTCCGCCGCGAGCATCTTCTTCAGCTGCTCGATCCGCGCGAGCAGATCACCGAGCCCCACCGGGCGAATCTCAGAGGCTTGCAGCTGGAGCGTTCCGCGCTTGGCCCAGAAGGTGGGCTTTGCGTGCACAACGACGCGCGCGCCGTCGCGCAGTTCTTGGTCCCCGAGCTGCCGCGCGTAGATCGAGAGGTTGATGGACATGTCCACATCCGTGTCCCGGAGCGTCATGAACGCCATTCCGGCACCTGGGCGGCGGTTGATCTGGACGAGCTGACCCTCGACCCAGAGGCCGGGCAACCGATCGATGTAATCGCCGATGTTCTTGTTGAGTAGGCGCAGCGGCCACGGGTTCTCGGCCGTGGTGTCTCCGGCTTTCGTCGGGATCTGCTTCGCTGGCTCACTCATGGTTTCGATCTTGCCATGCCCCACTGACGTCTACTCGGGCACGGAGATATCCGCAACCGTTGCGCCGAATGCGCGGATGAGCGCATCGGCGTCCACGATGAGGCTGTGACCGTGCGAACCAGCGCCCAACGAGATCCGCTGCCCGCGGATTGACTCGTCGGCAAAGACGGGCCACGCCGTCGTACTCCCGAACGGTGTGATGGTCCCACGCTCGTAGCCGGTTGCGGCGAAGGCGAGCGCGGCGTCCGGGAGTTGCAGTCGATTCACGCCCACGACGGCGCGTAGCTTGGGCCAGGCGATCGAGCGGCCACCGGGGATGAGGGCGAAGAGGTACGTGTCATCCGAGCGCTTCACCACGAGTGTCTTGACCAGGCTGGAGGCGGGAACTCCCAGCATCGTGGCGGCCTCGTGCAGTGAACGCGCTCGTGGGCGCTCACGGATTTCGATCTCTAGGCCGCGCGCGGCCGCATCGTTGCGGACTCGTTCGAGCGGATCTGTCATGGGGTGCCTGCCTTCCTGTCGGCCATTCTCCCAGGTACGGGTCATGTCGCTGCGCGCTTACGCCGTCGTCCCGACTCCGCTCCCTCCCGCGCGAAGTGGTAGCTGTATTGGTGCGCCAGAGCCGTGAGACGCCAACACAGCTACCTCTTCGCTGGGTTGTGGGATGCGGGGCGGGTGTTTTTCTCGAGGCGTGCGTCACGGAGCGGGTGGGTTGGGTTGGCCACAGACGCTGGGGTGGCGCCCGCCCGCCGGTTACCCTTGAAGGGTGAGTATCGATTCCGCACCCGCCTCGCTGGCCGGCGCTTCCGCGTTTCCGGATGCCGTGCCAACTCTGACCCCCGGTGTGACTGCCGTGCCGGGAAAGAAGATTCTGCTGGCGGCACCACGCGGGTACTGCGCGGGAGTGGATCGGGCGGTCGACGCCGTCGAGAAGGCTCTGGAGCACTACGGCGCCCCCGTCTATGTGCGCAAGGAGATTGTGCACAACAAGTTCGTCGTCGAGACGCTCTCCAAGCGCGGCGCGATCTTCGTGCAGGAGACGGACGAGGTCCCCGAGGGTGCGCGTGTGGTGTTCTCGGCACATGGCGTGTCGCCCGAAGTGCACGCGCAGGCCGCACGGCGGAACCTCGCAACGATCGATGCGACGTGCCCGCTCGTCACCAAGGTTCACAAGGAGGCGGTGCGCTTCGCGTCCAGCGATTACGACATCCTGCTGATCGGCCACACGGGCCACGAGGAGGTCGAGGGAACGCAGGGCGAAGCTCCGGATCACATTCAGGTCGTCAATGGCCCGCACGAGGTGGACCAGGTGGAGGTTCGCGATCCGGACAAGGTGATCTGGATCTCGCAGACCACGCTGTCGGTGGACGAGGCGATGGAGACCGTGCAGTTGCTGCGCGAGCGTTTCCCGAACCTGCAGGATCCGCCGAGTGACGACATCTGCTACGCCACGCAGAACCGGCAGGTGGCCATCAAGAAGTTGGCGCCGCGTGCGGACGTGGTGATCGTGGTGGGCTCGGCTAACTCCTCGAACTCGGTGCGGCTCGTGGAGGTGGCACTTGAGGCGGGTGCCGGTGCCGCGTATCGCGTGGACAAGGCGGACGAAGTGCAGCCCGAATGGCTCGACGGCGCCGCAACGGTTGGCCTGTCATCGGGAGCTTCGGTGCCCGAGATCCTGGTTCGCGATGTGATCGCGCGGCTTGGCGAGTTCGGCTTCGGTGAAGTCGAAGAGGTGCGCACGGCGACTGAGGACATCATGTTCTCGTTGCCGAAGAACTTGCGCGCGGACCTCAAGGCTGCCGGTCAGACTCCGGACCGCCCCCACCGTGTCCGCGAGAGCCGCTAGTTCTGCGCCATCTGAGGGGTGATTGGAGACGTCGTCATTCTGCGCGGAGCCGCAGAATCCAGATGGCGATGCGATTCCTGCGCACATTCCAAGATCCAGCGGTTCCCGGCTTCGTCCTCCACGCAGGATGATGAAGTCGTTACCCGGCGAGTTCGTCCGGGGTGGCGAGTTCGGGCGCGGTGAGTTCCCGGACGGTGCCGCTGGCGACGGGTGGCGCGATCTCGTTGTCGATTTGCTGTAGCGCGGCGAAGCGGCGCGCCTCGGGCAGTACGTTCCGCTCAAGCGATCCGACGGTCTTGTTGTAGGCATCGCTGGCGCGATCGATCGCCTTGCCGAGGCTGGCGATATGCGCACCCATCGTGCTGAGCCGAGAATAGAGCTCTTTCCCGCTGGCCAATACCTTCTCAGCGTTCTCGGCGAGGGCCTCCGCTTTCCAGGTGTGCGCAACCGTCCGGAGCATCGCCACGAGCACGGTGGGGGTTGCGATCACGACGCCGGATTCGTAGGCGTCCGTGAGGAGCTGCGGATCCTGCTCGGTTGCAACCTGAAGGAACGATTCGGCGGGCAGAAACAGCACGGAGAAGTCGAGTGACGAGCCGAACTGTTCCCGATACTTCTTGGTGCTCAACTCCTTCACGCGATTGCGTACGTTCTTCACGTGTCGCTGAGCGTGGTGCTCGGCGTTCTCCGGATCCGTATCTATGTCAAGAATGGCATCGAGCGGTGCCTTGGCGTCCACCACGATCTTGCGCCCTCCCGAGAGCGTGACGATCATGTCCGGGCGCAGGCGGGCGCCGTCCTCGGTGGTGTCGGAACTCTGTTCCACGAAGTCCACGCCGTTGCGCAGCCCGGCCAACTCGACCACGCGCCGGAGGTGAAGTTCGCCCCAGCGCCCGCGCACCTCCGGCCGGCGCAACGCGGAACGGAGCGATTCGGTTGTCTTGCCGAGCTCTTCGGAGCGCGCCATCATCTGCTTGATCTGCTCGCTGAGGGCGGCTTGGGTTTCGGTGCGAAGTCGCTCCGCCTCCGTGGTCTGTGCCTCGACCTTGCCGAGCGTCTCCTTCATCGGCTCAACGAGGTTCCGGAACGCCTGCTCGCGCTTCTCGAGCTCGGCGGCGGATTCGTGCTGCGAGCGCTTGAATCGCTCATCGGCCACGTCGAGGAAGCGCTGATTGTTGCGTGCGAGAGCTTCGCTCGCCAGGGCCTCGAACTGTTCCCGTAGCGCCGCCTGGTCAGCACGAAGGCGCTCCTGCGCCTCCTCGGCATTCGAGCGGATCAGGTCCTCGCGCTCGGCAAAGGCCCGCTCTTGGCTCTGAAGCTGTGCCTCGAGACCCGCAATGACCTGTTGATCCGTGGACCTCAAAGTGGCCGCCTGGCCGCGCGCGAAGAAGATCCCGACGGCGACGCCGAGCCCGGCCCCCACCAGGAGCCCGATCAAAACGAGGACGATATCTGCCATGTCTCCACCTTCCCACTGGCCACTGACACGAAGGTTCGCGGCCGCCGTCGGGCAGAGGCTGGTGCCAACGAAGAGGTCATCTCGCTCACAGAACCCGCCTTGCCGTGGGTGGCGTGGGAGTGGGCCGGTAGACTCGACTCTCGTGGCTCTCACCATTGGTATCGCTGGACTCCCGAACGTCGGCAAGTCCACCCTGTTCAACGCGCTGACTCGCGCGACCGTCCTCGCCGCGAACTACCCGTTCGCCACGATCGAGCCGAATATCGGCATCGTGCCGCTGCCGGATCCGCGCCTCGCGCAGCTCGCGGAGGTCTTCGGCTCGCAGAAGCTCGTGCCCGCCACGGTGTCCTTCGTGGATATCGCGGGGATCGTGCGCGGTGCGTCCGAGGGGGAGGGACTCGGCAACCAGTTCCTCGCGAATATCCGTGAGGCGGACGCGATCTGCGTGGTCACGCGCGCATTCGCCGATCCGGACGTGGTGCACGTGGACGGGCGCGTGGATGCCGCCTCGGACATCGAGACCATCACCACCGAGCTGATCCTCGCCGATCTTCAAACTCTTGAGAAGGCCGTGCCGCGCATCGAGAAGGAGGTGCGCATCAAGCGGGGCGACGCCGAGCTGCTCGCCACCGCCAAGGGTGCCATCGAGGTGCTCGAGCGTGGGGAGTTGCTCTCCGCCGCGGCGGACAAGGCCGGGCTTGATCGCGACCACCTCGCGTCGTTCCAGTTGATGACCTCCAAGCCGTTCATTTTTGTGTTCAACACGGACGACGACGGCCTGGCCGATTCGGCCATGCAGGCGGAGCTTTCGGCGTTGGTCGCCCCGGCAGAGGCGATCTTCTTGGACGCGAAGTTCGAGTCCGAGCTCGTGGAGTTGGATGAGGACGAGGCGCGCGAGATGCTTGCCGACTCCGGTCAGGACGAGGCGGGTCTCGACAAGCTGGCCCGCGTTGGCTTCGACACGCTCGGCCTGCAGACCTACCTCACTGCCGGCCCCAAGGAGGCCCGCGCGTGGACGATCCGCAAGGGTTGGACCGCGCCTCAGGCCGCCGGCGTGATCCACACGGACTTCCAGAAGGGCTTCATCAAAGCCGAGGTGGTGGGCTTCCAGGACCTGCTCGATGCTGGATCCATGGCTGAGGTGCGTGCGCGCGGCAAGGCCCGCATGGAGGGTAAGGACTACGTCATGCAGGACGGCGACGTGGTGGAGTTCCGGTTTAACGTATAGCGTTATTAACGTTTCCCGTTATATAGTGGGGCATGATTCGATCGTTTGCCGACCGTGAGACGGAGCGTGTGTGGCTCCGCGAGCGGTCGCGACGGATCGATCCACGGATGCACAGGACAGCGCATCGGAAGCTACTTCAACTCGATGCTGCGACGAGCTTGAACTCGTTGCGGGTGCCGCCAGGAAATTATCTCGAGGCGCTCCACCGGGATTGAGTAGGTCAGCACAGCATCCGGATCAACAAGCAGTGGAGGATCTGCTTCCGGTGGACCGAAGCCGGTCCCGAGGACGTTGAGATTACGGACTATCACTAAAGAGAAGCGATATGGACGAGAAGCTATACCCGCCAGTTCACCCCGGCGAGGTCCTCATGGAAGATTTCATTGTGGACTTTGGGATCACGCAGCACAGGCTCGCGATCGAGATCGATGTGCCGCCGCGCAGGATCAACGAAATCGTGCACGGAAAGCGTTCAATCACGGCCGATACGGCACTACGGCTTGGCAAGTACTTCAGTATGGACCCACAGTTCTGGCTCAATCTGCAGACACGGTACGACTTGGAACTGGCGGCAGACCGCGCCGCCGAGCAGATCGACGCGATAACGCCTCTGCGGGTCGCGTGAGAGGCGTCGTGTGGCACGCTCGACGCGACGATTGCGTCCCAGATGATGTCGCTCGGTTACTCAGTACGGTCCCGGAGTGGTTTGGGCAACCGGAGTCCAATGCGGAGTACATTGAGGCTTCGCGAACGAAAGAAACATGGACGGTACGTGATGGCCCTGGTCGTGTAGCCGGCGTGACGCTGATCGATCGCCACTTCCCACACGTCGCCGAGGTGCACCTCACCGTGGTTGATCGAGAGCTTCACGGATCCGGTGTTGGTACGGCAATGTTGAGCGCCATTGAAGAGGACGCCGTTCAACGAGGCGTCCGCTTGCTGGAGGTCAAGACGCTCGGCCCTTCTCATCCCGATGAGGGCTATGCCCGGACCCGGCATTTCTACGAGAAGTGTGGGTTCCTGGCGCTGGAGGAGACTGACCTCTGGGGTGCAGGAACCCCGTGCCTGATCATGGTGAAGCCGCTCTCTGTCGAGCTCCAGTCTTGAACGGGGTGACCTGATCGGAGATGCTGGCCTGTGACGCAACCCTGTGGAGCTCCGCTTCAACGTGTAGTCCTGAGCTAGCTCGTGATAGGTGCTGAAAGGCAGAGGGCGGGTCGACACGCAGGTGGGGCATCACGAGGTAGCGCGGAATGCGCACAGAAGGTAGCGTAGAACCTTCACAAAAGGTAGCGCAGATGGTGCACAAGAGGTAGCGTTACGAACGTGACGTACTTGCGGCGGAGTCTCGACATAGAGCTCGATGAACTCCTTCCATACGCCCCGGCGATCGCGATCGACGGACCAAGGGGCGTCGGGAAGACAGAGACGGCCTCTCGTCGAGTCTCGTCGGTCTGGCGTCTGGATGACCCCTTCCAGCGAGAACAGATCCGTGCCGACTTTGGGCTCGCCTCACTTCCCGAGGGTTCGGTCCTACTAGACGAGTGGCAGAAGCTTCCTCAGGTCTGGGACTCGGTCCGGCGTCAGGTTGACGATGGCGCGGCACCGGGACGCTTCTTGTTGACAGGTTCGGCAACTCCGGTCGACGCGTCGGGGACCCACAGTGGGGCGGCGCGGATACTCTCGTTGCGGATGCGTCCTATGGGCCTCCATGAACGTGGGGTGGTCCAGCCGTCCGTCTCTTTGGGGGGACTGCTTGCGGGCCGGGAATCGCCAATCTCAGGCACTTCTAGCTTCGCTCTGGGTGACTATGCGGACGCGATTGCGGGCAGCGGCTTCCCGGCCATAGTTGACGCGCCGAAGCGAGTTCAAAGGAGTTTCCTCGATTCGTACCTGCAACGAGTTGTCGATCGCGACTTGCCCGATCAGGGTTATGAGGTTCGCCGACCGGAGACGCTAGAGAGGTGGTTGCGTGCCTATGCGGCGGCGTCATCATCGACGACGGCATATTCCAGGCTCCTCGATCTCACAACCGCGGGTGATGGCACGCAACCCGCCAAGACGACGACAATCGGGTACCGCGATCATCTCAGTCAACTCTGGCTACTTGACCCGGTTCCAGGCTGGCTCCCAATCAATAGCCCATTTACGCAACTCCGACAAGCGCCCAAGCACCAACTGGCAGATCCTGCCCTTGCCGCGCACCTTCTTGGTCTGACGGGAGAGAATCTCCTTCGACCACGCGGCACCCACATGCTCGGACCGCTGTTTGAGTCACTCGTGACTCTTGGTGTGCGGTCAATGGCGCAGGCAAATGAGGCACGCGTCCACCATTTGCGAACTGGCGCGGGTCGGCACGAAGTCGACCTGATTGTTGAGGGCCATGAGGGGCAAGTTGTGGGGCTGGAAGTGAAGTTGAACCCTGCCGTGACTGATCGTGAAGTGCGCCATCTGTTGTGGCTCCGAGATCAACTCCCAGATCGTGTTGTTGACCTCGCGGTCATTACCACAGGTGCCGCAGCCTACCGGCGTACCGACGGCGTGGCGGTCATTCCGCTAGCGCTGCTCGGGGCGTAGCGAGACGTGGTGCGGTTCCGCTCTGACGTGAAGTCTCGGGAGGTCATGTTTGGTTGACGCAGGCTGAGATTGCACAACTGTATACGCCATCAACGCTGAGCGTTCAGCAGACGATAGCTCGCGTGGTGGCTCATCTGAAGTGACAGAAGCAACTATCAACTTAGAGTGAATGGTTCGATGTGAAGGTGACCGGCAGGTGAAGCGGGTGTTGACATGGCACTGAGCTACGAGGAGTACCGCGCCAAGCACTCGGTGAGTCCCTCCGATCGCGCCGAAATCGACGCGCTGACGGAGCTGATGTTAGCGGAGGTTCGCGCGTATCGGCCACGCGAACTGCGGGAGCAGGCCGGGCTCGCACAGGCCCAGGTCGCCGAGATCCCTAACGCGGGTGCGTGATGTCAACGAGTCGGAGCCCGTCGGTTTCGCTGGCCGCCCAGGTGTCGAAGTCGTCGTCGGCGACAGCGGCTTGGGCCAGCGGGAGCAGGGCATTTGCCGCTTCTTCGGATTCGAAGATTGCGATCCCAACGAGTCGACCGCTCGCCTCGTCCAGCATCGTGCGGATGCTGATCACCCCTTCGCGGCCGGCGATGGCGGCGCCGAATCGGCGCATCGAATCGGCCTGGGCGTCCCGGTACTCAGCGTGAGGCGTGAAGATCGACAGTCGCACAAACATCTCGACAGTGTAGCGAGGGGCAGTGAGCGGTGCTATTGAACCGGTGCGGGGCCTGCGGATGCTACTGGCGGGGGCAACTGAGCATGCCCGCTCGGCCTCGTGGTTAGGATGGCTCGCGTGAGTGAGATCCCCGAGCCGGCTACCGCCGAAGAGCTCATGCGATCGCGCTTCGAGGCGTTCAAGCGCGCCGATGCCGCATGGCTCGAACGAACGTGGCATCCGTCCACGCGGCCGGAGACGCTCGACCTGTCGGATAACCCCCGGTGGCGAGGCTTGCAGATCGTCGATCGAGTGGCCGGAGGAGTCGGAGACACGGACGGCGTCGTCGAGTTCCGAGCCACCTACATCGAGAACGGCGAGTTGGGCGTGCTCCACGAGCGGTCCCGGTTCGTACGCGAGGACGGCCGCTGGTTCTACCTCGATGGCGAGCTTCACGACGCCGGCCACTGACCGGACCTCTTGCCAGCGGTTCACGAGCCGGGGGCAACTCGATATGCTCGAAAGAATCTATGAGGAGGAAGTCATGACTGATGTAACCCAACTCGCTCACACACTCGCCGCGCAGCACGAATCGGGAGACACCCTTGTGCTCCCCACCGTCTGGGATACCTGGAGTGCCACCGTTGCCACTGAAGCGGGCTTCGCCGCGCTGACGATCGGCAGTCACCCCGTTGCCGACGCGATCGGCAGTGCTGATGGCGAGAACATGGAGTTCTCGACGTACCTCGAGGTTGTCAAGCGCATCACGAGTACGGTCGAGGTGCCGGTCAGCGTGGATGTCGAGTCCGGATACGGTCTAGCCGCCGACGAACTCGTGGGTCGCCTTCTCGATGCTGGCGCTGCGGGCGCGAACATCGAAGACGTGGTCCACAGCGAGGGCAAGCGTGTGCGCGATCGGCAGGAGCACGCCGACTACATTTCCGCCATCCGTAACGCTACCGATGCCGCCGGAGTCGAGTTCGTCATCAACGGCCGCACCGACGCCGTCAAGCTCGGCACGGACGCGTTCGAGGACCCGCTGGGAGAGGCGATCGCACGCATCCAGCTGCTGGAACAGGCCGGCGCTCGCGCGGTCTACCCGGTGGGGCTCACCACCGCCGATCAGGTGTCTCGGCTCGTGCAGGCGGTCTCGGTGCCGGTGAACGTCACCGCGCATCCGGTGAATGGGCACGGCGCGGGTGATCTCCGCTCGCTCATAGAACTCGGAGTCCGTCGCGTCACGTTCGGGCCGCTCTGGCAGAAGTGGCTCAGCGAGGTCTCGAGCACCCAGCTCAAGAACTGGGCATAGCGGGCAGAGTGTAGCTTCTGCGCGATCTTGGCAGTGGACCTCACCAGAGTGAGGTGGGGTGCCAAGATGATGCCGACGGCGGTGGCTACTCCGGGCGGGGCCGGCGGCGATCCTGCTTGATCGCGGAACGGTGCCGCTTCGCATCGAGCCTGCGCCGCCGTGATGCCCGCGAGGGCCGGCGGGGCGTGACCGGCGCCAACGCCTCGCGCAGGATGGCCGCCAGCCGCGCCCGCGCCTCCGCCCGGTTGCGCAGCTGGGACCGGTGCTCGGACGCGGTGACCGTGAGGACGCCGTCGGACAGCTGAGGGGCGAGCTGCGCCAAGGCGCGCTCGCGCTGGACCTCGTCCAATGCTGTAGTGGTGGAGATATCGAGGCGCAGTTGGACGCGCGAATCCGAGGTGTTCACACCCTGCCCGCCGGGGCCCGAGGCGTGCGAGAACCGCTCGCTGAGCTCGGAGCCCGGAATCGTCACCCCGCTCGGCAGCCCCGGCCCGGGTGGCACCTGTAAATCGTCCACGGCTCCAGTCTCCCAGAAGCCGCACTCGCGGGATCTTGGCAGTGGACCTCACCAGAGTGAGGTGGGGTGCCAAGATGATGCCGACGGCGCTCGCGGACCCAGCCAGACGGCGTCGGGCCGAGAACGTCACCCGAGCGGGCGGCCCTTGAGGTCGATCCCGAGGCGGCCGTATGCCGGCTTGATCAGCGCCGCCAGCCACACCGCGCCCGCCACGCCGATTCCCGCCGTGGCCCAGAGCGCGCCCGAGACGCCCACCCAGTGCGTCATCCCCGCCGCGATGAACGGCCCGGCGGCGGTGCCGGTCTTGACGATCGCGGCCCAGATTCCCAGGAAGTCGGCGCGCCGATGCGTGGGAGAGAGATCCGCCCCGGTGGTCATCACCACGCCCGCACCGAAGCCGTTCCCTAAGCCCACGACCATCGCACCCACAACGAATCCTGGAACGGTCTGCCACAGCAGCATGATCACGATCCCGGCGGGCATCACGAGCATGGCGGGAAGCAGTGCCGCGAGCCGCCCGTAGCGGTCCATCAACCCGCCCGAGGCGATGAACATCACCGAATCGACGAGCGCTGAAGCCGCGAACGTGGCGGTGATGACGCGTGCGTCCACGCCGAGAAAAGCGCCCCACAGCGGCACGATCACCGCACGGTTCGCCCGCAAGACCGAGAGTGCATTGAGGCCAATCCCCATCACCGCCGTGGCGAACGGTGAGGGAATCACGCGCTCATCGATCGTCCCGACGGCGGCCGCCTCCGCACCGCTCCCACCTCCACCACGAGCGGTGGCTGGCTGGGTCCCGGGACGCGCCGCACCGCCGTCGGGCAGAGTGGTGGGCACGAGGAACACGATCACCATGAGCGTAGCGAGGAGGGTGGTGGCGAAGGCGAGCCAGAATGCGGAGCCGAGGAACCAGACTCCCACCAGGATCGTGGAGAGCGCCGGCCCGATCAGATCGCCCAGCCGGCCCATCCCGCCCAGAGTCGAGAGGCCACGCGCTCGCCAGGCCACCGGCACGGACTCGGCCACGTACGCCTGCCTGCCCAAGTGCCACACGCTCGATCCGATGGCGATGCAAGTGAGCGCGAGAACGAAGGCGGTTCTCGCGAACGGCGCCGTCCCTACGGCGATAGAGGCGATCGAGATCAGTAGCGCGACCGCCGTGAGTAGACCCGCCGAGACCAGTGCCGCGCGATCACCGATCCGCGTGATCAAACGTCCAAGCGGCGGCGACGCGATCACCCCAACCAGCCCGACGACGCCCACCGCAGCCGAGGATTGCGCCTCGCTGAAGCCGATCTGGAGCGCCGCAAGGATCATCACCGGTGCGATCGCGCCGTACCCCATCGCGAAGATCAGAGACGGGATGTACACCGGCAGGGCGAGAGCCTTGAGAGGGGTGGACACGGGTTCGAGTCTAAGCCTCGCGGCGCAGCTGGGAGCCGTCGATATACCGTGAACCTCCCGCGTGCGGCGCACCACGGACGGTTGGGTGCCGCGCACCCCGTCCGACGGATCGCGCTCGCGCTGGCCGCGCTCGTGGGTGCCACGGTGCTCGTGCTGAGGCGGGTGAACCAACCCGACGCCGTCGGGCAGAGACTAGGCGGCAGCCAGCTGGGGTGAGGTCTCCAGCTCGAACTCCACCGCGGGGACGGACTCGATCGGCATTGCGGACTCCTTGGCGCGAAGGCTCCGGCGTTGCCCGAACCAAGCGAACACGATCGGGATCAGTGCGCCGAACCAGGCCAGCGGGGCCGCGAGTGCCACACCGAGGTAGCCGAGCGGGCCAACCAGCAGGAGGCCGGAGCCCGCGCGGAGCAGGAGTTCCATGAACCCGGCCACCGTGGGCACGAATGTGGAGCCGAGGCCCTGGATCGAGTTACGCAGCACGAAGATGCTGGCGAGTATCGGATAGAACACGGCCTGTACCCGAAGGTAGTCGTGAGCGAGCTTCACGATTGCCGGCTCGCCAGCACCGATGAAGAGCTGCGCAATCGAGGAGCCGAACGCGAGGAGTGTGACGCCGAGAATGAGCGCGATGATCCAGGTCAGGATGCTCGTGTGGAGCACGCCCTGGCGGATCCGCCGCCACTGGGCGGCGCCGTGGTTCTGCGCCACGAAGGTTGTGATTGCCACGCCGAAGGATGAGAGCACGGCGGTGGCGAGCTGGTCGATACGCATGGCTGCGGTGGTCGCGGCCACGGCGTCCGCGCCGAGGCCGTTGATCGCACCCTGCAGCACCACGGCGCCGATCGCGATCACGGACATCTGGAAGCCCATGGCGAGGCCGATTCGTAGCGAATCCTGGGTCTCGCCATGCATTGCGATCCAGTCCTGGCGCACGAGGCGCAGCATCTGATTCTTGCGGAGCACCCACCAGATGCAGCCGATGACCGAACTACCCTGGGCCACCGCGGTCGCAACGGCCGCACCAATCACACCCATGCCCAGGACGCCGATGAAGAAGAAGACGAGCGCGGCGTTCAGGACGCTGCAGAGGACGAGGAAGACGAGCGGCGTCTTGGAGTCACCGAGCGCGCGGATCGCGGCGGTCACGTAGTTGAAGGCCATCGTGATGGGCGCCGCCCAGAAGGAGGCAATGAGGAAGGAACGGGCGTCGGTCATGAGTACGGCGGGGGTACGCATCATGGTGAGTAGCGGATCCGCGGCCAGAGTGCCGATGACCATCACCGCGAGTCCCACAACGACCGAGACCTTCACCCCGATCGCGATGAAGCGCCGCGTGGCCGCCACGTCACCCGAGCCGAACGAGCGCGCGATCGGAATCGCCATACCGCCCGCGGCGCCAAACGTGAAGCCCAGAAGGAGGAACAGCACGCTACTGGTGGAGCCCACCGCGGCGAGGGCATTCACGCCCAAGAGCCGGCCGACGACGACGGCGTCGGTGAAGTGGTACACCTGCTGGAAAACGTTGCCGAGGAGGAGGGGAATTGCGAACAGCACAATCACGTGGATTGGTCGGCCAGCCGTCAGAGTCTTCGTCATTTGCGCATCTGTTTCAAGGCGTGTGAACGCCGGGTAGTTTCATCGGTGAGGGGGAAGTTCGGTCACGTAGGCCGGACCCATCAAGCCTACCCCTCGGCGGGCTGGACTCAATTTCGCGGGCCCGTTCTTGGATGAGAGTCGCGTCACGGTGTGCAGGGAGCATCCCGGGCCATCTGCGACAGCAAGTGAGCTGCCGGACTTCTGCATGAGCTGCGCCGATGCTGAATCGTCAACAAGAAGGAGACGAGATCGTCGAAGAACGCGAGTGGACCTCGAACGATTTCGTGCTCGGGATTCGAGCGGGCTCGCGCTCACGCTGGGCATCGTCCAGGTTTTTCTCGCCGCGATTGCCCTGGTGTTCTTCTCGCTCTTCCTGCTACTGGTTGGCCTGCACTACGCACGGGGCTACCAGGGCGCGCCGCCCCGGCTCCGGGATGTCGCAGAGACTGTGCGGCAGTCTCCGCTGGCCGCCGTTGCGATACTCGCCGTGAGTATTGGTGTGCCAGCCATCGCGATCGTGCTCGTGCTCTGGCAGTTCGCGATCTTCATCCCGGGCGTGATCTGCTACCTGCACGTGTGGCTACTGATGAAGCTCCATCTCCCTGAGCTACTGCCCAACCGCTAGCAGGCCCGTTGTCGCGTAGTGTGAGGGGACAATACGGTAGGCCACGAAGGAGAATCATGGCGCGATCAGCGAGGCGGGCAGCGCGGCGACGGGCGGAGAGCGAGCCGGTAGCAATCATCGTGCCAGAGGCGAGCTCTGCCGTGACTGTGGAACCGGATTCCACCTCTGCGAGCCGAGCGTGGGCCGATGGTTTCGGCCTCGTGGCGACTCGGTCGCTGCAGATCATTATCGTTGTGGTGCTCGCGGCCGGGCTTGTCTTTGGCCTGAGAGCGCTGACGACTGTGGCCATCCCGATCTTGCTTGCATTGATCTTCGCGAGCACTTTCGCTCCGGTCACGCGCTGGCTACGGGGACGAAGGGTGCCACCCGCTCTTGCTGCCGTGATCGTGCTCCTCGGGATCCTGCTGATATTCGCCGGTGTAGCATGGCTCGTTGCGTGGGCGGTTTACGATCAGTGGGACGAACTGCGCGAGCAGGCACTCGCGGGCTTCACACAGCTGACCGAGTGGGTGCAGACGCTGCCGTTCGCGCCGTCGGCTGAGCAGCTGCAGGAGTGGCAAGCGAACATCGTCAGTTTCCTCACTGAGTTCCTCACGAGCTCGCAATTTGGTAGCGGCGCGATTGCAGGTGTGAGCGCCGTGGCGAACTTTCTGACCGGGTTCGTGTTGTTGATCGTGGTGCTGTTCTTCTTCCTGAAGGACGGCCCGGCGATCTGGCAGTTCGTGCTGCGTCCGTTCCATGGTGAGGGGCGCGCGCGTGCCGAGCGGATTGGGCGCACAACAGTGGTGACCTTTGGCAGCTACGTGCGCGGCACGGCAACAGTCGCTGCAGCGGATGCGATCGGTATCTTCATCGGTCTGGTGATTCTGCAGGTTCCGCTCGCACTACCGCTGGGTGTGGTCGTGTTCCTGCTGTCATTTATCCCGCTGGTGGGTGCGGTGGTTGCGGGAATTCTCGCCGCGCTTGTTGCACTTGTGACACAGGGCTGGGTTGCTGCACTGATCGTCGTCGGCATCGTGGTGCTAGTGAACCAGCTCGAGGGCAACTTCTTGCAGCCCGTGGTGATGGGCCGTGCGTTGAAGCTGCACGCGCTGGTGATCCTGCTCGCGTTGACGATTGGGACCGTGCTCGCTGGCATTCTAGGAGCGGTGCTTGCGGTACCGCTCGCGGCGGCCGCGTGGGGCATTGTGAAGGTCTGGGACGGACCGGACCTGCCCGCGCGCTGGGCCCGGCCAACCGCAGTAGAACTCGCGGCGAAGGACTAACCTCGTAGCTCGGTTCCCCATGCCTCGAGCTGCGTGAGCGCCGGGAATGGCGAGGGCTCGTCGGACGTGATCATGTCCTTGAGCGTGATCGAACTGGTCACAACGTCGACGTCGAAGAACTGCGGCTGTGGCGTCTTGACGAAGTCCACCACGTGCTCGCTGCCATCGGAGAAGACGAGCGTTGCCTTCACCCAGTAGTTGTCATGCGGGAAGTCGGCACGCAGCGTGATGCCCACGCGGCTCACCTGGCAGGGCGTGCCGAAGTCCACCGTGAACTCGGCCTTCGGGTTCTGGTTGATACCCCAGCTCTGGTACGGCCAGGCGCCGTGCGAGAGGTTCGCGTAGACGCCGTCGATCGCGTTGCGGGAGGCGAACACGGATTCGCCGCGGGTCTCCACGTTCGCGCTGGAGTGCGGGAACATGTGCTCGTTCTCGTGCGAGTCGTAGGGGTTCAGTGCGAGGTTTCGGATGGCGTTGATCTCGTCACCGCTCGGTACCCGCGCGGTCACCACGTGCCGGTTGCCGGCAAAAGCCTTGGGAGAGAGTGGGATCGTCTTCTCGCCGAACGGAATGAAGTACTCGACCTCGCGCTCGGTCAGGTACACGAGCGCCGGGAGCATCGCCTCGTCGAGCTGCAGAATGACGTGCTGGCCGGGCGCGGGGACGCTGATGATGATGCGGTCACCCTCCTGGTACTCGCGGGTGTGGACGAGGGTTGCGACCTCTCCGGAATCCGTGGTGGTGATGGTGTAGCCATCGGCGCTGACGATCTTCAAACTGACGTGTGGCATTGTCTCTCCTCGTGAGTCTCCCTCCGATCGTATCGACTCCGCATCCTGCGTGGCATGCTCCTCCACCCACTGAGCCTGGCTCCCGAAACCACGTGCGCGTTCGCATCCGCACGCGCCGGCGACGCACGGCAGGGCTGGGGACGGGTGGAAGTGGTGTCACACACGCGGTTCCTGCGCGTTCGGCGGTGCGCGTTGAGGGCCCGGACCGGAGCGGTGACGTGACAGGCACGCGTCCCCAGCCTCGCCGCACGTCCGTCACGCATAAGGTGGAGCACGTGTGGACTGCATTTGCGTTCGGGGCGGCATTCTTCGCCGGCCTGACGGCGATCCTCGCCAAAGCGGGCGTCCAGACCACGCCCTCCAGCCTCGCCACCGCGCTCCGTACGATTGTGGTGCTGATTGGCGCCTGGGTGATGGTGTTGATCGTCGGCTCGGCGGGCACGATCACCGAACTCAGCGGCCGAACCTGGCTGTTCCTCGTCCTCTCGGGCCTCGCCACGGGCGCCTCCTGGCTCTGCTACTGGAGGGCGATGCAGGATGGACCGGCAAGCGTGGTGGCGCCGATCGACAAGCTGAGCATCCTGGTCACCGTGGTGCTTGCTGCCATCTTCTTCCGCGAACGGCAATCACCCCGCGCGCTCGTGGGACTCGCCCTGATCGTGGCGGGCACGCTACTCATGGTGCTCCGCGCCGCGTAGCCTCCGAACGCCCGCCGCTGGTGCAACGTTTCGGGGTACCGTGGCGAGTAGTCATTGGTCCAGTCGGAGGTGAGGGCGATGGAGCGAGTGCGGGGGATTCCGCGGCGGCCCTCACCGATGGGCGGGCGGCGGCCCACCCGCGCCGAACTCGCAGATTTCGCCACCGATGACCCGAACGCGATCGATGACATCCTGCCCGCGGACGGAACGCCGCTCCGGCTCCTGATCGTAGGCATCAACCCGGGACTGTGGACCGCCGCCGTCAACGCGCCCTTCGCGCATCCCGCCAACCGCTTCTGGCCCTCGCTCTACCGTGCCGGCCTCACCGATTACGTGGTGGACGCCGCGGCCGGCCTCAGCGATGCCGATGAACAGCAGTTTCTCGCCCGCGGGATCGGCCTCACGAACCTGGTGGGCCGCGCCACCGTGCGCGCCGCCGAGCTCTCCGCGGCCGAACTCCGCGAAGGTGGCGCACACCTCGCACAGCGCGCCGCCACACTTCGTCCGCGCGTGGTGGCAATCGCCGGTATCACGGCGTTTCGCACCGCGTTCGGGCAGCCGAAGGCCCGGCTTGGACCGCAAGACGTGAGCGCCCTGGAGAACTGGCCGGACGCCGTCGGGCTGTGGGTGGTGCCACAGCCGAGCGGGCTGAATGCACACCACAATGTGGACTCGCTCGCAGAGTTCTGGCGAGAAGTTTGGGGTGCTTCGAGCGGCGAAGGCGGATAGCCTCTGTGTGTAGTGGATGAAAGGAACTGATCGATGAGCAAGGTTTCTCTGGTTGTACCGGAGCCGCATCACGCGGCCGAGTTGGCCCGATTCATGTCCCACAACCGGAAGCATTTCGCCTCCGGGGAGCCCGCCCGCATGGACTCGTACTACACCGAGGAGGGCCAGCGCGATGCGATTGCTTCATGGGCCCGCGAGCGCTCAAATGACACGCGCTACCTCTGGATCATCCGCTTGGGTGACGAGATTGCTGGGCGAATCAGTCTGAACAGCGTGGTGCGTGGGGCACTGCAGTCGGCGAGTGTGGGCTTCCTCGTCGGCAAGGAGTTCGGCGGCCAAGGCGTCGCCACTGAGGCGCTGCGCCAAACCATCACGTTTGCGTTCCGGGACATCGATCTCCACCGGATCCAGGCGGAGGCACTGATCGACAACGCGCCTTCACAGGCCGTACTCGAACGCTGCGGCTTCGAGCAGTACGGCATCGCCGAGGACTACTTGCGGATCGATGGGCAGTGGCAGACCCACGTCCTCTTCCAGCTGATCAACCCGCGCCACTCCTCACTCACGCGGTAGAGTCCGGCAGGTCCCAGACACAACGAACGCCCCCGGAGATTTCTCCCGGGGGCGTTTGCGTGAAGCTTTACAGGGCGGTGACGTTCACTGCCTGCAGGCCCTTCTGGCCCTGCTCAACCTCAAACTCAACCCGCTGTGCCTCTTCGAGGTTGCGGAAACCGCGCGCGTTGATCGAGGTGTGGTGGACGAACACGTCGTCGCTACCATCGTCGGGGGCGATGAAGCCGAAGCCCTTCTCGCTGTTGAACCACTTGACGGTTCCTTGTGCCATGTTGCTGTGTACTACTTTCTTCAGGGGTGCGGGACCCATATTCGCAGGCCCGCCTAACTACTCTCCCACACGAAGGGGGTCGCTGGCGATGCGTTGGCCGGAATTTGGTCGCTTGGGACCTTTGGCCCAGGTGGGACTAAGGTAAAGACCATGCCAAATATCAACACCACGCCGATGCCGCTGGGCGGCGCTCCCGCCCAGCAGGAGCTACCGGAACCGGTCCGTGCCGATGTGCGCCTGCTCGGGAATCTGCTCGGCCACGTGTTGCGTGAGAGTGGTTCGGACGGCTTGTACGACGACGTCGAACGGCTCCGGCAGGCGACCATCGCCGCGTATCGTGATCACTCGGAAGAGGCAATGGTCCAGGCCATGGAGATCGCCGAGTCCTTCACGGTGGAGCGCGCCGATGAGGTGGCGCGGGCGTTCACGGTCTACTTCCACCTCGTGAATCTCGCGGAGGAACTGCAGCGTGTGCGGCTCGTGCGCGAGGGGCACCCCGAGATCGAAGGTGAGATCGACACGATCCCGAAGGCGATTGCTCAGCTCAGTGCCGAGATCGGCGATGAGGCCGCGCGCACGCACCTGCAGAACCTGAGGTTCCACCCCGTGTTCACCGCGCATCCCACCGAGGCGCGGCGCCGTGCCGTGGCGTCGAGCGTGCGCCGACTCTCCGGGCTTCTCGAAGAGCGGGTCCTGGTCGGCGCGGATCAGGCCGCCGAACGCCGCATCCTGCGCAAGATCCTCGAAGAGATCGACACCCTCTGGCGCACCGCGCCATTGCGCTCGATCCAGCCGGGTCCCGAAGACGAAGTCCGCTCGCTGATGACCATCTTCGATGAGACGCTGTACACCGTGGTCCCGCGGATGTACCGCTACGTGGACGATGCCCTCCAGAAGGACGACGCCGGCCGGGCGGCCCCCGTAGTCTCGCCCTTCATACGCTTGGGTACCTGGGTGGGCGGCGACCGGGATGGTAACCCCTTCGTGACGGCGTCGGTCACTATGAAGGCATCGGCGATCGCCGCGGACCACGTGCTTCGCGGCATGGAGAAGACCGCCGAGCGGATTGCCCGCGCGATGACGCTCGATTCCGACGAGACCCCGCCCTCGGCTGGGCTCACCGCGCTCTGGCAACGCTTGGCGCTGGTGGACGGCGAAGTGGCATCCGAGACTCAGGTGCGCGCACCGAACGAGCCCCACAAGCAGGTGCTCACGCTCATTGCACGGCGAATCGCCGCGACACGTACCCGCGATGCGGATCTCGCCTATGCCGAGCCGTCCGAGCTGATCGATGAGCTGAAGATTGTGCAGGATTCTCTGCGCGCCGCGGGTGCTCCACGCCAGGCGTATGGAGCGTTGCAGACTCTTGTGTGGCAGGTACAGACTTTCGGGTTCCACCTGGCCGAACTCGAGGTGCGTCAGCACTCCGCCGTGCATGCGAAGGCTCTCGCCGAATGCGAGGCGGGCGGTCCCCGCTCGCCACAGACCGAAGAAGTGCTCGAGGTGTTCCGCGCAGTGGCACAGTTGCAGCGCCGCTACGGACCGGATGCGGCGGGGCGCTACATCGTCTCGTTCACGCAGTCTGCGGCGGATCTCGCGAATGTGTACGAGCTCGCGAGGCACTCGGGTGCGAAGCCGGTGCTCGATGTGATCCCGCTATTCGAGACATACAACGACCTGCGCGGCGCCACCACGATCCTCGACGAGGCCGTGGCGCATCCGGCGTTCGCGCAGCGGCTCGCTGCCACCGGCGGTCAGCTCGAAGTGATGCTCGGCTACTCGGACTCTTCGAAGGACGTGGGTCCGCTCGCCGCGAACCTCGCACTCTATGATGCGCAACGTGAGATCGCGCGTTGGGCTGAGGAGAAGGGCTTCACTCTCACCCTGTTCCACGGGCGCGGCGGCGCGCTGGGGCGCGGCGGTGGCCCCACCAACACCGCGATCCTCGCTCAGCCGCCGCACTCGGTGGATGGGCGCTTCAAGCTCACCGAGCAGGGAGAGGTGGTCTTCGCACGGTACGGCGATCCCACGATCGCGATGCGCCACATCGACCAGGTGGCCGCGGCAACGCTGATGGCCGTGGCGCCGTCGATCGAAGAACGTAACAACGCCGCCGCCGAGAAATACGCGGAGGTTGCCGAGACGCTCACCGTGAGCTCGCGCGAACGCTTCGACTCGCTCGTACAGGCGGAGGGGTTCGCTCAGTGGTTCGCCACGGTGACGCCCATGGAGGAGATTGGCCGGCTCCAGCTTGGTTCGCGCCCGGCCCGCCGTGGGCTCTCGGTCGAGTCACTCACGGACCTGCGCGCGATCCCGTGGGTGTTCGCCTGGTCGCAGGCACGGATCAACCTCGCGGGCTGGTTTGGGCTGGGAAGCGCGCTCGAGGCGGTCGGCGATGTCGAACTATTGCGGCGCGCGTACGCCGAATGGCCGCTGTTTAGCACGGTGATCGACAACGTCGGCATGAGCCTCGCCAAGGCCGATCCGCGGATCGCACGGCAGTATCTCGAACTCGGCGACCGGCCGGACTTCACCGAGCTGGTGCTCGGCGAGATGGAGCTGACGCGCGACTGGCTCGTCCGGATCGTAGGTGGAGACGAACTGCTCGCCAACCGCCCGGCTCTCCATGCCGCCGTCGACCTCCGCAGCCCCTACGTGGACGCGCTGTCGCTACTACAACTGCGCGCGTTGCGTGCGCTGCGTGCCGATGGTGGCGGCGAGGAGTGGGAGCACCTGCTGCTGCTCTCGGTGTCCGGAGTCTCCGCTGGCCTTCAAAACACGGGATAGCGCGTGCACCACGTTAAGGTGGGACACCTGCAACTGAAGGGGAATCATGCTCCGGACCGGGATCGTTGGAACGAACTTCATCAGCGAGTGGTTCATCGAGGCCGCGCGCAACACCGACGGCCGGGTGGATCCCGTCACCGTGTACTCGCGCTCGGCGGATCGGGCGGCGGAGTTCGCCTCGGCCCACGGCGTCCCAACGCACGTCTCTGAGTACGCGGCGCTGCTCGACGTCGTCGACCTGGTTTACGTCGCAAGCCCAACCAGCGCGCATTTCCCCCAGGCAATGGCGGCGATCGAAGCGGGGAAGCACGTGCTTGTCGAGAAGACCATCACGGCGAACCACGAGCAGGCGGTGCGGCTGTTCACTGCGGCAGAGGCGGCCGGCGTGGTTGTTATGGAGGCCACCCGGCACCTGCACATCCCCGAATTTGCGGTGATCAGGGACGCGATCGAGCGGCTCGGCACCGTTCGATACGCGCGATTCGAACAGCAGCAATACTCCTCGCGGTACGATCGCTTCCGCGCGGGCGAGCACGTGAACGCCTTCGATCCCACTCTCGGGAACTCGGCGCTCGTGGACATCGGCGTCTACGGCCTGCAGCCGCTGCTCGATTTCTTCGGCGAGCCACGTGCCCACACGGGTGTGAGCGTGCGCCTGGACAACGGCTTCGACGCCGCGGGGAGCCTCACGCTCGATTACGGTTCGATGGTGGCCGACATCGTCTACTCCAAGATCGCTCAGGGCTATAGCCCCTGCGTGATAGTGGGCGAGCGTGGTGAGCTCGCGATCGATTCGCCCTCCGAGCCGTCCCGCGTCACGCTCCGCACGCGCGAGGGCGAGACCGCCATCATCGATCACCCGAGGCTGCGCCCGGCCGAGACCATGCACCACGAGCTCAACGCCTTCGCCGATCAGGTTGAGGAGGGCGCGATCAACCCGCGCTGGCGGGATGTCTCGATCGCCTCACGCAAGATCATTGACGAGCACCTCGCCCGTACCGCCGTGGACATCGCCTGAGCGCTATGTGCGTCGTGACGTAATCTGGCTCACATGACGATTGGTGGCATCGGCGGCGGACGCGGCGGATTTCGCGGGGTCGATGAAGCGGCACAGCGGAGAGCGAACGCGCAGGCTCCGGAGATCCCGAACCTGGGTGCCCGGATCACGGAGCTCTTCAAGCCCTACCTCTGGCGCATTGCGGGGATGGCGGCGCTGGTCGTGGTCAGCGCGGCAATCGCGGTGGTCCCGCCGCTGATCGTGCAACGGATCTTCGATGACGCGCTGTTCCCGGCCGACGGCTGTGGCGCTCAGATCCCGTTGCTGTGGCGGCTGGTTGGGATCATGGTGGGGCTCTTCCTGTTCTCGGCCGCGCTCAATGTGTCCCAGACCTACCTCACCTCAACGGTCGGCAACTCGGTCACGGGGGACCTCCGCGTGAAGCTCTTCGAGCATCTGCAGGCGATGGATCTCGCCTTCTTCACCCGCACCAAGACGGGAGTGATCCAGTCGCGGCTCCAGAACGACGTCGGCGGAGTCTCCGGCGTGCTCTCCAATACCGTGACGAGCATCCTCGGCAACGTGGTCACCGTGATTGCCTCGCTGGTGGCGATGATTGTGATCGATTGGCGGCTCACGCTGATCGCGATCGTGCTGATGCCGTTCTTGATCGTGGTGCAGCGCCGCGTGGGTCAGGTTCGTGCGCGGATTGCGGGGGAGACGCAAGAGTCGCTCTCGGAGTTGACCTCGATCACCCAGGAGACCCTCAGCGTCTCCGGTGTGTTGCTCTCGAAGGCATTCAACCGGCAGGGTGCGGAGGCACAGCGGTACCAGGACGAGAACGCCAACCAGATCCGGTTGCAGGTACGCCGGGCGATGAGCGGCCAGGGCTTCTTCGCCGTCGTGCAGGTGCTGATGTCGTCGGTGCCAGCGGTGATCTATCTCGTCTCGGGTTACCTGATCACGGGCGGTAGTGCGGACATCACGGCGGGCACGGTCGTGGCATTCACGACCGTGCAGGCGCGGCTCCTTCAGCCGCTCCTTGGCCTCATGCGGGTGGCCCTCGATCTGCAGACCTCGAAGGCGCTCTTTGCGCGCATCTTCGAGTACCTCGACATGATTCCCGCGATCCAGGACGCTCCCGATGCGATTCGGGCCGACGGCGCCCCTGGGCCCCGAGGTCAGATCGAGTTCCGGGACGTGGTTTTCCGCTATCCGGACTCGCCGGCGGATGCCCGCCCCACCTTGCAGGGAATCTCGTTCGTTGCGGAGCCGGGCCAGCACGTAGCATTCGTGGGTCCATCTGGCGCGGGCAAGACGACCGTGCTCTATCTCGCGCCGCGGCTGTATGAAGCCGATGAGGGCGCCGTGCTCTTCAGTGGCGCGGACGTGCGTGAGCTGACGCAGGAGTCGATCATCGACAACGTGGGTATCGTGTCCCAAGAGACCTATCTCTTCCACGCCACGATCCGCGAGAACCTGCTGTACGCCCGGCCGGATGCCACCGAGGCCGAGCTGATCGCGGCGTGTGCGGCGGCGAATATCCACCACATCATCTCCGGGTTCGAGGACGGTTACGACACCGTGGTGGGCGAGCGAGGCTATCGGCTTTCTGGCGGCGAGAAGCAGCGCATTGCGATCGCGCGGGTGCTCCTGAAGGACCCGCCGGTGCTCCTGCTCGATGAGGCAACCTCGGCGCTGGACACCGTCTCCGAGCGGATCGTGCAGCAGGCGCTGGACGAGGCCGCGAAGGGCCGCACCGTGCTGTCGATCGCGCACCGGCTCTCCACCGTGATCGGTGCGGATACGATTCACGTGCTTGAGGCCGGGAAGATCGTCGAATCCGGCACGCACCAGGAACTCCTGGCGCGTGGTGGGCTCTACTCCGAGCTCGCGGCACAGCAGATGGCGGCGGCGAAGATTGAAGGAGTCGAGGCCGCGGCTGTGGCCCGTATTCGGCGCGATCGCCGGCCGGACCGGGCCCCGGCGGAGACCGGCGCGATGGTCCCCGTGGCCTTCCTGGGTGGTGTCCCCGCGCAGGATGTCCCGGACTCCGACGCCTTCCGCTTCCACCTGTAGCTCGGCAGGAAGGGGGCCGCCACGTTGGCGGCCCCCTTCCTGCCTGGTGCTAGATGGCGATGCCGAGCACCAAGGGCCCGAGCGTCATCACGGTGATCGTAATGAGTACGATGCTGATCAAGTTCAGCCAGATACCGACTTTCACCATGTCCTTGATCTCGAGGTAGCCCGAACCGAATGCGATCGCATTCGGCGGGGTCGCTACGGGGAGCATGAACGCGCAGGTGGCGGCGAGTGCCACGGGGATCACCAGGAGCATCACGTCCTGGTTGATGCCAGCCGCCACGCCACCCATGATCGGCAGGAAAGCGGCCGCCGTCGCGGTGTTCGAGGTCATCTCCGTGAGGAAGATGATGATCGCCGTGACACCGAGCACGATCAGAACCACGGGTAGGCCGCCGAGTCCCGAGGAGATGTCACCGATCCACTGCGAGAGACCATTATTGGTGAACGCGGCCGAAAGTGAGAGTCCACCGCCGAACAGGAGGAGCACGTCCCAGGGGATCTCCTTCGCGGACTTCCAGTCCAGCAGCGCAATGCCGTCCTTCGGCTGCACCGGGATCAGGAACAGTGCGAGGGCGATGATCATGGCAATGAGTTCGTCCGAGAAGGTGTCCTTGAACAGCGTGGGAAGGAAGATCCACGAGAGCGCACCCACGATGAAGACGACTCCGACCATCTTCTCGCCGCGAGACATCGGGCCCATTTCCTCGAGTTCGCTCACAATCAGCTGGCGGCCGCCAGGGATGTCATCGATCTCCGGCTTGAAGAAGACGTTGGTGAGGAGCCACCACCCGATAAACAGGAAGATCCACGCGGTGGGCGCCGCGAAAAGCATCCACTGGCCGAAGCCGAGCACGATGTCATGGTTATCCGCGAGGTAGGCCCGCAGCAGCGCATTCGGCGGGGTTCCAATGAGGGTGGAGAGCGAGGCGATCGACGCCGAATAGGCGATGCCGAGCATGAGCGACTTGCCGAAATTTGACTTGAGCAGCGCCGTGCCGCTCTTTCCTTCGTTCACGAGCGCCAGCACCGAGAGGCCGATCGGAAGCATCATGACCGCCGTCGCGGTGTTGGAGACCCACATCGAGAGGAATCCGGTGGCGATCATGAAGCCGAGCACGATCATCTTGGGTTTGGTCCCCACGAGCTTGACCGTGGTGAGCGCGATACGGCGGTGTAGGTTCCATCTCTGGATTCCCAGCGCGAGGAAGAAGCCGCCCATGAATAGGAAGATCGTTCCGGAGGCATAGGGTGACGCCGTCGCAGAGAAGGCCTGTACCTGCGTGAGCGGGAAGATCACGAGCGGTACGAGCGCGGTGGCGGCGAGCGGAATAGCCTCAGTGATCCACCACGTGCCCATCAAGACAGCGGCGGCGGCCGTGACCTTCAGGCCGTGGACGGTGAACTTCGGATCGCCCGCATCATTGAGGACGCTCGCCAGCGAACCCGGGAGTTCATTGGGCATCAGGAAGTAGACGAGCACGCCCAGCGCAAGTCCGAGGAAGATTCCGAAGACTTTTCGGTGAAGGCGTCTCTTGGGGAGTGGTTTGTCGTCTGCCCCGGCAGCATGCGACGTACTGGGTTTGATTTCAGGTGTACTCATCCTGTTGTCTCTCCGTCGAGGTTGATCGAGACGATGTCTCGATATCGAGAGGGTTTCGATGCAGGTGAGGCTATCGGTAGTCGCTGATGCTCGCCACCGGAATGGAGCGAAGCTGGCGGATCGTCGCCGCTCGTCTCCTGCCTTTGGTTAGGCGCCGGCGTTTCGTTGGGATCGTCCTCGTGGCCTTCCAGCGCAGGAGGTCCAGGACCCCGACGCCTTCCGCTTCCACCTCAAGCCCCACAATCGGCGGCGGCCGAGCGCCGGTTCCCGTTGCGTGTGTGATCAGCGCGACGCCGCCGTGGACGTCGCAGACGGGGGCGAGTTCTGTAGTCTTGTACGCGGAGTGTCGGGAAGTCTGGTCGACGGCTTAACGGGCCCCATGGTTCGCGAGCCCGAAGTTCGAGGAGAACCATGACCACTGACACAACCCACGCGCCGCAGGGATTACGGCGCTGGCTCTCACGCGAAACGACGAGCGGCATTCTCCTGCTCGCTGCCGCGGCACTCGCCCTCGTCTGGGCGAACTCGGCCTGGCGGGAGTCCTATCACGCGCTCTCCGAGGTGATCATTGGGCCAACCTCCCTTCACCTGAATCTCTCGCTCGCCACATGGGCGGCGGATGGCCTGCTGGCCATCTTCTTCTTCACGGTGGGTGTTGAGCTCAAGGAGGAGATTGTCGTCGGGAGCTTGTCGAAACCGCGCGAAGCGGTGGTGCCTGTGCTCGCGGCGCTTGGCGGAATGGCTCTTCCCGCGCTGATCTACAGCGGAGTCATCCTGGCGACGGGCGAGAGTGGGGCGCTCCATGGCTGGGCGATTCCCACGGCCACGGACATCGCCTTCGCGCTGGGCGTGCTGGCGATCTTTGGGCGCGGTCTGCCACGCGCCTTACGAGTCTTCCTGCTCACACTCGCCGTTGTCGATGATCTGATGGCCATCATCATCATCGCGGTCTTCTACACGGGCGATCTGACCATGCTCGCGCTTGTGGGGTCACTCGCGGCAATCGCCGTGTTCGCGCTTGTGGTGCGATCGCGTCACCCGTACTGGTGGATTCTGATCCCCACAGCGGTGGCCGCCTGGGCGCTTATGCACGAGGCCGGCGTGCACGCGACCATCGCGGGCGTGCTGATGGGATTGATGGTCCCCGCCCGGCTCGTTCATGGTGAAGCCGCGCCGCGTACCCACCGCTTCGATGCGGCAGTACGCCCGTACTCGGTTGCGATCGCGCTGCCGATATTCGCGTTCTTCTCCGCAGGTGTGACCCTGGTCGACGGCGACGGCCCACGTGAAGTGATCATGCAGCCGGTGGTGGCGGCGATCGTTGCGGGCCTGGTCCTTGGCAAGCTCGTCGGAGTCCTCGGGACCACGTGGCTGGTCACGAGGTTCACGCCGCTTCGCCTGCCGGACGCGATCGGAATCCGCGATCTGTTGCCGGTCGGATTCCTCACCGGGATTGGCTTCACGGTGTCGCTCCTGATCGCCGAGCTGTCGTTCCCCGATAGCGAGCACGCACTGGGTGCGAAGATTGCTGTCCTCATGGGATCGGCGATCTCCGCGACGATCGCCGCAGCGCTCCTACGGAAATGGGCACGCATGGAGCGTTCATCCGATATGAACCGGGATGGAATCGAGGACACGCCGCAGAAGCTTATCCGCCCCGACGATGACGGTTCATGGTCCCAGGACTGAGACCGGGTGTTGGAGAGTGCGTGGGTGGGTCAGCCGCCCCAGGGCGGCAGAATCATGAGCGCCCAGGTGAGCACTGGAGTGAGCACAATCAGGATCCAGCTCCACACGAAGAGCTTGCGGTACACGTACTCGCTCTCGTAGGCGGCATTCGCGACGGCGAGCGCCCCGTTTGTTGAGAATGGTGAGACATCCACGGCCGCCGACGAAACGGCCAGCGCCGCGATCAGCATCGTTGCGCTGAGCATGGCTGGGGAGCCGTCTGCGAGTACGAGGAACGGCACGGAGAGCGGGATGAGTGCACCGAGGATCCCCGTGGTCGAGGCGAATGCCGAGACCAGGGCGCCGATGAACAGGATGATGATCGCCGCGAGTTTCGGCGTGCCGAGACCGGCGGCCTGATCGCCGATCCACTGGATGACGCCGTTGCGTTCCAGCATCGAGACGTAGGTGACGATTCCGCCCACGAGGAGGATCGTGGGCCAGGCGATCTGCGAGATCGAGCCCTTCGCCGACTTGGGGAAGAGCAGCGTGAGTGCCGCCCCCACTCCCAGAGCCGTGAGGCCGACGTCGAACTGGAAGAGCAGCACAAGTGCCGCCATAGTGAGAATCCCGATCACAGTGACCACGCGCTCGGCGTTCAGGTGGTGCCACGGGAGCTCGCCGAGCGGATCACGCTCGTGTTCGATCTCGTCGAGTTCGATGTCCTCGTTGGGAGGCGGTGGCGTGCGGTGCATCAGCCAGGTGAGGATGACGATGCACAGGCTCACCGCCATCACGATGATCCAGGTGACCGTGGGGTTGTAGAGCGCTACGAGTTCCTCGCCGGAGCGATCCACCACGGAGTTCACGATCGCTCCATAGACGCCCATGGGGGAGAACGATCCGGCCGTGGCGCCCTGGATGATCGCCTGCGCCATCGGCAGTGGGTTCAGCCGATTGCGGCGCGAGAAGCTGAGCGCGATCGGCATCAGGATGGCGGCGGCGGCGGGGGTCGCCGCACCGATCGCCGTCAGGAGGGCCGTGACGAGGAACATCACGAACGGGAACCAGGTGGCGTGCCCGCCCACGAGGCGCAGGCCGAGCTTCACGATCCAGTTCACGGTGCCGTTGTTGGCGGCCAGCGAGAACAAGTAGGTCACGCCGAGCAGTGTGAAGAACAGGCTGAGCGGGAACCCGCTCTGGATCGTGTGGATCGACTCGTCGAAGAGCAAGGGCCCGACGATGGTGGCGGCAACGATCGCCGCGATACCCATCTGGAGCTTGCTCGCGGTCCCGATCACGAAGACGATGGCGAGCACGCCAATGGCAATCAGAGCAATGGTGGGATCGACGCTAGGCATGGATGCTCGCCGATGAGCAAAGGTGCGAACCTCGGTGTTTCACACTGAAGACTCTAGGTCTTGCGGGGGCGCAATTCCTGGGCCTTTCGGTCCATTCCCCGAGCGTCCAGCGCGCGCTCTATCCCGCCCCTCCCGAACTTGCGCTGAAAGTGCACGAGCGAGGCACAACTGACACGTGCCAGCAGTGCCCCCACAGCGCGAGTCCGTGGGGGCCGATGAGACGGATTGGCGCGCGCTGCGGGCAACCTCTAGCGTCATCCGCATGAACACTGCGGCGCGTGGCGCGCGAACCCCCGGCACTGCCGCCGGGCTGATCTTCGCGCTGCTCTCGGCGCTCTCTTTCGGCACCTCGGGCACTCTCGCACGCGGACTGTTGGACATCGGCTGGACCGCCGGATCGGCAACCCTCGCCCGTGTCACAATCGCGGGGCTGATCCTCTCGATCCCGGCTGCGGCCGCGCTCCGTGGAAACTGGGGAGTGCTGCGCCGCGCGTGGCCCACGATCGTCGCCTACGGCATCTTCGCGGTGGCCTTCGCACAGTTCTTCTACTTCCTCGCCGTCGGAACCCTTGAGGTCTCGGTGGCGCTGCTGATCGAGTACACCGCGCCGCTGATCGTGGTGCTGTGGATGTGGCTGCGGCACGGCAACCGGCCGAGCGCGCTCACTTTCGCGGGCGGTGCTGTGGCGATCCTGGGGCTGATCCTGCTCCTGGACGTGCTCGGCGGAGGCGGCGGCGCGGACACCCAAGGGGTGTTCTTCGCGCTCCTCGCAATGGTGGGCGCTGCGGCGTACTTCATTCTCTCGGGCAAGCCGGACACGGGCCTGCCCCCGGTGGCGCTCGCCGCTGGTGGGCTCCTGGTGGCGGCCGCGATACTCGGACTCCTCTCGCTCATCGGCATCATCCCGACGGCGTTCGCCACCGGAATCGTTCAGTTCGTCCCCTTCGCGTTGCCGTGGTGGGCGGCGGTGCTGCTGCTCGGCGTGGTGGCCGCCGCGGTCGCCTACACGACCGGGATCGTGGCCGCCCGACTCCTCGGATCGCGGCTCGCCTCGTTCGTTGCGCTCTCGGAAGTGGTGGCGGCGGCCGTGTTCGCGTGGGTGCTTCTGGGGCAGTCGATGGGGCCGGTCCAACTCGGTGGCGCCGTGCTCGTGCTCGCGGGCGTGCTCCTCGTGAAGCTCGGCGAGCCGAAGGACGCCTCGCTCGAGGAAGTCGCCGATCTCCTCGAACCGCTCCCGTCGGACGCATCGCCCGCCGACTGAACGCCACACCGCGCGTGTCCGTCGCGCACCGTTTCGGCTGGGGATGGTCGGACGCCCCATGCGCGGGTACTGCTCTCGTTTCCGATGTACGGTTCGCGGCCGGGGATGGCACGAAGAAGATATCGGGAGTCCATACGTTCGATCCAGGGGTTCACTCAGTTATCGGGAGCCCGCACGTTCAGTTTTTGGACGTATCGCTTCCAGATAACTGAGGGGCGGTCCAGATTGAACGTATCGCTTCCCGATAATGCTCTCGGCTGTCCCCAGCCTCATCCGTATGTCGCCGCTACGCGCAGTGGCGGTGCTCGCCGCGCCGCATCAAACAGTCCCACGCTTCAGGCACCCAGCCGTGTGGGTGGGCGGGGATAGCCTAGGGGGATGGCTGAGCACGGCGGCGCGATGACGCGATTCTCGGCGCCCACGCGCGCCTGGTTCGCGTCCGCCTTCCCGGCCGGCCCCACGCCTGCGCAACTGGGCGCGTGGGACGCGATTGCCGCGGGCCAGAACGCGCTCGTCATCGCACCCACCGGTTCCGGCAAGACCCTCGCCGCCTTCCTCTCGGCGCTCGATTCCTTCGTGCAACGCCCCTCCACCGGTGCCACCCGCGTCCTCTATATCTCGCCGCTGAAAGCCCTCGGCGTGGACGTGGAGCGCAACCTGAAGCTGCCACTCGAAGGTATCGCCGACGCCGTCGGGCAGGAGAGCGATTTCGTCCCGCCCACGGTGGGGGTTCGTTCGGGCGACACGCTCCCCTCGGAGCGCCGCCGGCTCCTCGCGAAGCCGCCAGACATCCTGATCACCACCCCCGAGTCGCTCTATCTCATGCTCACCTCGCGCGCGGCCGAGACCCTCGCCGGGGTGGAGACCGTGATCGTAGACGAGGTGCACGCCGTCGCCGGGGAGAAGCGCGGCGCCCATCTCGCGTTGAGCCTCGAACGCCTCGACGCGCTCCTTCCGCACCCGGCCCAGCGGATCGGGCTCTCGGCCACCGTGGAGCCGCACGCCGAGGTGGCCCGCTTCCTGGGTGGCGCCCGGCCTGTGGAGGTGGTGGCGCCGCCGTCGGCCAAGCGGTGGGAGCTGAGCGTGCGGGTGCCGGTCGAGGACATGGCCGCGCTGCCCGAGGACGACGAACGCAACGGCTCCATGTGGCCGCACATCGAGCGCGAGGTGTTCCAACGTGTCAGCGAGGCGAGATCCACGATCGTGTTTGCGAACTCGCGGCGCACGGCCGAGCGCCTCACGTCCCGGCTGAATGAGCTGGCCGACGGCGTTGCCCCCCTTCCCAGCGCACAGCCGGCGATGATGCCGGGGCAGTCGGGCATGTCGTACGGGGCAGAGAGTGGGCTGGCGCGGGCGCACCATGGCTCGGTCTCGAAGGAGCATCGTGCCCAGATCGAGGCGGATCTGAAGTCCGGGGCGTTGCGTTGTGTGGTGGCCACGTCCTCGCTCGAACTCGGGATCGACATGGGGCTGGTGGACCAAGTGATCCAGATCGAGGCGCCGTTCTCGGTGGCCTCGGCGCTGCAGCGGGTGGGTCGCGCGGGGCACCAGGTGGGGGCGCCGTCGGTGGGCGTGTTCTTCCCGGCGCACCGGGGCGATCTGCTGGCCACCGCGGTGACGGTGCGGCGGATGCGTGAGGGTGCGATCGAGTCGCTCGCGGTGCCAACGAACCCGCTGGACGTGCTTGCGCAGCAGACCGTGGCGGCCTGCGCGCTCGGACCGGTGAAGGTGGAGGAGTGGTGGGCGCTGGTCCGGCGGGCCGCGCCGTATGCGAACCTGCCGCGCTCGGCCTTCGACGCCGTGCTCGATCTACTCGCCGGGAAGTATCCCTCGGCGGACTTCGCTGAACTGCGCCCGCGCGTGGTGTGGGACCGCGAGGCGGGCACGCTCACGGGGCGTCCCGGCGCGCAACGGCTCGCGGTGACCTCCGGCGGCACGATTCCGGACCGCGGGCTGTATGGCGTCTTCATTGTGGGGACCGAGGAGATGTCCCGTGGCGGGCGGCGCGTGGGCGAGCTGGACGAGGAGATGGTATACGAATCCCGCGTGGGGGACGTCATTTCGCTCGGCGCCACGAGCTGGCGGATCGAGGAGATCACGCATGATCGGGTGCTCGTGAGCCCCGCCTTCGGGCACCCGGGCCGGCTCCCGTTCTGGCATGGCGACGGACTCGGCCGTCCCGCCGAGCTCGGCCGCGAACTTGGCGCCTTCCAACGCTCCCTCGCCGCTTCTCGTGGGTTGAGCGCAGACACGGAGGGTCGGAGACGAAACCAGGGCGAGCAAGATCGAGCCGGTGCACATTCTCAACTTGCCGCAATCGGTCTTGACGAGAACGCCCAAGCGAATGCGCTCGCGTACGTGCGCGAGCAGCGCGAGGCAACCGGGACCGTGCCCTCGGATCGCGAACTCGTGGTGGAGCAGTTCATCGACGATCTGGGGGAGTGGCGGATCGTCCTGCATTCGCCCTACGGCATGGCCGTGCACGCGCCGTGGGCGCTCGCAGTGGCCGCGCGGATTCGCGAGCGGAGCGGGCTTGAGTGCTCCGCCGTCGCGGCCGACGACGGAATCGTCTTGCGACTCCCGGTCGGCGACGCCGAGCCTCCCGGCGCCGAGCTGTTCGTCTTCGATCCGGAGGGACTCGAGGAGATCGTGCGGCGCGAGATTTCCGGCTCGGCACTCTTCGCCGCGCGCTTCCGTGAATGCGCCGCTCGCGCGCTCCTCCTCCCGAACCGACGCCCCGGTGAGCGCGCCCCGCTGTGGCAGCAGCGCCTGCGCGCCCGCTCGCTTCTGGAAGTTGCGCAACGCTACCCCGAGTTCCCGATCGTGCTCGAGGCCGCCCGCGAATGCCTCCAGGACGTCTACGATCTGCCCGCGCTCACAGGCATTGCTCGCGAGATCGGCGCGCGGCGGATCCGGCTCACCGAGGTGCGCAGCGAGAAGCCAAGCCCCTTCGCGCGCCAGCTTCTTTTCGGATACGTGGGCCAGTTCATCTACGACCTCGACGCACCCCTCGCCGACCGCCACGCCGCCATGCTCCTCGATCCCGTCCTCCTCGCGGACCTGCTCGGCGGTGGGAAGCTACGGGAGATCCTCGATCCGGAGGTCATCGAGCGCACCGAGTTGGAACTGCAGCGCCTCGCCCCGGACCGTCAGCTACGTGGCGTCGAAGGCGTCGCCGATCTCCTCAGAATCCTCGGCCCCCTCACCGCCAGGGAGATCGCCGCGCGCATCGAGGGCCCCCGTCGGTTGAGCGGAGGCGAAGCCGGAGTCGAGACCATGGCGGGCGGCGGTGTCGATTCCGCTCGCTTCACTCAACCTGCGGAGGTGGAGGAACTCATT
>FZQV01000030.1 GCA_900199505.1 Ruaniaceae bacterium KH17 | reverse complement strand
TCCGCGAGACCTGCGAACGCACGACCGGCGAATCAGGTGACCTGCCCGCGGCGGCCTTCCCATCAGCGAGATCGAACTCGAGCTGCCCATCGGCCCGCAAATGCTCGTGAGCCACATGCATCAACACCGCGAGCTCCGCATCCGAATGCGCCGTCCCGAGGTGCTCCAACACGACCTGGCGGCCCTTGACCTTCGCCATGATCTGCACCGCCAAGTGACCCGACCCAGTCGGGACCTTGCGAATATACGGGCTCACCCGCCGATTCTACCGGCCCCTTAGTAACCCGAGCAGCGATACTGAACCGCGGAAAATCAACGAAAACACGGGATAAATCAAACCAAATCAAACCCTGAGGTCCAACTCAGGTCAGTGCGCCATGGAGCGCCGCCCCGTTTCGGCTCGATCCCGCGCGATCGAACGTCCCCAGCGCAGGGCGGGCCGCCGCTCGAGAACTCTGAGGGGTGCTCGTGGACCCGTAGCAGCGATCGTGACGGCCGACGCCGTTCGCCTCGCACGTTCCCCGCGTCACCTTGCCCACATCCTCGTTGGAGTGGCGCTCGTGCTGATCAGCGTGTCGCTGAGCGCTTATGTTCCCGTGCTTGCGCTCTTCGCGGTTGCTGTGGGTGGGTACCTCGCTGCCCTCGCGACCGCCGAGGGGGCGCGCGTAGCGCAGCTCACGCCCGCGCTCGACGCCCTTCTTCCACGTTCTGCCCGCCACAGCCGTGCTGCACGGCTTGTCGTACCCACCATCTCCATGGTGATCGTTGGCGCGATCCTCGGTGCGCTTCTCGGGGTGCGTGCGGGCGGTAGCGGGATGTTCGCACTGCTTGGCATAGCCGGAGCACCCACCTGGGCGGCCGCCGTCGTCCGAGCCGCCTATCGTGAAGAGAAACAACTCTCGGGTGAGATGATTCCGACTCCGATGGGCGCGTTCCCCACTGACGCGTTTTCGGTGTTCGCAACGGGCATCGACGTGGCCGCGCTGTTACTCATGCCCATCTGGATTGCGATCCTGCTCTCCACGCCCAGCTGGCCACTCGTGGTGGTGCAGGTTGCGTGTTCAGGGCTCGCTACCGTGTGGGTGATCCAGTCCGCGAACAGGCGCTAGAAGGAGCCGAGGACCTGCGCGATCAGAATCTTCAGGATCATCGCCACGGGGTAGACCATTGCGTAGCCGAGGGCCACGCGCGGATCGCCGTTGGTGCGGTTGTTCGCAAAAGCGAGCACCGCGGGCTGTGTCTGCGCGCCACCAATGAGACCGGAAAGGCGCGTGCCACCCATCTTCACGACGTAGCGCATCGTGAGGTAGAGGCCGAGACCGATCGTCGTGGTGATGGCGAAACCGAGAATCAGGATCTTGATCCAGGCGCCGGATGAGAACGCGTTCGCGATCTGTGTCCCGGCGTTGGCGCCCGCGTACGCGAGGAAGAGAAGCAGCCCGAGTTCGGAGAGCACATTGCAGGCGGTCTGCGGTAGAGCCGTGCGGACGTTGCCGATGCGGCCGAGGCGACCCATCACGAGGCCAACCAGGAGCGCACCCGCCGCCGAGCCAATTGCGAACGTGCCGCCACCCGGTATCGGGATTGGGATCTGACCAATCAGGAGGCCGAGCGCGAGGCCCAGTCCGAGGCCGACCGGATTGATGTCCGAGAGCCCGCGGGAGGAGTCACCGAAGAACTTCGAGATTTCGTCCATACGCGCCGTGGGCGCCACGATGCGGGCGCGATCGCCCAGCAGGAGCGTGGTGCTGCCATCACCCACCATGTCTTCGTCCCCGCGGCGTACGCGCGAGATCGTTGCGCCGAACCGGTCCTCAAGGCCAAGCTCGGAAATTGTTCTCCCGGCGAGGCTCGGGTTCGAGACGGTGACCCGGCGGAAGTCGAGGTAGCGGCGGTCGGCCAGCAGCGAGTGCGAGGACATGTGACCAATCGCCTCGATCGCGTTCGTGACGTCTTCGTTCGGGCCCACCACGGTAATCAGGTCATCCCGGTACAGCACGTCCGAGCCCTTCGGGTGCGTGATCGGGCCGTCCTCGCCGCGGCGCAGTCTCGAGAATTGCAGATTGCTACCGAGCTTCGCCTGAAGTGATTCGAGCGTCGGGTGATCGTCGAGCTCCACCCGAATCGTCCGATTGATCAGTGGGGACGGCTTGTCCGTGTCGTTCTTCCCGTAATTCAGTGCGAGCGCCGCGAAGAGCAGCATGCCAAGAACGCCCCAAATGTAGGAAATGGAGTAGCCGACCGTTGCGAGCGCCGAGTTCCCGCTGGCTGCGCCCGCGGCAGCGAGTGCTGGCGTGTTGGTCGTGGCACCCGCGAACGTGCCCGCGATGAGCGCAATGTCCATGCCGAGCGCTTTGCCGAGTCCGAATGCGACCAGGGCGCCCACCACGAGCACCAAGATCAGCAACAGAATCACGTTCGCCGAGTTCCGCATTGTGTGGAAGAACGATGGACCTGAGACGATTCCGATCGCGAACGCAAAGATGATCAGGCCGAACGTTCCCACGTCATGCGGGATGAGGAGCTCGACTCCGAACGTCATGCCATAGGCGGTCAGCGCGAGGGCCGCGAACAGCACCGCCGCGGCGCCGAGCGAGATGCCTTTGAACTTGATGTGACCAATCAGCATTCCGATGCCAAGCACCAGAGCGAGATAGAGAAGTGGTTGCTCCGAGAGGAACTCTATAACCGACTGCATGAACACCCTTTCGACGTACCTACTCTCGCGCATCCTGCGCTTGATTCTATGGGTCTTCTGGCCCCCGTTGCGATGCTCACGTGATTCCATTTGGTCCCAGACGGGCGATGACCATGCGTGGCATGCTTGAGGGCACAGAGAAAGAGGAATGACAAATGGTTCAGCTTCACCAGCTTGTGGCGGGTTACCCGGAGCCCCTCCCACTGAGTGCCGCCGATGTTGTTGCGGCGCGTCCGGACCAGCAGATTGTTGATCACATTGTGGTGATTGACGATCACCCCACCGGGAGCCAATCCATGGTGGATGTCCCGATTCTCGCGGCGTGGTCACAGGACCAGATCGCCTGGGCGATGGATAACGACCGCCGGATCTTCTACATCGTCACGAATACTCGGGCGATGGACGCCAAGGCGGCCGAGAATCGGATGCTCGAGGTCACCTCCGCAGTCCTCGACGCGGCCAAGGAGCGTGGCAAGAGTGTTGTGTTCCTGATCCGGTCCGATTCGTCGCTACGGGGCCACTTCCCGCTGGACACGGATATCGCCGTGAATCTCTTCGAGAACTCGACGGCTCAGAGGGTCGACGGCGTCGTGATCGTCCCAGCGTTCCCTGAGGCTGGGCGGATCACGGTGGGCGGCGTGCACTACGTGGAGCAGTGGCCTGGCGACTACGTGCCAGTGGCAGAGACCCGCTTTGCGAAGGAACCTCGTTTCCCTTTCACACATTCGGATCTCGCGGGGTGGGTGGCGGAGCGGTCGCGTGGCCGATTCAGCGCGCAGCATGTCACCACGATCCCGCTCGATGTGGTTCGCACGGGGCCCGAGGCCGTGGCCGCGATGCTCGTGAACGTGCGCCACGGGGAGCCCATCGTCGTCGATGCGGTGGTGGAAGAGGATTTGCGTTCGGTTGCGATCGGCCTGCACCTTGCGCGCGCCGAAGGCAAGCGCTTCGTCTGCCGCTCCGCTCCACCGTTCGTGCGTGCGCTTGTGGGGCAGGAGATCGCGCGCCCGCTGAGCGTCGAAGACATCCAGGCGATCCAGGCCGAGAGCGAGATTCCTGAGGGTCCCGGACTGATCGTCGTCGGGACCCCGAACCCGCTGACGCGCCGCCAGGTACGTGCGCTCGAGGCACGCCGTCCCATCCGCGAAGTGTCAATCGCCGCGCCGGCGTTACTCGATTCGCGGCGAGAGGGCCACGTCGAACAGGTGATCCAGTCCGCAGTCGATGGCCTCGCACACGGCAACGTCATGGTGCGACTGGCGCAGATGGAAGTCGACACCGAGGCGAAAGGCGACTTCTCGCTCGATCCGCGGATCGGCCGGGCCATCAACGAGATCTGCTACCAGATCGCCAAGCGAGCGAAGCTTTCCTTCGTTGTTGCCCGCGGTGGCTCCGTGGTGCAGTACGTGGCGCAGGCACTCGGCGTGCGCCGCTCGAAGGTGCGTGGTCCCATGCTCGATGGCATCGTCTCCCTCTGGCAGCCGCTGGTGGGACAGATCGCTGGCGTACCGTTCGTGGTCTATGCCGGGGGAGTGGGCAATGACGAGTCCCTGGCCGACGTCGTCGATCTCCTCTCCGGAATCGTTCCGCCTGAGAGGTTGGTGGGCAAGTCAGCGGAGAATGCGCCCCAAAATGTGACGCGGCTGGCCGTGCTGGGCCTCGGCTCGCGGGGTATGCCCATCGCGCGGCGCCTGGCCGAGACCTTCCCGGTTGACGTGTACGACGTCGATCCGGCGGTCCGTATCAAGGCGAGCCACGAGAATCTCTCGGTGGCGCTCAGCGAGCGCGATGCGGCACGAGAGTCGCAGTGTGTGATCATTGCCGTGCGCGGTGCCGAAGTACTCGATGACGTCCTGAACGGCCCTGAAGGCATCGCAGAGGTTCTCGAGCCGGGTGCGGTCGTGATGGTTGTGACCGCCGTCGGGGTTGAAGAGATCCGCCTCGCCTCCGAACAACTTGCACGCAAGGGAGTACACCTCGTGGATGCGCCCGTGACGGGTGGGCACCACCAGGCGCTCGCGGGCGGGCTCCTCGCCACTGTGGGTGGCACTCCGCATGCGGTGGAGGCGGTGCGTCACGTCCTGGAGCGGATCGCCGATCCGATCGTTCCCGCAGGGAACAGCGCCGGCGATGGCCAGGCGATGAAGGCCGTGAACCAGCTCCTCGCCGCAGTGAACCTCGCGGGCGTTGCCGAGGCGATGACCTTGGGCACCGCGCTCGGTCTCGAACCCGCGGCGCTCGAGAAGGCGCTCGGCGCCGGAAGCGCGTCATCGTTTATGTTGAGTGACCGTGGGCCGCGGATGCGGGACGTGATCGAGGGTGCGACGCCGCAGGCGGAGAACCGCCTGGCGGTCACCACCGATGAACTCGCTGTTGCGCTGGAGATCGCACGGGAGTCCGCAATCTCCACGCCCGTTGCGGCGGCCGCCGAGCAGGAGATGATGCGTGCATCGCTCCAGCTACCGGATGAGTCGGACGATTCCGAACTGATCCGGGTGGTCAGCCCGAAGCTCCTTTGACAGCCGTCATGCCGCTGCCGTGCTGCTACTGGTGGGATCCCGGTGATACGGACGCTTCGCATCAGTCGTAGAACTCTGCGCCTCACGCCGCCACTCCGAACGCCGGGTGTCCAGACTCTGGTCACACAAACGCTCTATGGACCACGATGTGAGACGAGCGAACTCTGTTGGAGATGCCTGCGTAACATGATCGTCATGCAGCAGCGAGTAATTATCCGGCGCACGGCGTCGGAGATATGACACCACTCCACGCTGTGTACCCTCGCCCCGGCGGGGGTCTTTTCATGTTCGAGATTGGAGGACACGATGACGAATGACGACGCAGCAAGCGGCGCCTCAACGGAGCGGATGACTGGTGCGCAGTCGATCGTACGTTCCCTTGAGGAGCTCGGTGTCGATGTAGTCTTCGGTCTGCCCGGCGGCGCCATTCTGCCCACATACGATCCGCTGTTTGAATCCACCAAGCTGCGCCACATCTTGGTGCGCCACGAGCAGGGCGCGGGCCATGCCGCCGAGGGTTACGGCACGGTCGCCGGCAAGCCTGGTGTGTGTATTGCCACCTCGGGCCCGGGTGCGACAAACCTGGTGACGGCCCTTGCGGACGCGAACATGGACTCCGTTCCGATGGTCGCGATCACCGGCCAGGTGAATGCGCCAGCAATTGGGACGGACGCCTTTCAGGAGGCGGACATCGTGGGCGCCACGATGCCACTCACCAAGCACTCCTTCCTCGTGACCCGCTCGGAGGAGATCCCCGCGCGTGTTGCCGAGGCGTACCACATCGCCTCGACCGGCCGCCCAGGCCCGGTCCTCGTGGATGTTGCCAAGTCCGCGCAGACGGGAATGATGGATTTCTCGTGGCCGCCGCGGATCTCACTACCGGGCTACAAGCCGACCGTGAAGCCGCACCAGCGTCAGATCCGCGAAGCCGCTCGACTACTGGCCACGGCCTCGCGCCCCGTGCTGTATGTGGGCGGTGGTGCGATCCGCGCCAATGCCTCGGCGGAGGTCACAAAGCTCGCGAACGTCTCGGGCGCCGCGGTGGTCACCACGTTGATGGCACGCGGAGCCGTTCCCGACTCGCACCCGCAGCATTGCGGCATGCCGGGCATGCACGGCTCGGTTGCCGCGGTTGCCGCTCTGCAACGCGCGGACCTGATCGTGGCGCTCGGCGCTCGTTTCGACGACCGCGTCACCGGCGACCTCAAGAGCTTCGCACCGAATGCGGCGATCATTCACGCCGATATCGATCCGGCGGAGATCGGCAAGAACCGCCGCGTGGACATCCCGATCGTGGGCGATCTGAAGCTGACGGCTGCGGGTCTCGTGAATGCGTTGGTGCACGCGCATGAGCAACACGGCAAACCGGATCTCGAGGCGTGGTGGACTTTCCTCGATGGGCTACGTGAGACCTACCCGCTGGGTTGGACGGACACCGAGGACGGTCTCATGTCCCCGCAACACGTGATCCAGCGACTCGGCGACATGGCCGGACCGGACGCCACCTACGTCTCCGGCGTGGGTCAGCACCAGATGTGGGCCGCACAGTTCATCAAGTACGAGCGTCCGCGCGCCTGGCTGAACTCCGGTGGTCTCGGCACGATGGGCTACTCGATCCCCGCCGCGATGGGCGCGAAAGTCGCCGAGCCGGACCGTGAGGTCTGGGCGATCGACGGCGATGGCTGCTTCCAGATGACGAATCAGGAGTTGGTCACCTGCGCCTTGAACGACATCCCGATCAAGGTGGCACTGATCAACAACTCCTCGCTTGGCATGGTTCGCCAGTGGCAGACCTTGTTCTACGACGGTCGCTACTCGAACACCGAGCTTCACACAGGCCACGAGACGGTGCGCATTCCGGACTTCGTGAGGCTCGCCGAAGCGATGGGTTGCGTGGGCCTGCGCTGCGAGAACCCCTCCGATATCGATGACACGATCAAGCAGGCCCAGGCGATCGATGACCGCCCCGTGGTAGTTGATTTCACGGTCTCCCGCGATGCGATGGTGTGGCCCATGGTCCCCGCCGGCCTGTCGAACGACGAGGTCATGTACGCCCGCGATCTCAAGCCCAACTTCGACGCTGACGAGTAAGGAAAACTGATGCCACGCCACACTCTTTCCGTGTTGGTCGAGAACACCCCTGGCGTTCTCACCCGGGTTGCCGGTCTCTTCGCCCGGCGCGCGTTTAACATTCATTCGCTCGCGGTTGGCCCGACCGAGCACGAGTCGATCTCGCGCATGACCGTCGTTGTGGATGCCGATGCGCTCCCACTCGAGCAAGTCACCAAGCAGCTCAACAAGCTCGTGAACGTCCTGAAGATCGTGGAACTCGATCCCGAGGCCTCGGTGCAGCGTGAGCTGCTGATGGTCAAGGTGAAGGCCGACGACGCCTCGCGGACCGCCGTCCTGCAGGTCGTGGAGCTCTTCAGAGCGCATGTGGTCGATGTCGCCCCAGACTCGGTCACGATTGAGGCCGTGGGGGGCGAGCAGAAGCTCGACGCCCTCCTCGCGGCTCTGGCACCGTACGGTGTAAAGGAAATCGTTCAGTCGGGTGCCGTTGCGATCGCGCGCGGCCCCCGCTCACTGACAGACAAGGCAGAGCGCACCCTGCGCTCCGATCGGTAAGGAATCGACATGGCAGAAATGTTCTACGACGACGACGCGGACCTCGCGCTCATCCAGTCCAAGAAGGTCGCGGTTATCGGCTACGGCTCGCAGGGGCACGCCCATTCGCTGAACCTGCGGGATTCCGGCGTGGACGTGACGGTTGGTCTGCGTGAGGGTTCGCCCTCCTGGGCCAAGGCCGCCGAGCAGGGCCTGAAGGTCGCAACTGTTGCAGACGCCGTCGCGCAGGCTGACGTCGTCATGATCCTCGCGCCGGACCAGTACCAGCGCACCATCTACGCGGAGCAGATCGCTCCGAGCCTGAAGGATGACGCCGCGCTGTTCTTCGCGCACGGATTCAACATCCGCTTCGGCTACATTCAGCCGGACGCCTCACACGACATCGCGCTTGTTGCCCCCAAGGGTCCGGGGCACACCGTGCGTCGCGAGTTCGAGGCCGGCCGTGGCGTGCCGGTGATTGTGGGTGTCGAGAACGATGCCTCGGGCAACGCCTGGGCGCTCGCGCTCTCCTACGCGAAGGCGATTGGCGGCCTGCGTGCCGGCGCCATCAAGACCTCCTTCACCGAGGAGACCGAGACTGACCTCTTCGGCGAGCAGGCCGTGCTCTGCGGTGGCCTCTCTCAGCTCATCCAGTACGGCTTTGAGACGCTCACGGAGGCCGGATACCAGCCCGAGGTAGCGTACTTCGAGGTGCTGCATGAGATGAAGCTGATCGTTGACCTCGTGGTCGAGGGTGGCCTCACTAAGCAGCGTTGGTCGGTCTCGGACACCGCCGAGTACGGCGACTACGTTTCCGGCCCGCGTGTCATCGATCCCTCCGTCAAGGAAAACATGCAGGCCGTGCTCGCGGACATCCAGTCCGGCGCGTTCGCCGAGCGTTTCATCACCGACCAGGACAACGGCGCGCCCGAGTTCAAGTCGCTGCGCGAGAAGGGCGAGGCGCACCCGATCGAGCAGGTGGGTCCGAAGCTGCGTGGCATGTTCGTGTGGGGCAACCAGGCGGACGAGGACTTCGTCCAGGGATCGGCCGCCCGCTGATGACTCTCAACATCGCGCTCATCCCCGGCGACGGCATCGGTTCCGAGGTCGTCGCTGAGGGGGTGAAGGTCCTGCGGGCCGTGCTGGGCGAGGAGCTGGCGACCACCGAGTTCGATCTCGGTGCCGCCCGCTACCACCGCACCGGTGAGGTCCTGCCCGACGACGAGTTGGAAGCCTTACGTGGATACGACGCGATTCTGCTGGGTGCTGTGGGCGATCCCTCGGTTCCCTCGGGTGTGCTCGAGCGCGGACTCCTGCTGAAGCTGCGCTTCGCGTTCGACCACTACGTGAACCTCCGCCCTGGGCGGATTGCCCCGGGGGTTTCGACCCCACTGGCCGATCCCGGCGAGGTGGACTTCGTCGTCGTCCGTGAAGGAACCGAAGGCCCCTACGTGGGAAACGGTGGAGCGATCCGCCAGGGCACTGCCCACGAGGTGGCCAACGAGGTTTCCGTGAACACGGCCTTCGGCGTGGAGCGCGTGGTGCGCTATGCGTTCGAGATCGCCAACGGCCGCGAGCGAAAGCAGCTCACGCTCGTACACAAGCACAATGTGCTGGTGCACGCCGGGCACCTGTGGCGGCGGACGGTCGAGGCCGTGGGTGCCGAGTACCCGGATGTTACCTGGGATTACCTGCACGTAGACGCGGCCTCGATCTTCTTCGTGACCAACCCGTCGCGGTTCGATGTGATAGTTACGGACAACCTGTTCGGTGACATTCTCACGGACCTCGCGGCGGCGATCACGGGCGGCATCGGCCTGGCCGCTTCGGGCAACGTGAACCCGGATCGCACTGCGCCATCCATGTTCGAGCCGGTGCACGGCTCGGCGCCGGACATCGCGGGCAAGGGCATCGCGGATCCAACCGCCACGATTTCGTCGGTGGCCATGCTGCTACGGCACGTGGGCCGGACAGATGCGGCCGACGCCGTCGACGCGGCTGTTGCCGCGGACCTCGCCGAGCGGGGGAGCGCCAAGCGCAGCACCGCCGAGGTGGGCGACGCAATCGTCGCGCGCCTGGCACTCTAGTAGTACGCGGTGGCACGCCGCATTGAGGAGGAGGATCTGATGGGACTCGCCGATCGCTTTCCGAAGAGGGCTCCGGTCGCGGTGAAGGGCGCCGAGGCGCGAGCCGAGGCGATGAAGGACCTGGTATTCGGTCGCGAGTTTACGGATCACATGGCCCGCGCCATCTACACCGATGGCGTGGGCTGGCACTCCCATGAGCTCACGGCCTACGGACCGCTCGTGCTCTCGCCGGCCACCAACGCGCTGCACTACGCCCAGGAGATCTTCGAGGGCCTGAAGGCGTACCGGCACGCGGATGGCTCGGTGTGGGCGTTCCGGCCGCAGAAGAACGCGGAGCGCTTCCAGCGTTCGGCGCGGCGCCTCGCAATGGCCGAGATGCCGGTCGATGACTTCCTCGGGTCGATCGAGGCGGTCGTGCAGGCGGATCACGAATGGGTTCCCTCGGTGCCGGATTCCTCGCTCTACCTGCGCCCCTTCGCCTTCGGTTCGGAGCCGTTCCTGGGGGTACACCCCTCGAGCGAGATTACCTACCTCCTGATCGCCTCCCCGGTGGGCCCATACTTCGCCACTGGCTACGGCCCCGTCTCGATCTGGGTGACGCGCGAGTACAACCGCGCGGCCCCAGGCGGCACGGGTGCGGCCAAGACCGGCGGTAACTACGCCGCGTCACTACTGCCCACCAACGAGGCCTACGCGAACGGCTGCCAGCAGGTCTGCTTCCTGGACGCGGCCACGGACACGCTGCTCGAGGAACTTGGCGGCATGAACATGATGCTGGTGCTGGATGACGGCTCCGTGGCGACCCCGCGGCTCACCGGCACCATTCTCGAAGGCGTCACGCGGGACTCCGTTCTGACACTGCTCCGCGAAGACGGAATTGCCGTGGCGGAGCGGGACATCTCGATCGACGAACTCACGGACGGGATCCGTTCCGGGCGCATCCGCGAGGTCTTCGCCTGCGGCACCGCGGCCGTGATCACCCCGATCGGGCGTCTTGCCTCCAAGGACTTCGACATCACGGTGGGTGACGGACAGCCCGGCGCGCTCACCACCGAGTTGTACAACCACTTGACCGATATCCAGTTCGGCCGTGCCGAGGACGTGCACGGTTGGCTCTACCCCTTGGTACCATGACACGAATCGAGATCTACGACACGACCCTGCGCGACGGCGCCCAGCAGGAGGGGATGAACCTCTCCGTCTCGGACAAGTTCGCGATCGCCAAGCTGCTCGATCAGCTCGGCATGCACATCGTCGAGGGTGGCTGGCCTGGTGCGATCCCGCGTGACACCGAGTTCTTCGAGAGGGTGAAGTCCAACCGTCCCTTCCAACGGGCCGCCTTCGCGGCGTTCGGCTCCACACGCAAGGCGGGGGCCGCCGTCGAGCAGGATGCCCAGGTGCGGGCGCTGCTCGATTCGGGTGCGGAGATCATCACGCTGGTGGCGAAGTCCGATATTCGGCACGTGGAGCGGGCGCTTCGGACCGACGGCGAGGAGAACCTTGCGATGGTGCGTGACACCGTCGAGTTCCTTCGCTCGGAGGGGCGCGAGGTGATCCTCGACGCCGAGCACTTCTTCGATGGCTACCGCTTCAACCCGGTGTACACGCGCTCGGTGATTCAGGCCGCGGCGGATGCCGGTGCGCGCACGCTCGTGCTGTGTGACACCAACGGTGGCATGCTGCCGCACTGGGTGGGGGACATCGTCAGCGATTTCACGGACATGGGCGTGATGCTCGGTATCCACGCGCACAATGACACCGGCTGCGCCGTGGCGAACTCGATCGCCGCCGTGGAGGCGGGCGCTCGGCACGTCCAGGGCACGATCAATGGCTACGGTGAGCGAACCGGTAACGCCGATCTGCTCACGTGTGTGGCGAACCTGCAGCTGAAGCTCGGGTATGACTGCTTGGGCGAGGACTTGCTGCAGTCGTTCTCGATCGCGCACCAGATTTCCGAGGTCACGAATATCTCGCCCTATGGCCGCCAGCCGTACGTGGGCGCGAGCGCGTTCGCGCATAAGGCGGGGCTGCACGCCTCCGCGATCCGGATCGATCCGGACCTGTACCAGCACATCGAGCCGAAGGCCGTGGGCAATGACATGCGCATGCTCGTTTCGGACATGGCGGGGCGAGCATCGATCGAGTTGAAGGCGCGTGAGTTCGGGATCGACATCTCGGCGCGGCCCGAGGTTGTGGGCGCGGTGACCAAGCGCGTGAAGGACGCAGAAGCTGCGGGATATACCTACGACGCCGCAGATGCATCGGTTGAGCTAATCATCCGAGAGGAGTTGGACGGGCAGCGCACGCGCTTCTTCGAGGTCGAGTCCTGGCGGGCGCAGGTCGAGGAGCGCGAGAGCGGCTCCGAGCACGGCTACGCCGAGGCCACCGTGAAGGTGCGCACGCGCGATGGCCGCATCGTCCGCACGGGCGAGGGTAATGGTCCGGTGAACGCGCTGGACAAGGCACTGCGCGAGGCGTTGGCTCCAACCTTCCCGCAGATCGAGCACTTCGAACTGATCGACTTCAAGGTGCGGATTCTCGACTCCGAGCAGGGCACGGATGCGACGATCCGCGTGCTCATCGAGACCACGGACGGCATCCGTTCCTGGTCCACGGTGGGCGTGGGCTCGGACGTGATCGCGGCCTCCTGGGAGGCGCTGGTGGAGTCCATCACCTGGGGCCTGCTCCACTCCGGCGACGACGAGCCCACCTACACAGCGTAGCCTCGCACCTCCGCTCGAGCGAGCCCGTCATTCGTGGGTTGAGCGAGGCGAAGCCGAGACGAAACCACGCCCCCGTTGGTTGAGCGAAGTCGCGAAGCGACGAAGTCGAAACCACCCCACGTCATCCTGCGCGGAGCCGTAGGTGCAGGATCCAGGAACGTACGCTTACGGCGACGCCACTCGGGCGCCGTCATTATCGTGGCGCCTGATGAACGCTGAGCGTTCATGGAATGCCAAGATCGTGTCGAACCCAATAGCGCCACTTCGACGTCGCTGCCAGCCTAGCTCGGCATGGGTTACCGGTGGCTACTACGGAATCCGGTTGGTCCATTCCTCGGTGCCGAACTTGGTGCGCACGAGTTCCTCGGCCTTCGCCATTTCCTCGGGCGTGTAGTCGGAGCGGACAGTCCGGCGGGTGCGCTCGAAGTGCCCGATGAACGCGTCGATGATGTCCTCGCGCGCCATGCCGGTCTGTGAGCGCATCGGGTCCACGCGCTTGTTTGCGGACTTGGTGCCCTTATCGGACATCTTCTCGCGGCCGATCCGCAACACGTCCAGCATGGCATCGGCATCGATGTCATAGGACATAGTCACGTGGTGGAGCACGACGCCCGATGCGAACCTGCGCTGTGCCGCACCCCCGATCTTCCCCTCCTCTGAAGCGATGTCATTCAGCGGCACATAGCGAGCCTTGATCCCGATCTCGGCGAGCGCGTCCATCACCCACGAATCGAGGAACGCATAGGACTGCTCGAAGCTGAGCCCGTCCACCAGCGAGGTAGGCGCCACGAGCGAGTAGGTGATGCAGTTGCCGGCCTCCATGAACATGGCGCCGCCGCCGGTGATCCGCCGCACCACGGTCATGCCGCGCCGCTCCAGCGCCTCGGAGTCGATCTCATTCTTGACGGACTGGAAGGAGCCGATCACCACGAGCGGCGCGTCCCACTCCCAGAACCGGAGCACCGGGCCGCGGCGCCCGGCCGCGACCTCGTGCGGAATCACCTCGTCCAGCGCCACGTGCAGCGCGGGGTGGAAGGGTGCGGAGTGGATCACCTCGAACTGGTGATCGTCCCAGGTCGACGCGTGGCCGAGCGCCCTACGCACAGCCAGCCCGACGGCGTCGGGCGAGAATCCCACAAGCACGGCGTCGCTGGGCAGGGCCCGGGTGATCGCTTCAGAGAGCTCTCCCACCGAGGCGTTCGTGGGCATTCCCACGAGCGCGCCGTTGATCGCATCGAGTGCCGAATCCGGCTCGAGGAAGAAGTCTCCCGAGACGTGAGCGTTGGTGATGGTGCGGTCGTCGGCCTCGAGATCGACCACAACAAGCTTGCCACCGGGAACTTTGTACTCTCCTCGCACCTGTCCATTCTCGCATCCGCAGCACTGTGACTGCTGTGACTCATGTGACAAGTGGGGTACACCATGGGCGAAATTCGCGAAAATTCGTGGAAACTCCGCCTGTGGAGGCGACATTTCGCCCCAAACATGCGTAGTGTCATCAAGTGATCCCACCGGGACCACCCGGGACGGGAGTCCCAACGACTTACAAGGAGAAACATGTCCGTGAACCGCACTGACCTCGTTGCCGCCATCGCCGAGAAGGCCGGCCTGAAGAAGACCGAAGCTGACGCCGCGCTGTCCGCGCTGCAGGATGTCCTCGTCGAGTCCCTCGCCAAGGGCGAGGCCGTCAAGGTCACCGGCCTGCTCTCGGTGGAGCGAGTGGAGCGCGCCGCCCGCACCGGCCGCAACCCGCGCACCGGCGAGGAGATCGCGATCCCCGCTGGCTACGGCGTGAAGATCACCGCTGGCTCGAACCTCAAGAAGGCTGTTGCCAAGTAGTTGGACCTCTCAGTGGGGCGGTTCCCGGATGGGGACCGCCCCATTGTCGTATCCCCGAACTACACTGGAGGGCATGAGAACGCCGCTTCGCCTCGCTCGCGCCTCCCACGATGCCCCCACCGCGCCGTCGCAACCCTCGCTCGAGGGCTCCACGGCGCTCCTTGAGCGCGAGGAGACGGAAGAGGACGGCGCCGACGGCGATCGCTTCGCCCACTACGTGCGCAAAGACCGCATGGACAAGGCCAAGAAGACGGGCAAGCCCGTCGTGGCGTTGTGCGGCAAGGTCTGGACGCCCCGGCGCGATCCGTCGAAGTACCCAGTGTGCCCCGCGTGCAAGGAGATCCTCGCGAGCCTCCAGGGCGGCGGGAAGAACTAGAGCGGCACGTGGCGGGTCACGAGGGCGGACTCGCCGTCCGAGAGTCGCCACGCCTGGTACGGGAGCTCCGCACGCGAGGCCTCATGCCGCGCTTTCGACGCCAGAATCGACTCGGGGCCGCGGTGTGACTCGTCGATAACGCCGTCCTTAACGATCTCCACCTGAAGCGGGCGGGCGTTGTGCTCGGCCAGGAACGCCGCAGCGGCCTCGGCATCGCTGGTGACCGCCGTGAGCTCCTCCGTGGCAGTCCCGTTCTCAATCACGCGGCCGGCGAACTTACGCCCGCCGGTAGACTTCTTCGACTCGGACTCTTTCTGGACCGGGATCATGTTGCCCTGAGCGTCCTCACGCGCCACGAGCTTGTAGACGAGTTCGGCCGTGGGGTGGCCGGAACCGGTCACGAGTTTGGTGCCCACCCCGTAGCTGTCCACGGGCGCCGCGCCAAGTGCCGCAATGGCGTACTCATCGAGGTCTGAGGTCACGGTGATCTTCGTGGCAGTGGCCCCCAGATCGTTCAGCTGCTTGCGCACCGTGAAGGCCTGCGCCACGAGGTCGCCGGAGTCCAGCCGCACCGCGCCAAGCTCTCCGCCTGCACGCCGGGCCGCAGCTACCGCCTTCTCAACGCCCTTCTCCACGTTGTAGGTGTCCACGAGGAGCGTGGTTCCCGGCCCGAGCGCTGCGATCTGGGCGTCGAAAGCCTGGTCTTCGTCGTCGTGCAGGAGAGTGAACGAATGCGCGGCCGTGCCGATGGGGCGGATCCCGTGGGTGCGTGCGGCCTCCAGATCGGAGGTGCCCGAGAACCCGGCGACCACGGCGGCACGGGCCGCAGCAACCGCGGCGCCCTCGTGCGTGCGGCGGGCGCCCATCTCGAGGCAGGGGCGGCCGTGCGCGGCCGTCACCATGCGCGAGGCCGCAGCGGCCACGGCACAATCGTGGTTGAGAATCGAGAGGATCACGGTCTCGAGGATCACGGCCTCGGCGAACGTCCCTTCGATCGTCACCACAGGGGAGCCGGGGAAGAAGCACTCGCCTTCGGCATAGCTGGAGATCGTGCCGGTGAAGCGGTAGCTCGCGAGGTATTCGATCGTCCCGGGACGTACGATCTTCGCCTCACGGAGCCACTCGATCTCGGGATCGCCGAACCGAAAGTCCTCCACAGCATCGAGGATCCGGCCAATGCCCGCCACCACTGAGTAGCGGCGGCCGGAGGGAAGGCGGCGGTTGAAGACCTCGAAGACCGAGCGTCGCATCGCGTGACCGGACTCCAGTGCGGCGTCGATCATCGTGAGCTCGTACATGTCCGTGAGCAGTGCGGTAGAAGAGCAACCCATAGGTGAACGGTACTCCGAAACGCCGCCGCGAGCCGAGTCAGCGTGGAACACTTAAAGACGTGAGCGTTGCACCGGAGCAGATTGAGGAACGCCAGGAGCTGCTGAGCCAGCCGTGGCGGCTCGTGGTGTGGAACGACCCCGTGAACCTGATGACCTACGTGGAGTACGTCTTCGCCAGCTACTTCGGGTTCTCGGAACCCAAGGCACACGCGCTGATGATGCAGGTGCACACCGAAGGCCGTGCGGTGGTGGCTGAGGGCGGCCGTGAGGCGCTCGAGGTACACCTGACGGCGATGCACGGTTTCGGCCTGTGGGCCACCTTGGAGGGCGGTCGCTGATGGAGGGTTTCCGGCACAAGCGGAAGGGCTACGTGAGCCGTATCGACGAGTTGGAGCGCGGCGTGCTCGAGGCGATCGTGGAGGATGTGGCCGCGCTGATCGCCCCCGAGAACAATCGTGGCACGCGGGCAGTGATCGATCCGGCACTCGTGCGCGTCTTTCCGCCCGCCTCTCTGGAGGATCCCGATCTCGCCGTCGAGCTGCGCAAACTCACCTACCACGAGCTCGCCTCAACGAAGCTGCGCTCGCTCCATGTCGTGGCGACGGAGCTACGGCGGGAGGGGGACGCCGTCGTCATCCCAAAGGAGGCAGTGAACGACTGGCTCCGCGCACTTAACGACGTGCGCCTCGTCCTCTCCGAGCGCCTGGGTATCTCCGACGACGCCGACGCCGAGCGCTTCTACCAGATGGCACTCGCGGCCACACAGGGCGAAGAATCGGCGGATTCATGCGCCGATGAGAACACTCTCGCGATGGCGTCGCTCTACGCGGGGATCTCGTGGTGGCAAGGCTCACTCCTTGAGTCGCTAGGCCTGCGGGGTGTTTAGCTACTAACCTCGGGAAGTGTGAACGACGCGCCGATCGGGGTCTTTGACTCCGGAGTGGGAGGACTCACGGTGGCGCGCGCGATCATGGATCTGCTGCCGGGCGAGTCCGTCTACTACGTGGGCGACACGGCGAACACCCCCTATGGCGATAAGCCGATCGCGCGGGTTCGCGAGCTCGCCATGGAAATCATGGACCACATGGTGATTTCTGGCGTGAAGGCCGTGGTGATTGCCTGCAACTCCGCCTCCGCCGCGACTCTTAGCGACGCCCGCGAGCGCTATGGCGTGGACGCGCACGTGCCCGTGGTCGAGGTGATTCACCCCGCCGTCCGCCGGGCCGTGGCCGCCACCCGCAATGGGAAGGTGGGCGTCATCGGAACCCAGGCCACGATTGCCTCGGGCGCCTACCGTGATGCGTTCACCGCCGCGCCGGCACTCGAACTGACCATGCAGGCCTGCCCGCGTTTTGTGGAGCTGGTCGAATCGGGCGTCACCGCCGGGCCCGAGGCCGTTGCTGTTGCGGAGGAGTATTTGGCTCCGGTGCGCGAGGCGGGCGTGGACACGCTTGTACTCGGCTGCACGCATTACCCGCTGCTCGCGGGCGTGATCAGCTACGTGATGGGTGAAGGGGTCTCGCTCGTCTCCTCCGCGGACGAGACGGCGCGTGATCTCTACCGCACGCTCACCTCGCACGATCTGCTGGCGAGCCCCGGCCACGCGGCCACCCACACGTTCCGGGCCACCGGCGAGCCGGATAGTTTTGCCACGTTGGCGCGGCGCTTCGTTCCCGAGGTGCGCGCCGTTTCACGCTTGGAGGCGCGATGAAGCTCACGATCCTCGGGTGTACGGGCTCGATGTCTGGACCCGATTCGGCGGCGTCGTCCTATCTCATTCAGGCCGACGGCGATGGCCGGACCTGGTCCCTCGTGCTCGACATGGGCTCGGGCGCGTTTGGCAGCCTGTTTCGCTACGGCGACCCCGAAGCGATCGACGCGATCCTGCTCTCGCACTTGCATGCCGATCACATGTCCGACATGGTCTCGTGCCACGTGCACCGGCGTTGGAATCCGAAGGGCCCGCTTGGCCCGGTGGCGACGTATGCGCCCGCTGGGGCGGTGGACCGCGTGCGTGGCGTGGGCGGCGATCCGCTGGAGGAGGACTTCAGCGGCGAGTTCACCTTCCACGAGTTCACCGATGGCGGATCGTTCGAGGTGGGGCCATTCACGATCACCTCGCACGCCGTGGTGCACCCCGTCCCGGCGTATGCGCTACGCGTCGAAGGGCCGGCTAGTGGGGGCGGCCGCGCCGTGATCACCTACTCGGGTGACACCGATGCCTGCGTGGGCCTCGAGGCGGCCGCGCGTGACGCGGATCTGTTCCTCTGTGAGGCCGCCTTTGTGGAGGGTCGGGACACCGTGCGGGGGATTCACCTGACCGGCGAGCGCGCCGGAGACGTGGCTACCGAAGCCGGCGCCTCGCGCCTCGTGCTCACACACATCCAGCCGTGGACGGATCCCGCCATGGTTGCCGACGCCGCCCGCACTCACTTCGCTGGCCCGGTCGAGCTCGCCGCCACGGGCGCCGTCTTCGAGGTATAGGACTGCTGCGCGATAGTCTCGGGGGCATGACTACTCGAGCCGATTCCCGCGCCGTCGACGAGCTGCGCCCCGTCACCATCACCCGCAACTGGCTGGATCACGCCGAGGGCAGTTGTCTGATCGAGTTCGGCGGCACTCGAGTGCTGTGCGCGGCCTCGTTCACGCCCGGCGTGCCGCGGTGGCGCATGGGTTCCGGCAACGGCTGGGTCACCGCCGAGTATGCGATGCTCCCGCGCGCCACCTCCACCCGCTCCCAGCGCGAATCTGTGAAGGGCAAGATCGGCGGCCGCACCCACGAGATCTCGCGGTTGATTGGGCGCTCACTGCGCGCCGTCGTGGACCTTTCCCAGCTTGGGGAGAACTCGATTCAGCTCGATTGTGATGTGCTCCAGGCCGACGGCGGCACCCGGACCGCCGCGATCACCGGCGCCTTTGTGGCCCTCGCCGACGCGATCGCGTGGGGCACGCGCGAAGGCCACATCCCCCAGGGTGCCACGGCGCTCACGGATTCGGTTTCGGCAATCTCGGTGGGCATCATCGACGGCGTGCCGTGCCTGGACTTGCCCTACGAAGAGGATGTGCGGGCGGAGACGGACATGAACGTCGTCGTCACCGGCTCGGGCTCCTTCGTGGAGGTGCAGGGCACTGCCGAGGGTGCGCCATTCTCGCGCGACGAGCTGAACTCGCTCCTCGATCTGGCGCTCGTGGGCACCGCCGAGCTGGCCGTGCTCCAGCAGGAGGCACTGGACGCATGAGCCACGCAGACTCTACACGCCGAGAGGACGCTATTGAGTTGCCAGCGGGCGCTCGGATCATCCTTGCCACCGCGAACAGTCACAAGACGGGCGAGTTGCGCGCGATCCTCAGCGACGTGCTCGCGCCCTATGGCACCGAGGCGTTGATCTCCATGCGCGGTCTCCCGCTCGGCTCGCCCGTGGAGGATGGCGTGACGTTCGAGGAGAATGCACTGATCAAGGCGCGCGCGGCCGCGCGGGCCACGGGTTTGCCCGCGCTCGCGGATGACTCGGGGATCGCCGTTGACGTCCTCGGCGGTGCGCCGGGAGTGTTCTCGGCTCGCTGGGCGGGGAGCCACGGCGACGACATCGCGAACCTTGAGCTGTTGCTCGATCAACTCTCGGACATTCCGCAGCACCACCGCCAGGCGCGCTTCGTGTGCGCGGCTGTGCTCGTGACGCCCGACGGTCACGAGTATGTGGAGCAGGCACTCGTGCAGGGGAGGCTGTTGTATCAGCCGCAGGGAGAGGGTGGCTTCGGCTACGATCCGATCTTCCAGCCGGAGGGCTACGCGCGCTCGATGGCCGAACTCACGCCGGAGGAGAAGAACCAGATCTCGCACCGCGCGAAGGCCTTTGCCGAGTTGAAGGAAGAGATCGCCGCCGTTCTGGCGCGCGGCTAGCTCTCCTTCGGGGTGCGCACTCGGAGCACGAACCAGCGGATGAGCCGCCAGCCGAGAAGGAACAGCGCCAGGAAGGCACCGCCAATTGCCACGAACTCCCACGGTGTGCCGCCGCCTGTGACGGCGCGCAACAGCATGCCGAGGATCCAGGTGCCGAGCCACACGATCACGCCGGGGACGAGCCCGCGCACATTGACCTTCCGGTAGAAGAGGATCAGGTGCGTGATCAGCGCGCCGGCGGCGAAGGGAAGGGCCGTCCACGCGACGTCACCCGCCGTGAGAGCAGCATCATGGTTACGCATGCCGATGATCGCGAAGACTACGATCAGCAGAATATCTGTGCCGATCGCGGGCCAATCCTCGCGCTGTTTGCGGGCAGGAGTTGTCATGAGATTCCCGAATCTGCGAGGAGTTTGCGGAGCAGGTACGCGTGGCCGGGTTCCATGTCGAGATGGAGCATCGGATCGGTCGCCTGCTGGGGGGTGAACCACGAGAAGTCGAGCGCGTCATCGCATGGGGCCACATCGCCGTCGATCACCACTACATACGCGAGGCTGACGGCGTGCTGCCGGGCATCGTGGAAGCCGAACCCTGGCGTGGGGTGGTACTCGTTCACGGCGAACGGGACGAGGGTGGGGCTGAGGCGGGGGAGTGCGAGTTCACCAAGATCCTTCTCGAGGTGCCGCACGAGCGCCTCGCGGAGTGACTCCTGATAGAGCACACGCCCGGCCACGAATGAGCGCTGCAGGCCGGCGCCATTGATGCGAAGCAGCGTACCGATGAGGGCGAGGCTCCCGTCTGCATTGAGCCGAACGGGGATGGCCTCCACGTAGACCATCGGGACCTTAGATCGGATCTCTTCGAGTTCGTATGGGGGCAGCCACGGGCTCTCGTCGCCGCTTGCAAGTCCACTCATGAGGACAGGCTATCCAATAGACCGAACGGAGGGCTCATGGAACCTTGCGTAGCGAGGCAAATGCGAGATCCGTGTGTCATCGACGGCGCCGATCACATGGTGCTTGTGGGGATTCTGTTCGCCTCGGACCATGCACGAACCCACTGCGGAATATGCTGTTCGGTGGGGAACCCTCCGGCGGCCTCCTCGAGGTCGGCATGATCGACACTGCCGCCTGACTTCTTCAGGAATCGGGTGCGGATGATTGCGTGCGCGTAGATCGTCTCGCCGTGTGTGAAGGTCTGTTCGATGAATCCCCACCGCTCATCGAATCCGAGCACACGGGTGTGTACCTCGAAGGATTGCCCGAGTTTCAGTGACCTGCGATAGGTGATGGTCTGCCCTGCGACGACGGGGTACCATCCGCGCTCTTTCAGCACGTCCCAGAATCCGGAGCGGATCATCAGATCCATACGTCCCACATCGAGGATCGATAGATACTTGCCGTTGTTCATGTGCAGCAGCAGATCGAGGTCTGTTGGGGCGACGCGAAACGGCGTCACGGCGGTGTCCCACAGTGAGATTCTGCCTCGCTTCCGGGAACGCATCCGCACGAGCAACAATCGCAGCAACAGGTTCATAGCACCGGGATCCTTCACCTCGACGGTACATAACGTCCGGCCAGACTACCGCGCTGGGTATAGTTAGGTAAACTCAGCTATGGTGTTGCCTCTCGTCGGACAGGAGACAAGAGAATGCGTCTGATACCTCCGCTATCCACACCGGGCGCCTGGCCGGTCGATGCTCCCTGCCCGATCGAAGCGACGATTCGCGTGATCGGCTCGCGCCCCGCAATGATCCTGCTACGTGAAGCCGCTTACGGGGTCACGCGCTTCGATGACTTCACCACCCGGACTGGACTCTCGGGAGCAACCGTCGCCACCAGACTGGCAGAACTCACCGATGCGGGAGTCCTGGAGCGCCAGCCCTACCGGGCTCCCGGTGCGCGAAGCCGGGACGAGTATGTCCTCACCGAGGCTGGACACGAACTCCTGCCGATAATCGTCGGCCTCTTCACTTGGGGTATGCGGCATGCTGGTCCCAGCGCCTCGTTGTCTCTCACCCACACCGAGTGCGCTGCAGACGTCCACGCTGAGGTCCGCTGTGCTTCGGGTCATCCAGTTGCACTAGATGATCTGACCCTCACGCAAACGGAACCTACGGCCCGAACGTGAACCGCCCCAGGTCTGATGCCGTCTCCTCTCTGGTTGAGAGGATGGCGTCATGGGTAGGAAAACTGATCCCGCGCCATCGACTGCACGATGACGCGAGACATCACAGGGTGCGCGAGGGGGGACTTGAACCCCCACGTCCGAGGACACTGGAACCTAAATCCAGCGCGTCTGCCAATTCCGCCACTCGCGCGCGAGGACTAGTCTACGTCCTTTCACGGAGGCCACCGAACGCCGTCGTCCATTGGTGCCTGACCCTTAATCAGCGGGTTCTGGGTTCAACAAGCGGAGGGCGTTAGTCCAGGCCGAGGATCTTACGGAGGCGACCGACGTGGCCGGTTGCCTTCACGTTCACTTGGGTGAGTGCGAGGGTGCCGTCCGGCGCCACGACGAAGGTGGAGCGGATCAGACCCTCGTAGATCTTGCCGTAGTTCTTCTTCTCACCCCACGCGCCGTAGGCCTCGGCGATCGCGTGGTCCTCGTCCGCAGCGAGGGGGAAGTTCAGGTTGTCGCGAGCGGCGAACTCTTCCAGCCGCTTCAGCGGATCTGGGGAGATGCCGACGACGGCGTACCCCGCCCCAGCGAGGGAGCCGATCGAGTCGCGGAAGTCGCATGCCTGCGTGGTGCAGCCCGGCGTCATCGCAGCCGGGTAGAAGTAGACGATCACGCCCTTCTCGGAACCCTCGAGCAGGCTTGCGAGGCTGAGCTCGCCAGCCGTGCTTGGAAGGCTGAACGTGGGTGCGGGATCGCCGACTGCGAGCGTCATGATGTCTCTCCTCTGTGTGTGATGGCTCAATTCTGGCACCAGTGGAGTGGACTCGCAGGGGGAGTCTGGAAGATCACATGCGGGAAGGCTCGTTCGGGCTTGGAGTGGGCCCGCCACGCTGGTAGTGTTTTGTCCCGTTGCCATGCACCGTTAGCTCAATTGGCAGAGCAGCTGACTCTTAATCAGCGGGTTCTGGGTTCGAGTCCCAGACGGTGTACCACTCCTCACGGAGATCGAGGCCCGCTCCGGCGGGCCTTTCGCATGTCCGCTAGTCGCCCCAACAGTTTCGGATGCCGAACTCGACGTTGCGCGAGTCGACGCCGCTGGCCGGGCTTCCGCTTACGAGCTGCGTTCCCGTGTCGAGAAATCCGCTCGGGGCGCTCGCTCCATGTGCCGCATCGATGATCGCGTGGATACCCTCTCGTGCCATGTTCTCGGGGAACTGCATTGCCGTAGCGGCGATTCGCCCGGGCCGCACTCCGTCCTTCATCGCGGCGCAGCTGCCATCGATGGTGACCAATACGAGACTGCTCGGATCGATGCGTGCCTCCTCGAGCGCGTCCATTGCACCGAGCGCGGCCTCTTCGTTGACCGTGTAGATGACGGAGACATCCGGGTTCTCGGCGATGATGGTGCGCATGGCATCCGCCGCGAGGTCGCGGTCACCCTGGCTGTCTACTGCCGCAACGATGGTGGAGTCGTCCGAGCCGATCCCGAACCCGTCGAGGAAGCCCGCCTCGCGTTCCAGGCCCGAGGCAATCCCTGGGGCGAGGTTCAGCATGGCAATCTTTGGCGCGAGTCCGAGGTCGGTCACGCGCGCCGCGGCGTACCGGCCCACGAGCTGGCCCGCCTCGAAGTTGTCAGTTCCGAAGTAGGCATTGGTGGTGTCCGAAGGATCAACGGGAGTGTCGACCGCGATGACCACAACGCCGTCGGACCGTGCCTCCTCGATGAGATCGTTGAGCGCCGTCGAATCGGTGGGCGCGATCATGATCCCATCCACACCGGCCGCGAGCATCTCCGCGAATGCTTCACGCTGGCTCTCGACATCGACGTCACTCTGCCCGGTTGCCGTGAGCAACGTGACACCCTCGTCCTTCGCGGTGCGTTCTGCCACCTTGCGCATGGTCACCCAGTAGGAGTTCTCCTCCTGTTTGGTGATCAGGCCGATCGTGATGCCTTCGTTCGGATTGGGCGCGCAGGCCGTGACTCCGAGCGCGGTGAGTAGCACCGCCGCGGCCCCTGCGATCAGTCGCTTCATCACTGTGCCCCCTCCTTGAGGGCGAGGTAGTCCTCACTCGCGGGTGCTTTCAGGTCGTAGAGGGCGTAGAGCGCCACGATCGCCATGCATACGGCGGGCACCACATACCCGATCGCGGTGCTGGCCATGTCCATCACCGATGCATGCAGCAGCGGCACGATCGCGCCGCCGAGGATCGCCATCACCAGGCCCGCGGCGCCGAACTTGGCATCTTCCCCCATGCCCTCGAGCGCCACCCCATAGATCGTGGGGAACATCAGCGAGAGCCCGGCCGAGATGGCGACGACCGCGATCAAGCCCACCACGTTCAGTGAGAACATCGCGGTCACGGCGCAGGCGACGCCGAACGTCGCCATGACGAGCAGGAGCTTGGTGGGCCGGAAGATCGTGAGCAGCGCGGTCATCACGAAGCGCGAGACCAGGAACACGAGGAGACTCGCCTGTAGCCACCAGCCCGCTGCTTCCTTGGAGAATCCCACCACATCCATCGCGTAGATCACGGTGAAGGTCCACACGCAGGTTTGCCCGCCCACGTTGAAGAACTGAGCGATCACGCCGTAGCGATAACGCCGGTTCCGCCAGAGCCGTCCGAACACCCCGCCCGACGACGATGCCGAGGTCTCCACTGCCACCGCCACCGATTCCTCCGGTGCGGCCGGTCTCGGGATCTTCGTGAGTGCGATCAGCACCCAGATAATCAGTAGCACGGCCGCAATCCCAAGGTAGGGAACCATCACGTGGTAGAGGTCCTGATGCTGCGACGCGAGCAGTTCCTCCTCCGTCATGATGACCTTCGAGGCTTCAGGTGTGAGCCGCGGCAGAATCAGCACGGCACCCATGAGCACGCCGATGTTGGCGCCGATCGGGTTGAAGGCTTGCGCCAGGTTGAGACGGCGCGTGGCGGTGCTCTCCTCTCCCATAGCCAGCATGAAGGGATTCGCGGATGTCTCGAGAATGGAGAGACCTGCCGCGAGGACAAAGAGCGCGGCGAGGAACGCGCCATACTGCAACATGTTGCTCGCTGGGAGGAAGAGAATGCCGCCCACCGCAGCCAGTCCGAGTCCCGTGAGTACGCCCGCCTTGTACCCAAACTTCGCGTTGATCAGCGCCGCCGGGATCGCCAGCAGGAAGTAGGCGCCGTAGTAGGCCGATTGCACCAGCGTTGATTGCAGATTCGACATCGTGAAGATGCTGCGAAACACGGACACCAGCACGTCGGTGAGATTTGCGGCCGCGCCCCATGCGGCGAAGCAGAGCAGAAGGAGGATGAACGGCGCCTTCATTCCCGGCGCAACAAGGGGGACTTTTCCGTTCGTCTCCATTGATGGACCCCTCACTCGCCGATGGGTGATTGAGCATTAATCTACCCGCACCGCGCCTTGCGGTGCGTGCCTTTCAGCCCAGTCTTTGCCGGCGAACTTACACGCGCGGGCCGAAGATGTCGCTACCGATCCGCACCATCGTGGCGCCGCGGGCGATCGCGGCGTCGAGATCCTGACTCATCCCCATCGACAGCTCCGGCGCGTCCAGCCCAGCCTGGACGACGGCGTCGGAGAGCTCCTGCATGACAGCGAAGGATCGGTCCACGACGGCCGGGTCCGAGGAGTGCGCGCCAATCGTCATCATGCCGCGCACGTGCAGAGCGGGCAGTGCGGCGACGTCAAGCGCGAATGCGACGGCGTCGTCGGGCCGGACTCCGGCCTTCGTTTCCTCACCGGAAGCGTTCACTTGGACGAAGACATCGAGGACCCGGCCGCGCGAATCGGCAGCGGTGGCAAGCTTCCGCGCCAGGCTCATGCGGTCCACCGAATGCACGCACGAAACCAAATCTACGACGCGCGCGGCCTTGTTGGTCTGTAGCTGGCCGATGAAGTGATGCTCGAGGTTGACGCCGGGTCGGAGGCCTCCCAGAGCCGGGGCCACCTCCACCAGTTCCTGCGCGCGATTGTGCCCAAGGAGAGTGCAACCGGCGTCCACGAGCTCGGCGATCGCCTCCGGCCTCTGTGTCTTGACCGCGGCGAGGACCCGCACCGATTCCGGCGCGCGGCCCGCAGCCCGTGCGGCTGTCGCCACACGGTCGAGGACGGACTGGTAACGCTCGGCAGTATTCACGATGACTAGGTTAGTTCGATCGGATAGTGGGCCGTCATTCGTGTCGCCAGTCGACACCGCGGACCGTCGGACTTTTCGCACTCACGTGAGTGCCAAAAGGCCGGCGGGGGGCGAGGATCCGTACGTTTTCCACTCACGTGAGTGCCAAAAGGCCGGCGGGGGGCGAGGATCCGTACGTTTTCCACTCACGTGAGTGGCAAGAGGCCGCGTGGTGGAGCGGTGAGGCCGAAGCCTGGCTAGACCGGGACGTCGAAGAGGTTCCCGATGCCGTAGGTGGCGGCCATCGCAAGCGCGCCACCAATCATCGTGCGGACCATCGCGCGGCGCGGGTTCGCCTCACCGAGCCGTGCCGAGACATAGCCGGTGAGCGCGAGCGCAACCAGCACCGAGGCGAACGTGCCGGGGATACGGGCGGCTGCGGGTAGTAGCAGGATCGTGGCGAGCGGCAGAATCGCACCGATGATGAACGCCACAAACGAGGCGATCGCCGCCTGCCACGGGTTGACGAGATCATCCGGGTCCACGCCTTCGACCATTCCGAGGGCGTGCTTGGGGGAGTGCGTGACCATCTGGCGGGCAGCGGCCGCGGCCGTCGCGGGCTCGGCGCCATCCTGCTGAAGCTGCGCGGTGAGCCGCGATCGGATCCCATCGTGGTCCTCTTCGTCCTCAATCAGCACCTTTTCGGTGTCGCGCTGTGTGGACACTGAGATGTATTCGCCCGCAGACATCGAGAAGGCGCCGGCCGCGAGCGCCGCGAAACCGGCGGTTGCGATCACGGGTACGGACTGTGTTGCGGCCGCGACGCCGATCACGGTTGCGGCCACGGAGACGATGCCATCGTTCGCGCCGAGGACACCGGCACGCAGTTTGTTCAGCCGCGCCGCAGTGGTGTCCGCAGGGTTCAACTCCAGGATTGCCATGTATCCACCGTATGCAGACCAAAGTCCCGTGTCACCGAAGGGAAGGCGTACCTATCTTTAGCGGCGCAGCAGGCGTGTGGGGCCCGTAACGAGCGACTCGGTCGACTGCTCGACGTCGATTCGCAGCGTCACGAACCAGTCGCCGTCTCCTGAAGGATCCTCGAGCTGCTGCCAGGCGATCCACGCGCCGTCGATCTCGGGGAGCTGGGCGTCGTCGAAGTCGACGGGCGAAGGTGAAGTGACGATCCGGAAATTCTCCGGCCCGCGTGCGTCCGGCCCGATCCCCACCCAGTCGTGTTCGGCGTAGTACCGATCCAGCACGCCATCCCACTCGTCCTCGTCCCAATCGCCAGTGCTGGCGAGCGCCGGGACACTCTCCTGCGCGATCCACTCGACGCGCCGGAACGCGGCCTGCCGGATCGCCGCACGGAAGGCGTGCCGATTCGCCGCGAAGCCGCCGCCACCGGAAGTGAAGGCAACCTCCTCGCCGACGGCGCCCGCAGGAGTCTCGTTGTTGAGTGCGGCCCATTCGTCCAGCAGGGAGGAGTCCACTGCTCGCACCAGCTCACCGAGCCAGTGCGTGATCTGCGTGACCTCCTCAGTGCGCGCCTCCTGCGGCACCACCTGACGTAACGCCCGGTACGCGTCCGTGAGATAGCGCAAGATCACGCCCTCGGAACGGCCAAGCTGGTACTTCGCGATCAGGTCGGAGAACGTCATCGCGCCTTCGACCATCTCACGCACCACAGACTTGGGCGAGAGCTCGTATTGCAACACCCACGGGTTCGTGTGGGCATAGAGATGAAGCGCGGGCACGAGCAGCTCGGCGAGCGGCTGCGGCCAGGTCACGTCCTCGAGCGCCTCCATGCGTTGCGTGTACTCGACTCCTTCCGCCTTCATCGCGGAGACGGCCTCATCGCGCGCCATGCGCTGTTGCGCAAAGAGGAGCGGGCGCGGATCCTCGAGCGTCGCTTCGATGACGGAGACGACGTCGAGCGCGAAGTCTGGCGAATCGGCATCCAGCAGGTCGAGTGCCGCCAGGGCAAAGGGGGAGAGGGCAGCGTTCAGCGCGAACTGTTCGGGGAGGTCCACGGCGAGGCGCAGGCGCGGCCCGCCGTCAGCCTCGGCGGAGGAGAGGTGTTCTACCACCTCGGCCTGCCGGAGCGAACGGTAGATGTGCGCGGCCTCACGGAGGTGCGGGTTGCGTGTGCTGGGCGGTTCGTGATTGTCCGTGAGGAGCTTGACCATATGCGCCACGGGATCACCCTCACGCGCGAGCACATTAAGCGCCATCGCATGCGTCACCCGGAACTGGCTCGTGAGCGGTTCCGGCGCCGAATCGCGCAGCCGCTCGAAGGTGGCATCCGTCCAGTTCACCCTGCCCTCCGGTGCCTTCTTCCGCACGATCTTGCGCTTCTTCTTCGGATCGTCCCCGGCCTTGGCGAGCGCCTTGGCGTTCTCGATCACGTGCTCGGGCGCCTGCACGATCACCTCGCCGGTGGTGTCGTAGCCGGCGCGGCCAGCACGCCCTGAGATCTGGTGGAACTCGCGGGCGGTGAGGTGCCGTTGACGCTCGCCGTCGAACTTCGTGAGCGCAGTGAAGACCACGGTGCGGATCGGCACGTTGATCCCGACGCCGAGTGTGTCCGTCCCGCAGACCACCTTCAGCAGGCCTTCCTGGGCGAGTTGCTCGACGAGCCGGCGATAGCGCGGGAGCATGCCCGCGTGGTGCACACCGATCCCTTGGCGCAGAAGCCGCGAGAGCGTGGCGCCGAACCCCTTCGAGAAGGTTGCGCCGGCGATTCGCGCGGCGATTCGGTCCTTCTCCTCACGGCTGATCAGTTTCAGTGAGGTCAGTGCCTGCGCTTGCTCGACGGCGTCCTTCTGGGCGAAGTGCACCACGTAGGCCGGGGCGCGGTGCGTGGTGACGAGCTCCTCGAGCACATCCGGTAGTGGATCGGTGGAGTAGCTGAAGCTGAGCGGCACGGGGCGCTCCACGGAGGTGATCGTCGCGACGTCGCGGCCGGTGCGGCGCGTCAGATCCTTCGAGAAGAAGCTGGTATCGCCGAGCGTGGCGGACATCAGCACGAACTGCGAGTCCGTGAGTTCGAGCAACGGCACCTGCCAGGCCCAGCCGCGGTCCGGCTCGGCGTAGAAGTGGAACTCGTCCATCACCACCACGCCCGCGTCCAGGGCCGCACCCTCGCGGAGCGCCTGATTCGCCAAGATCTCGGCGGTGCAGCAGATGATCGGGGCGTCCGGGTTCACCGCGGAGTCGCCGGTCACCATGCCCACATTGGCCGCGCCAAACAGAGCGACCGTCTCGAAGAACTTCTCCGAGACCAGTGCCTTCAGCGGCGCCGTGTAGTAGGCGCGCTGCCCCCGGGAGAGCGCCACGGTGTACGCGGCGAGCGCCACCATAGACTTCCCAGAGCCGGTCGGTGTGTTGACGATGACGTGACTTCCCGAGATCAGCGCCGCGAGGGAATCGTCCTGGTGCGGGTACAGCGGCCTGCCGCTGCTGGCTGCCCATTCGTGGAAGGCGAGGTAGAGCGCATCGTCGCGATCGCCGTCGGCCGTGGAATCGTCAAGGTCATCGAGCAGGAGATTGAGCGCCGGTTCCACCCTGCGATTCTCCCATGCCACATGGATCCCGTGCCGCCAGCCCGAAAGTTGAGCCAACAAATGCGTTATCCCGGATTAGCGCATTGATCAGCTCAACTAGGGTTTGCCGGGCGGGGTGGGTGCGGGGCTGCGGGTGAGATGGGGTGTTGGCTACATTGATGGGCGGGTAAGAATGGGGCATGGAATCTCAGCACTCGAAGCTCTCAGTGATCGGCGCCGGCTCGGTGGGAACGGCCGTCGCGTACGCCTCCCTCATCAATGGCAGCGCCCGCAACGTGGCCATCTATGACCTCAACACGACGAAGGTCGAGGCCGAAGTGCTCGATCTTGCACACGGCTCGCAGTTCTTTTCGCCGAGTTCGGTGACAGGCGGGAGTAACCTTTCGGTGGTCGAAGGCTCGGATGTTGTGGTGATCACGGCGGGTGCGCGGCAGAAGCCCGGCCAGACTCGGTTGGATCTCGCCGAGGCGAACACGGCGATCATGCGCGATCTGATGCCGAAGCTCGTGAAGCGCGCGCCGGACGCCGTGTACGTGATCGTCACGAACCCGTGCGATGTTCTCACGGTGGCCGCGCAGCAGGTCGTGGATCTCCCACCGAACCGGATCTTGTCTTCGGGCACCGTGCTGGACACCTCGCGCCTGCGCTGGAAGATTGCGCAACTCGCCGGGGTTTCCTCGAGCTCCGTGCACGCGATGATCGTGGGGGAGCATGGCGACAGTGAGTTCGCGGTGTGGTCCACTGCCAAGATCGGCGGCGTGCCGATTACCGACTGGACGGACGTCGATGGCAACCAGCCGTTCACCCCCGGCGCCCGCGAGTACCTTGAGTCCGAGACGGTCCACGCCGCCTACAAGGTGATCGAGGGGAAGGGTGCCACGAACTACGCGATTGGCGTCTCCTGCGATCGAATTGTGCGCGCGATTCTTGCCGATTCACACGAGGTGCTGCCGGTTTCGGGCATCCTGAATGATTACCGCGGGATCAGTGGCGTGGCGATGAGCGTGCCGTGCGTGGTGGACAAGAACGGCATCCAACGTCAGCTTGATTTCTCGATGGACGATTCCGAGCTAGCCAAGTTCCATGCTTCCGCCGAGGAACTACGCGCCTCTGCGGCGAGCCTCGGGTTGTAACGCCTAAGATCGACACATGCAGATCGCGCGTTTCGCTCATGGTGACAATCCCCGCTACGGCATCGTCGACGGCGATGACCTCGTCGTCCTGAAATCGGACCCGCTGTTCGATTCCTACGAGACCACGGGGGAGCGGGTCCCACTCGACGGCGCCCGTCTCCTCTCGCCGGTCATCCCGCGATCCAAGGTGGTGGCCCTCGGGCGGAACTACGCCGATCACGTCAAGGAGCTCGGCAATGACCTGCCGACGGCGCCCGTGGTCTTCCTGAAGCCGAACACCTCGGTGATTGGCCCGGACGACCCGATCGTGCTTCCCGAGTGGTCGCAGGAGGTGCACTACGAGGCCGAGTTGGCCGTCGTCGTCGGGCGGCTGTGTAAGGACGTACCCGCGGAGCGCGTGAACGACGTGATCTTCGGCTACACCGTGGCCAACGATGTGACCGCGCGGGACATCCAGCGCGCCGAGGACCAGTGGACGCGGGCGAAGGGCTTTGACACTTCGTGTCCGCTCGGCCCGTGGATCGAGACGGACGTGGACGTCTCGGATCTCTCCGTGCGTTCTTACGTGGACGGCGAGCAGCGCCAGGACGGACGCACCTCGCAGATGATCATGTCCGTGCACGAGATCGTCGCATATGCCTCCAGCATCTTCACGCTCCTGCCGGGGGACGTGATCCTTACCGGGACGCCCGCTGGGATCGGCCAGATCGACGCGGGCCAGCGAGTCGAGGTCGAGGTGGAGGGCATCGGCCGCTTCGGAAATCCCGTCGTCCGCCGGTAACTTACTAGCCGCGCCCGAAACCGGGAGTTGTCCTTGGGTTCGCCGTCGCGCGCTAAGTGAGAAGAGCGAGCCGGTTATTCTCACTTATTGCCATAAGTGAGAATAGTAGTATCCTCATTCTCACTTATTGGGTTGCCGGAAGGCCGAAATGGATGGCGATGGCGTGAGACCTGTGCGGGTTCCTCCGTACGGCTCGATCCAGGTGCCGTGGGCTTTCCGGCGGACCCTGCGGGGAGTAGATGCCTACGAGGCATCCGTGCCCGCGCGAATCGCCGAGATTGATGTTCGCATCGACGCCGCCACCGCTGAACGAGTTCGCGAGACGACGCGAGCGATCGTTGAGGCGGAGACGTACTCTGGACACTCGCTTGCAGTCCTCGAACCCTTCTTGCTCCGGACGGAGGCGATTGCGTCGTCGCGGATCGAGGAGGAGATCACCACCGTCGATCAACTCGCAAGAGCTGAGTCGGGCCTCAAGGTCTCGGCAAAGACCCGCCAGGTCTACGCCTCTCTCACTGCACTGCGGAAGCTTGTCGACAGGGCGTCAAGTGGTGCGCTGAGTCTCGATGACATCCTCGATGCGCATCGCGGGCTGATGGAGCCGGATGTGACCGAGCGTCATCTTGCGGGTCAGCTTCGTGACCAGCAGAACTGGATTGGGGGTGCTGCCGGACACCCGGTGGGAGCGGCACACGTGCCGCCGCCGGCAGCTCTCGCCCCGGAGTTGATGGATGATCTCGTCCAGACGATGAAAGGGTCTGCTGAAGGTTTGGTTGAGTCCGGGGTTTATGCCGCTAGTGTGGCGGCGTCTTTCATTATGGTCTCGAATTCGATGGGTGTCAGTTTCCCGAGTCGACGCTGTCGGCGTTTGCGGTGGTAGATCCCTTCGATCCATTGCACGATTGCTAGTCGTAGCTCGAGCCGGGTCGTCCACCGTTGCCGGTCGAGAACGTTCTTCTGCAGCAGGCTGAAGAAGCTTTCCATCGCGGCGTTGTCGCCACACGCGCCAACTCTGCCCATCGACCCGAGGAGCTTGTGACGCTTGAGAGCGTTGCGAAATTTCCTGGAACGAAATTGGCTACCTCTGTCGCTGTGCACGAT
>FZQV01000072.1 GCA_900199505.1 Ruaniaceae bacterium KH17 | reverse complement strand
CGGCGTGCGGCGGCGTATTTGTCGCAGGCGAATCTGCCGTCAAAAGGCTCTACCCGCTCGTGAGCGAGCTCGCCGCTGATGGGATTCCCGTCGTGGTGTCGTGCCGGGTATTGAAGCTCGCCCGCCAGCCCTACTACCGGTGGCTGGCACACCCGATCACTGAAGCCGAGCTCGTGGAGGCCTACCGGGCGAACGCCTTGTTTGATGCGCACCAGGACGATCCGGAGTTCGGGCATCGTCTCCTGGCGGACGAGGCACGCCAGGCGGGTGAGCCGATGAGTGACCGCACCGCGTGGCGCATCGCCTCCGCCAACGGCTGGTTTAGCGTGTTCGGCAAGAAGAAGCGCGGCAAGAACGGCAAGCGGCCAGGCCCGGCAGTCCACGACGACCTGTGTGCGGTGATCGACGCGGATGGGCGGGTCCGTCACGAGTTCACCGCGAGCGGTCCGAACCAGCTATGGCTGACCGATATCACCGAACACAAGACTGCTGAGGGAAAGCTCTACATGTGCGCGATCAAAGACGTCTTCGGCAACCGGATCGTCGGCTACTCCATCGGGCCGAGAATGAAAGCCTCCCTCGCGGTCCAGGCGCTGGAGAACGCGGTCGCGATGCGTGGGAATGTCGCCGGATGCGTGGTCCACTCAGATCGCGGAAGCCAATTCCGTTCGCGGAAATTCCGTCGTGCTCTGAAGCGTCACAAGCTGGTCGGATCCATGGGCAGGGTTGGTGCCGCTGGTGATAACGCGGCCATGGAATCGTTCTTCAGCCTGCTCCAGAAGAACGTCCTGAACCGACGCTCCTGGCCCACCCGCGAACTCCTGCGCACCGCGATCGTGAAATGGATCGAGAGGACCTATCACCGGCGCCGCCGCCAAGCAGCACTCGGCCGCTTGACCCCCATCGAATACGAGACCATCATGAACACGTCAGCCACCCTGGCTGCGTGACAAGGAACTGTCACCTAAACCTTCAGCAGACCCTGTCGGCCTCGGCTTGGGCCGCGGAGCGCGGCATGCGCGGCACGACCCCGCCGGCCCGATCGTTGGCGTGATCGGCAAGCCAGGCTGTCTGTTGAGCGGCTTGCTG
>FZQV01000008.1 GCA_900199505.1 Ruaniaceae bacterium KH17 | reverse complement strand
CCACCGGCGAGACCCCGCCACCGGCCAACTCACCGTCACCACACCCACCGGACACACCCGAACCTCACGACCACCACAACCCATCCCCAGGCTATGAATCTGAGGCGTCGAGCTCCTACAGTTCGCGCTTCCGGAACACCCAGACGGCAGCGGCGAGAGCCGCGGCTGCGATTACGAGAGCCGTCCCAACTGGCCAGGCGAGGTGCGCCTCCTGCCCGGTCGCCAAAGAGCTGATCACACCATTGAGACCTGCGGGCGAGTACGCCCGGGCAGGCTGCCAGATACCCACAAGTGAGATCAGGATGTACGCACCGAAGCCCACGAGGAAGGCCGCCATCGAACTCGAGACAAGCGCCGAGCCGAGCATGGTGATGGCGACCAACAGGACCGCGAGCACGAGCCACACCCCAGCGGCTGTCCAGACCGCGCCAACATCGAGCTCGTCGAAGAGCAATGCGGTGGTGCCGGTCGCGAGTGCGGTTCCGAGCACAACGCTCACGACCGCAAGGACCACCACACCGCAGAATTTTGCCAGCACGAACGCTGGGCGCCCGATCGGCTTCGCGAGCGGGAGAATTGCGGTCCCTGAAGCGACCTCGCCTGCCACGCTCGCCCCCGCGACCGCAATGATCACCAGTGCCAGCAGTTGAGCGAGATCGCCGGTCCACTGTGCCCATGCTGACGCAGCTGTGGCGGGTGGGAGCGTGATTGGGATTTCGTCGCCCACCACGGAAGCGAGGATTTCCGGGCTGAATCGCGCAATCACCGGATCGGCGATACCGAAGAAGGCGAACGTCCCGAGCGTGACCCAGATGCGCCAGGTGTGTTGAATCTCCCGCAGTTCCTTGGCGAGCATGGTCCCGAATCCGCTCATTCGGCGCGCCTCCCCACGAGTTGTACGAACACATCTTCAAGTGTGGGCTCGACAGTCTCCATTGCGCGAAGGCCCCAGCCATTGGTGGCAAGGATCTGCGGCAGCCGATGGTTGGCCGCAGTGATGTCCGCGACGTCCACCAGCCATGCGCCGTCGGGCGTGAGAACTGAGGGTCCAGCCCAGGGCTCCGCCGCGAGCGCGCCGGGAAGATCGGCGTCGGGCGGTGTCAGCGCCAGCCGGATTCGAGGAGATCCTGCGTATCGCTCCCGAAGCTCAGCGGTGCGGCCCGTGGCGATGACTTTGCCAGCATCGACGACGGCGATCTCGTCACACACGCGCTCCACGTCGCCAAGGATGTGGCTGGAGAAGAACACCGTGGCTTGGCCGCGGAGCCGTTCGATCAGCTGCAGGAGTTCGTGGCGCCCGACGGGGTCCAGCGCCGAGGTGGGCTCGTCGAGGATCAGGAGCTCCGGGGAGTTGATCAGGGCCTGGGCGATACCGAGGCGCTGCGCCATGCCTCGGGAGAAGCCGCCGATCTTGCCGTTTACTCCGGTGAGCTTGACGAGATCCAGCAGGAGCCCGATCCGGCGCTCACTAGTGCCGGCGTCCATGTCGAAGGCCGAGGCGCAGAAGCGCAGGTATTCGGATGCGCTCATCCATGGGTAGAAGGCGGGCACGTCCGGCAGGAATCCGAGCCTGGTAGAGACGGCTCCGGGCCACGCAAGTACATCCTCGCCGAGCATGGTGGCGCTCCCTGAGTCCGCGTGAGCGAGGCCGAGGAGAATGCGGATCGTGGTGGTCTTTCCCGCGCCATTAGGGCCAACGAAGCCGAACACCGAGCCGGCAGGCACCTCGAGGTCGAGGCCATCCAGCGCGTGCACTCCACCGAAACTACGGCGCAGGCCGCGAACGTTGATCGCGTTCATCCGTAGAGCTCGTCGATCGTGGAGTCGACACTCGAGGTACGGCGCTGCGCGAGAGTGGTGTCCTCAATGGGGGCGGGCTTCCGGCCTAACACAAAGAACGCGATTGGCCCAATAATCTGGACGAAGCAGAGCAACAACCATGCGACTCGCGGCAGTGTGAGCCGCTCTGAGGGCGTGCGCGAAACCATGATCAGCGCGGTGACGAACAGGACCACCTCAACGGCGATCAGTATCCCGATGATGACCCATGCGGTGGGAGAGAAATCAGGCATTGCGTGTGCTCCTTTCGTGCGCCCAGCGTGCGCGTAGGGCGGTGCGGACGGGTAGGTAGCTGAGGGTGAGTTGCGTGACGGCGGCCGCGGCTACGCCACCCAGCACGAGTGCGTTTCCGCGTGGGCGCCATGACTTCTGCCAGCACGCGCTCATCGAGAGTAGTGCGAGACTTCCCGCCGTGGCAGGCATTGTGAGCCGCTGGGCTGATTGCTGTGTCGAATCCGTAGAGGCTACGAGGAGCGCGGCGGAGACTACCGGAAGGAGGGTTCCGAAGACGATGCTACTGGTCGCAGATTCGCCGGTGCGAGCTTTGATCTCGTGCCGACGATGTGCCATCACTGCAGTAGTAGCGGCGGCACCTGCAATTGCGGCTCCTGCTGCAACCTGTGGCGCGTCGAGGAGTTCCACTGCATCGTCCAAGACCTCGTCATCCACGTCGTCCGGCCGCAACAGCCCGAGCTTCACGGCGATGTAGCCCATATTCACAGCCCACCCGAGACCAAAGAGCCGTGGCATCATGAGGCGTTCGTCGGCTGGATTGAAGATGCCCGCAAGGCGGTCTCCGAGGCCGGAGACCAGCGATAGTGGCACGCCGAGCAAGCGTTCAGGTAGCCCAGCGGAGGTTCCGAACTCCTCGTTGAGGGCTGCGGCGTATTCGGCCGGTGGGCCCAGTGTCTCAGGCGAGACTTCGAGGAGAAGATCGCGAAGATCTGCGAGAGCCTGTTCGCGGACTGCTCCGCGAAGCGTGAGCTGTGCTGCGACGTCGTCGATGTAAGTCATTCCGTCTCCTTCAGCAGAGTGTTCATGGCGGATGAGAGCCGCTGCCACGCCTCGCGCTGCGCCGCCAGTTGCCGCTTCCCGCTCCGCGAAAGGGAGTAATACTTGCGCGGTGGCCCGACGGGGGACTCATGCCACCGAGTCTCGACCAGTCCGGCGTTCTTGAGGCGGGTGAGGAGTGGGTAGATGGTGCCGGTTGTCGCATCGAGTCCGGGCCGCGCCGCGAGATTCTCAACGATGTCCGCCCCGTAGCGAGGTTCAGCGCTCACGAGTGCCAGGACGGCGAGTTCGATTGAGCCCTTCCGTAACTGGGTTGAAACCTCATCCATGTCTAGATGGTAATACCCACTAGTGTGTAGCGCAAGGTACTAGGTTGTGCCTCCTTGGTTGCGCGTCCGTCACGCAATCCTCGATAGGCTGTGCCAATGAGGCTCACAAAGGGTCACGGCACCGAGAATGACTTCCTGCTGACGCGCGAGAGCGTGGCCGCAGAGACGGTGCGCGCGTTGTGCGATCGCCATGCGGGGATCGGGGCCGACGGCGTCATCGTGGCCGCGCCTGGAAGCGCAGCTGGGTATACCACCAGTGCGCAGTGGTTCATGGACTACCGCAACGCCGATGGTTCGCTGGCCGAGATGTGTGGCAACGGCATCCGGGTATTCGTCGCCTATCTGCGTGCCGAGGGGCTGATCGATCTCGCCGAGGGGGAGAGCGTCGTCGTCGCGACTCGTGGGGGCGATCGCGAGGTGCGCTACCAAGGTGGCGACCAATACACCGTCGATATGGGCCCAGCTGGCCTACCCGGTGGGGATCGCGCCGCGCGAAATGGTTGGGACGTGGCGGTGAAGCTGCATGCTCACGAGCAGCGGCCCGGGCTTCGGGTGACCATGCCCAACCCGCACACCGTGGTGGCGCTCGAAAGCGTCGAGGATCTGCGCTCCCTGAGTTTCGAGAACGTCAGCTACGATCCGACTCCCGAGGGCGGGACCAATCTCGAAGTGGTGGTGCCGCGAAGCCTTGCTGGCGGGATCGGCGTCGTTGAGATGCGTGTCCTGGAACGAGGATCAGGCGAGACGCGGTCATGTGGCACCGGCTGCTGTGCGGCGGCCGTGGCGATGCATCTGTGGACCGGCGAGGGTGCGCCGCGCGAGTGGGACGTCCACATACCGGGCGGCAAGGTCCGCGTGACGATTGCGGACGAGACCGTCTATCTTTCGGGCCCGGCCGTGCTGGTGGCCGAGGTGACCTGGAGGATCCGGTAGCCCTTCTGCGACGCGATGCGCACGCAGGGCTGGCCGAGTTCGGCCTCAATCCAGCGCTGGAGCGAGTCCGCCCCAAGGTTCTTCGCAACCACGAGGTAGGCCGCGCCCTCGGGTGCGAGCCGGGGAAGCCAGGTCGCGAGAATCGAGTGGAGTTCGGACTTGCCAACGCGGATCGGCGGGTTCGAGATCAGGTAGTCAATCCCGCGGGTACCAACGAGTTGCAAGGCTTCCTCGGGCGTGGCCGTGGTGACGGTGACGCCAAGCCGCGCCGCGTTCTCGGCCGTGAGCTCCCGGGCCCCTTCGTTGACGTCGACGGCGATCACTTCAGCCGCAGGGTTCCGCAACGCTGCGTCGAGCGAGAGTGGGCCCCAGCCGCAGCCCACGTCCACGGTGAGCCCGTGCGGATCCGGCGCGTGCTCGATCAGGATGCGGGTTCCGGGGTCGAGGCGCTCGCCGGAGAAGACGCCGCGCGCCGTTACGAGCTCCCGTACGACGCCGCCGAGGGTTGCATGGATCGTGCTGCGCTCGCCGGCTGGCTTCGAGGTGAAGTAGTGGTCCACGGCTCGATCGTATGTCAGCGGGCTCGAAGGGTTGCGACGACCGGGCGGTGATCCGATCCGGCGTCATCCCGATCGGTCACCACGTGGAAGTCAACGACCTGCCAGTCGTCGCTCACCACCACATGATCGATCTGCGTGCCGAGCCACGCTGGAAGACTTGTCGGCCAGGAGCCGGTGGCGGCCGCCCCGGCGGCGCGTGCCGCGTCCGTGCAGCTCCCGAAATCGCCTTCGCCGAGGTTCGCCCAATGATCGAGCGTGGAGTTGAGGTCCCCGGCGATGATGAGGGACGGCTCGGCGTCACAGAGATCGGCGAGTTCGCGAAGCTCGGCACGCCAGAGCCGCATCTGTCCACGGCCCGGAGCGACCGGGTGGGTGGCCAGGATGGTGGGCCCATCGCCGTCGGAGGGGCGGGCGACGACGGTGGGGAGGGTCTGGTGCGGGCCCTCCGCGAGCTCGTACTCTCCCAACCCGGCGGAGATCATCAGCGAGGTGTTGAGCGCGCCGTAGGCCGGGGGATTGGCAACGGTAAAGATCTGGAACTTGGTATCGAGGAGCGCGGCTGCGGCTTCGGCGCTCTCGCCGAAGGTTTCCGGGAGCGTCACAACGTCCGCGCCGGTCTCGTTGATCAATTCGGCGAGAACATCCGCGCTGGGAGCGCTGCCGAGGGTGTTCCAGGAGAGGATGGTGATGTCGCCGTCCTCGGGCACCAGGCCCGTGGAGCCGAGACCTCGTGAGATGTGGATCCCGCCCGAGACCAGAATGAACGCCGTCAGCATTGCCATGACCAGGAGAGCGAACCGCCGGATGGGCCGAATGAGCGCCGCCAGCGCGACGAGAACCAGAAGCCCTAGGGCGATTCCAATGACGCCCACACGCGGTGCCACCACCTGCGCGATCACGGGAGCTTGCTCGAGTCCGAAGCCCTGCGGCCATGCGGCGAGGACCAGGCAGGCAGCGATGGCGATGGGGAGAGCGAGAATCGCCGCTATCACTCTCTTCCCCACCGGCACAGTCTAGGGCGGCGGCTCCGCCGAAAGGAAAATCGCTTCGTGCGTGTCGGGGGTCCATGAGAACCTAGAGGGGCACGAAAGGAACCGATTGACCAGCGCAACCCCCGAAGACGTCGTCGACCGCATCTTGGCCCGCAGCCTGGGCCTCGAAGGTACCGCGATCCAGCAGGACGCCCCACATGAGGAGAACCTCGAAGCCGAGGAGCGTGCGGCGCTTCGCCGAGTCGGCCTGTCCACCGAACTCGAAGACATCACCGAGGTCGAGTACCGCCAGCTCCGCCTCGAAAAGGTGGTGCTCGCGGGCGTTTACGCGTCGGATGCCGAGGCTGCCGAGGTGTCGCTCCGCGAACTGGCGGCGCTCGCCGAGACCGCTGGCTCCGAGGTGCTCGACGGCGTTCTGCAACGTCGCGCTTATCCGGACCCGTCCACCTATCTCGGCTCGGGCAAGGCGAAGGAACTCGCCGAGATCGTGCACTCCGTGGGCGCGGACACCGTGATCATGGATGCCGATCTCGCGCCGTCTCAGCGCCGTGCGCTTGAAGACATCGTGAAGGTGAAGGTGGTTGACCGCACCGCCGTCATCCTCGACATCTTCGCCCAGCACGCCAAGTCCCGCGAGGGCAAGGCTCAGGTGGAGCTCGCCCAGCTCGAATACCTGCTCCCGCGCTTGCGCGGGTGGGGTGAATCGATGTCCCGGCAGGCCGGTGGTCGCGTGGCCGGCGGTGAGGGTATCGGTTCGCGTGGACCCGGTGAGACCAAGATCGAGCTGGACCGCCGCCGCATTCGCAACCGCATGGCGAAGCTGCGCAAGCAGATTGCCGCAATGGAACCCTCGCGTGCCACCAAGCGAGCCCGGCGGGAGTCCTCGGCGCTTCCGCAAGTGGCGATCGTGGGCTACACCAACGCTGGCAAGTCTTCCCTCCTCAACGAGATCACCGGCGCGGACGTGATGGTGCAGAACCAGCTCTTCGCCACGCTCGATCCCACCGTGCGCCGCGCTCAAACTCCGGACGGCCGCGAGTTCACCATCGCGGACACCGTGGGTTTCGTGCGCTCGCTGCCGCACGAACTGGTCGAGGCTTTCCGCTCCACACTCGAAGAGGTGGGCGAATCAGACCTCATCGTGCACGTGGTCGACGCCGCGCACCCCGATCCCGAAGGCCAGATCAAGGCCGTGCGCGAGGTGCTCGAGGGGATCGAGGGCGCCTCGGATATCCCTGAACTCTTGGTCTTCAACAAATCGGACATCGCGCCGCTGACCACGCTCCAGACGCTCCGCACGGCCTACCCGCGCGCGGTGGCCGTCTCGGCCCATACTGGCGCCGGGATTGCCGAGCTCGCGGAGCACATTCAGGAGGCGCTACCGCAGCCGCAGACGGTCGTGGACGTCGTCGTGCCCTATTCGCGCGGCGATCTCGTCTCACGGATGCACACCTTTGGGCAGATCGACTCCGAGGAGCACCTCGCCGAGGGCACTCGGCTCGTTGGCCGCGCCGATGCGGAGCTCGCCTCCGAGCTCGCGCGTGTCAGCGTCGCGTAGCGTCCTCGCGCACGCGGTCGAATCGATCGGTGGCGTGGCGCGTGAGGGTCAGGAGCGCATGACTGAGGCAGTCGAGCGCGCGCTCAACGGAGGCGATCCACTCCTGGCGCAGGCCGGCACTGGCACGGGAAAGTCCCTCGCATATCTCTCGGCCGCGCTTACCTCCGCCGCCGAGGGCGGCACGCGCACGGTGATCTCCACGGCCACCCTCGCGCTGCAGCGCCAGATCCTCGTCAAAGATGCGCCGGTGGTTTCCGAGGCCGTCGCGGAAGTCTGCGGCAACCGGCCGAGAGTTGCGGTCCTGAAGGGCTGGAGCAACTACGTGTGCCGGCACAAGATCTCCGGCGGCTATCCCGACGACGATGAGGACACCCTGTTCTCAACCCCGCGAAGCGATCTGGAGACCCAGGTGGCGCGCCTGCGCGAGTGGGCCGAGACCACCGAGACGGGGGAGCGCGACGATCTCGATCCCGGCGTCAGCGACCGCGCGTGGCGGCAGGTCTCGATCTCGAAGCTCGAATGCATGGGCAATAAGTGCCCGTTCTCCACGGAGTGCTTCCCCATGGCGGCGCGGGCGAAGGCGGGTGAAGCGGACGTGGTGGTGACCAATCACGCGCTCCTCGGCATCGCCGCATTCGGATCTCCCGGCGTCTTGCCGGAGTTCGATGCCCTGATTGTCGATGAGGCGCACGACATCGTGCCTCGCGCTACCTCAGCCGCGACCGTCGAACTCTCGGCTCCCGCGGTGGATCGTGCCGCCCGCGCGACGCGTAGGCTCGCGCCCGCAGCCGCAGATTCCCTCGAGACCGCCGCCTCCCAACTCCGGGATGCGCTGGAGTCATTGGAGGAGAAGCGTCTGCTGGAGATCCCTGGCGTGATCAGCGCCGCCGCTATCACGCTCGGCGCGGCAGCACGCGAGGCACTCACCGCACTGCGTGGCGAGGACGATGGCGCCCGCCAGTCTCTGAAAGCATCACTCACCGAACTCGTGGAGATCTGCGATCGCGCCCTCTCGGACTCGGTGACGAACCGGACGGACGTGGCCTGGATCGCGGTTGACCGGACGGATACGCCGCGACTGTGGATGGCACCGCTCGACGTGTCCGGTGGAATCCGTGAGCATCTCCTGACCGAGCGCGCCGTGGTGGCAACCTCCGCAACACTGTCGCTCGGTGGGCGATTCGATTCGGCGGCACGATCGCTCGGGCTCACGGAGTACGTGGCCGAGGACTTCGGTTCGCCGTTCGACTACGGCGCCCAAGGGATCGTTTACGCTGCGGCCCACCTGCCGAAGCCCACGCGCGATGGCGTGTCCGACGACGCCCTGGCCGAGTTGGTGGACCTGATCCACGCCTCGGGCGGGGGAGCCTTGTGCCTGTTCTCCTCGCGCCGTGGTGCCGAGGCCGCCGCCGAATACGCGCGCGAACGGCTCGAGCTCCCGATCTATTGCCAGGGCGAAGACACCATGTCCCGGTTGATCGAAACATTCCGTACGGAGCAGGATTCATGCCTGTTCGGCACGCTGAGCCTCTGGCAGGGAGTCGACGTGCCAGGGCAGTCCTGCCGTCTGGTGACGATCGATCGCATCCCGTTCCCGCGGCCGGACGATCCGATCGTGCAAGCGCGCACCGAGGTGGCTGAGCGCGCGGGCCGGAGTGGATTTATGGATGTCTCGTTGCAGCATGCGGCGCTACTGATCGCCCAGGGATCGGGTCGCCTCATCCGCACGATTGCCGATCGTGGCCTGGTGGCGATCCTCGATTCCCGCGTGGTGCATCAGCGGTACGGACGGTACATCCTCGATTCGATGCCCGCTTTCTGGCGCACCACGGATCCAGAGATCGCTCGCGCCGCCCTCACGAGGCTCTCAGAGCGAACGGAGAACTGACACTACGCGGCCCAGAATGGCGGCGTGGTCGCCCAGGATCGGCGAGTAGGCCGGGTTGGCGGGCATCAGCCACAGGTGGCCGTCCCGCTGCTGGAAAGTCTTCACGGTCGCCTCGTCATCGAGCAGGGCTGCCACTATGTCGCCATTGACGGCATCGTTCTGCTGCCGCACCACCACCCAGTCGCCGTCGCAGATCGCGGCGTCGATCATCGAGTCGCCGGAGACGCGCAACATGAACAGCTCGCCCTGGCCCACGAGCTGGCGGGGGAGCGTGAAGGTGTCCTCGACCATCTGCTCGGCGAGAATCGGGCCACCCGCGGCGATTCGGCCCACAAGCGGCACGACGGCGCCCTCCGCCACATCGTGGCCAAGGAACGAGATCGAGGCGGGTTCTGCAGGTGCGGAGCTGGCGTCTCTTCCGGGCTGGTCCACGACCTCCATGGCGCGCGGACGGCGTGGATCGCGCCGAATCACACCGGCGCGCTCGAGGGAATCGAGCTGGAACTTGACGGACGATGGACTCGACAAACCGACCGCCTCGCCAATCTCTCGCAGCGAGGGCGGATAGCCGCGTTCGGCGAGCGACTTCCGAATGAAATCGACGATCTCCTGCTTGCGCTCGTCCATCGCGGGGCCTCCGTGTCAGTGGTCGCTGATTCGATAAGTACAGCCTAAAGAGGGACGGACAGAATTTCAAACATCTGTTCGAGAGTGTCTCGACAATGTCGGTGCACTCGCATACTATTGGAACAGACGTTCGACGAACACTAGTTCGAGGAGGAAGCAATGAGCGCACTGAGTATCGACTTCGCCCCGCAGTATCGGGGGATTGAGCAGGAGAAGCTCGCCGATGTGATCCAGCTGCCGGTGCGTCGCTACGTGGATCCGGTGCCGGTTGCGAAGCCCGCGTCGCAGCCAATCAAGCTGACGGCACGTGGAAAGCTCATGGTGCAGGTGGTTGCGAGCGTTGTCGCGCTTTCTGCTTCGATCGGTATCGGGGCAGGTGTTGGGATGGCCCTTCGGGAGCCCGCTGGTGCAACCGCTGTCGTGACCGTTGCGGCGGGTGAGACGCTCTGGTCGATCGCAGCGGCCGCCGCAGCACCCGGCGAGGATGTCCGCGAGGTCGTGGCCGAGATCGCTTCGCTCAACTCGCTGAGCGGCTCCGCAATCGTGGCGGGCCAACAGCTCGTCGTCCCCTCGAACTAGTCCGAAGCATTCCGCGGCGCGAAACCCATATGATGTGGGGCATGCATTGTCCGTTCTGCCGCCACCCCGATTCGCGCGTCATCGACTCCCGCACGGCCGATGACGGCGCCAGTATTCGGCGCCGCCGCGAGTGCACCTCGTGCCGCCGCCGCTTCTCGACGATCGAGAGCTTCACGCTCACCGTCATGAAGCGCTCCGGCGTTACGGAGGCATTTTCCCGAGAGAAGATCATCACCGGCATTCGAAAGTCCTGCCAAGGACGCCCGGTCACAGAAGACCAAATCAAGGCCCTCGCGCAGGCCGTCGAAGAGCAGATCCGAACCATGGGTTCCTCGATCGTCGACGCTGGCGACATCGGCACCGCAATTCTCGGCCCACTTCGGGAACTCGATACGGTCGCATACTTGCGCTTTGCCTCCGTATACTCTTCCTTTAACAGCTTGGATGACTTCGAGAACGCGATCACCGAGTTGCGCGCAGACTCCGCCGGTGCCGGAGGAGGGGAAGCCCCCGGCACCGGCGGCACCGCCTAAGCAGTTGTAGGGCGTGTGATCCGCCAGGTCTGTAGCATGGCGCGCGGACCGAGGAATCCCAAACCGAACGCGAGCCAGATCCAATACAGGGTGGTTCCCGGGAGTTGCGACAGCCACAGCAGGAGCGGCGTATAGATCGCGAGCGTGACGGTGCATGTCAACGCCAGAAATGGCATGTCTTCCTGACCGATCATGATTCCGTCCAACACGAAGACGAGTCCCGCGACGATCTGGAACGCAGCCAGGATCAGCACGGCGGTCCCCACGAGATCGCGCACCGCGGGGTCGCGCGTGAATGGGATCGCAATGACAGGGGAGAGCGCGGCAAGAACACCACCCACGAGCACGCCGTAGCCGAGCGCCCAGCGCATGAACGTTCGGATGAGGGGATGAGTCTCTCTCCCAGCGCCGCGGGCGTGCCCCACCATCGCCTGCGCGGCGATAGCGAGCGCGTCGAGCGCAAAGGCGAGGGTGGAGAAGAGGGTGAACACGATTTGGTGTGCCGCGAGCGTGGTCTCGCCGCTTCGTGCTGCCACCCAGACCGTGATCAGCAAGGAGGCGCGCAACGCGATCGTGCGCAGAAACAGCCACGAGCCCACGCGGGTGGTGGTGCGCATCCCGGAGGCGCTTGGGCGGAGCGAGATCGCGGCTCGCTTCATCCGGGGGACGATGATCGTCAGGTAGGCACTGAGCGCCGTCCATTGCGCGATCGACGTGCCGAGTGCTGCTCCGGCCACGGAGAGGTGGGCGCCGTAGACGAGCAGGAAGTTCAACACCACATTCAGCGACGCCGCAGAGGCGGAAACCACCAGGGGAGTCTTGGTGTCTTGGAAGCCGCGTAGTACTCCGGTGGCAGCGAGGATCATCAGCATCGCGGGGATGCCGGGCGCGGACCAACGAATGTAGTCCACGGCGAAACCGTGGGCGGCCCCTCCTGTGCCAAGGAGTTGTGCCAGCCACGGCGCCGTCGCCCACATCGCCACGGCGAGCACCGCGCCGAGCGACGCCGCAACATAGAGTCCATCCCGGCCCACGCCCAGCGCGCGTTGAATCTCGCCCGCTCCGAAGAGGCGCGCCACTGCGGGCGTGGTGGCGTACGCGAGAAAGATCATGACGCCGACGGTCGTCTGCACCACGGAGGTGCCGGCGGCCGCCCCCGCCAGCTCGGAGACGCCGAGGTTACCGACGATCGCCGTATCGGCGAGAAGGAACAGTGGCTCGGCGATCAGCGCGCCGAGCGCGGGGACGGCAAGGGCGAGGATTTGCCGCCCAATGGAACTGATCAGCGCGAGCGTCCTTTCCAGATGTTCACGGATGCCTCTACGGCGTAGGTGTCGATTGCGTCCAGCTCTGACTGCGAGAACTCAAGATTCTCCAGTGCACCGAGCGAATCATGGAGTTGCTCAACCGTGCGCGCCCCCACGAGAGCCGACGTCACTCGAGGATCGCGCAGTACCCAGGAGATGGCCATCTGTGCGAGAGACTGGCCGCGCTGTTGTGCAATCTCGTCCAGCGCGCGAATGCGATCGACAACCTCGTTCGTGATCATGTCGGTCTTGAACGAGCCTTGCTGCGCTGCCCGGGAGTCGTCCGGCACGCCGTTGAGGTATTTCTTCGTGAGGAGGCCCTGTGCCAGTGGGGAGAAGACAATCGCCCCCATGCCATCGAGCGCGTCGAGCAGGCTCGGCTCGCCCTCTTCGATCCAGCGGTTGAACATTGAGTATGACGGCTGGTGAATGAGGAGGGTGAAGCCGAGGTCCGCTGCGACCTCTCGCGCACGCTGGGTCTGCTCGGCGGTGTATGAGGAGATACCCACATACGTCGCCTTCCCGGAATCGAGCGCGTACTTCAGCGCACCCATCGTCTCTTCCAGGGGCGTTCGTGCGTCGAAGCGGTGAGAGTAGAAGATGTCGACATACTCGAGGCCCATGCGCTTCAGTGACTGATCCAGCGACGCACGAAGGTACTTCTTGGAGCCCCACTCCCCGTAGGGTCCCGGCCACATGCGGTAGCCGGCCTTGCTGGAGATAATCAGCTCGTCACGATACGGCGCGAGATCCGTGGCGAGCATTCGGCCAAAGGAGAGTTCGGCGGCACCCGGCGGCGGGCCATAGTTGTTCGCGAGATCGATGTGGGTGATCCCGGCGTCGAAGGCTGCAAGCACAATCTCGCGTTGCTGATCGAAAGCGTTTGCCTCACCGAAGTTCTGCCAGAGGCCGAGCGAGATTGCTGGCAGATCTAGTCCGCTTGAACCGCACTGGCGGTACTGCATCGTGTCGTATCGAGAGTCTGAAGGAAGAAACATGACTCAAGGCTACGAGGTGAGGTTCAATACCCGCAGTCGAATGGTGTCCTCCATGCCGCTGAGAGCCTCAAGCACCTCGCCTGGCAGTTCGTTCGAGAGATCCGAAATCATGTAACCGATCTCGCCGCGCGTCCCAAGGATCTGGCCGCTCACGTTCGCGCCAGACTCGGCAAATGCCTGGTTGACAAGGGCCATCACACCCGGCGTGTTGCGGTGCACGTAGGAGATGCGCTGGATCGCGCCGTCGTTGGCCGGCAGTGTCAGCGAAGGCAGGGTGACCGAGAGATCGGTGTTGGCGTGCGTGACGTACGTCCCGAGCTTGTTCCCAACGAATCCGCCAATCGCCTCCTGGGCTTCCTGCGTGGACCCTCCGATGTGCGGGGTGAGGATCACGTTAGGAAGGCCACGCAGTGCGGAGACGAACTCTTCGCCATTCGCGTTGGGTTCTTCGGGGAAGACGTCGATTGCGGCACCAGCGATGTGGCCTTCAAGAACCGCATTGCGGAGCGCATTGTTGTCCACCACGAAGCCGCGCGAGAGATTCAGGAAGATTGAGCCGGGCTTCATCATGCCGAACTCGGGTCCGCCGAACAGGCCTCGGTTCGCGCCGCGGTCGTCCACGTGCAGCGAGACGATGTCCGCCTCGCGTAGCAACTCGGAGACGGTACTGCACTTGCGCGCATTGCCCAGAGCAAGTTTGTCCGCGATGTCGTAGAAGATCACGGTCATGCCGAGCGCCTCGGCGATCACCGAGAGTTGCGCGCCGATGTTTCCGTAGCCCACGATTCCGAGAGTCCTGCCGCGGACCTCGTGTGAACCCGAGGCGGACTTCTCCCACACGCCCGAGTGCAATGCGCGATCACGCTCGGTGAGCCGACGTAGCAGCGCGATGATCTCACCGATTGCAAGCTCCACTACGGAGCGCGTGTTCGAGTACGGGGCGTTAAACACGGCGATCCCGCGCCGGGCGGCCGCTTGCAAATCGATCTGCGTGGTGCCGATACAGAAGGCGCCGATCGCCTCGAGGTCCGGCGCATTCTCGAGGACTCTCGCCGTTACCTTGGTCGCGGAGCGAATCCCGAGTACCCGGACGCCCTGCAGCGCCTCGATCAGTTCGTCGTCTTGGAGTGCGCCGGGATGGCGCGAAACAGTCAGACCCGCGCGTTCAAGGAGCGGATCGGCATCGATGTGAGGGTTCTCGAGGAGAAGAGCATGTGGCACGTCTCTATGGTGTCCTACTCGCGACGATCGGAGAATCAGTGGCCACTATTCGGCCACCCGTCCGGAAGCTCATACTGGTAGATCGCGTGCAATCGCTTCGTGGGACGGGTCATCGCCACGTAAATGTCGCCCACGGACGCCGCAGCGATCTGAGCCGGCTCCACGAGAATCACGGAGTCGAACTCGAGTCCCTTCGCGGCCGCAACGTCGATGGCGACCAGTGGCGCCATCAGCGCCTTCCCTCCGGGCGCCGTCATCTCTTCGCGGAGGTACTGCCACAGCTCGTCGCGGACCCCGGCAAGTTGCTCCGCCGGCGCGATCACCGCAGTCTTGCCGCCCAGTTCGCTACGCACAATATCCACGAGCACGTCCCGCCAGTGCCCGCGGGTCGTTTCGAGCGAATCGGGGATGTCCCGCGCTGCAGTGAGCGGCAGATAGTCGCCAGGGGCACCAGCCATGAGCACCGCAGACGCGGCATCGAGGACGGTCTTGGGGGTGCGGTAGGAGACGGTGAGCGCGGCCTGTCGCACGTGTTCGCGGCCGGCCTTGCCCATAACCGAGCGCCACGAGGTTGCTGGCTCGGAACTGGACCGTTGCGCGAGATCGCCCACCACCGTCATCGAGCGGAGCGGGCAGCGGCGAAGCAGGCTCCGCCAAGCCATCGGCGAGAGTTCCTGTGCCTCGTCGATCACGATGTGCCCATACGTCCACGTGCGATCGCCCGCGGCACGCTCGGCGAGTGTGAGCCGCGGCCCCGATTGGCTGAAGCGCGCGGCGAGAGTCTCGGCGTCGAGCATGCCGCCGCCGAGATCTTGGCTGTCAATCGCTTGCTGGGCCAGGTCGACGGCGGCCCGTTGCGCAGCCTTTGCGGCCACCCGGGTGCGGCGCGCCTCGGCCTCTTCGTGTGGGCCGAGGAGTTCGGCCAGCTCGTCGAGGAGGGGGACGTCCGAGATAGTCCACTCGGAGCCCTTCTCCCGGTACAGCAACTCACGCTCGGTGCGAGTAAGGTGCGGCGCGGAGGCTTCCAGAAGATCGGGGCGCGCGTAGAGGCGCTCGAGAAGCGTGTGTGGCGCGGTGGGCATCCATGCAAGATTCAGGGCGATACGGACGTCACGGTTGGTGCGCACGTCCTCGTACATGTACGAATCGGGCTCGTCGCGGCCGGTCTGCTCCGCGTACTGACGCACGAGATCCTCGAGCATTGCCAGCACGAACGGCGTGCGGCCCTCGTTGTGGGTGGACGCGGCTCGGTGGGCGCGACCCATTGCGGCGCGGAGCGTTTCGGGGCGGATCTCGAGGGTGACGCCGTCGACCTCAACCTTCTCGACGCCGTCGGGCACACGTTGTAGAGCCTGCACTGCGCGCTCCATCGCATCCGACATCTTCAGGTCACCCTTAATCTCCGCCACAGCCTCGGATTCGCGCGCGCTCGCGCGCGTCCCGGGAAGGAGATCGCCAATCGTGGTCGCGACAACATCGTTCTCGCCCAGCGAGGGGAGGACCTGATCGATGTAGTCGAGGAACACGCGGCTTGGCCCCACGAGGAGCACTCCGGAGCGTTGCAGGCGCTCGCGATGGGCGTAGAGGAGGTAGGCGGCGCGGTGCAAAGCAACGGCGGTCTTGCCGGTACCGGGCCCGCCTTGGACCACCAGGATTCCTTCGACATCGGAGCGGATGATCTGGTCCTGTTCCCGTTGGATCGTCGCGACGATGTCACCCATTTGACCGGTTCGATCGGCCGCAAGCGCGGCGTAGAGAGCGCCACCTCCAGTGACGACCATCTCCTCGGGAATCTCGCCGTGGGCCAGCAGCTCATCCTCGACAGCGGTGACGACTCGTCCCGAGGTGGTGATGTGACGGCGCCGGATCACGTCTCCGGGGTAGGCGGCCGTTGCCTGATAGAACGGCCGCGCGATGGGTGCACGCCAATCAACGAGCAGCTGATCGTGGTTCTCATCGAGAATGCCGATGCGCCCCACGTAGAGTGTGCCGCCGTCCTGAAGATCGAGACGGCCGAAAATCAGGCGGTTCTCCACCTGGTCGAGGCGGGCCACCATGTCCTCGTAGTGGCTCGCAAACGCATCCCGCTCGGAGCGGTTCTGGGGCGAGCCAGAGGGACCCTCGCGGCGCACTCCCGCGAGCGAGGTCCGGTAGTTCTCCCGTAGCAGATCGAGCCTGGCATAGATCCGATCGACAATTCCCTGTTCGTTGGCGATTTCCCGAGAAACCCGGTCACTGACCACCGATCACCTTCCGCTCAGCGAAAATAGCAACCATCCATTATCGTCCATCAAGGCCCGCATCCGCCAGTGCTTCGGATCGGGAATGTATGGGACCGGGGGTGTGTTGACTCAGTTGTGGATGGAGGAGCGATGTACGAAACGACCAATGCCGCTGAGGGGCTGAACGTCCCCATCTTGATCACTGCGCTGCATTCACAGATGGATGCCGGGCAGGTGGCCGCGATTATTTCGCAGCACTTGCTGGACTCGCTCCAGCATGAGCGAGTCGCCACGTTTGATGCCGATTCGCTGATTGACTTCCGCAAGCAACGCCCCACGCTGACGTTCGAGAAGTGGCACTTCACGGAATATGACGAGCCCGAGATCGCGCTCGAGCTCCTGTCCGATGACGAAGGTCGGCAGCTACTCCTCCTGCACGGCAACGAGCCGGACCTCAAGTGGCACGGCTTTGTTCAGGACGTGCTTGGCATGATTGAGCGATTTGGCGTGGACACCACGATCTCGGTGCAGGGCATCCCCATGGGCTTGCCCCACACTCGGCCCGCCCACCTGTCGTTGCACGGCACGAATCCGGAACTGCGCGGCACTCAGCCGGAGATCTTCGGGACGATGCAGGTGCCCGGTCACGTGTCCGGGCTTCTCGAGTTGCGCCTCGGAGAACGTGGCCAGAACGCTGCCGGGATCGCCGCCGGTGTGCCGCACTACCTCTCCGGCTCCCCATACTCGCCGGCCGCCGCCGCGGCTGTGCGCAAGCTCGCGGAGATCGGTGGGCTCGCTCTTCCCGTTGGCGAACTCGAGGCCGCGTCGGCGCGACTCCTGAGTGAGGTCAACTCGCAGATCGAGGAGCAGGACGAAGTGACGGCGATCGTGGGGGCACTCGAGCGCCAGTACGACTCCTTTGCGCAGAGCCAGCCGCATCTCACCGATGGCAACGAAGAGCGCCTTCCCACCGCGGATGAGATCGGTGGCGCGGTCGAGGCGTTTCTTGCGGATCTCGGCGAGGACTTCCGGAACTAAAGCCGATCCACGGCCGCGGGAATCGGCAGGCGTCGTAGTCGCTTCGCCAGCTCAACGCCGTCGAACTCGGCATCGGAGGCCGCGAGTACCACGTTTCCAATCCGTCGGCCGCGCCGAATCGCGGGATCGATCACCATCTTCACGTGCGCGAACTCCGCGTCGAGAATCGCGAGCTCCCGGCGCGTATTCGGTAACGGTGGCGCATCCGTGAGGTTCACGAGGTAGAGCCCGTCCGCTCCGAGGACGCGGTGTGCCGCGCTCGCGGTGCCCGCGTCCGAAAGGTGTTCCGGCACCTCCGCCTTCACGAACACATCCCGCACGACGACGTCCCAGCGGTTCTCGGGAAAGCCCTCCAACGCTTGGCGGGCGTCGGCATGGCGGATCTTCAGTCGCGGCGCTCTCGGGAGGTTGAACCATTCGCGGGCGAGTCGCGTGAGCTCGCCGTCGCGTTCGATTGCCACCTGAGTCGATCCTGGCCGCATCGCGTTCCAGGCGGTGGCGAGCGAGCATCCAGCGCCACCCAAGTGAAGGGCACGTATCGGGGTGCCCTCTGCGCGGAATGAGTCGAGCACCGCCGTCATGTGTTGCATGTACTCGAAGTCGAGGTGGGTGGGATCGTCGAGATCGTGGAAGGACGATTCCATCCCATCGATCAGCAGGATCGCCTGGCGTGGGCCGACCACGCGAAGCGAGACAACGGCGTCGTCCGTCTGGACTTCGCCCGAGGGCCACAATGTCATGGCTCCAGATTAGTCTGGTGCTGTGTCCCGTTCCGCGCCGGTCAAAGATCGCCGCACCTGGGGAGAAGACGACTCCGGGTGCACGATCCTGCACGTGGACATGGACTCGTTCTTCGCCTCCGTCGAGATACTGGACAACCCGGCGCTGGCAGGCAGGCCCGTGATCGTGGGCGGCGGCGAACGAGGAGTCGTCACCTCGGCCACTTATCAGGCGCGGGCGTATGGGGTTCATGCGGCGATGCCGACGAGTCGGGCGCGCAGGATCTGCCCCGCTGCGATCATCGTGCCTGGGAGGCATCATCGCTATCGCGAGGTCTCCCATGAGGTGATGGAGATCGTGCACTCGATCACCGATCGAGTTGAGGTGCTCTCGATTGACGAGGCGTTCTTGGACGTCGCGGGAGCGCAACGCAGGCTGGGCTCGCCAGTGGAAATCGCGGCGCTCTTGCGTGAGCGGGTGCGCGACGAGGTGGGGGTGCCCGCGTCGGTGGGGATCGCCAGCACGAAACACGTCGCAAAGCTCGCCACCACCTATGCGAAGCCGGATGGGATGCTGCTGGTCTCTGAGGATCAGACGATCCCATTCCTGCACCACCTCAATGTGGGCGCTATGTGGGGCGTGGGGGAGACCACCCGGGCGGCTCTCGAATCCAAAGGGGTTCGAACTGTCGAGCAACTCGCACACACCCCGCCTGAGACGCTCGCCCGCTGGCTCGGTCCGGCACTCGCGCACCGGCTCCATGAGCTGTCCTGGGGGCGCGATGATCGTGAGGTGTCGCCTGGCCGAGTGGAGAAGTCAATCGGCACCGAGACCACGTTCCGGGCAGATGTGCGCGAGCGAAGAGAACTCGAGCGGGTGTTGCTCTCGCAAGCGCACGAGTGTGCGGCCCGGCTGCGCAAGGAGGGCTTTGAGGCAACCCGCGTCACGATCAAGGTTCGGTTCAGCGACTTTCGAACAATCACGCGATCACGCACGATCGTGCCGAGTCAGATTGGTGCGGAACTGGGCGACGTGGCACGTTCGCTCTTCGGCGCAGTGACGATTCCGGCAGGCGGTGTCCGGCTCATCGGCGTGAGGGCCGAAGGGCTCGTCTCGGCGGATGCGACCGGATTTCAGGACCTACTTCTGGCGCCGCCCCGGCACCAAGCCGAACTCGCAATGGACGAGATTACGCAGCGGTTTGGCCACACGGCCATCACTCCGGCATCGCTTCTGGAGCCTCGAGAGGAGTAGCGCCGCTGCGGAACTTTGGCGTGTCGCGCCGTAGGAGCTTATCCTTGTCACACCGCGAAGGAGTGAGGAGGTGCACATGCCACTATCGGAGTATGAGCAACGCGTGCTCGCGCAGATGGAGTCGCAGCTACGCGACGCCGATCCCAAACTCGCGCGGTCCCTGGACTCGCAGTCCACGCTCGATCTACGTCGGCTCTCGATCGGAGTCGTGATCGGCATCCTTGGTCTTGTCGTTCTTGTCGCCGGAGTTGCCACCCACCAGATCTGGCTCGGGATCCTCGGTTTCATCGTCATGCTTGCCGGGGCTCTCTACGCAATTTCTCGCGGCACGCGCGGGGGTAAGCCGAACGCCGCACGCAAGCCATCAAACTCGGGGTCCTTCATGGACCGGCAGAACGATCGGTGGGATAAGCGCGATAGCGCCTAGACACTCCACCATCCGCCACTGAGAGGCCGTACCGCCGGGTACGGCCTCTTTCTTTATGCCCTCGTGGCCCGTCCTTGCGGCTGATTGCGCCCATTGTGCGCACTTGTTGGGGAATTCCCTCCACCCCAATTTCCATTGTTATTTCAGCATTTTGTGCCATCCAATACTGCGTTCTGGCCTTGACGGTGGGGCATTGTGGAGTAAAGTGGAGCAAGAACCGCAGGAGGAGGTGACGATGTTTCTTGGTACCTACGAGCCGAAGCTCGATGACAAGGGACGCCTGATCCTGCCTGCAAAGTTCCGGGAGGAACTCTCCCGGGGCCTCGTTCTCACTCGCGGCCAGGAGCGCTGCCTCTTCGCTTTCCCGATGCACGAGTTCGAGGCGCTGCACGAGCAACTGCGTGCGGCGCCTGTCACCAACAAGCAATCGAGGGACTACCTCCGCGTGTTTCTTTCTGGCGCGAATGATGAGGTGCCGGACCGTCAAGGCCGCATCACGATTCCCGCGGCGTTGCGCAGCTACGCGGGCCTCGACCGGGACATCACCGTGATCGGCGCCGGATCTCGCGTGGAGATTTGGGACGCAACCGCATGGCGCGACTACCTCACCGCCCAGGAAGACTCCTACGCGGCGACCGCCGAGGAGGTGATCCCCGGGATCTTCTGACGCTCACCCACCGGTGAGGTCTCTCCCCATGTTCTGTCGCACTTCCCCGGCGACAGACCACGGCGGGAGTCCTGGTCGGGGGGGAGGGCCTTTCGACCAGCAACCAACTGCCCGAACCGAAGGAGTACGCGTGAAGGCAACCGCGGACCGGCACGTGCCGGTACTCCTGCAGCGATGCACGGAGCTTCTCGGTACCGCTGCACGCGGGCTGATCGTGGACGCCACTGTCGGAATGGGTGGCCACACGGAGGCGCTTCTTCGCGCGTACCCGGGATGCGCCGTGGTGGGTATCGATCGCGATCCGAGGGCGCTCGAGCTTGCCAGTGAGCGCCTGGCACCATTCGGGGAGCGCTTCCACCCCTTCCACGGGACATATGACGAGATCGCGCATGCCGCAGCCGAGGCCGACGGCGTGCTGATGGATCTCGGGGTCTCCTCCATGCAGTTGGACGAGCAGGAGAGGGGCTTCAGCTATGCGGCCGACGCTCCGCTCGACATGCGGATGGATACCTCGACGGGGACCAGCGCCGCCGAACTGTTGAATACGGCGTCGGCCGCGGAACTGCGACGGATCCTCTACCGCTACGGCGAGGAGAGGTTCGCGCCGAGGATTGCTGATCGAATCGTGCGCCAGCGCGAGCAGGCGCCGCTCACTCGTACGAGCGAGCTGGCAGAGATTGTGCGTGAGTCGATCCCAGCACCGGCCCGCCGCACCGGCGGGAACCCGGCGAAGCGGACATTCCAGGCGATCAGAATCGCGGTCAACGACGAGCTCGGGATCCTTGAGCGTGCCATCCCGGCCGCGCTGGGGATTCTCCGTCCCGGCGGCCGCATCGTCGTCATGGCGTATCAGTCGCTGGAGGACCGGATCGTGAAGCACGAGTTCGCACGTGTCACCACCTCCACCACACCCCATGGACTTCCGGTGGAACTCGATCAGCCCGAGTTCAGTCTCCTCACCCGCGGCGCAGAACGCGCTTCGGAAGACGAGATCGCCACCAACCCACGCGCGGCTTCGGTACGTCTCCGCGCAGTTGAGAGAAGGATCTGATGAGCACGCTGCCACGCACAGCCACGGCTGCACCGCTCCCGAGGCCCCGCACGCGCCCGCGGCTTGAAGTAGTGCGCTCGCCCGAGCAGTCAAAATCCTTGGTCCCGTTCCTGATCGGTTGTTCCCTCGTACTGCTCGGCGCGCTCGTTGCGGCACTCATGCTCAACACCTCGATGGCGGTTGCCTCGTACACGATCCACTCGGGCAAGACCGAACTCGCGACCCTTACTGAAGTTGGTGACCAACTCGCCGAGAAAGCGGAGAGGCTCGGCTCGCCGTCGGCAATCCAAGATCGCGCCGCCAGCCTGGGTATGGTTCCCGCAGGAGCTACCGTGTACATTTCGGTGGCCGACGGAACCATCTTGGGCACGGCGGGAGAGGGGAATTGAACTCAGCCACGCAGATGACGAAGCGGCGCAATGCCATCGTCGTCATGCTCCTAATCTTCTTCGTTGGCATTGCCGCGCGGCTCGTCTATATCCAGGCCATCAAAGGGCCGGAGCTCGCGGATGAGGCTCGTGCCAATCGGTTGCGCACCTACACGAACGTGGCACCGCGGGGCGACATCGTCGACATCAACGGCGAAGTGATGGCAACCTCGGCCGTCCGCTACCACATCGCGGTCAACCAGCAGAAGGTCGCCGGATTCATCCTGCGGGATGACGAAGGCCAGGTGGTTGACACAGGAGCCTCGGCGGCGTCGGACCTGCTTGCCCCGATCCTTGGTGAGGATCCCGCAGTTCTCGGTGGGAAGATGGTGGGCGATTCCACCTGGGTCTATCTCAAGAAGAGCGTTGAGCCCACAGTGTGGCGTGAGATTCGATCTCTTGGTATCCCCGGAATCGAGCCGGAGCGGGTCTCGGAGCGGCTCTACCCGAACGGGAACACCGCCGGAAACCTTGTGGGCTATGTCGGCAAGGATGGCGAGCCGCTCGCCGGAGTCGAGTACAGCTTCAACGATGCGCTCACCGGAACCGATGGCTACGAAACTGTGGAGATCGGGCGAGGCGGTCAGGTGATCCCCACGGGGACGAGTGACAGCGAGGCGTCAGTTGCTGGGGATACCGTACAGCTCTCGATCAATCGAGATGTGCAGTTTGTGGCGCAGGAGGCACTCGACGAGAACGTCAGCAAGTACGGCGCCGAATGGGCAGGCGTCGCCGTCATCGATCTTCAGACGCACGGGCTCGTTGCACTGGCTGAATCTGGCATGGTCGATCCCTCGAATCCTTCAGCGAGCCCCGCGAGCGCGCGCAACACTGCCCGTTCGGTCTCCTCCCCGTATGAACCCGGTTCCACGGGCAAGCTCCTCACCATGGCGGCCGCGATCAACGAAGGGGTGGTGGACGAGTACACCGTCGTCGAAGGTTCATCGAGGGAGACCATCGACGGCCAGGTCATCAATGACGTCATGGACCACCCCAACTGGAAGATGACGGCGACGGGCGTGCTCGCGAAATCCTCGAATGTCGGCACCGTTCAAATCGGCACCATGATGAGCGACGAGACCCGCTACAACTACATGAGGGCTTTCGGCTTCGGGCAGAAAGTGGATATCGGGCTCGCGGGCGAGAGCGCCGGAATCCTGACGCCGTGGGATACGTGGGACGGACGCTCCCGCCTCACCACGATGTTCGGCCAAGCCTATGCCGTGACCTTGGTGCAGAACGCCGCGATGGTGGCGACGATCGGAAGCGGTGGGGTGTATCACGCGCCGTACCTCGTTGAGCAGATCACACACCCGGACGGTACGGTCACGGTCCCCGAGCGGAGCGAGCCGAGGCAGGTCATCACCGAGGACTCCGCTGCGACCCTTCTCGGCATGATGGAGTCGATCCCCCAGGAGGGCGGGACGGGCACCAAAGCGTATATCGATGGTTTCCGAGTCGCGGGTAAGACGGGAACGGCGCAGACCTCGGACGCGAACGGTAGGCTCACCCAGGTCGTCACGAATTTCGTGGGTGTGGTGCCGGCCGACAACCCACGCTTTGCACTGGCCGTTGTCGCCTATAAGCCGGATCCAACGCTCACGGGAAACATCGTCTCCGCACCCGTCTTCAAGGAGGTTGCCGAGTTCGCGTTGCATACTTACGGGGTGGAACCGTCGCAAGGTGAGGCACCCCAGTTCCCGCTACTGATCGAGGAGGACGAGTGAAGCTCAGCCACGTTGCCGAGATCGTCTCCGGCACACTCGTGGGCGACGACGCCCAGGTGAGCGTCGAGGCCTCGTTTGACTCGCGTGATGTTCCCTCGGGTGGGATCTTTGCCGCGGTGGCGGGGGAGCGCGTGAACGGGCATCAGTATGTGGCTCCGGCGCTGGCTGGTGGGGCGGGGGTTGCCCTTGTGAGCGAGCGCGTCGATGCGAGTCCGTTGATCGTGGTCGACGACGTTCCGGTGGCGTTGGGAAAGCTCGCGGCCGCCCACGTTGCGGCAAACAGGCGCCATCTCACGGTGCTCGCGGTCACGGGTTCGATGGGCAAGACCACGACAAAGGACCTCCTCGCCGGGATACTCCCGGGGCCAACGGTGGCGAGTGAGAAGTCGCTGAACAATGAGCTTGGCGTTCCACTCACGTGCCTGCGTTGCACCCCTGAGACGCGCTATCTCGTGCTTGAGATGGGTGCGGATCGCGTTGGAGACCTCGCCTACCTCACATCGTTAGTGCCTCCGGACCTCGGGATTGTGTTGGCCGTTGGGAGCGCGCACCTGGAGAAGTTCGGGACCGTGGGCGCCGTTGCGAAGGCGAAGTCGGAGCTCATCCAGGGCCTGACTCCGGGCGGGACGGCGGTCTTGAACGCCGACGATCCGCGGGTCGCGGGGATGGCATCGCTCGCGGACGATGTGGTGTTCTTCGGGGCGGACGCGGAGGTGCGTGCCGAGAATCTCCGGCTCGACTCCGGCGATCACGCGTCATTCGACCTCGTCACGCCTTTCGGAATCGCACCAGTCGAACTCGGACTGGTGGGGGCACATCACGTTGCGAATGCGCTCGCGGCAGCAGCGGCTGCGATGAGTGTGGGAATCGCCACCGAGGAGATCGCAGCGCGGCTCTCGGACCAAGTCGCCGCGAGCCCGCATCGCATGCACGTGGTGGAGCGCGCGGATGGAGTCACGGTGATCGACGATTCCTACAACGCGAACCCCCAGTCGATGGCGTCCGGCATCGAGGCTCTCGCACGGATCGGGCGCGGACGCCGCACGGTCGCTGTGCTGGGGCCGATGCTCGAGTTGGGTGATGTCTCCGAGGCGGAGCACCGGGCGGTCGGGGAATTGCTTGCCGCGCGACACGTCGAGATCGTCCATCTGCTCGGCCCGATCGCGGCCACAATTGCGCCCGCAGGGATCGAGACTCACATCCACCAGGATCTCGACGGCATTCGCGCCGCGCTCGCTGAGCAGGTACGCTCGGGCGACGTGCTGCTCTTTAAGTCTTCAAATGGCGCGCGGCTCCACGAAGTGGCTCAGGAGTGGATTTCATGATCTCGATCCTTGTCAGCGCCGCGATCGCCATGGTGATCACCCTGCTCGGGACGCCACTATTCATTCGACTCCTCGTTCGCCAGAACTACGGCCAGTACATCCGTGAGGATGGCCCCACAACGCACATGACGAAGCGCGGCACCCCCACGATGGGCGGCGTGGTCATCATCGTGGCGGTTGTCGTCGGGTACCTGCTGGGCAATGTGCTCACCGGTAAGGCGCCGGACGCCTCGGGGCTGCTGATGCTCTACCTGATCGTGGGGCTTGGACTGATCGGCTTCCTCGACGACTACATCAAGATCTCACGAGAGCGCTCTCTCGGGCTCAATCCGCTCGGCAAAATGATCGGGCAGGCCGCCGTGGGCATCACCTGGGCGATCCTCGCACTTCAGTTCCCGAACCAGAACCTGCGCCGGCCCGCATCCACGCAGATCTCCGTCGTTCGTGACACCGGGATCGATTTGGCCCACTGGGGGATCGGAATCGGAATCGTCCTGTTCGTGATCTGGGCGAACTTCCTGATCACGGCCTGGTCGAACGCCGTCAATCTCACCGATGGCCTCGACGGACTCGCGACGGGCGCCTCGATCTTCGTGTTCCTCGCATACACCCTGATCACCTTCTTCCAGTCCAGCCAGTCCTGCCAGTACCTCGCCGAGCCCACGCTGGGCTGCTACGAGGTGCGCGATCCGCGCGACTTGGCGATTCTGTGTGCCGCGATCGCCGGTGCGTGTTTCGGCTTCCTCTGGTGGAACGCCTCGCCCGCCCAGATCTTCATGGGTGACACAGGATCGCTGGCGCTCGGTGGCGCCGTCGCCGGAATAACGATCCTTACCCGCACCGAGTTCCTCGGTGTCCTGATCGGCGGCCTCTTCGTGGTTGTCGTGATGAGCTCGGTGCTCCAGATCGGCTTCTTCAAGCTCACGGGTGGTAGACGCATCTTCCTGATGGCCCCACTGCATCATCACTTCGAGTTGAAAGGCTGGGGCGAGGTCACGATCGTGATCCGGTTCTGGCTCATCGCGGGACTCTTCGTTGCCCTCGGCGCGGGCGTCTTCTACGCCGAATGGTTGACTTTCTCATGAGGCGAGTGTCCGTCGTCGGCCTGGCAATGACCGGGCAGTCCGCGATCGATGTGCTCCGCTCTAAAGGTGCGAGCGTGCGTGGCTTCGATGCGCGCGAGGAGGCGGTGGACGCGATTCGCGCGCCGGGTCTTGACCTGTGCGCGATCTCCGATCCGACGGCGTTGGCCGAGGCCGCGCTGACGGAGACCGATCTGGTGGTCATCTCACCCGGCGTCCCCTCGCACGCGCCCATCTACGCACTGGCGCGGGAACGTGGCATCCCGATCTGGAGCGACATGGAGCTCGCGTGGCAACTTCGCGCGGGAGCCGAGAACGGCACGGCGGCGCCGTGGCTGAACGTGACCGGTACGAACGGCAAGACCACGGTGGTCTCGATGGCCTCCACGATCCTCGAGACCGCAGGGCTGAAGGCTCCTGCGGTGGGGAATGTGGGCGTGCCGATCGTCGAGATCGCGGCGAGTGGGGGCGTGGATGCCCTGGTGGTGGAGATCTCCGCGTTGCAGCTGTACTCCTCGCACACCATCTCGCCGCTGGCATCGGTGTGCCTCAACGTGGCACCGGATCACATCGACTGGTTCGGCACCTATGAGAACTATGTCGCCAATAAGGCGAAGGTCTACGAGCGCACCCAGCGCGCCTGTATCTACACCGATCCCGATACCCGAATGATGGTCGAAGAGGCCGACGTCGTCGAGGGCGCACGCGCTGTCGGGGCCACCCTAGGCACTCCCGGGCCGGGCGACATTGGGATGGTGGAGAACATGATCGTCGATCGCGCGTTCGCTTCGCCGGCCGTGGAGCTAGCCACGCTCGATGACTTCCTCGGGTATGACTCGGTGGCGCCGCACGTTGCGTCGAATGCGATCGTGTCCGCGGCGCTCACCCGTGCGTACGGCATCGATCCGGAGGCCGTCCGTGCGGGGCTACGCGCCTTCCGGCCCGTCTCGCACCGGATCCAGGTCGTCGGCGAGCTCGATGGCGTCAACTACGTGGACGATTCGAAGGCTACCAATTGGCACGCGGCGCAGGCCTCGCTGATCGCACAGGAGCCGGAAAGCTGCGTGTGGATCGCCGGTGGCCTGGCCAAGGGGCAGGCCTTCGACGGCCTCGTGGAAACGGTCCGCGACCGGCTCCGTGGGGTGGTCGTGATTGGTGTCGACAAGGGCCCGATCCTCGATGCCCTCCGGCGACACGCGCCGGATGTCCCGCGGATCGAGGTCGAGACATCGGACCATGGAGAGGTCATGCGACTGGCGGTGGATGCCGCGAGCCGGCTCGCGCGGCCCGGAGACACCGTGCTGCTCGCCCCGGCGTGTGCCTCCATGGACCAGTTCAGGAATTACGAGGAGCGCGGCGATCGATTCGCTGAGGCGGTGAAGGAGCGGAGATGAGCACGGCAACAGCGCGGCGCACGGAGCCCGCGCGTGCCACCTCGGACCCGGGCGCGCTTAGCTTCTACTTGATTGCGGGCGCGGCTCTGCTCCTTCTGACACTGGGCACGGTGATCGTGCTCTCGGCCACCACGATCAACTCGATCAAAGTGAACGACGGCGATCCGTTCGCGCAGTTCATGGGGCAGGCAAAGTTCGTTCTGATTGGTTTGCCGTTGGCGGGTCTTGCCGCCGCGCTCCCGATGCGCGTGTACAAGAAGCTGGCGCCGCTCGCGTTCCTTGGCGCGGTGGGCTTGCAGATGCTGATCTTCACGCCGTTGGCGAAGTCCGTGGGTGGCAACACGAACTGGATCAAGATTCCGGGAACCAGCCAGGTGGTGCAGCCGTCCGAGTTCCTGAAGATCGGCCTTGCTCTCGGGCTCGGCTGGTATCTCGGTACCCGCGTATCGCGAATGAGTGAATGGCGGGTCATCCTGACCGCGCTCGCGGGTTCACTCGCCGCAATTGGCTTGGTTCTGTACGGCCACGACATGGGCACGTCGCTCGTCCTGATCCTGATCGTGGTGGGCGCGATGTTCGTCGCCGGCCTGCCAATTCGGTGGTTCGTGGGCCTCGGCATACTCGGTGTCGCGCCCTTGACGATGTTCATCGCGATGTCCGAATCGCGCACACAGCGCATCCTCAACTTCCTCGGGATGGGTCCGGAGGATGACCCAACGGATCTCGGCTACCAGTCCATGCACGGGTTGTGGGGTCTGGGAAGTGGCGGGGTGACCGGCGTCGGGCTGGGAGCATCACACGAGAAGTGGAGCTATCTCCCGGAAGCCCACAACGACTTCATCTTCGCGATCCTTGGCGAGGAACTCGGCCTCGTGGGCACACTCCTCGTGCTCGCTCAGTTTGGGATTCTCGCTGCCGGACTGATGCGAATGATCTCCCGCCACCCCGATCCGTTCGTGAAGATCGCCACGGCAGGGGTGACCGCCTGGTTGATCGGTCAAGCGCTGATGAACATCGCCGTCGTCGTGGGCATTCTGCCCGTGTTCGGTGTGCCGTTGCCATTCGTCTCGGCCGGCGGCTCGTCGATGATCGCCACGCTGATCGCGCTCGGCATCATGCTCTCATTCGCGCGCAGCGAGCCGGGCGCACAGGCAGCGCTGTCATCCCGTACCCGAGCGGTGCGCAATTCACTCGCCGTGATGGGCGGACGTCTCCGGAAAGGCCGCTAGACATGCGCGTTGTTCTCGCCGGCGGAGGTTCCGCGGGACATGTCAATCCCTTGCTCGCCACGGCGGCCGAGATTCAGCGTCGCCACCCCGATGCCGAACTCCACGTGCTCGGCACCGAGCTCGGCCTCGAGACCGAGCTGGTTCCGGCCGCCGGCCTGCCACTCACGTTCGTGCCGCGTGCTCGTGTACCCCGCTCGCTAAGCCCGGAGTGGTTCGCACTGCCGGGTCGGCTTGCAAAGGCGGTAAGCGTCTCCAAGGAGTTGGTCGAGCGGGTCGATCCGGACGTCGTCGTCGGCTTTGGTGGATACGTCTCCACCCCGGCATTCTTGGCGGCCAAAGGGCGCCCGATCGTGGTTCACGAAGGCAATGCACGGCCCGGACTTGCGAATCGCTACGGCGCGCGCACGGCCAAGGTTGTTGCGCTGACCTTCCCCTCGACCCCGCTCGTAGCGAAAAAGGGCACAACGCTCGTGACTGGGCTCCCGTTGCGCGCGCCGATCGCGCGCCTCGTGGAGGAACGAACGTCCGGACGCGGCGACGCGGCGCGCGAATCGGGCGCAGCGGCTTTGGGTCTCGACCCCGTGCTGCCCACGCTCCTGATCACCGGGGGGTCACTCGGAGCGCTCTCGATCAACAACGCGGCCTCCGGGGCGATTGCCGATCTCGCCTCGCGCGGGCAGGTCCTGCACATCACCGGCAAAGGTAAGGACACGCCGGTGCGCGAGGCCTGGCAGGCGGCGGGCTCGCCGCCGAACTACCACATCCTCGACTACCTCACCGTGATGGAGCAGGCGTACGCAGTGGCGGATGTGGTCCTGACGCGATCGGGTGCGGGAATGGTGAGCGAACTTGGCGCGCTGGGCATCGCCGGCGTATTCGTGCCGCTGCCTATCGGCAACGGCGAGCAGCGCTTGAACGCGGCGGACACCATCGCTGCGGGTGGTGGCATCCTGGTGGACGATAAGGACCTCAGCCCGGAACTCGTGCGCGAGACCGCGGGCGGGCTACTCTCCGATCCCGCCGCCGCACACGAGATTGGCCGGAAAGCCCAAGGCGTTGCGCCGCATGACGGCGCGAAGAGACTGGTTGACGCGATAGAGGAGTGCCTGTGACCACCTACCACTTCATTGGCTTGGGTGGATCCGGCCAGAACGTCGTCGCCCGGCTGCTCGCGGCCCGGGGCGAGACAGTGCAGGGCTCGGACAACGATCCGGCCTCGCACCTCCACGGACTCGCGGACGAGGGCATCACCGTGCACATCGGCCACGCGGCCGAGAACGTTCCCGATGACGCCGTGGTGGTGATCTCCACGGCGATCAGCGAGGCGAACCCCGAGCTGGCAATCGCACGGAAGCGCGGGCAGCGCGTGATTCACCGCTCCGAGGCGCTGGCGCTTGCCGCGCAGGGCATGGAGTTCGTCTCCGTCGCGGGCTCGCACGGCAAGACCTCCACCACCGGCATGATCGCCTACGGCCTCGCCACGGTGGGACTGGATCCCTCGTACGCGATCGGCGGGGAGCTCTCGGGTACTGGCACCGGCGCTCATCTCGGGAAGGGCAATGTGTTTGTTGCCGAGGCCGACGAGTCCGATGGCTCGTTCCTGAACTACGACACCCGGATTGGCGTGATCACCAATATTGAGCGCGATCACCCGCAGAAGTACAAGACGGACGAACAGTTCGAGGAGATCTTCCACGAGTTTGCCGCGCAGATTCGGCCCGAGGGACTGCTCGTGGTGTGTGGTGACGACGAGGGCGCGCGGCGCGTCGCCCAGAAAGCGCCGGTTCGTACCGTCCAGTACGGCCGGACCGTGGCGCCCGAAGGACTCAACATCCACGTGGGTGAGGGCGAGTTCTCGGGGGATGGCTGGACCGTTGCGCTCCGACCAACGACACCCGGCTCCCATCACGAGCTAAATTCGGCGGCCGCGATCGCCGTCGCGCGTGAGTTGGGAGTGGCGCCGGCCGAGATGGCAGCGGCACTGGCGAGCTACCCCGGGACCGGGCGCCGGTTCGAGGTGCGTGGCGTGAAGAGCGGCGTCACCGTTGTGGACGATTACGGACACCACCCCACGGAGGTTGCCGCGACCATCGCCACCGCGCGCGAGATCGCCGAGGGCCGGGTGCTTGTGCTGTTCCAGCCGGCACTGTTCACGCGCACCATCGAGTTCGCCGCGGAGTTTGCCGCCGCACTCGACACGGCGGATGAGGCAATCGTCTGCGACATCTACGGCTCCCGCGAGGCGCCCATGGGCTTCACCTCCGAGATCATCACGGAGAAGATGGCGGCGGGGGAGTACATCCCGGATCGCTTCGACGCTGCACGGGAACTGGCGTCGCGTGCGCGCCCCGGCGATTACCTGATCACCCTGGGCTCCGGAAGCGTCACCGAGATGGTCCCCGTGGTGCTGGACACGCTGTGAGGGCACCCAAGCCACCCCGCGTGCGAAACTCCGATCCGGTCGCGCCCCGCCCGCAGAAGGCTCCCGCGCTCCCGGAGATTCCCACCGCGCCCGCCGCGGCACCGCCCGCCGTGCGGAGGCCCACGCGGGACGTCACACCACGCACGCCAGACGTGGCCGTGTCGATGACACCGCGGCTTGAGGAGAGGCGCCGTGCCGAGAATCGGGCGCTCTATCGCAAACTGGGGATCGTCGCCGGATGCCTGATCGTCGTTGCCGCGCTCGCCTGGGGCGTGTTCTTCTCACCGGTCTTCGCGTTGCATGGCGACGAGGTCACGGTGACCATTCGGGGTGAGGGCGTCGACAAGACGGCCGTCAACGAGCTCGCTGCGGAATACGTCGGCGTTCCGCTCCCGCGGATCCGGACGTCCACGATCGAGCGCCGGGCGAGTGAGATCACGGCGGTGCTGGCGGCCGACGTGACCAGGCAGTGGCCGCATGGTCTGCTCCTGGAGGTGACGGCGCGTGATCCGATTGCGGCAGTCCCCTCGGAGGGTGGGTTCGAGCTGTACGATTCCGACGGCGTTGGGTTGCGTTGGGCGGAGGAGGCCCCCGAGGGGCTACCGGTCGTGACAACTGAGGTGGGCGAGGACACGGGTCGAACGATCAATGCCGTGCTCAGCGTCCTTGGTGCGATTCCCGATGATCTGCGTGACGAGATCGCGACGATGAGTGCCACGAGCGAACAGACGCTCACCTTCACACTGCACGACGGCGCCACGGTGAAGTGGGGAGACGCGAGCGAGAGCGACTTGAAGGCGGCCGTGTTGCAGACGCTTCGCCAAGCCAATGCATCGACCTACGACGTCTCTGTGCCACGCACTCCAGTCACTTCTTAGAGCGACACGCGACACACCGCGCGATGTGATTGTTCTGAGCCCGCTTGGCGCATAGCGTCTGCGCGGCAAAGTCCGACGAAAGTCGAAACCTCAACTTGAGGGTTAAGAGAGGCAGCTCCCGTGGCATCACCCCAGAACTACTTGGCAGTCATCAAGGTCGTTGGCATCGGCGGTGGCGGTGTGAACGCAGTGAACCGCATGATCGAGGTCGGCCTGAAGGGCGTCGAGTTCGTTGCAGTGAACACTGACGCCCAGGCACTACTCATGTCTGACGCCGATGTGAAGCTCGATGTGGGCCGCGATCTGACCCGCGGGCTGGGCGCCGGTGCGGACCCGGCTGTGGGGCGGAAGGCCGCCGAGGATCACGCCGAAGAGTTGAAGGATGTCCTCAGTGGTGCGGACATGGTCTTCGTCACGGCGGGTGAGGGTGGCGGGACCGGTACTGGCGGCGCACCCGTGGTCGCACGGATCGCCCGCGAACTCGGTGCACTGACCATTGGTGTGGTCACACGTCCGTTCACCTTCGAGGGGCGCCGCCGCTCGACGCAAGCGGACGATGGCATCGACGCGCTGCGGGATGAGGTGGACACGTTGATCGTGATCCCGAACGACCGCCTGCTCTCGATCTCGGACCGCAACGTTTCCGTGCTTGACGCGTTCCGCTCGGCGGACCAGGTGCTGCTCTCCGGTGTTCAGGGAATCACCGACCTAATTACGACGCCCGGCCTGATTAACCTCGACTTTGCGGACGTGAAGTCCGTGATGAAGGACGCCGGCAGCGCCCTCATGGGTATCGGTGCGGCGCGCGGGGAGGGCCGCGCGGTCGAGGCGGCGGAGCTGGCGATTTCATCGCCGTTGCTTGAGGCCTCGATTGACGGCGCGCACGGCGTGCTGCTGTCGATCCAGGGCGGTTCGGACCTCGGCCTGTTCGAGATCCACGAGGCCGCACGCCTCGTCCAGGAGGCCGCGCACCCGGAGGCGAACATCATCTTCGGTGCCGTGATCGACGACGCGCTCGGCGATGAGGCGCGCGTGACCGTGATTGCCGCGGGCTTTGACGCCACTCCCACCACGGCTGCCCCGGTCACCGTTAAGCCCGCCGTTGCCTCAGCGCCGGAGCCCGTCGTGGCCTCGGTGCCGAGCCCCGAGCCGACGGAGCCTGTTGTTGAGGAGCAGCCTGCGCCGGTGTTCGAGATCCCACGTGAGTTCAAGAAGGTTGAAGACCTCGATATCCCTGACTTCCTGAAGTAAATGCTTCGGCGCAGGATCTCTCCCGGTGCGATCGCGTGTTTCACCACGCGTGAGTGGGGGAACCTGGCGAGCCAGGTGGCGCATGATCCCGCTGAACTGGTGGCGAATCGGGCACGGCTGACCGCCGAACTCGGTGAGTTGGCATGGATGACAGAAGTGCATGGCACGAATGTCATCGTGGTCGATGAGCCGGGAGAGAGAGGCGACGCCGATGGCCTCGTCGTACACGCGCCCGGCCTTTCACCGGCGGTGATCATGGCCGATTGTCTCCCGCTCCTGCTCGCAAATGAGACGGGAAGCGTGCGCGCCGCGGTACACATTGGCCGGCGTGGGCTTGTGGACGGCGTCGTGCCCGAGGCATTGCGCGTGATCCGGGAACTCACCGATGAGCAGGTCTACGGAGTGATTGGACCGAGTATCTGTGGCGGCTGTTACGAAGTGAGCGCGGAACTCTCCGAGGAGGCCGCGGCGGTCCATGGCGCGGCCACCACACGGTGGGGAACGCCGTCGATCGATCTTGCGGCGGGAGTTCGGAATCAACTCGACGGAGTCAGCTATTCGGAGATCGATATCTGTACTTTCGAGTCCGAGCAACTCTTCTCGTATCGGCGGGACGCCGTCACCGGCCGATTTGCGGGGATTGCTGTCCTCGACACGCCGTAGCTAATCCACGGGAACTCGACGTGTCTGAAATAGCGTCAGGCACGAGAGAAAGGGCGCGTGATGGCGGGAACTCTGCGAAAGACCATGGAGTACTTCGGGTGGGCCGAGGGAGACCAGGACACCGAGTACAACGAGGTTGAGGCCTATGAGGAGGATGCCGTCGAGGCGCCCTCGCGTGTCGTGACGCCGTTGCGACACGCCGAGGCCGAGCTTTCGAGAATTGTCACAATCCACCCGACGACATACAACGAGGCGCGCGAAATCGGCGAGGCTTTTCGTGATGGCGTGCCCGTGATCATGAACCTCACCGGCATGAGCGAAGCCGAAGCAAAGCGGATGGTGGATTTCTCCGCGGGCCTTGTGTTCGGCCTGCACGGCGTGATTGAGCGGGTCACGAATCGTGTGTTCCTGCTCTCACCATCACATGTTGCGATCAATGGTGAGCACGCTGAAGCACATTTCTTCAACCAGGGCTAGATGAGCGCTCTTCTGCAGATTCTCGCATTTGCGATCTCTGTTCTGATTGTGTTGCTGATGGCCCGTGCCATCTTCGACTGGATCCGTGGTTTTGCGCGGTCCTGGCGGCCATCGGGCATCGTCCTCGTGCTCGCGAACATCTCATATGCACTGACCGATCCGCCCATTAATGCCCTGCGCCGTGTTCTCCCTCCTCTGAATCTCGGTGGCATCTCCCTTGACCTCGGTTTCATGGTCGTGTTGGTGGTGTTGCTCGTTGTGAGATCAGTACTCTTGGCATTTGCGTACGCTTTGTAGGGGCGAAATGGTTGCAATCCGCTAAAGTGAGACGAGCGGGCAACTAACGCTCGTATCGGACCACTTACTAGGAGGCGACATGGCGCTGCTCAGCGCAGACGACGTTCTCAACAAGAGCTTCCAGACGACCAAGTTCCGGGATGGCTACGACCAGGACGAGGTGGATGACTTCCTCGACGAGGTTGTCAGCACCATGCGTGCTGTCTACGCCGAGAACGAGGAGTTGAAGGCGAAGCTGGGTGCCGCTGAAGGGCGCATCGCCGAGTTGTCGCGTAGCGAGTCAGCGGACGCAGCGTTCGCACCCGCTCCGGCCGAGGCTCCCGCCCCAGAGCCCGAGCCCGAACCGGAGCCTGTTGTCGAGGCGGCTCCGGTCGCGGCGGCAGCACCCGTTGCGGTTCCCGCTTCGGATTCGGCGACCGGCATGCTCGCTCTCGCACAGAAGCTACACGACCAGTACGTGGCCGAAGGCCGCGAGGAGTCGGACCGCATCATCGCGGAGGCGCGGGCGACGGCGGAGCAGATTGTGAGCGAGGCCGAGAGCACCCGCGACACGACGTTGACGCAACTGAACGACGAGCGTAGCAGCCTGGAGCACAAGATTGACGAGCTCCGCAACTACGAGCGCACCTACCGTCAGCGGATGAAGGACTACCTCGGGAAGTTGCTGTCCGACATGGACGCGAGCGACCTCGAGTCGCCCGAGATTTAGTGTCAACGGAAGACGGCGACGCCCACATTGGCGTCGCCGTCTTCCGCCTGAGGAGGACCCGATGGGACGCCACAGCATCGAGCCTGGTGCCGCCCCGCGCACGCGAAAGCCTGCGCCGAGCGGACGCCTGGTGTGGATCGTTCTGCTGGTTTCCGTGGGGGTTCTTATCGTCGACCAGGTCACCAAGTTCCTGGCCGTTCATGCTCTATCGGATGGGTCCCGCATCAACCTGATCGCGGACTGGCTCACCCTCTACTTGGTGTTCAACCCGGGCGCGGCCTTCTCGTTTGCCTCGGGGGCCACCTGGATCTTTACGATCATCGCCCTGGTTGTGATCGCCGTCGTGATCAGAGTTGCCCGGCAACTCGGCTCAGTGTGGTGGTCCGTCTGCCTCGGCCTGCTCCTGGGAGGGGCTGGCGGTAACCTGATTGACCGGCTCTTCCGTGAGCCGTCCTTCGGCCAGGGGCACGTGGTGGACTTCATCGCGTATGGCAACTTCTTCGTCGGCAACGTCGCGGATATCGCGATCGTGCTGGCCGCCGTCGGCATTGCCATGCTGGCCGTGCTGGGAATTGAGATCGACGGCTCCCGCCCCAGTAAGTCCACGCCACCCGACGACGATCCCGGCCCCGTGCGCCGGGAGTCGATTCTCCCCGAGAATGACTGAATCTCGTTTTCTACCCGTTCCCGATGGCCTGGACGGCCAGCGAGTCGATGCCGCGCTGGCGCGGATGCTGGGCCTCTCGCGGGCGAAGGTGGCAGCCATGGCCGACGGCGGTGGCGTGCTCTGCGAGGGCCGTCCCCTCTCGAAATCGGACAAGTTGCGCGCGGGCACGATCCTCGACGTGACGATTCCCGATGAGCCCAGCCTCGAGGTGGTGCCCACGCCAGTCGAGGGCTTCACGATTCTGTACCAGGACGACGACATCATCGTGATCGATAAGCCCGTGGGCGTGGCTGCGCATGCGTCGCCTGGGTGGGAGGGGCCCACCGTACTCGGTGCACTTCTTGCGGCCGGGTATCCGATCACCACATCAGGCGCCACGGAGCGCCAGGGGATCGTGCAGCGGCTCGATGTGGGGACGTCCGGCGTGATGGTGCTCGCGCAGTCCGAGCAGGCGTATTCGATCCTGAAGCAGGCCTTCCGCGACCGCACGCCGCGCAAGATCTACCACGCACTGGTGCAGGGGCACCCGGACCCGTCCGAGGGCACGATTGACGCGCCGATCGGGCGGCACCCCGGCGCGGATTTCAAGATGGCGGTGACGGCGAATGGCAGGCCGTCGATCACGCATTACTCGACGCTGGAGATGATGCCGCGGGCCACGCTACTCGAGGTGCATCTGGAGACGGGGCGCACGCACCAGATCCGCGTGCACATGGCCGCCACGAAGCATCCCTGCGTGGGGGACACGATGTATGGCGCCGATCCTAAGCTCGCGCGCGAGGTGGGGTTGATTCGGCAGTGGTTGCACGCCGTCGAGCTGTCATTTGAGCATCCGCTCACGGGTAAGACCGTCACGTTCACGTCGGAGTATCCGGAGGACTTGGCGCACGCACTGGAGGTGCTGCGCGGATGACGGAGTACCGGGACGTTGCCTCGCACGGCGACATGAACCTGGCCTGGGCCGTGCGGCACGAAGTGTTCGTGGACGAGCAGAAGGTGCCGATCGAGGAAGAAGTGGACGCGCTCGATCTGGAGCCCACCACGATTCATGCGCTGGCTCTGTCCGACGGCGTGTGCCTCGGGACGGGTCGGGTGCTGTTCGATTCTCCTGGGCACGTGCATATTGGACGGCTCGCGGTGCGGGCGGCTGCGCGGGGGCGCGGGATCGGCGTCGGGCTGATGGAGTACTTGGAGCGGCGGGCTGCGGAACGATATGCCGTGGACGGTGCGGTGACAATCGTGCTCTCCTCGCAGGAACACGCGATGGAGTTCTACAGTCGGCTCGGTTACGCACCGGTCTCGGGCGAGCGCTACCTGGACGCCGGCATCTGGCACCACGACATGTCCAAGGTGGTCTCTTCCTCGTCGCGGTGCCCGACCCAGCATGATCTTGGCACTCAGCGAACGCATAGCGTTCGTCCACTGCCAAGATCCCGCACCGAGTCACCAGATCTCGGTTGATCGTTGAGCGCAGGCCCGGATGGCCGGGGACGAAACCTGGTGCGTGTTGAACGATCCAATTAGTGGTTGGCGGCCCGATCTTGGCGCGAAATGAACGCATAGCGTTCACTGACTGCCAAGATCAGGCATCGTCAGCGGAACAGTGAAGGTGTACTGTCACAGAAGCTAGCGGGACAACCTCGGTCTCCCTACTGGAGACGGGGGTTGTTTGCGGACCAGACGATGACATCGTAGGCACGCAGAGGGGTCACGTATTCGAGACTCTCCTCTTCGATCATTGCCTTGAGACGTTCGTGCAACGGAACCCCCGCTCTGCTCGATTAGCATCTGCTCTCGCATGGTGGTCCAGTGTCCCAGTGAGTTCGGAATTCCCAGCGCGGCTCCGACTACATCGTCGTAGATCGGAATGAGGTTTGGACGCTTTCGAGCCATTAGCTTGCTGGTCTTCACCGGTCCCATGTCCTTGTAACTGCGAAGATGGCGCCAAAGCTGTTGCATCTCGGACTCAGGATCGTCTATCTGGTAGGCAGCTTCAGGAGCCCATATAGGTAGATTCGTGTCCGGGACTGCTGCGAGGAGCTCGGAGATTCCCCTTGCGGAGGCGCCGAGGATGTCAATCGTTGCGGTTGCGGGAACATTGACGGAAAGACACGACACCGCGAGAAGGTCAGAAGCAGTGATCTTGTTGGACGTCTCCGTCTCGTTCCAAGCGTGGCCGAGGCTCTCGAACTTCGCTCCGCTGAACTTGGGATGTCCTTCCCAATCCTGTGACGTGAAGTAGTCGCTGAGTAGCTCCCGTGCTCGGGCATCATTCTCCGGATGGAGGATCGCAGGAAGGGAAGCCGTCGAACTCATTGCAGGGGCCTTTCGCTGAGTGGCACCCAGCGGCTTTGCGGATGAGTACCAACTGTCTGTACTTCAGAGCTTAGGACGGGCCACGACACGGCGTGGGGAGTTCGTGTCAGTGGTCCGGCATAGCGTTCACAGGGTCAGCATGGGTGAGTCATGACTGGGCAGGAGCCGGGCGATGCCATCGAAAGATGAGCTATTCAGTGAGTTGCAACGGGTATCGGAGAAGGTTCAGGTTCTGGCTACAGAACTGGAGGGGGCTGAGAAAGCAACGATCAGTGCCGAGCTCTCGCCAGTCCTCCGCGTCGAGAAACCTAGGAAGTACTTCAAGGACTCCGGGTAGTTTATCCCCATCACGGTGGATGAGGCAGAGGATGCGATTCAGAATGCACGCGAGGAAGAGAGATCTGTCTTCGATGCGTACAACAAGGCGCTCCGGGAGAAGCACGAAGCATATGTGGCCTGGCTATCCATGGGTGTTGTCACTGAGGGGAAGAACTCATCTGAGACGGCGACAGTGACACTGCGCAGCGAGATATCTGCGAACGTACGTTCAGCGCTTGAGCGCTATAGGGCGTCAATAAGCTCGTGGAACGATGATCTCGCAGTTGCCGTTGATCTCGCTTCTGATCTCCCCGTCATCGATCCCCTAGATGAAGAGTTTGGGGTCGATTCACGAGTCGCGCTAATCGCGAGTCCTTCAGGGCCTGAAGGTGGCCGAGCCTATATGGGCGCAAGTCTCGATGGCACTCAGTTCGTCTTCCTCGACACCGAGAGCGAGACTAGAGCCTTTGGTCAAGCCCTCACTGGTCTAATCGAAGACGTAGTGGCGGAACTCGTTGAAGAAGAATGAACACTCTGAGACCACCCGACTGGCACCAAGGCATGGCGCATGTTCTCGTGAGCGAAGGCCCGGAGGGGCTGAAGTCGAAACCAGGTGAGCATCCAGCCGTCCACGCACATTCCGTACTTCGGGCAACGGCGATTCAGAGCGGGGGTTGGCAGCAAGTTCAGACGGGCTCACCCAATGGGTCGCTCCGATGCCAGAGTCAGGCCCTCCTCATGTCGTCGCTTATTGAGCCTCGGATTCTTGAAGTACCACACGATCACGTCGAATGCTCGAAGTGGTGTCACATAGTCGAGTTCGATCTTGTCGACGAGGCGCTGGAGTCGGATATGGAGCAGTTCGCCTTCGACAGATGTCACCATCAGATCGCGCATCGTTGTCCAGTGGTTCGTTGACTTCTTTAGGTCGAGTGCGGAACTGACAACACTGTCGAAAATGGGAATCAAATTGGGGCGTTTGCGAGCCATCAGCTTACTGATCGTCGTCGGGCCCATGTTGTGATTCGAGTTGAGTAGATTCCAAAGGTTGTTCATGGCAGAGCTCGTGTCGATGTCGCTCTCTCTGGCGTCCCACAAGGTCAAGCTAGTGTCGGGTATCTGCTCGAGCAGCTTCGTGATGTCCTTCTTCTGCTCTTCAAGAATGTTGATTGCTGCGCGGCCCGGGATATTCACAGCCAAGCATGAGACTGCGAGGAGATCCTCCGGAGTGATTTTGTTCGTCGTGGAGGCTTGATCCCAACGGTGACCGAGCGTCTCGAACTTGGCTCCAGAGAAGTAGGGCAGGGTCTGAGGATTACGGAGGTTGAAGTAGTCACGTAGGAGCTCCGCCGGGAGGTCTTCGTCTAGGAGGATCTCTGGGATCGTGGGTGCGGGCTTCATCGCGCTGCCCTTCCGTTTGATTGGCACACTTATTGCTTGCGATTTCGAGCTTAGGGCAGGCCACCCACACGGCGCGGAGGGCTCTTGTCAGTGCTCCGATATAGCGTGTTTCGAAAGGCGAGAGGGGAAGACTCGGTGACTGACCACTGGTGCGATTTGCTGGGTACGCAGGACACTCCCGTCGACGTCGAGCGCCGACTCACAGCGGTTGAGCGTCGACTGGCAAGTCAAGAGTCAGCACTTGACGTACAGCTGGGCATGCATGGAGCAGAAGTAGTTCGGGATATCGCTGACCAGGAGGACACTCGTCAGTTGATCGAGCTACTGAAGGAGGAACGGCGAGCGCTGCTCGCTGAGCTCGACGATGCTCACGGCCCGCAGTCTGGGGTATCTCTTGGGCGGACGGCGGAGGGACTCGACTAAGCCGGTGTCTCTATGGCTGAGCGGGTGTTTGTCGACACGCCGTAATTGGGCGTTGTTACGCGGCGGGTGGGCCGTGTGCCGGACGCTTCACGCACGTGTGGGCGGCGGTCCTTACACTGGATCACATGCCGGATTTTGCTCACCTCCACGTTCACACCGAGTACTCGATGCTGGACGGGGCGGCGAAGCTGGACCCGCTCTTTCAGAAGGCGGTTGAGAACGGCCAGAAGTCGCTCGGGATCACCGATCACGGCTATCTCTTTGGCGCGTACGACTTCTACAAGACTGCCCAGAAGTACGGTGTGAAGCCAATCATTGGGATCGAAGCGTACCTGACACCAGGGACATCGCGGCGGGATCGCACCAGGGTTACCTGGGGTACGCCCGAGCAGAGCAAAGATGACGTCTCCTCGCGTGGTTCATATACCCACATGACGATGTGGGCGAAGAACAACACCGGTCTCCACAATCTGATGCGGATGGGTTCACACGCCTCGTTGGAGGGACAATGGGGCAAATGGCCGCGCATGGACCGCGAGCTGTTGAACACGTACGGCGAAGGATTGATCGCCACAACCGGATGCCCCTCCGGTGAGGTTCAGACTCGGCTGCGGCTCGGGCAACTCGACGAGGCGATCGACGCGGCGGGGGAGTTTCAGGACATCTTCGGCCGCGAGAACTTCTACGTGGAGCTGATGGACCACGGGATCGAGATCGAGCACCGTACCAAGAAGGACCTGATCGAGCTCGCCAAGAAGATCGGCGCGCCACTCGTGGCCACCAACGACTCACACTATGTGAGTGCCGATGAGCAGGACACGCACGCGGCGATGCTCTGTCTGGCCACGGGCACCACGCTCGACGATCCCGATCGATTTGCCTTCGAAGGCAACACGTACTATCTGCGCGAGACGGACGACATGTATCGCACGTTCGCGGATGTCCCCGAAGCCCTCACGAACACGCTCCTGATCGCCGAGCAATGCGACGTCTCGTTCCGTACCACGGCCGACGGCGCCAACTACATGCCCAACTTCCCGGTCCCCGCGGGTGAGGATGTCACGAGTTGGTTCATTAAGGAGGTTGAGCGCGGCCTCGAGTACCGCTACCCAGAGGGTGTCACCTCGGAGGTGCGCCAGCGTGCCGAGTACGAAACCGGGATCATCCTGCAGATGGGATTCCCGGCCTACTTCCTCGTGGTTGCGGACTTCATCAACTGGGCGAAAGACCGCGGCATTCGCGTGGGACCCGGCCGTGGCTCCGGTCCCGGCTCGATGGTTGCCTACGCCCTGCGCATCACGGACCTGGATCCGATCGAGCATGGCCTGCTCTTCGAGCGCTTCCTCAACCCGGAGCGCGTCTCGATGCCGGACTTCGATGTGGACTTCGATGATCGCCGCAGGGACGAGGTCATGGAGTACGTGACCGAGAAGTACGGCGACGATCGCGTGGCGCAGGTGGTCACCTTCGGCACTATGAAGCCGAAGGCCGCCGTCAAAGACTCGGCACGAGTGCTCGGCTACCCATACGCGATGGGCGACACGATCTCTAAGGCGTTCCCGCCCGCCGTCGCGGCGAAAGACATTCCGCTCGGCAAGCTGTTTGACTCGACCTACGAGCGCTATGGGGAAGCGACGGGGCTACGCCAGCTCTATCACGAGGACCCGGACGTCAAGAAGGTCATCGATCTCGCGACCGGGCTCGAAGGAATCAAGCGCAACTGGGGCGTGCATGCCTGCGCCGTGATCATGTCCTCGGAGCCGCTCACGGACATCATTCCCGTGATGCGCCACCCAAAGGAGGGTTACCAGATCACGCAGTTCGAGTATCCACTGTGCGAGGACCTCGGCCTGCTGAAGATGGACTTCCTCGGCCTGCGCAACCTCACGGTGATCTCCGACGCGTTGGAGAACATTGAGGCAAACGGTAAGGACGTGCCCGATCTGGAGCACCTCCCATTTGACGACAAGCCCACGTACCAGCTCCTCGCGCGCGGCGATTCGCTGGGTGTGTTCCAGCTCGACGGTGGTGGCCTCCGCACACTCCTGCGGCAGATGCGCCCGGACAACTTCGAGGACATCTCGGCGACCATTGCGCTCTACCGGCCCGGCCCGATGGACGCGAACTCGCACACCAACTACGCACTACGTAAGAACGGTCAGCAGAAGGTGGAGCCGATCCACCCCGAGCTCGCCGAGCCGCTCGCGGAGATCCTCGACACGACCTACGGCCTGATCGTCTATCAAGAGCAGGTCATGGCGATCGCGCAGAAGGTGGCTGGCTACTCGCTCGGTGGCGCAGACATGTTGCGGCGCGCCATGGGTAAGAAGAAGAAGGAGATCCTCGACAAGGAGAAGATTCCCTTCCGCGAAGGCATGCTCAAGAACGGTTATTCTGATGCATGCATCGACAAGCTCTGGGAGATCCTCGTCCCGTTCTCCGGCTACGCATTCAACAAGTCGCACTCCGCCGCCTACGCCCTCGTCGCGTATTACACCGCCTACCTGAAGGCGAATTACCCTACGGAGTACATGGCGGCGCTGTTGACCTCCACGCAGGGCAACAAGGACAAGATGGCCGCCTACCTCTCCGAGTGCCGCCGCATGGGGATCACCGTGCTCACCCCCGATGTGAATGCCTCATCCGAGAACTTCACCCCGGTGGGAACGGACATCCGGTTCGGGCTTGCCGGCATCCGGAACGTGGGCATCCACGTGGTCGAAGGGATCATCGAGGGACGTGAAGCGGGGGAGTACACCTCGTTCTCGGACTTCCTCTCGAAGGTTCCGATCCAGGTCTGCAACAAGCGCGTGATCGAATCGCTCACGAAGGCGGGCGCGCTCGATTCGCTCGGCCACACCCGGCGTGCACTCGTTGCGATCCACGAAGAAGCGATCGACGAGATCATTTCGATCAAGCGGAATGAGGCCGCCGGGCAATTCGATCTGTTCTCGATGGACGAGGCGGCCGAGCCGACCATGACGGTCACCGTGCCCGATCTGGAGGAATGGGAGAAGAGCGACAAGCTGGGCTTCGAGCGCGAAATGCTGGGCCTCTACGTGTCCGATCACCCGCTGTTTGGGCTGGAGAACCTACTGGACCGATCCGCGTCGATCCAAATTGGAGAACTCCTGGACGGCCCCGGCGATGGCGCGACCGTGACGCTCGCCGGACTGGTCACCGCGGTGTCCCGGCGCGTGACGAAGCAGGGCAAGACCTGGGCAATCGCGACCGTCGAGGACCTCTCCGGTGAGACCGAGGTGATGTTCTTCCCAGGCCAGTACCAGAAGGTGGCGGTCACGTTAGCGGCGGACCAGGTCGTGAAGGTGACCGCCCGAATCCAAGTTCGAGATGATGCGCCCACACCAATTGGGCAGGAACTGGAAGTCCTCAACACCCTGGACGCCGCGAAGTCTGCGCCGATCACGTTACGAATCGCCGAGCCGCGCTGCACCGAACCGTTGATTACGGAACTGCGGGACCTGCTGTTGCGACACCCCGGCGATACGCCCATGTTCATGAGAGTCGTGGCACGAGACGGCTCCCACTTGGTGCAACTCGGCGACCGCTACCGCGTGGAGCCGGGCCCGGACCTCTCCGGCGATCTCAAGGCGCTCCTCGGCCCCGGTTGCCTCGGCTAGCGGTGTCCGGATAACTGGACGGGCACCCGGGCCGCGCGCGAGGCACCATAGACTTGGCACATGCTTCGGCGTCTCACCTATTCACCCGGAATGGCCCTCCCGCGGGCTGGACTCGACATCGCTGGCGCGCTGGACGCCGTCGGCCCGCTCATCGAGGACGTGCGCCATCGCGGAGAGGACGCCGTCATGGAGTCCTCCGAAAAGTTCGACGGCGTCCGCCCGGCAACGCTGCGAGTGCCGCAGGCAGAACTCGACTCCGCATTGGCCACGCTCGACTCGGCCGTTCGTGAGGCCCTCGAGATCTCGATCGCGCACGCCCGCGCCGGCCACGGCGTCCAGGTTCCGCCCGAGACCGTCACCGAGATCATTCCCGGCGGCACGATCACGCAGCGCTGGGTTCCCGTGCAGCGCGTGGGTCTGTACGTGCCCGGCGGGCTCGCCGTGTACCCCTCATCCGTGGTGATGAATGTGGTGGCGGCGCAGGCCGCTGGTGTCGCCTCGCTCGCGGTCGCCTCGCCGGTTCAGCGCGAGTTCGGGAGCGTGCACCCCACCATCCTCGCCACTTGCGCGCTACTCGGCGTGGACGAGGTCTACGCCGCGGGCGGCGCGAGCGCCATCGCCATGTTTGCCTATGGCGCGGGGGAGTGCGTCCCCGTGGACGTGGTCACCGGCCCCGGCAACATCTACGTGGCCGCCGCTAAGCGCGCCGTGATGGGCACCGTGGGCATCGACGCGGAGGCCGGCACCACCGAGATCGCGATCATCGCGGATGCGACGGCCGATCCGCGGTACGTGGCAGCGGACCTGATCTCGCAGGCCGAGCACGATCCCGCCGCCGCCTCGGTGCTGATCACACACAGCGTGGAGCTCGCGGACGCAGTCGAGGCCGCGCTGGCCGAGCTCGTGCCGCAGATGACGCACTCGGAGCGGATCTCGACGGCGCTCGGCGGTTCGCAGTCCGGAATAGTCCTGACCGCGAACCTCGATGAGTCGATCGACGCCGCCAACGCTTACGCGGCCGAGCACCTCGAGATCCAGACGGCCGACGCCGCAGCGGTCTCGCGCCGCATCCACAACGCCGGTGCGATCTTCGTGGGCCCGTATAGTCCGGTGCCGCTCGGCGACTACATCTCGGGCTCGAATCACGTGCTGCCCACCGGCGGTACGGCACGGTTCGCGGCCGGGCTCTCGGCGATGAGCTACATCAAGCCCGTGCAGGTGATCGAGTACGATCGCGCCGCGCTCGCGAAGGTCACTGATCCACTCACGGCTCTCGCCGAGGCGGAGAATCTGCCTGCGCACGGCTTCGCGGCACGAGTGCGAGGTGACGCGTGACGCTTCCCCTCCGCAAGGACCTCGAGGGCTTCGAGCCCTACGGCGCACCCCAGATCGACGTGCCCGTGATCTTGAACGTCAACGAGAACCCGTATGCGCCCGCCCCTGAGGTGGTGCGGGATATCGCCGACGCCGCCGCCCAAGCCGCGCTCGGCGCCAACCGATACCCGGACCGCGACTTCATGGAGTTACGCCGCGATCTCGCCGCATACCTCCTGAAGGAATCTGGCGTCGAGATTCCTGCCGAGCAGATCTGGGCGGGGAATGGTTCGAACGAGATCATGCTGCACTTGCTGACGGCGTTCGGCGGGCCGGGCCGGATCGCGCTCGGTTTCGATCCCACCTACTCGATGTACCCCGAGTACGCGCGGGACTCGCTCACGGAATGGCGTACGCTCCCGCGCCGCGCGGACTTCACGATCGATCGCGACGCGGCCCTCGCCGCGATCGCCGAACTCTCGCCCTCGGTGGTGCTGCTGGCCTCGCCGAACAACCCGACTGGGACGGCGCTGAGCCTCGCAGAGATTGAGGCGATCGCCGAGGCCGCGCGCGGGGCCGGTCCCGAGGGAACCGACACCGTGGTGGTGATCGACGAGGCCTACGGCGAGTTCCGGCGTGCCGATACGCCCTCGGCGCTCGCACTGCGTGAGGTCTACCCGCACCTCGTGGTCACGCGAACCATGTCCAAGGCGTTCGGCATGGCCGGGCTCCGGCTCGGCTACCTCGCCGCACAGCGGCCCGTGGTGGATGCGCTCACCGTGGTGCGGTTGCCGTATCACCTCTCGGCCTTCACTCAGGCGGTCGCGCGGGCGGCTCTCTCGCACTCGGAGACGCTGATGGCGCAGATCGCCTCGTTGCGCGCCGAACGCGACCAACTGGTCGAGTGGCTGGTGGAAAACGGCTTCAGCCCGGCGCCGTCGGACGCGAACTTCGTGCTCTTCGGACCGCTCGACGACCGCCGCAAGGTGTGGGACGAACTGCTCGCACGCGGTATTCTCATTCGCGAGGTGGGGCCGCCGGGACATCTGCGGGTTACGGTTGGGTCACCCGAGGAAATGGCTGCGTTCCGCACCGCACTATTGGAGGTCACATGAGGACTGCACGCATTGAGCGCGTCACGAGCGAATCGAACGTGACCGTTGAGATCAACCTCGACGGTTCCGGCCGCGCGGATATCTCCACCACCGTGCCGTTCTACGACCACATGCTGACGGCGCTCGCCAAGCACTCGCTGATCGACATCACCGTGCGCGCCACGGGGGACACCGAAATCGACGTGCACCACACCGTGGAGGACACCGCGATCTGCCTCGGACAGGCCCTGCGAGAGGCGCTCGGCGACAAGGCCGGGATCTCGCGCTTTGGCGACGCCACCGTGCCGCTGGACGAGGCGCTCGCGTGCGCCGTCGTGGACGTGGCCGGGCGGCCTTACGTTGTGCACACGGGCGAGCCCGAGGGCCAGGAGTACCACCTGATCGGCGGGCACTACACGGGAGCGCTCACGCGGCACGTCTTCGAGTCTCTCGCGTTGAATGCCGGCATCTGCCTGCACGTCACCGTGCTCGCCGGTCGGGACCCGCACCACATCGTGGAGGCGCAGTTCAAGGCGCTCGCGCGGGCACTACGTGCGGCCGTGGCTCCCGACCCGCGTGTTGAGGGGATTCCCTCGACCAAGGGAGCCCTGTAACGGTGGACGAGTTCGACGAACTCGTTGCGAGCATTGGCCCGCGCCGTGTGGCGTGCGTGCTGACCCCGGTCGCCTCGGGGGAGGCGCTCGCTGGGCTCGCCGCACTCTCCGACCTGAAAACGCGCGTGCTTGCGTCCAGTACTGGCGCGGCCGTGGTGATGGAGCTGGGCGAGGACGTGGACCCGTTCGCGGCACTCACGGGCGCCGCACCTGAGGAGGCCGCGAGCCTCGCGCGCTCGCTCACACACCTTATTCACACCGAAGTGGTGTTACTCGTCTCCACGCTCAATCCGGGCACCGATGGGACCATGGAGGCCTGGCGGATCAAAGATGACGATCCCGAGGAATCCATCGCACCTGGACTCGTGGTGGCATCGATCGACTCGAACGTGGAGGACTTCCTGATCGGCGAGACGAGCATCGACGATCTGGACCTCATCGACACCTCCACCCTGCCACGCTGGAAGGCCACACGCATGTTCACGCGCGGGCTGAAGAAGAGGAAGAAGTAGTGCCAAACGTTGTGGTGCTCGATTACGGATCGGGCAACGTTCGCTCCGCCGTGCGCGCGCTCGAGCGCGTGGGTGCCACCGTAGAGCTCACGGCCGATCCGAACGCCGTCGGCGAATGCGATGGACTCGTGGTGCCCGGTGTGGGCGCCTTCGACGCGGTGATGAAAGGCTTGCGCGCCGTTGACGCACCGCGCCTGATCGACCGCCGGCTTGCGGGCGGCCGCCCGGTGCTCGGGATCTGCGTGGGCCTCCAGGTGCTCTTCGATTCCGGCCACGAGCACGGCCGTGTGACGCCGGGCCTCGGCGAGTGGCACGGTGACGTGGTGCGCCTCGATGCCCCGGTGGTGCCGCACATGGGCTGGTCCGAGGTGCGCCCACCTGAGAACTCGATCCTGTTCGACGGCGTTCGCAACGAACGCTTCTACTTCGTCCACTCCTACGGCGTCCTCACGGATCCGGCCGAAGGAATGGTGGGGCCCACCAATCCGCCGCGTGCCACCTGGGCCACGCACGGCGTGGACTTCGTGGCCGCCGTCGAAAACGGGCCGCTGGCGGCCACCCAGTTCCACCCTGAGAAGTCCGGCGATGCCGGGGCGCAGCTCCTGGCAAACTGGATCGGCACCCTGTAAGTACCCCGAAAGGTCACCATGTCTCTCGTTCTGCTGCCCGCGGTCGACGTCGTCGACGGCCAGGCCGTCCGCCTCACCCAAGGAGAGGCCGGCACCGAGACGGGCTACGGCGATCCGATGGCCGCCGCCCAGGCGTGGGTGGATGCGGGCGCCGAGTGGATCCACCTCGTGGACCTCGATGCGGCTTTTGGCCGCGGCTCGAACGCCGAACTGCTCGCGCGCATCGTGGGCGAGCTCGGCGTAAAGGTGGAGCTCTCAGGTGGTATCCGTGATGACGAGTCGCTGCGCCGCGCTCTCGGTTCGGGCGCCGCGCGCGTGAACCTCGGCACCGCCGCGCTCGAGGACCCCGAGTGGACCTCGCGGGCGATCGGCGAGTTCGGCGACCGCGTGGCCGTGGGGCTCGATGTTCGCGGCACAACGCTCGCAGCGCGCGGCTGGACACGCGAGGGCGGCGATCTCTGGGAGGTCCTGGACCGCCTGGAGAAGGACGGCTGCTCGCGCTACGTGGTCACGGACGTGACCAAGGACGGTACGCTACGCGGCCCAAACGTGGACCTGCTCGTGGAGGTTGCCTCGAAGACCGGCGCGCCCGTAGTGGCCTCCGGCGGTATCTCGAACCTCGATGACATCGCCCAGCTCGCGGCGCTCGTGCCGCAGGGCATCGAGGGAGCGATCGTGGGCAAGGCGCTCTACGCCGGTCGATTCACGCTCGAGGAGGCCCTGGAGGTGGCTAATGGCTGAGCTTGGCATCCCCGCGGAGGTCGCGGCACCCGTGCCGCCCACGCCGCTGAAGAACAACCCGAAGCTGGCGCCGAACCCGTTCTCGAACGATGACGGCACGCAACCACCCGCCATCACCGCCGCCAAGGAGGTTGCCCCGCCTGGGCGCACCCCCGCCGTCGTGAGCGTGTTGGGGTCCTCCCGCGTGCTGGTGCCGATGATGCCGCACGAGCGCCCGTCCTATGTGGGGCCGAATGGCGAGCACGAGGAGGATTGCGATCCGCCGCCCATGATCACCGTGGAGGTGGGCGATGGGCGGCACGCGCTGCCGGTCTTTAGTTCGTTCCCGGCAATGACTGCGTGGAACGCCGAGGCGCGGCCTGTGCCCGTCTACGGCGTGGGAGCGGCCCGCACGGCCCTGAACTCGGGCATCCACATGCTGCTGCTCGATCCCGACGACGAGGCCGTCCTGATCGGAAGGCCAGCCACCTTGGCCCTGGCGAACGAGGTCCCGTGGATTCCAGCGTGGGAGGACCCCGAGGTCACCAACGCCGTGATTTCCTCGCTCGTGGGGATCGAAGAGGTGGGCGCGGCTCGCGTCGAGGTGGGCCAGTCCACGGAGGTGCGGATCGTGCTGGCGCTCCGCCGCGGTCTCGATGCCGGTCAGTTGCGTTCGGCGATCACGCGCGCCTCAGAGGCGATTGGGGCGGCGGAACTGCTCCGCGAGCGTGTCGATTCGATCGAACTGTATCCAACGTCACTGCCCGAGTAAGCGCGGCCCCACCCATCGCCGTCGGCCTCTGGTAGCATTGTGCTCGGCCAGATACGCCACCCGGCGTATCATGCGAAGCGGATCACTCCCACCTAGGTTCCCTCACGGGGGCCGGGTTCTAGGTCACGGGCTCCTCGTGAGTCCTGTTCCGTGTCGCAACCGCGCACGGGTTTTTTTATGCGCGGACAACCCTGTGCTAGCCACAGACAACGAAACAAGGAGAGTTCTCTCATCAGCGAACCCCGCATCAATGATCGGATTCGAGTCCCCGAGGTACGCCTCGTGGGACCCTCGGGCGAGCAGGTTGGCATCGTCCGTATCGAGGAGGCCCTTCGCCTCGCTGCCGACGCCGATCTCGACCTGGTCGAGGTTGCCCCGGAGGCTAAGCCGCCGGTTGCCCGCCTCATGGATTACGGCAAGTTCAAGTACGAGTCGGCCATGAAGGCACGCGATGCCCGCCGTAATCAGGCGAACACGCAGCTCAAGGAGATCCGGTTCCGCCTCAAGATCGACGACCACGACTTCGAGACCAAGAAGGGCCATGTGGTTCGCTTCCTCGAAGGTGGCGACAAGGTCAAGGTCATGATCATGTTCCGCGGTCGCGAGCAGTCCCGCCCCGAAATGGGTGCGCGGCTCCTGCAGCGCCTCGCGGAGGACATCGCCGAGTACGGCACCGTTGAGTCGCAGCCGCGCCTTGACGGCCGCAACATGACGATGGTGATCGGACCGCTGAAGAAGAAGACCCAGGCCAAGAGCGAGCAGCGCCGCAGGCGCGAGGCCCGCGAGGCCGAGGCCGCAGAGGCCGAGAAGCCCACGGCTGAGTAATAAGGAAAAGGACACGAGATGCCCAAGAACAAGACGCACTCCGGTGCGAAGAAGCGCTTCAAGGTGACTGGAAGCGGCAAGATCATGCACGAGCAGCGCAACAAGCGCCACCTGCTCGAGCACAAGTCGTCCAAGCGCAAGCGCAGCCTCTCCCAGGAGAAGGAACTGCTCGGCGGCGACCGTAAGACAGCCAAGAAGCTGCTGGGAATCTAAGGGGAACACTCATGGCACGTGTAAAGCGTTCAGTTAACGCCAAGAAGAAGCGTCGTTCAGTTCTCGAGCAGGCCTCGGGCTACCGCGGTCAGCGTTCGCGCCTGTACCGCAAGGCGAAGGAGCAGACCCTGCACTCGGGCGTCTACTCCTACGACCACCGCAAGGACAAGAAGGGCGAGTTCCGCAAGCTGTGGATCCAGCGCATCAATGCCGCTGTCCGCGCCGAGGGCATGACCTACAACCGTTTCATCCAGGGCCTCAAGCTCGCCGGCATCGAGGTGGACCGTCGCATGATGTCCGATCTCGCCGTCAACGACCCGGCCGCGTTCTCGGTCCTCGTTGAGGCCGCGAAGAAGGCTCTGCCGGAGGACGTCAACGCCCCCGCGGCGTAGGTTCTACGCACACTCATGACCGAGCGCCCGGAGATGCTCGCCAACGTTCACGCCGATCGCGTGAAGAAGGTGGCTTCCCTCTCCGGGCGCTCGGCGCGTTCCCGGCACCGGCAGTTTCTCGTGGAGGGGCCCGGAGCCGTCAGCGAACTCGTGGCGCACGCGCCCGAACTCGTGCGAGATCTCTACGTTGCCGTGGATCTCGCGAATGATTTGACAGTGCTCGCCGCGCGGGAGGCTGGTCTGTATGTCCACCTGGCCACGCGTGAGGTGATCGCCGCGATGAGCGGGGACGCACAAGGGCTGCTCGCGGTAGCTCGGATTCCTGCTGCCGTGGGTCTGGATGTGCTCGACGGCGCGCGGCTGGTCATGCTGCTGCCGCAAGCCTCGGACCCTGGAAACCTGGGCACCCTGATTCGGATCGCCGATGCTGCGGGTGCGGACGCCGTCGTCGTGTGCTCGGGGAGCGCCGAGGTGACGAACCCCAAAGTAGTGCGGGCCACGACCGGTTCGCTTTTCCACCTGCCGATCGTGACGGGCGTGTCCTTCGACGAGGCCGCAGCTGCTGCCCATGCGGCCGGGCTCGCGGTGATTGCTGCCGACGGCGGTGGCTCCCTCAATGTGCTCGAGGGCGCTCCTTGGCTGGCGGAGCCGACCGCCTGGGTGTTCGGCAATGAGGCGCACGGCATCTCCGACGATGAACTTGCGGCCTGCGACGCGACTGCCTCGATCCCGCTCTTCGGCAAGGCCGAGTCGCTCAACGTGGCGGCAGCGGCCGCCGTCTGCCTCTACGCCTCAGCCGCCGCCCAGCACTGACCTGGCTGCTTTGGGTAGAGCGAGCGCAGCGAGACGAAACCACGCAAGCCTTGTCGAAGTTTTCCGGCTCTCCTGACGTATCTGTGGGTGGCGTGCGTGACTCCAGACTATGGCGTGCTGCTTTGGGCGTCGAGAACTCGGTGACGGACTGGTCGAATCAGTGAACACCAAGATCCGACTCATCACCCGCATCGCCTTCGGATTCCACAGCCCAGAACCACTCATCGCACTCGCCATGCTCCACCTCGGCGGATACCGCCCCACACTCCCCGGACGCAACTAACCCACAGATACGTCAGGAGAGCCGGATAACTTACCTGCTGATGTCTTCCAGGCTCAGTGGTGAGGACTAGGCTGGGAGAGAAGAATCGCCCGACGCTCTGGAGGACCCATGACCACCGTTCCCGCCATTGTTGCCCCGTCCGTGGAGGCCCCGCTCGAGCCGGGCACGGTGACGCGCCGCGCTGTGGGCCCGAAGGATGTGCGGATCGCGATCGCGTGGGCGGGCATCTGTCACTCGGACATTCACACGGTCCGCGGCGACTGGGGTCCGCAGACGTACCCGCTCACGGTGGGCCACGAGATCGCGGGAACCGTGGCCGAGGTGGGTGCCGAAGTGACCAAGCACGCCGTCGGCGACCGCGTGGGTGTTGGTTGCATGGTGAACTCCTGCCGCGAATGCGATGCGTGCCGTGCGGGCCTCGAGCAGTACTGCGAGAAGGGGAACATCCAGACCTACGGCGGCACCGACCTCGACGGCACAATCACGCAGGGCGGCTACTCCACCGAGATCGTGGTGGACGAAGACTTCGTGCTTCGTGTCCCCGAGTCGATCCCGTACGAGAAGGTGGCGCCGCTCCTTTGCGCGGGAATCACCACCTACTCGCCCCTTCGCCACTGGAACGTGGGCCCCGGAACGCGAGTGGCCGTCGTCGGGCTGGGCGGGCTTGGCCACATGGCCGTGAAGATTGCGCACGCGCTCGGCGCCGAGGTCACCGTGCTCTCGCGCACCCTCTCCAAGCGGGAGGACGGCCTCGCGATGGGCGCCAGCCACTACTACGCCACCAGCGACCCGGCAACGTTCACCGAACTCAAGGGCAGCTTCGACGTTATCCTCAACACGATCAGCCAGTCGCTCGACACGAACGCGTTCCTGAAGCTGCTCGCCCTCGACGGCACGTTCATCACCGTTGCGGCCTCGCCAGAGCCTATTGAGATCGTGGAGTTCACGCTGCAGAACAATCGCCGGTCGATTGCCGCATCCACGATCGGCGGCATCGCCGAGACCCAAGAGATGCTCGATTTCTGCGCCGAGCATGGCATCGCCCCCGAGGTCGAGATCATCGGCGCCGAGCAGATCAACGAGGCCTGGGCGCGCGTGCTCGCCTCGGATGTCCGCTTCCGCTTCGTGATCGATGCGGCGACGTTCGGCTAGAACCCGAAGAGGGTTTCGCCCCGCTCGTTTCGGATGACGGCGTTCGGTCGCGGCTCCAGGCCGAGATCGATCGTGAGCGCATGGCCCTCGCCGTCATACAGCTGGTAGGAATACTCAGTGTTCTCAAGCTTGAGCGTCTTCGTTCGCGCGGAATGGAGCCACGGATACCGACGGCGAATACTTACCATGGCTTTGTACCGATCCAGGGTGGGGTCGCTGGTGGGTCGCGTCTCCGGGAACTCGGGGCGGATCGCGTCATCGCCACCCCAGCGCTCCTCCTTGAGTCCCTCATAGCCGAGCTCGTCGCCGGCGTAGATGGAGGGCACGCCGCCCACGGTCATCAGCAGCACCAGCGCGAGCACGGCCTTATCGGTACCGATCTGGGTGGCGATGCGAGTGACGTCGTGGTTCCCAATGAAGGTATTCGGGGCGAACGTATCAAGGAACTCGTTGTGCCGCTGTAGTGCGTGATCGAGCTCGAAGAAGTTGCCGTCCTTGAGTGAGGACCACATGGCCTTCCACAGTTCGTACTGCGTCACCGAATCGAACGTGGCCGCCTCGACGATCGCCGGGTAGTCGCCGTGGATCACCTCGCCGAGGAACCAGAGGTGCGGCTGGCGCTCGCGGGCGCGGGGGAGCACCGCCCTCCAGAACGCCGAATCCACCGAGTAGGCGGCGTCGAGCCGCCAGGCATCCACCCCGCGATCCGACCAGTACCCGATCACCTGCGCCACATACTCCTGTACGGGCGGGTGCGCATGGTTGAGCGCCACGAGGGAACCGTGCCCCTCGAAAACGTCCGGCCGCGGCCCCTCGGGGTGACTCCAGTCGATTCGGAACCACTGTCCGTACTCGCTGCCCGGACCGTTCGCGAGGGCGTCGCGCACGAAAGGGTGGTGCTCCGAGACATGGTTGAACACGCCATCCAGGCACACCTTGATGCCACGCTCGTGGGCGGCGGCAACCAGCGCGTCGAAATCTGATTCGTCACCGAGCCGAGGATCGATTCGGAAAAAGTCCTCGGTGTCGTAGCCGTGGGTCGTGGAGGCGAAGATCGGTCCCAGCAGGAGGCCATTCGCGCCGAGCCGCGTGATGTGGTCGAGCCACGGGACCAGGCGCCTCAGCCGGTGGTGGGGGCCAGCGCCGTCGGGCTCGCGGATCGGCGCACCCACGAAGCCGAGGGGGTAGGCGTGCCACCAGATGACGTGCTCAGTCCAGGACATTTGGCTCCTTCAGAACTCTCGTTGGTTGACCGGAGGCCGCAGGCCGAAGTGGAAACCATCGTGTGAAATCTGATTCTCTCACCATGATTTTGATACTTCGACTCGCAACTGCTCGCTCAGCACGGCGCTCCGTCGCGTTGCGACTCCGCTCAATCAGCGGACTGCCCAGGTCAAGGCGCCCTCGTGGCGTACGGACTCGGAGGCGATCACGGCGGCACCACGGATCGCGTCGCCAATCGGGGAGCCCGTAGCGAGCGCGTACGCCAGTGCCCCATGGAACACGTCCCCGGCGCCGAGGGTGTCCACCACCTCGACCTGCGGGACCTCGATCCGCGAGCGCTCGCCGTCGGAGAGGACCTCGATCACGCCGGCGCCATGGGTCTGAAGCACGACGCCGATTCCGTGCTCCGCGCACCAGGCGAGCGGATCGCTCGTGCCCGGCACGGCAAAGTCATCCGAGAGCGCGGCCACCGTCAGGAGCGGCGCCAACTCGTCGAGCCCGTCTTTCCACGAGCCGCCATCGAGAATCACCGGGATGCCGCGTTCGCGGGCGGTGCGCGCCAGTTCGATCGAGGGATCCATCAGATGACCGTCAATCAGGAGTGCGTCGCACGGGCCGAGATGTGGCGGCGTGATGAACTGCGCTCCTTCTGCGTTTGCGGACACGATGGTCCGGGCGCCGGTCACATCCACCGCGGCCGAGGAGACAGGTGCGCGGTAGCCGGACTCGGCGACATCATGCACCGTGACACCGCCGAGGAACTCGCGGATCAGGGAACTCACGGGCGTGTTACCAAGTGCAGTCACGAGCGTGACTTCTGCACCCAAGGCACGCGCGGTGCGTGCGGCGTTCAGCGCCGGGCCGCCAGCATCCACTGCGGCGCTCTCGGCGGCGATCTTGATGCCGGGGGGCGGGGGAGCGGGCACGCGATAGGTCAGGTCGAGGGTCGAGAGTCCGCACGCCCACACCGAAGTCATACGGCCACGCTATATCCGTCATCTCGCGGATGCGCTGAAATCCGTACACCAGGCGCGGGAAATGGCTGTGTGGGGGGTGTTTTGGGTGACTGGTGTACGTATTTCAGCGGAATCGCGTTGGTAGATCCTGCAACTGCACTCGTTGCGCGATCAGCCGTGGACGTAGCGCTCCAGGTGGTCGCGCTCGGCCTCGAGATCGTCGAGCCGAGCTTTCACCACATCGCCGATCGAGACGATACCCACGAGATTGCCTCCCTCGAGCACGGGCAGGTGGCGGATGCGCTCGTTTGTCATCACGGAGGCAAGTTCGCCGAGATCATCCGTGGGGCGGCAGGTGTGGACGGTGGTGGTCATGATGTCGGCAACGGGATCAGCCGGATTCTCGGTGCCGTTGATGTAGCGGATCACGTCCCGCTCGGAGACGATCCCCGCGAGTCCCAGCTCGTCAACAATCACCACAGCTCCGATGCGGCGCTCGGCAAGCACCGCGATCAACTCGGTGATTGTTGCGGTTGGCGGAAGCGTGACCACGCCACTCTTGGCGCTGATAATGTCCGAAACTCGCATGTGATCAACGTAACACGTCGTCCGCATACTTGCTCGTCGGCGCGGTACGGCGTGGAGACCTTCTACACTTAGGGGCGTTGTAGAAAGGGACCCAATGCTCTCTCCACTCGATGCCGCGGCGGTCGACGCTGCGGTCAACGATGCTCTCGTGGCCATCGCCGACGCCGGCGACTTGGCAGCGCTTAAAGAGGTGCGCCTCGCGCATACCGGCGACAAGGCGCCGCTGACCCTCGCCAACCGTGCCATCGGCGGGCTCGAGCCCAAGGATAAGGCCGCCGCAGGCAAGAACCTCGGCATGGCCCGTGGCCGGCTCCAGAAGGCGATCGCCGATCGGACCGGCGTCCTCGAGGCAGAGGCCGCCGAAGCAATGCTCCGCGAAGAGACGGTGGATGTCACCACCCCGGCCGATCGCATCGCCGTCGGCAGTCGGCACCCGCTCTCGCTTCTGATCGAGGAGATCGGCGACTTCTTCACCGCGATGGGATGGGAGATCGCAGAGGGCCCGGAGCTCGAGCACGAGTGGTTCAACTTCGACGCCCTGAACTTCGGCCCAGATCACCCGGCGCGCCAGATGCAGGACACTTTCTTCGTGGATGCGCCCGAGTCTCACCTCGTGCTGCGCACCCACACGTCCCCGGTGCAGGCGCGCGCGCTGTTGGAGCGCGATCTTCCCGTCTACATCGCCTGCCCCGGCAAGGTGTTCCGCACGGACGCACTCGACGCGACGCACACGCCGGTCTTCCACCAGGTGGAGGGTCTCGCTGTCGACAAGGGCATCACCATGGCGAACTTGAAGGGCACGATCGACGCGTTTGCCAAGGCCATGTTCGGCCCCGAGGCGCACACGCGCCTGCGCCCCTCGTTCTTCCCCTTCACCGAGCCGAGCGCCGAGATGGACCTCTGGTTCCCCCAGAAGAAGGGCGGTCCCGGCTGGATCGAGTGGGGCGGCTGCGGCATGGTGAACCCCAACGTGCTGCGCGCCACGGGGATCGATCCGGATGTCTACTCGGGCTTCGCCTTCGGGATGGGCCTCGAGCGCACGCTGATGCTGCGCCACGGAATCGCGGATATGCACGACATCGTCGAGGGCGATCAGCGCTTCTCCCGCTTCTTCGGACTTAACGGAAAGGGCGCCTGATGCCGTACGTACCGCTCGAATGGCTCGGCGAGCACGCCGAGGTTCCCGCAGGGCTCGATGTGCCCGCGCTGGCAGCTGCCCTTGTGAAGGTGGGCCTGGAGGAAGAGGAAATCCATGCCGCGGCCGTGACCGGCGATCTCGTGGTGGGTAGGGTCCTCTCGCTCGTCAAGGAGACTCACTCCAACGGCAAGACGGTCAACTACTGCCGGGTCGACGTCGGCCCCTTCAATGACGCTCCCGGCACCGGCAAGGAGAAGTCCGAGTTGGCAAGTCGCGGGATCATCTGCGGCGCGCACAACTTCGAGGTGGGCGATCATGTGGTCGTGGCACTGCCCGGCACCGTGCTGCCCGGCCCGTTCGCGATCGCGGCGCGCAAGACCTATGGTCACGTCTCGGACGGCATGATCTGTTCCGAGCGCGAGCTTGGCCTCGGCGAGGACCATGGCGGCATCATCGTGTTGGAGCGGCGCTGGGACGAGATCCCCGAGCCCGGCACGAACGTGCTGCCGCTGCTCGGCCTCGGCGAGGAGTTGCTCGAGATCAACGTGACGCCGGACCGCGGCTACTGCTTCTCGATGCGTGGCGTGGCCCGCGAGTTCTCGCACTCGACCGGCGCCGCCTTCGTGGATCCGGCCTCGCGATACACCGCGCCCGAGCCCACCGCGGACGGCTTCCGCGTGGAGGTGCGGGACGATTCGCCGATCCATGGTCAGGTGGGTTGCGACCGCTTCGTCACCCGCGTGGTGCGCGGCATCGACCCGAACGCCGCCAGCCCCGAGTGGATGGTCCGCAGGCTCCGCCAGGCGGGTATGCGCCCGATCTCGCTCGCCGTGGACATCTCCAACTACGTGATGCTCGATCTCGGCCAGCCCATGCACGCCTACGATCTCGCCAAGATGCGCGAGCCGATCGTGGTGCGTCGAGCCGCCGGTGGGGAGACGCTCGTGACGCTCGATGACGTGGAGCGCACCCTCGATCCCGAAGACCTACTCATTACGGACGACGACGGTGCCAGGGTTCTCGCTCTGGCCGGAGTGATGGGCGGAGCCTCCACGGAGATCGATGAGGGAACCTCGGACGTGCTCCTCGAGGCCGCACACTTCGACCCGATCACGGTGGCCCGCACGGCCCGCCGGCACAAGCTTCCGAGCGAAGCCGCCAAGCGCTTCGAGCGGGGCGTGGACCCGCAGCTTCCGGCGGTGGCCGCGCAGCGCGCGGCGGAACTCCTGGTGGAGTTCGGTGGCGGCACGATCGACACCCGCGTCTTTGATCTGAACGAGGTCCGGCCGCCGTCGCCTATCTCGTTCGATCCGCAGCAGGCGTCGCGACTTGTTGGTGTCCCGTACACCGACGACGAGGTGGCCGAGACCCTGCGCCTGCTCGGTGCAGAGGTGGCTGAGGGGGAGGGCCTGTTCCAGGTTACGCCGCCCACGTGGCGCTCGGATCTGCGTAACCCCGAGGACCTGATCGAGGAAGTCGTGCGCTTGCGCGGCTATGACCAGGTTCCCTCTGTGGTGCCCACGGGCGCCGTCGGGACCGGCCTCACGCGGAACCAGCAGCAGCGCCGCGCCGTGATTCGCACGCTTGCAGAGCACGGCCTCAACGAGGTGCTGAGCTATCCGTTCGTGGGCGACATCTACGACCGCATTGAGGTACCTGAGGGCGACCCGCGCCGAGCGATGGTGAAGCTTGCCAACCCGATTGCCGACGACGCTCCGTTCATGCGCTCCACACTTCTGGCGTCTCTTCTGGACGCAGCCCGCCGCAATGCGGGCCGTGGCAACGACGTGGCGCTGGTCGAGATCGGCATGGTGACCGAGGGGAAGTCTCTCGGTGCATCGCCGCTGCCCGCCGTGGGTACGCTGCCCGCGTCCGAGGATCTCGATGCGATTCATGCGACGGTCCCGAACCAGCCGCTGCATGTGGCTGGCGTCGCGGGCGGCACGCTCGCGCGCGGCGGGATCCTCGGAGCCACGCGCCGCGTGGACTGGGCGGACGCCATCGAACTTGCGCAGCTTGCCGGCTCGGCGATCGGTGTGACACTCACTCCTAGCGCCGCCGATCTCGCTCCCTGGCACCCCGGCCGCTGTGCCGCGCTCTCGGTGGGGGACGTCGTGATCGGGTATGCGGGTGAGTTGCACCCGCGCGCCGTGGCCGAGCTCGGCCTGCCCGAACGTTCGGTCGCCTTCGAGCTTGATCTCGACGCGCTCTTCGCCGCGGCGGATCCCGCGCCGATCGCGCCGAAGGCCGTCTCGACGCACCCGCTCGCTAAGGAAGACATCGCACTCGTGATGGACGCCGCGATCCCGAACGGTGAGGCGCTGGCCGTGGTCCGCGCCGCCGCCGGTGACGTGGCGGAAGAGGTGCGGATCTTCGACGAGTACCGCTCGGAGGCGCTCGGCGGCAAGAAGTCGCTGGCGTTCGCGCTCCGCATGCGCGCCGATCACACGCTCTCCGCGGAAGAGACTGCCGCCGTGCGCCAGGCCGTGCTCGATGCGGCTGCGGACAAGCTGGGGGCAACACTGCGATGACGGCCGTCCTGATCACCGGCGCCTCGCGTGGGATTGGGGCGCACCTAGCGCGCGGCTTTGCTGCCGCGGGCTATGAGGTGGCCGCTGCGGCGACCTCGGTGCCTGAGAGCGTTGTGAAGGAGATCCGCGCTCTGGGGGCGAACGCCGTCGGGCTGGCCGTGGATGTGCGCCGCGAAGCGGACGTGGTCCGAGCGATCGAGAACGCCGAGGAGGCGCTCGGCCCGATCGACGTACTGATCTCCAACGCCGGCCGGATCGACGCCGAGGTGCCGCTGTGGGAGGCGGACCCGGACGAGTGGTGGGACGTCATGGAGACGAATGTGCGCGGACCGTTCCTGTTTGCGCGGCATCTCGTGCCCCGGATGATCGCGCGAGGTGGCGGCCGCGTGATCGACATCAACTCGGGCTCCGGCACGCGAGATTTCGAGGTCGCCACGGCGTACACAGCATCCAAGACGGCGCTGTTCCGGATCGGCGGCTCGCTCCACGCTGCGGGCTATGACCTGGGCATCCGTGCCTTCGAGATGGCGCCGGGCGTGGTGCGCACTGACATGACCAGCTCGATGCGAGCGCATGATGGGCGCAAGGATTGGACCGATCCCGACGACGTCGTCCAACTCGCGCTCACACTGGCCTCTGGCGATGCGGACCACCTCTCGGGGACGTACGTGCGCGCGGGGGTGACGGAGCCGGCGAATCTGAAAGTCCCACGCCGGAGTCTCGGCATCGTGCAAGAATGATCCGCATGAAGGTTCTCGTTACTGCTTCGTCCAAGCATGGTGCAACCGCGGAGATTGCCGAGGCGATCGCCAAAGAGATCACGCGCGGTGGTTTCGATGTGGATCTCATCGCGCCCACGGAGGTGGAGTCGATCGATGGGTACGACGCCGTGGTGCTCGGTTCCGCTGTGTATATGACGCAGTGGACGGAGAATGCGCGGGCGTTTATTTCGCGGTTCCGCGAGCAGTTGCGGACGGTTCCGGTGTGGGCGTTCTCGTGTGGCTTGGCGGGCGTGCCGAATGGCGAGGCGCAGGACCCGCGGCGTGTGGGCCCGGCGCTGCTGGACATTAATGCGATCGATCACCAGACATTCAAGGGCCGCCTCGAGCTGACGAACCTGAACCTGCGCGAGCGTTCGATCGCCCGCATGGGTGCGGCGCCCGAGGGCGACTACCGCGAGTGGGACAAGATCCGCGCCTGGGCGAACCAGATCGTCCAGGACCTCAAGGAACACACTCCCGAAGGCTGAGCACCCGCTTCGATCAGAGGTTGACGAGGCCAGTCTGGACGGCGCGGATGAGGACCTGGACGCGGTCGCGAACGTTCCACTTGGCCATGATCCGGCCCAGTGTCGCCTTTACCGTCGGTTCGGCGATCGAGAGGCTTCTGCCGATCTCCGCGTTCGACATGCCCTCCGAGAGCAAGCGAACAATATCGAGTTCGCGCGCTGTGAGCTGTGTGTGTTCGGGGCCGACTTGAAGTCTCCGCCCAGAGCCAGCCGCCCTGACGGCCTCAGCGAGCTTACGGCTTATTTGGGGAGAGAGAACGAACTCTCCGACGTTGACATCGAGTATCGCCTCAATGAGTTGCTCTGGCGGAGTGTCCTTCGTGAGATAGCCGGTAGCCCCCGCACGCAAAGCCGACACAACATGGCGCTCAGAGGAGAATGTGGTGAGCGCGAGAACCCGGACATCTGGCTGACTCCCGGTAATCGATTCCGTTGCGGCTATCCCGCCCATCATGGGCATTTGCAGGTCCATGAGTATTACGTCCGGAGCAATCCGTGCGGAGCGATCGACGGCCTCACCCCCATTCATGGCTTCGCCGACGACGGTAGTACGAGGATCACCATCAACGAAGATCCGTAATGCACTGCGGATAAGTGCTTCATCGTCAGCAATGAGAACGCGGACTGGATCCATGGGTGAAGCCTATGTCAGCGCATGACGCAGATACAGCGACGAAAGTATCTATTGCTCGGCGACTTAGGTATCTACATGTCGGCATGCTTTGTGGGGAATCCTTCGACTGTTGAACTCGCAGGGAGGACTGAAAGAGATGCTAGTTTTCGGATACTTACCGTTCTTCGAGCCTTTCGGCCCAGGCGACTTGCTCTGCAAACTCCTTGGGATCTGCAAGTAGAGATATCTCTCTACGCTTCCCGCTACTATATGGGAGTGACAGATTCGAGAGAACCACTGTCGCTCCGTAGTAGGAACGGGCGTCGATTCGCTTGCATGACCCGAGACTTATGGTCGTACCAGCCGATGCCGCATTTGGCTAGTGCCTCGTTGCTTGTGGTGATTGTTGCCACCTTGCTTGTGGACGTAATGGTCGACGGTGGAGTGTCGGAGTACTCCCTTCTCGATCTAGCTGGCGGCCTTGTAATGGTCGGGATGGCGCTTATCGTGTGGCACCCACCATTTGCAGCTGGCGTGATGGTGGCGTCAGCGATCGTCGCGGTGACTATTGGCGGGGGCGCCTCAGAAGCGGTGATGCTGGCACTCGCTACTGGGCTCGTTGTCTACACATGCTCAAGTTTGTTCGCGCTCTCCTACGCGGTCATAGTCGTCCTAATTGCACTGACCGCTCAGCTGGTGGATACCACTATGGTGGAGGCAGGATCGCTCGGCGTGGTCGTGATAATGCTGACGTCCGGTCTGATTGGATTGGCTTTCGTGCGGAGTCGCGATCGCGAAGAACTGCTCCACGAACACGTTGTCGATAGTGTTCGTGACGAGCGAGCTCGCATCGCTGATGAGCTACATGACGTGATTGCGCACGATCTCACGGTGGTCGTCATGCATGCCAGAGCTCTTCAGAGATCGGAAGATGCTGCTACGCGCGAACACTCACTCGAAGCCGTGCTGACCGCCGCTGAGCAAGCGTTGACCGACACTCGGCGAACGATGAGGATCTTTCAGGGATCGGGGGAGTCGTCTCAGAGTGGCGAAGTGGCCGTGGTCCACGACGTGTGTGCCCAGATTCGGGAGAAAGCTCAGCAACTTGTCTCAGCAGGGTTTGCAGTTGATGTTGATGTACCTACGACTCTTGATGTATCACAGAGTGTTGCGACGACGTTATGGCACGTTGTCAACGAGTGCGTTACGAACGTTCTTCGACACTGCGGCCCGGCGAGGCGAGTCAGATTTGAGCTCACATCGCATGGTGACTGCAATTTGCTAGCAGTGTGGAATGATACTTCGTCGCCCTCGTCGCCCTCGTCGCCCTCGTCGCCCTCGTCGCAGTCAAGGAAGGGCCGCGGCATTGCGAGAATGGCGGAACGGGTCGCACTGCTCGATGGAACGTTCTCCGCAACTCCAGCGGACGGAGGCTGGCTTGTCACGGTCACGCTGCCGTCGGAATAGAACACATTCGCCCGAATAGCTGAATGTAGCTGTCGACTTTTTACTCCCGAATCTATTCTGCTCGGCGAATGAGGGGAACTCTCTCCGAAAGTCGATACCAAAGTCGCTAGCACGTAGGTCTCCTTTCAGGGGACTATTGAAGAGTCCTGGACATCTGCCAGACACTCAGGTGGGGAGGATTACCTTGTTGAAGAATCGAACCAAAGCGACGTTGGCTACGGTGGCGCTGATCCTCGCAAGCATGCTTGGAGGGGCCGTACCTGCCTCGGCTGCGATGCACGCGAACTGCTATCTCAATCCCGGATTGCCGGCTACGGACGGGGTGCGAATGTACGCTACTGCAACCGTCACGTGTGACAAGTACTGGGAACCGATGGCGGTGACCACCGGAAGCAAGATCCAGAAGCAGAGCCTACTCGTGTGGAGTGATGCCACAAGCTGGACTTATCGCAACTCCGCCGGGACACAGACTCTCTCGGCCACCACGAGCTTCAACTGCAATGGCATGGGCAAGGCCAACTGGCGTGCCGTCGGGTTTGGGCGGTCGAGCGATCAGGCGACAACGACCAAGAACTCCGCCAGCAAGTCGCTCACGTGCTGATTTCCCGAATGGCGGGATGCTCGCTCGGCGTTCTCTTGCTGTGCTCGTGTGCGGGAACTGACACCAGTACTCCCAGCGGGGGCGCGGTCACTGCGGCCAAGTACCGCACAGCGGTCGAGGTGACGGCCGAGTGCGTGGTTGCGAAGGGTTTCGAAGTGTCGAAGATCGATGAGGCGCCCGATGGTGTGCTCCTTTCGTTTGGAATCGGCGGCGCGAGTGATGCCGAGATCGAGAGCGCAGGGCGTGCTTATGATGAGTGCTACGAGGAGCACCTCTTCGAGATCGAGAAGACGTGGTGGTGGCAGCACGTGCCCACCGGCGCCGAGCGCGAGGCGATGATGGATGACCTGTATCAGTGCATGGACGCCGCCGGGCTGAAGGGGCTACGGCGAGCAGGGACCGCGACGGACCTCCTGGCGCAGATCACGGGTGCGGATCAGCCTGGTGGGGGTGGCGAGTCCACACCGGAGACGCTTGAGCGAGTGGGTCTCGCGCAGATCTGCCTCGACCAATATCCGTTCGTCTACCCTGATGGCATGTTCGGCGTGACGGAGGCTCCGTGAAAGGAACGGGCGCGATGCTGATCGTCCTCGCGACGACGGCGTTGGCGGCCGGGGCGCTCATGGCCGCGGCCGTCATTGGCAAGCCCGTCCCGAATACAGTGGAACCCGCGCCGACGGCGGCGTTTGCGCCCGTGGTCGAGGACCTCACGGACGCGAACCGCGCGGCGACGCTGGTGGCCTACTTCGAGCCGGCGCCGACGGCGACGAGTTCGGGTGGGTCCGGGATCGTCACCGAGGTGTTTCTTGAGCCGGGCGAGACGGTGGCCGACGGTGTTCCCGTGTTCGCGTCCGATGGCGTTCCCGTGATCGCGTATGAGTCCGCGATCCCGTTCTTCCGCACGTTGAGCACGGGCGCTCGCGGGGAGGACGTGACACAGCTCCAGGAGTTCCTTGCCGATGCGCTCGATCGGGAGGTTGCGGTGGACGGCCGCTTCGGCCCCGCAACAGCCACGCTGGTGAAGGCCTGGCAGGCCTCGGTGAAGGCGCCCGCGACCGGCGTCTTCGATCCCACTCACCTGCTCCGGATCGATGGCGAGTTCGCGGTGGCAACGGTCGATGTTGCCGTCGGGCAGAGTGCGCCGACACTCGGGGCTGTGATCCTGAGAGGCCATCCTGTCGTGGGTGACGTTGCGGTCACGCCCGGCGCGGAAGCGGGGAGCTACGTCTTCGTGAGCTCTGGCTCACGTATCGGCCTCACCACGGACGGCGAGACCTGGAGAACCTCGAGTGCCGCCGATGACGCGGAAATGATCGCCCTGGCGAGAGCGGCGGCGGGAGGCTCGCCGTCGCCGGAAGTCCAAGGCGCGAGTGCGCCTCCCGCCGAGGTCCGCATCGACGGTCGACTAGCATTCGCCGAGCCGGTACCCACGCTCGTGCTCCCCGCCTCCGCACTAACTGGCGATACAGACGGCGCGTGCGCCTGGATCGGCAGTGGCGCTGAGTTCACGGGGGTGCCGGTGCGCGTGTCAGGAACCTCGGCGTCGGGCGCCGTCACGGTCGACGCACCAGAACTCGCCGGAGAACAGGTACTCCTCGACGCCGCGCGACATGTGGGGGACCGGACGTGCCGGTAGTCGCGAGCGGAGTCACCTTCGCGTATCCCGGCGGCGAGGCGATCCTCGACGGCCTCGACCTGACCGTGGACCACGGCGAGACAGTTGCGGTCATGTCACCCTCCGGTGTGGGGAAGTCCACGCTCCTCACGGTGATCGGGGGATTGCGACCGCCCCAGGCAGGGAGCGTCAGGCTGACCGATCTCGCAGGCAATCGGGTCCCTTCCGGTTCGGTTTCATGGGTGTTCCAGGCGATGCATCTGATCCCGCGTCGCACGGCCCGCGACAACGTGGCGATCGGTCTGCTCGCCCTCGGCGCTCGCTGGGACGACGCCGTTCACCGGGCTGCGGACGCACTCGACCTCTTCGGCGTGGCCGATTTCGCAGACCGCCGCGTGCGGGATCTCTCCGGCGGACAGGCACAGCGAGTGGCACTCGCCCGTGCCTCCGCCCGGCGCCCCGCCATCGTCCTCGCGGACGAGCCCACCGCCAACCTCGATCGCGCCAACGCCGATCATGTGGCCGCCACGCTGAACTCTGCGTTCCCCGAGGCGGTGGTCATCGTCGCGACCCACGATCCCACCGTCGCCGGTCACATGAAGCGGGTTCTGGAACTGCGTCACGGTCGACTTCGGGAGACGACGTGACCGGCTGGAGGCTCGGTGAGCTGCGCGACGAGGCCGTCCGATCCATCGGATACCGCCACATCGCTGCGGGAATCATCACGGCACTCGTCTGCGTTGGCCTGATCGCCGTCAGCGCCCTCGATCTATCCCGCGCAATCGCCCACCGCCACACGCTGGAGGAAGGCGGCATCTCGGTCTACGTCGCGCAGACGATGAACCCCAACGACCCGCTCGATGCCGCCGCATGTGCCCGGATCGCATCTGGCAACGGGGTGCTCGCAGCGGGCGGGTACATGGGCGAGAACACCACGGCTGACGCCGAGTGGCAGCCCTCGGGTATCCGCGTCCAGATCGTGGACCTCACCCTGGGTGCGCTTCAGGTCTGGTGGCCAGACGCCCCCGCGGCCGGAGGGCTCTTCGTAGGGAGCGATCTCGCCGCCACGATCGGTATTGGCGAGAGTGCGAGCGTGACGATCGACGGTGTTCCATTGACCGTGCAAGGGACACTTCCGGAGACCGTGAAGTCCTCGATCGTGCAGGCGAGTGTGGTCCGGGTGGTCCCCGCTTCGGGTAACGCAACGGAGTGCTGGTACCGCACAGCGCCCGGAGCCGCCGGCCCGCTCGATGAGCTCGCTTCGGCCGCCTTCCCGAATCAGCTGGTCGGAACGAAGCCCTTCCTCGAACCTGGGACCGGAAGCATCACGCCACGCGAGATCCTCACCAGCGGGCCGAGCGGACTCGCCTGGCCGATCGCGCTCGGGATTGCGGTGCTCCTATGGGCGGCGATCGGCATCATGGACCGTCGTGAGACCGCCGTCTACCGCTCGCTCGGCACGAGCCGCGCGGAGTTCGCGGCGCTCTTGTTGATCCGCTTCGTGGTCGTTGCGCTTCCGCTCGCGTGTCTCGCCGTCGTCGGGAGCATCCTGGCCTACATCATGCTGGGTGATGCGTGGGGTCCGGATCTAGGGATGTACCTGCTCCAGCCGGTCGTAGTGTTCCTGCTAGGTTCACTTGTGCTCGCCGTCCTGCTGCCCACCCTGACTGCCCTCGGCGCAGTGGCCAACGCCATCCGCGAATAGGTTCAGTGGGCTCGGAGGATCACCTTTCCGGTGGTCTCGCGGCCCTCAAGCGCCTCGTGCGCGCGTTGTGCTTCGGAGAGCGGTAGTGCGAGGCCGATTGGGACGTTGAGGTCACCAGCGGCGATTGCCGAGAACAGCTCCTCCGCGCGCCACCGTAGTTCCTCGCGCGTGGCGATGTAGGCGCCCAGCGACGGGCGGGTGATGAAGATCGAGCCCGCCGCGTTGAGGCGCTGCAAGTCGAATGGCGCCACCTGGCCGGAGGCTCCGCCGAAGAGCACCTGGATGCCGCGCGGCTTCACGCAGGCGAGCGTGCCATCGAAGGTGTCTTTGCCGATGCCGTCGTATGACGCGGCGAGGCCCTCGGGCACGATCGCGCGCACGGCTGCCGGGATCTCGGTGGTCAGGTCGCTCATTGTGGAGAGGTCCAGCACGTGGTCCGCCCCATGCCCGACGGCGATCTCCGCCTTTTCGGGTGAGCCCACCGTGGTGATCACCTGGGCGCCGTGCAGCTTCGCGAGCTGGATCACGAGGCCGCCCACGCCACCGGCACCGGCAGTGATCAGGATCGTGTCGCCCGCCTTTACCTCATAGGTGGAGCGGACGAGATAGTGCGCGGTAAGGCCCTGCAAGGGGAGTGCGGCAGCGATGTCCAGGTCCACGCCGTCGGGCACCGGGATGCACTCCTTCGCCGGGACCGCAACGAACTCGGCGTAGCTGGAGTGGCTGAACGCCCAGGCAACCTTCGCGCCCACGGCGATGTCCGCGTTCGCGCCCGCCTCGACCACCGTGCCCGAGCCTTCAGCGCCGGGGATATGTGGGTAGTCCATCGGGTACACGCCTGATCGGCGGTAGGTGTCGATGAAGTTCACACCGGCCGCGTGGAGTTGGACGATGACGTCGTCGGGGCCACACGCGGGGCGATCAACCTCGTTCCAGGCGAGAACATCAGCAGAACCGGGGGACATGGCTTGAATTGCACGCATGAGTCCATTGTGCGCCCGCGTATTCAGTTTGGGGCAAGTATGCATAGGGGTGTATTCTTATGCAGATGAGTGTTTCAGTGGCTGTTGTTGGCGCGTCCGGGTATGCCGGAGGCGAGGTGTTGCGACTCCTCGCGGCGCATCCCGAGGTGGAGATTGGTCCGCTCACTGCGGCTTCGAGCGCGGGCACTGCGCTCGGCGTGCACCACCCACACCTGCGTTCGCTCGCCGATCGTGTGCTGCTCCCCACGACCCCTGAGGCCGTTGCCGAGGCCGACGTTGTCGTGTTGGCTCTGCCTCATGGCGCCTCCGGCGAGGTGGCGGCCCAGCTGGGCGATTCCCTCGTGATCGATGTGGGCGCGGACTTCCGGCTCACCGATCCCGCCGATTGGCAGCAGTACTACGGCTCCGAGCACGCCGGCACCTGGCCCTACGGCCTCCCCGAACTCCTGCACGCGGGCGAGCGGACCGCCACTGCCCAGCGCGCGCTCCTCGCAGACGCCCGCCGAATCGCCGTGAACGGCTGCAACGCTGGCACGGTGACGCTCGCGATCCAGCCCGGGCTCGATCTGATCGACGAGACGGACATCGTTGCGACCCTCGCCGTGGGCTACTCCGGTGCGGGCAAGGCCATGAAGCCGCACCTGATGGCTTCCGAGGCCTTCGGGTCCGCGGCCCCCTACGCCGTGGGTGGCACGCACCGGCACATCCCCGAGATCGAGCAGAACCTGAAGATCGCCGGCGCCGCCAACCCGCGGATCCACTTTCAACCGATCCTCGTGCCGATGTCCCGCGGCATCCTCGCCAGCGTCACCGCCCCACTCACGGGCAACGCGGCGGATGTGCGCGGCGCATGGGAAGAGACGTATGCGGACGAGCCCTTCGTGGAGTTGCTCCCCGAAGGTCAGTGGCCTACCACGGCGATGGTGACGGGCAGCAACTCCTGCCTCGTGCAGGTGGCCGTGGACGAGCACGCCGGCCGCGTGATCGCAATGGCGGCCGTCGATAATCTCGTGAAGGGCACCGCGGGCGGCCTCGTTCAGTCGCTGAACCTCGCACTCGGGATGCCCGAAACCCTCGGCCTTACAACGATTGGAGTGGCTCCATGAGCGTCACCGCAGCAGCTGGCTTCCGCGCCGCGGGCGTGACCGCCGGGCTCAAGGCCTCGGGCAAGCCGGATGTGGCCCTCGTGGTCAACGACGGCCCCGAGTACACCGCGGCCGGCGTCTTCACTACGAACCGTGTGGTCGCGGCACCCGTGGTCTGGACCCGCCAGGCCATCTCCGACGGCGCCGCGCGCGCTGTGATCCTGAACTCCGGCGGCGCCAACGCCTGTACCGGATCCCAGGGCTTCCTCGACACGCACACCACGGCCGAGTTTGTCTCCGAGACGCTCGGTGCGGATGAGGTGGGCGCGGGCGACGTGATGGTCTGCTCCACCGGCCTGATCGGCGAGCTCCTCGACATGCCGAAGCTCACCGCCGGTGTCACCGCCGCAGCCGAGCAACTCTCGGCCGACGGCGGCCCGGCAGCCGCGCAGGCCATCATGACCACGGACACCGTCCCCAAGGAGGCCACGAGCGCGGGCGCGGGGTACGCCGTCGGCGGGATGGCCAAGGGTGCGGGCATGCTGAACCCGGCACTCGCCACGATGCTCGTGGTGATCACCACCGACGCCAGCCTCGATGCCAGCACCGCGCAGGCCGCGCTGGAGACGGCGGTCGAGACCACGTTCAACCGGCTCGATTCCGATGGCTGCATGTCCACCAATGACACGGTGTTGCTGCTGGCCTCGGGAGCCTCGGGTGCCACCCCGAGCGGCGAGGAGTTCGCCGCGGTGCTCACCGAGGTCTGCGCCTCGCTTGCCCGTCAGCTCATTGCCGACGCCGAGGGGGCCAGCCACGATATCGCCGTCACCGTGCGGAATGCCTCCAGCGAGGCGGCCGCCGTTGCGGTGGCACGGGCGGTCACATCCTCGAACCTGCTCAAGGCCGCCATCTTCGGCAACGACCCGAACTGGGGCCGCGTTCTCGCCGCTGTGGGAACGGTCCCGGAGAACGTGGCGCCGTTCGAGGCGGATCAGCTCGACGTCTACATGAACGGCATCCAGGTGGCGCGTGCCGGGGGAGTGGGCACGTCCCGCGACCTCGTGGACCTCACGCCGCGTGAAGTGACGATCGAGATCGATCTGCACGCGGGCGAGGCCACCGCAACGATCTGGACCAATGACCTCACGCACGATTACGTCCACGAGAACAGCGCGTATTCGACATGAGCCTTTCACCCGAACAGAAATCCGACATCCTGCTGGAGGCCCTGCCCTGGTTGCAGCGCTTCTCCGGCCAGCGCGTGGTCATCAAGTACGGCGGCAACGCCATGATCAACGATGACCTGAAGCGCGCCTTCGCCCAGGACGTGCAGTTCCTGCGCCAGGTGGGGCTCTACCCGATCGTGGTGCATGGCGGCGGCCCGCAGATCAGCGACATGCTGAAGCGGCTCGGCGTCGAATCCGAGTTCCGCGGCGGCCTGCGCGTGACCACCCCCGAGGTCCGGGACATCGCGCAGATGGTCCTGATCGGCCAGGTCCAGCGCGAACTTATCTCGCTCATCAACGAGGTGCGGCCGTACGCCGTCGGCATCTCCGGCCAGGATGGTGGCCTCATGCGCGCCAAGCGCCGCACGGCCATCGTGAACGGCGAACACGTGGACGTGGGCCTCGTGGGTGAAGTGGTCGAGGTCAAGACCGAAGCGATCGATGACCTGCTCGCGGCCGGCCGCATCCCCGTGATTTCTACCCTCGCTCCCGACGACGAACACGAGATTCTGAACATCAACGCAGACACCGCTGCGGGCGCCATCGCAATGGCCTGCGGTGCCTACAAGCTCGTGATGATGACGGACGTGGCCGGGCTCTATCGCGACTGGCCGGATCCGGAGTCGCTCGCCTCCGAGATCACCCTGTCCGAGGTGGAGGAGCTGCTACCGAGCCTCGAATCGGGGATGCGTCCCAAGATGGAGGCGTGCATCGCCGCGTTGCATGGCGGCGTGACGCAGGCGCACGTGATTGACGGCCGGATCCCGCACGCGCTCCTGATCGAGATCTTCACAGATAAGGGTTCGGGCACCGCCATCAACGGCGACGGCTTCGAGCACTCCGTCTCAAAGGTGCCGCTCTCGCAGCTGCGCTGGAACCCGCCGGGGGTGCAGGGATGACCTGGCAAGAGGATTACGGCCGCGATCTCGTTGGCGTGTTCGGCCGGCCGCAGCGCGAGCTCGTGCGTGGCGAGGGTTGCTACGTGTGGGATCAGGATGGCAACCGCTACCTGGACCTGCTCGCGGGCATCGCCGTGAACGCGCTCGGGCACGCACACCCCGCGCTTATTGAGGCGGTCTCCACGCAGGTGGCCACGCTCGCGCACGTCTCGAACTTCTTCGCCAGCCCGCCCCAACTGGAGCTGGCCGCGGCGCTGAAGAAGTACGGCGATTTCCCCGAGGGATCGAAGGTGTTCTTTACGAACTCCGGCGCCGAGGCGAACGAGGCCGCGATCAAGATCGCGCTGCGGCACCGCCCTGGCGGCAGGCTGATCGCGTTGGAGAACGCCTTCCACGGGCGCACGCTCGGCGCGCTCTCGATCACCTACAAGTCGCAGTATCGCGAGCCGTTTGAGCCGATGACCGGGAACACCACCTTCGTCCCCGCAAATGACATCGACGCGCTGGCCGCCGAGCTCGACGAAACCGTGGCCGCAGTCTTCATGGAGGTCATCCAGGGTGAGGCGGGCGTGCGCTCGCTCGATCCCGAGTACCTGACGGCGGCGCAGCAGCTCGCGCACGACGCCGGAGCACTCCTCGTGATCGACGAGGTCCAGACAGGCGTGGGCCGGACGGGCACGTGGTTCGCGCACGAAGGCATCGTGGAGCCGGATCTGGTCACCATGGCCAAGGGTCTCGCCGGTGGCGTGCCGATCGGCGCCGTGATCGCCCGGCCCTCCGCTGCGGACGCGCTCTCGCCCGGACAACACGGCACCACATTCGGTGGGAACCCGTTGGCCGCCGCTGCGGCCCTTGCGGTGACACGCGAAGTGCATGCTCTGCTACCCCACATTGCCGAGCTGGGGGAGTCCTGGCGCGCGGACCTTGCCAAGGTCCCCGGAGTGCTGGAGGTGCGCGGCGCGGGCTTGCTGATCGCCGTCGACCTCGATCGTGACGCGGCACCGGTACAGGCGGCCCTACTCGATGCCGGACTCATCACCAATGCGGTGGCGTCGCAGACCATACGGCTCGCCCCACCCCTCATCATCACCGCCGAACAGGCGGCTGAGTTCACAACCACCCTCCGGGACGTCCTGGAGGCAGCAAACGAAGGAGATAACTCATGACGGAGCGCGTGGTTCTCGCGTACTCGGGCGGACTCGACACGTCCGTTGCAATCGGCTGGATCAAGGAAGCCACGGGAATGGACGTGATCGCGATGGCCGTGGATCTCGGCCAGGGCGGCGAAGACCTCGACGTGATCCGCCAGCGCGCCCTCGATTGTGGCGCGATCGAGGCGTACGTTGCCGATGCGCGTGAGGAGTTTGCGACCGAGTACTGCATGCCGGCGCTGAAGGCCAACGCGCTGTACATGGACTCCTACCCGCTGGTTTCGGCGCTTTCGCGCCCCGTGATTGTGAAGCACCTGGTGCGCGCGGCGCGCCAGTTCGATGCCACCACCGTGGCGCACGGCTGCACCGGCAAGGGCAACGACCAGGTGCGCTTCGAGGTGGGCATCACCTCGCTCGCCCCCGAGCTCAAGTGCATCTCCCCGGTGCGCGATCTCGCCCTCACCCGCGAGGCGGCCATCGAGTACGCCGAGAAGCACCAGTTGCCGATCGAAACCACCAAGCACAACCCGTTCTCGATCGACCAGAACGTATGGGGCCGCGCCGTGGAGACAGGATTCCTCGAGGACATCTGGAACGCGCCCACCAAGGACGTCTACTCCTACACCGATGACCCCGCGTACCCGCCGATCCCGGACGAGGTCCACATCACCTTCGTCAAGGGCATCCCCGTGGCGATCGACGGCCGTGCCGTGACCCCTCTCCAAGCGATCGAGGAGATGAACCGTCGCGCCGGCGCGCAGGGCATCGGCCGGATCGACGTAGTCGAAGACCGGCTGGTGGGCATCAAGTCCCGCGAGATCTACGAGGCCCCCGGCGCGATCGCACTGATCGCCGCGCACCACGAGCTGGAGAACTGCACGATCGAGCGCGAGCAGGCCCGCTTCAAGAAGCAGATTGAGGACCGCTGGACCACGCTGGTCTACGACGGCCAGTGGTACTCGCCGCTGAAGAAGTCCCTGGACGCCTTCCTCGAGGACACCCAGGACTACGTCTCGGGCGAGATCCGGATGACCCTGCACGGCGGCCGCGCCACCGTCACGGGACGCCGCTCGGACGCCAGCCTCTACGATTTCAACCTCGCCACCTACGACGAGGGCGACTCCTACGATCAGTCCAACGCCCGCGGCTTCATCGAGATCTTCGGCATGACCTCGAAGCTCGCCGCCGCCCGCGATGTGAAGTTCGGGAAGGGCGTCGACTTCGGAGTGGGCGACCTGTCATAGGCTCGACCCCATGAGATACCGCGTTGATTCGGAGGTGGGCGAGCTCCGGCAGGTCATCCTGCACCGGCCCGGCCGCGAGATGACGAGGCTCACCCCGAGCAACAAGGACGAACTCCTCTTCGACGACCTCTTGTGGCTTGCTGAAGCCCAGGCGGAGCACGACGCGTTCGCGAACGTGCTCCGCTCAGAGGGCGTCGAGGTGCTCTACTTCGCCGAGCTACTCGGCGAGACGCTTGAGGACACGGCCGCCCGCAAGTTCGCACTGGAGCACGCCTTCGACGAACGCGCATTCGGCCCCGGGCTCACGGATGCCCTCTGGACTCTCGCCGAGGGCTCCTCCGGGTGGGAGCTGGCCGATCTGCTGATCGCCGGGATCACGAAGGCCGAGCTTTTGGATCGCGTGGGTACCCCGCGCAGCGTCCTCATCGACTTGATGGACGACGACGATCTGGTCCTGCCCCCGCTGCCAAACCACCTTTTCACTCGGGACACCTCGGCATGGGCATACGGCGGCGTTGCGGTGAACTCGATGCGCAAAGAGGCCCGGCGGCGCGAGACGCTCAACTTCGAGACGATCTACACCTACCACCCCCGTTTTGCGACGGCCGATTTTCAACGTTGGTCGCTCGGGGACGATGACGGCCCGGCGGTGCTCGAAGGTGGGGATGTGCTGGTGACGGGCAACGGCTCCGTGGTGGTGGGGCTTTCCGAGCGCTCCACGCCGCAGGGAGCCGAACGCTTCGCACGGCGATTGTTCGAATCGGGAGAGGCCGAGACCGTCGTCGCCCTTAACATGCCTGCCAAGCGCGAGATGATGCACCTGGACACGGTTCTCACGATGCTCGATGAGGACACGTTCACGGTGTACCAGAACCTGGGCAACCTGCCCTCGGTCACGATCCGTCCCGGTGCGTCGCCCGAGAAACTCGACATCACGCGGAACGAGGACGCGGACATGTTTTCGGTGATTGGGGCGGCCGCCGGAATCGGCGACCCGCGGGTGCTGATTACCCCGCAGGATTCGCTCGCTGCCCAGCGCGAGCAATGGGATGACGGCTGCAACTTCCTCGCGATCCGGCCGGGCGTCGTCGTCGGCTATGAACGGAACGTCACCACGAACGAGTACCTCACCGCGCAGGGGATCGATGTGCGCGCCGTGCCCGGAAGTGAACTTGGCCGTGGGCGCGGTGGGCCGCGCTGCATGAGCTGCCCCACCATTCGCGATGCGGCGCCGCCGCAGAAGGAGACATCGCTGTGAGTCTGCAAGGACGGAGCTTCCTCAAGGACGCCGATTTCACACCGGAGGAGTGGGCTTCATTCCTCGACCTCGCCGCCGAGCTGAAGGCGGCGAAGAAGGCGGGGCGTGAGGAACAAAGGCTCCTCGGGAAGAACATCGCGCTGGTCTTCGCGAAGACTTCTACGCGCACCCGATGCTCGTTCGAGGTGGCCGCCTACGATCAGGGCGCGCGGGTGACGTATCTCGATCCCTCGGGCTCGCAGATTGGGCACAAGGAATCCGTCCCGGATACCGCACGCGTGCTCGGACGCTTCTACGACGGCATCCAGTTCCGTGGGTCGCTGCAGTCCGATGTGGACACGCTCGCCGAACTCTCCGGTGTGCCCGTCTGGAACGGGTTGACGGACGACTGGCACCCCACGCAGTCGCTCGCCGATCAGCTCACCATGCTCGAGCACTCGGACAAGCCGCTCTCGGAGATCTCTCTTGCCTATCTCGGCGACGCGCGCAACAACGTGGGCAACTCGTTGCTGATCTCCTCCGCGCTGATGGGTGTGGACGTGCGAATCGCCGCCCCCGCGAAGCTCTGGAACGACGCCGAAACCACGATGCTGGCGCAAGAGATCGCCTCCCAGACGGGCGCGAAGATCACCCAGACCTCGGACCCGCTGGACGCCGTCGCGGGGGCCGACTTCATCTACACGGACGTGTGGGTGTCGATGGGGGAGCCGAAGGACGTGTGGGCGGAGCGGATCGAGCTGCTCACGCCGTACCAGGTGAACGCGCAGCTGATGGCCGCCTCGGGGAACCCGGACGTGAAGTTCCTGCACTGCCTGCCCGCCTATCACGATCGCAAGACGGCGATTGGCGAGGAGATCTACCAGCTCACCGGCATGGAGGGGCTGGAGGTCACGGACGAGGTGTTCGAATCGCGCGCGTCGATCGTGTTCGATCAGGCCGAGAACCGGATGCACACGATCAAGGCCGTCATGGTGGCCACGCTCGGGAGTTAGGGCATGTCCGAACGCGCGCTGCAATCCAAGTCCGCCCGGCAATCCGTGATCGTCGAGCTTCTCACGCACCAGGCCGTGCACTCACAGGGCGAGCTTGCCGCGCTGCTTGCCGAGCGGGGAATCGAGACCACGCAGGCCACGCTCTCGCGGGACTTGGTGGAACTCCGCGCGCAGAAGATGCGGGTTCCCGGCGGCGAGCTGATCTATGCCGTGCCGGAGGAGGGCGTGGCCGGGACGGTGCGTGGCGCCACCATGCCGATCGATGCCTCAGCCGCCGATTCGCGGTTTGCGCGGCTCGCCTCTGAGGTGGTGATTTCCACGGATCTCACCGGGAACCTTGCGGTGGTGCAGACAACCGCCGGTAGCGCCCAGTATCTGGCCTGGCACATCGATCGCGCTGCGCTCGAGGGCATCCTCGGCACCGTGGCGGGCGATGACACGATTCTGGTGATTGCCCGCACCGCCGCCGCTGCGGACGCCTTCGACGTAATGATCCGCGCCCTCGCAGAATCCGAACGCAGTTGATCGCCTCGTGGGGTTTACGTGAGAGACGCGTCTCTCGTGGGTTGAGCGAGCGGAGCGAGACGAAACCCTCGCAAGAGTGAGCGCCAACTCAACATTCGTCATCCTGCGCGAAGTCGCAGGATCCAGGACCGGCACCGATACACGATACGTAGGAGAATGAGCACCATGTCTCTCACACTTTGGGGCGGCCGTTTCGGCTCCGGCCCCGCCGACGCCCTCGCGGCGCTGTCCCTCTCCACACACTTCGACTGGCGGCTCGCTCAGCACGACATCGAAGGCTCCCGCGCCCACGCGCGCGTCCTGGCTCGCGCGGGCCTGCTCACGGACGCGGAACTTGCGGACATGCTGAGCGCACTGGACGTTCTGTCCGACGACGTCGCCTCGGGTGCGTTTGTGGCGGACCCGGGCGATGAGGACGTGCACACCGCGCTCGAGCGTGGCCTTCTTGAGCGCGCGGGCGCGCTGGGCGGAAAACTCCGCGCCGGGCGTTCGCGCAACGACCAGATCGCCACGCTGATCCGGATGTACTTGCGGGACGAGGCGCGGAAGCTCGTGGCCGAGGTGGCCGACCTGGTGGACGTGCTGATCGCGCAGGCGGAGGAGCTTGGCGACGCGATCATGCCGGGGCGCACGCACATGCAGCACGCACAGCCGGTGTTGATCGCACATCACCTGCTTGCTCACGCCTGGCCGCTGCTGCGGGACATTCAGCGGTTCCAGGACTGGGATCGCCGCGCGGCACTGTCGCCATATGGAGCGGGCGCTCTCGCCGGCTCGTCGCTGGGCCTTGACCCGCAGGCAGTTGCCGCCGATCTCGGTTTCGATGCCGCCTGCCCGAACTCGATCGATGCCACGGCAGCCCGGGACGTGGTGGCGGAGTTTGCGTACGTTGCGACCGCCGTCGGGATCGATCTCTCGCGGATCTCCGAGGAAGTGATTGCGTGGGCCACGAAGGAGTTCTCCTTTGTGAAGCTGCACGATTCATACTCGACCGGGTCATCAATCATGCCGCAGAAGAAGAACCCGGACATTGCCGAGTTGGCGCGGGGGAAGGCGGGGCGGCTGATTGGCGACCTGACCGGGCTGCTTGCCACGCTGAAGGCGCTGCCGCTGGCGTACAACCGGGATCTGCAGGAGGACAAGGAGCCGGTGTTCGACGCGATCGACACGCTGCACCTGCTGCTGCCCGCGGTGACGGGCATGATGGCGACGCTCACGTTCAACACCGAGCGGATGGCCTCGCTCGCACCGCAGGGGTTCTCGCTCGCGACGGACATCGCCGAGTGGCTGGTGCGCGAGGGCGTGCCGTTCCGCTCCGCCCACGAGATCGCCGGCGCGTGCGTCAAGGCGTGTGAGGACCGGGGGATCGAACTGTGGGATCTCTCGGACGAGGACTTTGCGGCGATCGACCCGGCGTTGACGCCGGAGGTTCGCTCCGTACTCTCGGCCGAGGGCTCGGTGGCTTCGCGGGATGCCTACGGGGGGACGGCGCCGTCGGCCGTGGCGATCCAACTCGCCGAGGCAAAGGCAGCCGCAGCCGAGGCGCGAGACTTCGCCGCCCGGCTGTAACCCGGCCATCCTGCGCGAAGTCGCAGGATCCCGGAAGACCAGCCGGATGCGATAAACTCGTTAACGAGCCACCGCACGTTGTGACTTCATTCCACGGGCATTGCCCGATTCTGTCCAACGGCGGTGGCTCACCCTTTTCCCAACACCCTTGACGACGGCGTCGGAGCGGGCTAACGTACAACCAAATGGTTTCATATGTAGAACTCAGTGACGCCGAGGTGGACCGGATCTTCCGGGCCCTCGCCGATTCGACCCGCCGCGACATCGTGCGTCGGACTCTCGCAAGCGGCACCTCGGTTTCGGTACTCGCGGAGGCGTACGAGATGTCCTTCGCCGCAGTGCAGAAGCACGTCGCTGTATTGGAGGAGGCTGGTCTCGTGACGAAGCGTCCTCATGGCCGTGAACGCATCGTTCACGGCAACCCCGAGGCGATCCGGCGCGTACGGGCGCTGCTTGATCGCTACGAACAGGTCTGGCGGGGCCGCGTCGATCGACTCGACGCGCTCCTCGCCAGCGACTGAAAGGCGGCATCATGCCGATCACCTCCGTTACGAAAGACCTCGACGCCCTGACCATGACCGTGGTCGCCGATTTCCCGGCCACGCGCCAGCGCCTCTGGGAGGCGTACACGGACCCGCGCCAGATCGAGAAGTTTTGGGGGCCGGTCGAGTGGCCGGCCACGTTCACTCGGCACGACGTGTTCCCCGGTGGCCGCTCGCATTACTTCATGACTGGGCCCGACGGCGATACCTCGGCCGGGTTCTGGGAGTTCCTTTCAGTGATCCCCGGGTTCGGATTCGAAGTGCTGGATGGCTTCGCCGATCTTGACGGCAACCCGAACCTCGAGCTGCCCACAATGCGAATGACGTTCGCATTCGACGAGACCGAGTCCGGCTCTCGAATGACCTGCACCACCCACTTCGCCTCGCTCGAGGAGCTCGAGCAGTTGATTGCGACGGGCATGGAGGAAGGCATGACCTCCGCCATGAGCCAGATCGATGCGGTACTTGCGGATCTCGCCTCGTTTGCTGCCGGGCGGGGGACCGAGCTGCAGTACCTCTCGGATACGAAGGTGCGCGTCTCGCGGATCATCCGGGGCGGCGTCGAGGCAGTGTGGCGGGCACACCACGATCCCGATCTGCTCCGCCGCTGGCAACTGGGCCCAGACGGCTGGTCCATGCCGATCTGCGACGTAGCCACCGCCGTCGGGCAGAAATACCACTACGGATGGCAGCTCGATTCCGATCCGAGCCAGGCATTCGGGTTTACCGGTGAGGTGCTCGCGATCGACCCGCCGCATCGATCGGTGACCACCGAGGCTATGGTGGGGATGGATGGGCCGGGTACCGTAAATGAGCTGACGCTCACGGAGGTTGGCGGCAACACGCTGCTGAGCATCGTGATCACCTATCCCGATGCCGAGTTGCGCGATCAGATTCTCGCTACAGGCATGGTGGACGGAATGGAGACAAGCTACGCCCGCCTCGAATCCGTGCTGGCCTAGTTCAGGCGGGTATAGCCGTGGAGATCGGTCTGGGTACCGTTGATCCAGAGCGTGTCGCCATCCGGCGTGGTCACGTGGAGAGTGCGGTTGTAGGCCTCGTCGTAGACCGTGGCGGCCACATCCTCGACCAGGAGGTTCAGCTGGGTACTGCCGGCGCCCTCGTCGCCCGCGTGATGGATCGCGAGGATGCCGTTCCCATCGAACTCGGCCCATCCGGCGTCGGGCGATAGACTTCCCAAGGCCCCGCAGATATGCCGGGGTGGTTCATGACGAAAGGTGATGACGTGACGGATCTTGTCGACGAACTGGAGTGGCGCGGGCTGATCGCGCAGTCTTCCGGGCTCGATGCGCTGCGCGAGGCTCTCGCGAGCGGACCGATCACGTATTACTGCGGCTTCGACCCCACCGCGCCGTCGCTGCACCACGGCCACCTCGTTCAGCTCATCCTGCTGCGCCATCTCCAGCTTGCCGGGAACAACCCGATCGCGCTCGTTGGTGGTGCCACCGGGATGATCGGCGACCCGCGCATGAGCGGCGAACGCACGCTGAACCCCAAAGAGGTCGTGGCCGAGTGGACCGATCGCCTGCGCGCTCAGATCGAGCCGTTCCTCTCCTTCGAGGGCGAGAACGCCGCGCGGATGGTGAACAACCTCGACTGGACCGGCGAGCTCTCCGCGATCGACCTGTTACGGGACATCGGCAAGCACTTCCGGCTCGGCACGATGCTCGCAAAGGACACCGTGGCGCGCCGCCTCGAGAGCGAGGAGGGGATGAGCTTCACCGAGTTCTCCTACTCGCTGCTGCAAGCCAACGACTACCGCGAGTTGCACCGCCGCTACGGCTGCGCGCTCCAGACCGGCGGCAACGACCAGTGGGGCAACCTTGTGGCGGGCCTCGACCTGATCCGCAAGGCCGACGGCGATTCGGTCCACGTGCTGACCACCCCCCTCATCACGAAGTCGGATGGCACGAAGTTCGGCAAGACCGAGGGCGGGGCCGTGTGGCTCGCCCCGGACATGATGAGCCCGTACGAGTTCTTCCAGTTCTGGCTGAACACGGATGACGCCGATGTGGTGGGCTACCTGAAGACCTTCACCTTCCTCTCGCGCGAGGAGATCGGGCGGCTGGAGACGGCCGTGGCTGAGGCGCCGTTCAGGCGCGAGGCGCAGCGGGCGCTTGCCCGCGAGGTGACCACGCTCGTTCACGGGGCGGATGCGACTGCGGGCGTGGAGGCTGCTGCCGCCGTGCTCTTCGGGAGCAACGATCCACGTGAGGTGGATGCCTCGGCTCTTGCCGACGCCGTCGCCCACCTTGAGTCTGGGACCGTGACTGTTGGTGAGACCTCCATGGTGGACCTGATCATCGCCGTGGGGATGGAGGACGGACGCAGTGCCGCCCGCCGCATGATCAAGGACGGCGGCGCGTACCTGAACAACGTGAAGATCGTGGACGAGGACGCCGTACTGGCCGAGACCGATCTGATCGGCGGGCAGTTCGTGCTGGTGCGCCGGGGCAAGAAGAAGCTGGCGGTCGGCCGGATCGGCTGATCGCACCGCAATCTGAGAACAGCGCCAGCCCCCAACTGGTCAATTTGCTCAGACACACCTCGGTTGCCGCACGTCTATGCGGGTGTTATCGTACCAATATGCCCTGTCGGGCGAGGTGGCGAAGATGCTGCCCTCGGCAGCATGGCTCGCTGCAGATGCAGTCTTCGAGACACTAGGAGGGTGTTCTCATGGGAGTTACAGCAAAGAAGATGCTCAGCATGGTTGCGCCCGGAGCGCTACTCGTCGGGGTCGGCGTGCTGGGCATTCCCACCAGCACGTCAGCAGCAAGCTGCAACGTCACGAGCTACGTGAATCCAGCCAAGACCTACTCGGAGTCCAAGTTGATAAGCGGTCCCTGCGTGTACTCAAGGGCGTACGTGAGTCGTATCAATACCGGCAATGGACAGGTGTCCTGGAGCTATGGCAAATATGCGTACACGAACGAGTGGTCAGTGGCCTCAAATGGAAGCTACATGCCTCGAACTGCCGGGTACGACACATACTAGTTGGTTGCAGAATAGTTCTGAGTCTCTGAGCCTTCCGTCGAAGCATACGGTCAGGAGGTCCTTTGATTCTTCAGGGAGACCTGACCGTGTTGTTCGGGTCCTTTCAGACAATGACGGTCGAGGCTGTTCTCTTGACTACGCGGGAGCCGCCCACCTCGACGGCTCATACTGCTGACAGATTTCTTGGGAGTCCTCAACAATGAGACTGAACTCATTTCTGGTCCGGGACCGCTACATGCTCACGGGCGTAGTGGTTGTCGGAATATGCGCTCTTCTGGTGGGGTGCTCGGACTCCAGCGAGCCGGAGGTTGCGCGCGTGGATCGGATCCTCTCGATGGGTGGTGATTCCGTTGAACTCAGCGATTTCGAGCGGAAGGTCTTTGAGGACGGTGTGGTGTCTCAGGCTGAGTACGACGAAGCATTCGGCCTGTGGGCGGCATGCGTGAAGGAGCGCGGCGTCCAGGTAGGTGACACGGGGCGTGACGAGTTCGGGTTCTATTGGCAAAACACGATTACGTCAGTGAACGACTCCGCGGAGGAGGACGAGCAGATGCGCCGCGATGTTCATGAGTGCAGCCAAGGGACGTGGATCTTCATTGACAACGTCTATCGCGATCAGGTGTTGAATCCCGAGTCTCGTGATTGGTTTGACGGTATCGCGGAGTGTCTCGTTGACGCGGGCCTCGTGGAGAAGGGCTTCACGCGTGAGGACTACTTCGATCTTCCATATCCACCGCCGTGGGGGCACGAGAACGAGGAAGCTCGGGAGTGTCAGATCAACCCGTTCCGGGTCTCCCCAAAGCAGTGACGCCGAGAACTGTGACGTCGTGCCACGCATGTGATTCCCTCGTCTCCTCTACAAAGCAGCGGTGGGGCCTTGGTCCCAGAGGGATAGTCGTCGGTGCATGCGCTCTGCTGATGGGGTGGTCCACATCTACTGAGCCGGAGATTCCTCGTGTTGACCGTGTGCTCGAAGTGTCTAGCAACTCAATCGAGTTCAGTGACTTTGAGATAGTGGTTCCTGAAGGTGATGTGGTGTCTCAGACTGATTGCGACGAGTCCTTCAACCAGGGTGACGTGCGGAGGAGCATACTGTGAGTAGGTCGATGGTGGCGGTGGGCCTGGTGGTAGCCGCGTGTGTTGGTGCGGCTGCCGGTATCGCGGCGGTGTCGTTGCCTTTGCCGGAGCCGCTGGCTGAGGCTGAGGTGAATGAGTATCTCCAGGTGGTGAGTTCTGAGTTCGCTGATGTGCGGGATGTTGAGGTGCGGGTCATCGAGGGTCCTGAGCGTTCGCTCCTAGCACCTGCGGGTGGCGTGGTGACGACCGCAGAGTGTGAGCCGGGTGGGGTGTTCACCTCGGGTACGGCGCCATTCTGGATTGATGGTGAGCCGGTGGTGTTGCTGGCCACGGACGTACCCCTCTGGCGTGACCTCGCACCGGGGTCGAAGGGGCCTGATGTGCTCTCCGTTCAGGAAGAGTTAGCGCGTCTGGGTGGGGACCTCGTGCCGGGTGACTCGTTCACGACTTATACCCGTTCGATCTACCGTGATCTCGTGGCCGAGGTCGGTGGTATTGCGAAGAACGTGTATGGGGTGGAGTTAGCGCGTAGTGCGTGGCTCCCGGAGGCGGAGATGCTGGTGACCGCCTGCCCGATCGGTGTCGGAACGCCCGTCGCCGCGGGTGAGGTCTTGGCGGAGCTGCCGTCGGTGGTGACGGGCGCGAGGCTCTCTCTGATACCGGAGAATCTCGCTCCCGGTGAGCGGGTGTTACTCGTGGACGACGAGGCGTTCACGATCAGTGAGGCCGGAGAGATCGCGGTGGAGGATCTGGATCGTCTCGCGGCTACTCCCACGTTCGTGTATGCGACCTCCGCGACCCCGGCGATCCCAATCATGGGACGCCTGGCACTGGCGGAGCCCGTGGTGATCTTCCCGGTGCCGCCGAGGGCGATCGTTGAGTCTGGTGGGGCGGCGTGTGTGGTCGACGGCGGTGTAACGGTTGTGGTGGATGTGCTGGCCTCCCAGTTGGGTGAGGCGTATGTGCGCGCGGCAGATCCGGGCGTCTCGCTGTCCTCGGTCGCGCTGAATCCGGAGGCGGGTTTGGAATGCCGGTGACGGCGTCCGGGCTGGGCCACCAGTTCCCCGAGCAGCCGTTCTTGTTCCGCGGGCTTGATCTTGATCTCGCGGAGGGGCGCACCTATGCGGTGATCGGCCCGTCCGGTTCCGGAAAGTCGACGCTGTTGGGGATCCTCGCTGGCTGGATCACGCCCACCGAGGGCACGGTGGAGCGGCCTGCGGGCGGGGACGTGGGCTGGGTGTTCCAAAACCCCCACGGCGTGTATCAGCGCACGGCACTGGACCACGTCTCCCTGCCATTCATCGCGCGCGGCATCCGGCGGGGCGATGCCGAGCAGCATGCACTTGTCCTGCTCGAAGATTTCGGGCTCGCCCACCGGGCACACGCGGTCTTCTCCAAGCTCTCCGGTGGTGAAGCTCAACGCCTCTTGTTGGCGCGGGCGGTCGCGGCCGAGCCAGCATTGTTGCTGGTCGATGAGCCGACTGCGCAGCTCGACGCCGCGACGTCGATGTCCGTGAATGCCTCGCTGGGTGCAATGGCAGGCCGGGGCACGATCGTCGTGGTCGCGACTCACGACCCGGACACGCGGGATGCCTGCACAGACCACATCTCTCTGGCGGACTACCAATGACACGCCGATCAATGACCATGCGGGACGTATTCGGTGAAGCCCGCCGCAACCTGGCCGCCGGGGTGGGTGGCATCGTCTGGCTGATCCTGCTACTCGCCCTCGCGCTCGGTATCGGGGTGGTCGCACCCCAGCTCGCAATCACAATCGCGACCACCAGGGCGTTGGAGTTCCAAGCCGCCGGGGCGGCCACGATTGTGGTGCGGGCCAACGACGCGATCGACGGGCGGCGCTGTGAAGCGCTCGCCTCGCTACCCAACGTCACGGCTGTTGGTGCGTCACGCGAAACGGATGGCGCACGACTCGCCCTGCTCCCCTCCACCTCGATACGCACATTCGATGTCTCACCGGGCTTCGCGCGCGTCCTGAACGTCACCCCACGCGTTGCGGGGCTGCTGCTGTCCGAGGAAGTCGCCCGTACCCTGAACGTGGCAACGGGCGAGAGCATCACGATCAAGGACGCAGGCCCGGTGGGTGTGACGGGCGTGTTTGCCTACCCTGATGACGGACGGCGTCCCTCTTTCACTTACTCCCTCCTGGCTGAAGCCACCCCCGGCGGGGCGCGTTTTGACGAATGTTGGGTTGCCGTGTGGCCGCAAGACTCCGAAGTTGACGGCCTCGCCCGTCTCGCGTTCGACGCCAACGCCGCACAGCCTGGCGTGCAACCCGAGATCCTCCGCGCAAACACCACCCTCGGCAGCTACTTCAGTGATGCCAACGAACGCCTGATCTGGACCTGGGCTGGCCTCGCCGCCCTCGGCCTGGCCGCGACCGCCACCTACTTCCATGTGCGTGGCAGGCGATTGGAACTCGCCTCCGCACGGCACGTCGGCGTCCGTGTACCGGACCAGTACGCCACCACACTCACCGAAACACTCGCTGCTCTGCTCTGCGCGGTCCTGATCATCGCGCCCGCCGCCGTCTACCTTGCCCTGGCCAGCCCCATCACCGCGCACTCACTGACCTGGGCAGCCATCCGCGGCACCGGCCATGCCCTCACCGGCGTCGTCCTCGGCACCCTCCTCGCCCTTGCGACCATCCGCGAACGCCAACTCTTCCACTACTTCCGCAACAGATAGCCTGGGCCCGGAGTGGGCCGTGTCGAATTCCGCATTTTGGCGAGCATGCCGTGTGGGCGCGCCGAGTCATCGAAGGAGAACTGCCTGTGGTGTGCAGTCACACAGTCCTTTGGCGCGCTGCGCGCTGTTGTCGGAATGGCGCAGCCGCTAGGCTTGGTGGGATTCCAAACAGAACAGAGGACGCATCATGACGGACGCCGAGAACGGCTCCCAGAACGAGGAGTCGCAGCAATTCCGCTCCTTCTCGAACCGCACAGGCCGGCCGAACGAGCGCCGTGAGAGCGGCAACAACAGAGACAACTACCAGCGCCGCGACGGCGAGCGCGGTGGATACCAGAAGCGCGACGGTGATCGTGGCGAGCATCAGCGCGGAGACAATGACCGCGGTGGGTACAACCGCGATGGCAGGTACCGCGGGAACGACCGCCGCGAGGGCGGTTACCAGCGTCGGGATGACAATCGCGGTGGCTATAACCGCGATGGTGGGAATCGCGGCTACGGAAATGATCGCCGTGAGGGCGGGTACCAGAAGCGTGACGGCGACCGCGGCGGCTACCAGCGCCGCGACGATAAACGCGGCGGGTACAACCGCGACGGTGATCGCCGTGAGGGCGGGTACCAGAAGCGTGACGGCGACCGCGGTGGCTACCAGAGGCGCGATGACAACCGTGGCGGATACAACCGTGACGGTGGCTACCAGAAGCGTGACGGTGATCGCCGCGAGGGTGGTTACCAGCGCCGTGATGACAACCGTGGTGGGTACAACCGCGACGGCGGGAACCGTTCCTA
>FZQV01000029.1 GCA_900199505.1 Ruaniaceae bacterium KH17 | reverse complement strand
CGCGGAGGACGCGGTCGTCGTGAATGATGGCACGTTCAACTTGCGGAAGATTGTTGATGGTGTTGACGCGGCGTCGTTCCCGGCTGGGACGGTGTTCCCGGTGACCGCGACCTGGGAGATTGACGGTGAAGAGTTCACTGAGTCGTTTGATCTTCCTGCTGATGGGTCTGTGGTTCCGTCGGGGCTGGACCTGCCGGAGGGCACGGTGGTGAGCCTGGTTGAGGGTGATCTGCCGGATGCTCCGGAGGGCTACTCGTTTGTGTCCAGTGGCGTGTCGGCTGACACTGTCACGATCCTCGCGGACGGTAACGCGGATATTGCGTGGAGCGTGACCAACACCTACAAGGCTGACGAGTTGGTTGTCACTGGCGTCTCCGGAGCGGCAGAAGCCGCAATCGCGGGAGCGCTTCTCGTGCTGGCTGGCGGTGGTCTGCTGCTAATCCGTCGTCGTTGGTCTGCCGTGTAGGCCAAACCTCTCTCGAAATGGCTCTCTCGCCAGGCTGAGAGAAAGCAGGAGGCACCTTTCCTCACGCGAGGCAAGGTGCCTCCTGTCGTATGTGCCGCATGACGGTCCCGGTAGCACCGTGACGTGGCTCATCTCAGGTGGACGTGCAGATCTGCACGGCGACGCCATGATACTTTAGCATTCAACTACTGTTGTGGAGGGGTGCCTGGTGGCAATGAGCAACAAGACGGTCCGATCTCGACTTGCGGGGGCCGTTTCGGTCCTTGCCGCTGTCGGGCTCCTCGCCGGGTGTGCAACGGGCGGACCCGGCGGCCCGGCACCAAGTGAGCTCGGAGCGGGCACCTCGATGGGTGCCGTGGAGCTTCTGACAGCGGATCCAGAGCCGCTCCTGCAGTTCTACGTGGACGGCGTCGGGCTGGAGGTTTTGGCCGACGTCGAGGGCGCCGTCACGCTCGGTATCGATGGCACTCCGCTTCTCTCGCTGGTGGAGACGGATGCGCCTGCGGACAGCTTCAACGATGCCGGTCTCTACCACTCCGCATTCCTCTTCCCCGATGAGAAGACGCTTGCGGACGCGCTCGTGCGCACGGCAACGATCGCGCCGAACTCGTTCCAGGGGTCGTCGGATCACACTGTGAGCCAGGCGTTCTACTTTGGGGATCCGGATGGCAACGGCGTGGAGCTCTACGTTGACCGCCCACGCGACGGCTGGGAGTGGGATGACAACCTGGTGACGATGGGTTCGGCCGCGCTCGATCCGAACGCATTCATCGCCGAGAACTTCGACCCTGCGGAGCTCGGTGAGCATGCCGACGGCGTCGTGATGGGCCATGTGCACCTTCGCGGCGGAGATCTCGCCGATGCCGAACAGTTCTACGCGGACACACTTGGATTCGCCGTGACCGCCCGGAGTGAGGGCGCCGTGTTCTTTGCCGCCGATGGCTATCACCACCACTTGGCGGTGAATGTGTGGTCATCGGAGGGGGCGGGGGAGCGGCCCGAATCGACCGGGCTCGGGCACGTTACCATTCACGTGGGCGACCCGAGCGAACTCGACTCGCTGGAGGCTCGGCTCAACGAAGCGGAGCACAACTACACGCGCGAGGGCTCGGAACTGCGCACCTCCGATCCGTGGGGAACCCAGATCATCGTCTCCGTGAAGGGCTGATCGCGCTCTTCGAACGTAGGATTCTTCCGGAGGTGGAACGTGGCGAAAGAACCAGCAATGCGGCCGTGCGAGATGCCGGTCCTCGAGGTCCTCGACAAGGTCACGGGGCCACGGCGCGTCGAAGCGGATGAGCTGATCGAGTTGCATCGCCAGCTCAGTGGCTATGAGCCCGTCGTGTGGGCTGGGCGCATCATCGGTTTCGGTGAGCTGAGCTATCAGTACGAGAGCTGTCACGGCGGCATCATGCCCGAGCTCGCCTTTGCCACGGGCCAGTCGAAGCACACTCTCTATCTCACGACTGGGTTCGCGGAGAAGTGGCCAGACCTGCTCGAGCGCCTCGGCAAGCACAAGGCGAGCAAGGCATGTCTTTACCTGACTCGGCTGTCCGACGTCGACCACGCCGTGCTACGTGAACTCCTGCAACGGACCCTTGCCGAGTCGCGTCTCTAGTTATCCACAGGCCCTCAGCGCGACTTGGCGAACTCGTTCTAGTCTCGCGGGATGGAGACGGAGGATGGCTGGACGATCGAGTACCACGACGACGCTTTTGAGCGATTCGTGCGATCGTTGCCGCGGTGTGAGCAGAGGGTGCTCTATGCGGCCCTCGTCAATGTCCTCCAGGTCTACGGGATTGGCATCTGCTCGGGAGAGTGGGGTAAGCCGCTCGGTGGCGGTCTCTATGAGTTCAGGGTGCGCAAGTCGTTGCACACGATACTGACAATGGCTGGCGAGAACAGCGATGTTTCGGTTGGCACAGACCGGCCTGTACTGCTTCGTGTGTTCTGCACTTTCTATGGAAACAGGATTGTGCTGCTGTTCCACGGGTGCGACAAGAGGCGCGATCCATCCGCGAGGCGCCAAGCCCGCGAGATCGCGAAGGCTCGAAAGATGCTCCACGAATGGAAAGCGAACTTTCATTGACTCAGTATGTGGAATAACACATAATCTAGGAGAGGAGGCACGTGATGGCGAAGGACTTCAATGAGTTCCTGAGTAAGGAACAGGCGTCATGGGACGATGCCGATTGGCGTGTCTACAACGCTGCTTCTGCGATGTTCGTTGCGGAGATGAATGCGCAGAAGCAACTGGGCTCAGCAATCGCCGATGCGCGTAAGGCTCGCGAGCTCTCTCAGGCCGCGCTGGCGAAGCTCGCTGATGTCCAGCAGGCCGAGATCAGCCGAATCGAGCGAGGGCTCGGAAACCCGACTGCTACGACCCTGATGCGGCTCGCCGAGGCGCTGGGAACACGTATTGCGCTGATTCCAGCTCAGCGCTGAGTTCTCGGGCGCCGCCACCGCGATGGCCGCCCAGTACCTACTTCGACGCCGCAGACCCCGCACCCGCACCTTCGCCCGCGCAGCACGCGTCGTCGTAGTGCGCCTCCACTGAGCGTTCCCCGGTGAGCACGGAGGTGGGCGCGGCACAGCATGCGTCTCCGCGCCAGGCTTCGATCCCCTCGCGCACGGCCAGACCGGCGATCACGAGCGCGGCCACCGAATCGGCCCACGCCCACCCGAGCCACGAGTTCAGCGCCAGTCACCCGGGGAGCGTGGCGGATAATTCGCTCCGCTCAACTCCTTGCGATCCGATCGATGAGCTCATTCACCCAGGGCACTGCCTCCTCAACGCCGGGGAGCACGTTGAGTCCATCGGCGGCTTCCGAGTAGAGGGTGTCCCAATGCTCTCCGCTGACGATCCGTGGGGGCCATGATTGCTGGCGCCTATATTCGAAGAGTCGTATGCAAGTGGCCCGCGTTAGTGCGAGGTCTATGTCCTCTCTCTTCTCGAGAAGCTGGAGATCCACGAGGTCATGCGCCCTCTCGCTTCCCTCCGATGAGAGCGCATGGAGTTTCTGAGCGATCTGGTGATCGGTGCGCATCACAGGGATCGGGTGTGGCGATTCGAATCCGAGTTCAGTAAAGAGTTCAGCTAGGTCAGTAGCGAGCCGATACTCCGGCATGTCAGCGTCACCAATTTCGTTGTGGCCAAGCTCGAACTTGACTGTGCACCAGGACTTGCCTCGATAATCGAGCTTCACTTCGAAGGGCTGCATGATGTACGCCGTTGGAACGCCGGCAGGTCTTGGGGGTTGCTTCTCAATGAGGCGTCCCGTGAACCCTGACCATCCTCTGGCAAGCGACTCCTCGAAGTCGCTGCGGAACTGCTTCAGTGAGCCAGCTCCGGCCGCGTCAAGGTCTTGCGTGAATCGTGTTCCACGACCGAACCGAAGGGCCATCGCACTCCCACCCTTCACCGCGCCATCGGGGAGCATCTGCCCGACGACGACCAACGCCATTGCGATACGCCGGCGTGAGGAGAGCTGATCGCCGTCCTCAAGATTGCGAATGCGTTGTTCAAGAGAGCGAACGTTCGGTGGCGGATCGCTATAGCTCATGGCCAGAGTTCCTTCCGTACGCGTTTCCACTCACCGGTGGTCAGCAGGCCGTCCGAACGTGCCTGGCGCGCTGCCGCTTGTAGCCGCTCGGTGACTACGCGGCCTCGGCATTCGAGGAGGGCGTCCGCAACGGGTTGCGAGTTCAGACCTTCATAGAGCACCGTACGCCCGCCCGGCGGAGTCGAGTTCAGCTCGATATGGGGCGGGAGCTTCGGTCGAGCACGCCGAGGGACAGCGATCTTGATGCGACGTGGGTTCACGTCCGCGAGCCCGTGCAATGCCAGTACAGACTCCCCGTGGAGGTACGCGTCTTCACCAATACGAAGCAGCGCCTCTGCATACTGGTCATAAGGGGTCGGTGGGATATCTGTGACTCGGTACAGTCCGTAAGCGATGTTCTTCAGTCCACCGCGCGCTGCGAGTTTTGGAAGTTCGCCAGGGGGAACGTCGGCACGGGCGGCTGCATGTGTTGTCACGTAGCCGTAGTTGTCGTGCGCGATTTCACGCACGATCTCGCGGTACTTCACACCGGTTCGCATGTCACAACTATACCGAAAACGGTAGTGTTGTGACATCTCGAGCTGGTGAACCTGTCAGCGACTGCTAGGGAATAGGTTTGTCGGCGGCGCCATGTTCTCAGGGCCTGGATGTGTCGCGAGCGGGGGAGGGAGAAGGGTTCGCGCGATCCGACCTGTTCCGCCAATGCGCCGGGTAGCTAAGGGCGCATGCGCCGCCAGTGCGGGGGCGCCCTGGAACTATCTTGACGCCGCGGTTTCAGCACCCGCCGCTTCGCCGGCGCAGCACGCGTCGTCGTAGTGCGCCTCAGCCGAGCGTTCCCCGGTGAGCACGGAGGCGGGCACCGCGCGGCACGCATCTCCGCGCCAGGCTTCGATCCCCTCGCGCACCGCAAACCCGGCGATCACGAGCGCGGCAACCGAATCGGCCCACGCCCACCCGAGCCACGAGTTCAGCACGAGCCCCACGAGTAGCGCGGCGGAGAGGTAGCTGCAGATCAGGGTCTGCTTGGAGTCGGCCACGGCGGAGGCGGAGCCGAGCTCACGGCCAGTTCGGCGCTCGAACCAGGAGAGGAACGGCATCACCGCGAGGCTCAGCGCGGCGAGCACGATCCCCACGGTGGAGTGCTCCGGCTCGCGCAGCCCAAACAGTGAAAGGAGCGCCTCCACGGTCACGTATGCGGCGAGCGCGAAGAAGGACACGGCGATCACACGCAGCGCGATCCGCTCGCGCTTCTCAGGGAAGGGGGAGGTGAACTGCCATGCCACGGCGGCGGCGGAGAGGACCTCCACGATCGAGTCGAGCCCGAACCCGATCAGTGCCGCGGAGGATGCGATCTTCCCGGCGGTCAGCGCCACCGCGGCTTCAATCACGTTCCAGGTGATGGTGATGCCCACGACGATCCGGATCCGCCGCTGCAATACCGCCTTGCGGGTGGGGGAGAGGGTGGCCGCGGTCATTCGGCGTCTCCCGGGGTGCAGCAGCCGGGCACGGTGCAGGTCGGGTCGATGCATGGCACGTTCTCATCCACGGCGAGCGTCACATCCACGAGCGCGGTGAGCGCGGCGGTGAGGTGGGGGTCGGCGATCTCGTAGCGCGTCTGCCGCCCCTCCGCTTCGCCGACGACGATCCCGCACCCGCGCAGGCACGCTAAGTGATTCGAGACGTTAGTCCGCGTCAGCCCGAGCTCCCGCGCGAGCTGCGCGGGATATCCGGGGGAGTCGAGCAGCGAGAGCAAGATCCGCGACCGCGTCGGATCCGCCATCGCTCGCCCAAGCCGGTTCATCGCGTCCGTCCGTGAAGCAATAGTCAGCATTCAGTGACTATACAGTAGGCGGTGACCAATGAGTGGATGTTGTGCGAGTTCGGATCATGGGCACGGCGTTCACGATGGAGCAGGCGTTCGGGACCGCCTCGCCGAGCACGGCCTTACTGCGATCATCCCCGACGCCGCCGACCGCGCCACCCTCCAGCTACGTGGTTAGGTGCGCCCTCGACCGAATGGATCGACACGTCGCGCGTGATAGCTACTGCGCAGATGCAACGACGTCCGATGGCAGGATGGCCAGGCCCTTTGAGACGAGGTCGCGGATGTCGCAGCTCACGAGCTGGGCCCCAATGGAACGTGCGGCTGCGACGTAGGCTGCGTCGTAGGTGGTGATGCCGTGCTCGAGAGCGATTGCTGTTGTCGCGTGGGCAAGCGGTCTGTCGGCCTGAATCACGCCGCCATCTCGACCGATCCATTCGATGAGACCGATCATGCGGCTGGCTGCGCTCGGGTTCTGCCAGGACCGGGTGGCAACATTGCTGGTTTCGTAATAGGCGAGATCAAGTGTCGCAATGCTGGTTGTGCCTTCCACCAGTTGCGCAGCCGCCGCAAACTCAGAGTCGGATGGATCCTCGCTTGCGAGGATGACGCTGGCGTCAAGAAACAGGCTACCCATCAGTTTGGTCGATTCGCCTTGACGAGTTCGGCCACGTTCCCGCCGTGGGGAGTTGGGCCGCCGTCTCTCTTGCGCAGTTCGGCGATGCCGGCCGCCCGTGCTCTGCTCCGCTGCGCGAACTCATCCTCTACGAGCGAACGGATGTATCCGCTGCGTGTGGTTGATCGGCGTTCCGCCTCGCGATCGATGGCGCGCAGGAGATCGTCGGGGAGAGAGATCATCACTTTCGCCATGGCGCGAGTATAGCCGGTATTGCCTCCCCGTTCGAGAGGCTGATTCCCGGCCCGACGTCGTGCTGCCAGGGTGCCCATTCAGTCCTCCTCATCGCATTGACCCAGCACATGCGTGCTCGTCTGCCTAGTGAACGGCACGTGGCGCTGTGCAGGCAACGCGCATTTTCAGACCTGTGGATAACTGGCCGCGCACGGGATTCAATCGATTCTTCCCGACGACGCCGGCCGTGCCACCGTCCACAACGCCATCTATGAGGAACTCGTCCGAGGCGTCGTCACGGAGGAGTCTCGCCGGGCCTATCGCGAGGTTATCGCGGACTCGTGGACGCGGGCGCCGAGGGGAAGACCTGGTCGGCGAAGTCTCGCCTCTGGCACTGATCGACCTTGAACTCATGGGCGATGATGTAACCGTGCGAGCCAAGGTCGAGTGGATGGAGCGTCTCCAGGTGCCGCTCTACCTGGCGGCGATCGCCGTCGGCGTGTGCGCCGGCCTCGCATCCCCGGTGGTCGCACGCGCGGCCGAGCACGCGATCAACCCGGTGCTGGGAGTGCTGCTGTATGCGACGTTCCTGGGCGTGCCGTTCCGGCAGATCGGCAGGGCGGCGCGTGACGGGCGATTCCTCGCAACGATCCTGGCAGTGAACTTCGTGCTCGTGCCGATCGTGGTGTGGGGGTTGTCGCGGATCGTGGCGCACGATCAGGTGTTGTTGGTGGGGGTGCTGTTCGTGCTGCTCACGCCCTGCGTGGATTACGTCATCGTCTTCACGGGCATCGCGGGCGGCGCGAAGGACCGGCTCCTGGCCGCGGCCCCGCTCCTGATGCTCGCCCAGATGCTGCTGCTCCCGCTCTACCTGCGGGCGTTCGCGGGAGCCGAGTTCGTCGCCACGGTAGATCTCGCCCCGTTTGTGGAGGCATTCTTCTTCCTGATCGTGTTGCCTCTCACCGTGGCGGTGCTCACCCAGGTGGCGGCTGCTCGCACCGAATGGGGGAGGAGGCTGGAGGCCGCCGTCACGGGTGCGATGGTGCCGCTCATGATGCTGACCCTCGGCGTCGTCGTCGCCTCCCAGATCGCAGGCGTGAACGCGCGGCTCGGGTCCCTGCTGCTCGTGATCCCCGTCTACGTCCTCTTCGCCGCGATCATGGTACCGATCGGCGTAGCGGCGGGCCGGCTTGCGAGGCTCGACGTGCCGGGGCAGCGGGCGGTCGTGTTCAGCGGCGTCACTCGCAACTCCCTCGTCGTCCTCCCGCTGGTGCTAGCCCTACCCGCGGCCTTCGGCCTCGCCCCGCTTGTGGTGGTCACGCAGACTCTCGTGGAGCTCATCGTGATGGTCATCTTCGTCCGCTTGATCCCGCGCCTCCTGCCAATCCCAAGCCCGACGGCGTAGCCTCACCTGCGCTGGCACGGTGCTGCGAAGCTGGGATCGTCGGCGCGAACGTCTGCGGTGACGAGGTGGCGTCCGGGAGTGCCGCTATCTGACTTCGGGTAGTCGTGACTCGATCAAATGTGGTTTGTTCGTTGACTAGGCGCGAGGTCAGTTCGTGGTTCCGGTGTAGAGGTAGACGCCCAGGTTCTCGTGGTGATGCCCGCTGTCGAGGACCAGAGTCATGTCCTCTGCGGAGGCGCGCTGCATGCCTTGGTTCTCGTAGAAGCCGTAAGAGCACGCCGGTGACATAGCGGTGGATGTAGAACGCCTCGTTGATGATCTGCTTGATGTCTCCGGCGTCGGATTCCTGGTAGGGCCGGTAGATGATCTCGCTCATATCGGTTCGTTCCTTGTTCGTCACAGGGTGGTCGTGGGTTCGCGGTCGCGCCAGCCGCGAACTAAGCCAAGCTACGCCAGCTGGACCGAACCCAGTTGCTTCGCGAGCTTCTTATCGAACGTGTAGAGGGTCTCACCGCGCTCCTGCGCGCGGTGCGCGAGATGCGTGTCGGCGATCGAGAGGGCCGGATGGTCAACGTAGTCATCGAGCACCCGCGCCCAGTGCGCGCGATCCAACCCGAACCGCGCCTCAGCGATAACGCACTCGATTGCTTCGGCGATCACACTCCTGCCTAAGCCAACGACGCGTTCAAGAACGAAGACCGACTCAATGATGACGGCGTCGTCCACCACCAGCTGGTCCTGAGAGGCGAGTAGCCGGTCAACGCGCGCGGTCTGTTCTGGGACGTCGTCCAAGATCCAGCGAAGCAGAGTGTTTGTGTCAACGGCTGGCACGGTAATCGTCCATCCGAGCTTCCCAGCCATCGCCTGCGTGTGGGATCGCGCTCGGATCCGCCGTCCGTTCGGCCCGGATCCGCTCGCGGACATCCTCTATGCTCCGCGGGGGATCAATTACCAAGCGATCGCCTTCGACGCGGACAGAGAGTTTCTGCCCCGGGCGCAGGCCAAGTTTCTTCCGCGCTTCCGCAGGAATCGTGATCTGACCCTTCGAAGTCATCGTGGTATACGTAGACATAATGTAAGAATATTCGCCAGTGTCATACCTAGCAATAGCGTAAGGCGACGTGGTGTGTCGAGGTCTAGTGCGAGTGCCCGTCATGACGCGAGTATGGCTTGTGCAGGTTCCAGGCGCCACCACGAAATTGCTAACCTGTGGATAACCTCCTGTGCCTCACGCCGGGATTGCACTGTCTCGGTGCACGTCCCAGGCTAATTGCGCGAGGTCTCCGCGCTCGGCGGGGCCGTGATGGATCTCTTGGCCCCACGCCTCCTGCTGATCCCAAGCCCGACGGCGCGGCCGAGAGTCGCGAGCCAGTCGAATGGCGCCGAGACGAGAGTCGCCGCCGCTTCACCGGCGGTTTCGCAGACTGCTGAGATGGCGGGAATGTCGCACACACTCATCTGATGCCCCCTTCGGGTTAGTGATGAGTGCGGGTCAGACCTGCTGGCCGACGGCCCAGAAGAAATTGATCAGAGTCACGGCCGCGCCACACAGAACTGCGGCACCGCAGGAGACAAGAACGCCGACCTTGCCGCGCGACGCCAGGTGTGGGTTTGAGGAGTTCGATCCGAATCCCCAGACGATCGCCGACAAAATGAGGGCGAGCACGCTCAGGATCAGACCAACTGTCATGACTGCACCGACGATGGTTTGCAATTGCCCGATGCCAGGTAGTCCAGAGTCGTTCGGTGTGATGTCGATGTTCAGCGGCACCAGGGCGGCGGATGCTTCCATCAACGGTGAGGCGAGTTCAAACACAGCGTGCTCCTTGCGGTAGAACCGCCAGGTTGGCGGCAGACGAAACAGGGTCGCCCACAAGGTGTGCAGCAACGTCCACGGTGCAGTACGTTGGATACGTGGCCGCTGAGATCCAGACTTTACTCGGCGAGGTGCTGCGTGATCCGGAGCGCTTCCCTTGGGATTACGCTCTGTACGCGCACCCAGACCGCGCATTCGACCTTGCTATGCCGGTGCTCATCTGGGATGTGGACGATGTTGAAGAAGACTCAGACATTCCCGCAGAAGCCACAGCGCTCGGATTTGACTACGTCCTAGGCATGCAGACAGTACAGGGCATCGTCTCAAACGCGCTGCAACAAAGACCAGGGGCGTCTATTGACCAGCTCCTGGAGGCGCTGGACTTCTACTACCGAAACGATGCCTTCGTCGTTTGGAACTGATTCCTCGTTAGGAGAATTACAGCTGCCCGCCGAGGTTGATCAGCCAGTCGACTTCCCTGACGACCCAACGTCACCGATGTGTTGACCTGCGATCACGCGTTCGCCTGCGATCACGTGGATGCCGTGCTGCCACATGTGCGCGTATGCAGTCGCGACGATCTCGGCACCGAGCTGATGTTCGATAACGATGAGCCCGCCATAACTGCCAGAGAACTCAGCAACAGTGACGACACCATCGGCAACGGCGAGAATCGGGGTGCCGTCGGCGGCTCCGAAGTCGAGCCCATAGTGCGTGCTCGTCTGCCTAGTGAACGGCACGTGGCGCTGTGCAGGCAACGCGCATTTTCAAACCTGTGGATAACTGTCTCCCGGGCCAGGAATACCAGCGAGCCGGTGGGCGTTGCATCTCGCACGGACCAATCACAGGAGGATTCTTGCCCGAACCTGTTGTCTCGCCAGCCACGTTGCCCTCTCTGGAAGGCCAGGTGGAACGGCTCGTGTCTCTCGGTCTCATCGCGCCCGATCGTGAAGACGCACTTCGTGCCCACGGCGCCCGGCTCGCGCTCACTGCGCCGGCTGGCTCATTGCTCGTGCTTCATGAACGGGTCGCACCAGCATCTGTGCTTGCGCCCCTCATGAGTCTGCCCGCACCCGGTCGCGCGGGGAAGGCGGGGGAGCGCCGGGGTGGGTTCATCGTGACGGACATGACCGACGTCGATCAGTTCACCCCCACGGTCGAGGCGCCGTTGCCGGATGCTGATGCCTACGTGGTCAGCGGCATTCAGCGGGGCGATGACATGCGCAACTGGTCGCCAGAGGAGGCCGCAGTGGCAATTCGCGGCGCGGGGCGGTCTCCATTGACCCTTGCTGAAGGGATCCACTGGGCGCTTCAGTCGCCGGGTGTGATTGAGGCGGGAGCCTGCTTCATGACGATGGGGTCCCGGCTACGGAAGCCCAACGGGGATTACGACTCACGAACACCCGCGCTGTGGATCTCCGGTGGCACCGGCCGTGATGGCGCTGAGCGGAAGGGTGCACCAAAGGTTGGCTGGTGCTGGTGGGCGAACCGGCACACGTGGCTCGGGATGGCCTCGGCTGAGGCCCGAATCGCGGGTTAGCCGACTATCGGGACCTTGGAGAGGTCCCCGAACGATACGAACTCTGCCCGACGGCGATCCCGCACCCTCGCCATTTCCGTTCGTTGAGCGAGGCCGAAGGCCGAGTCGAAACGTGGCGAGGTGATCGGCCGACTCGTGGACGCGGGTGCCGAGGGCATCATTCTTGGCTGCACCGAGATCGAGCTACTGATCCGCCAGGAAGACTCGCCGGTCCCGGTGTTCCCCACAACAGCACTCCACGTCGACGCTGCGCTCGAGGTAGCGGGTCTGCCCGCGGAGGAATGAGGAACGGCGAACTAGATTTCAGGTGTCAGGCACGTCGTCGTGTCCCGCGCGGAGACTCGCACTTGATGCACTCATAGCCGACTCCGAAACGAGTTGATTCGGTCCGGACGAGCGGCCTGCCGCAGCGTCCGCATGATTCACCGTGCTTCCCAGAGCCGGGTGCTTGCCCACTATCGCGCCGGCGAACTACCCGTCTAACAGATTCCGCGAGTTCGCGGTGCTTGGTCATGAGTACTCCGCTGGGCGCCTCGCAGAGCAGCGCGCCACTTGCGGTGATCACGGTATCGTCCGTAACCACAAGCGACTCGCGAAGTGGCTTGAGTGCCCGAGGTAGCGCACCAGCCTTGTCAAACATGCTCGCTACGACGGCGCCGGTTTCGTCTGGAGAGACCCAAACAGTGACGTCATCGAGTCGGCCCCTGTCTATTAGTGCGAGGAGGCGTCGAACGGCTTCCGGCGAAGCGTCTGGGAAGAACATCTCGGCGGACTCAGAAGCGTTGAGAGCGTCAGCAATAACCGGCACTGGATCCGAGCAGGTTCTGGTCACAGTCCCACGGATCGCCGCCTGCCACGGAAGGTCGGTAGCCTGAGCCTTCATTTGCCGTAGAAAGCGGGCAACCGCGCCGGAGTTCTCTCGGCCCTGGTGGATACGGGACATGTCGGCCAATAGCACGAGTTGCTCGCGTGCACGGCTGGCAGCAACATTGACGAGTCGTGCGCCCTCAGACCCGAGCTCGCCCTCCGCAAACCATGGGTGCAATCGCCCGGAGTACTGAGTTGCGTCAACCGCATCGAAGATGACGATATCCGACTCCGACCCTTGGTAGCGGTGGACCGTGCTCGCCCGAACGCTGTCGCTGGCAAACGAGCCGAGGAGCTTCGCTTGAGGTGCGAAGGGGCTAATGAAGCCTAGTTCGAAGTGATCCCTTCCGAGGAGGTCGTTGATTCCGGCCGCGATCTGCGCGTGGGCCACATTCAGTCGGGAAGACTGCCCGTGCCGCCGCGAGACTCGTGTGTTGAGACGCGAGGTGTCGATCAGGATGAGTGGATCATCTGACCATCCGAGCGGCACGTCTTCCAGATGCCGATCAAGAATCCACTCCGAGGTCCGAAGTGGGCTCTCTGGATAGAAGGAGGCCGAGACAGCGTCCGAGATCTTCTCGTGCATGCGGTGTTGCTCCACAAGGACGGCTAGACCAGGAACCGTGCTCGCTGTTTGAACACTCAGGTCGATTTGGCAAGACTCGAACGGGCTTCTCCTGAGCCAGTGCAGCACGGGCGCTGCGTCGCCAGTTGCAACGGGTGGGAGCTGGCGGAAATCTCCTGTCACGATGACGTGCCCATTGGAGGACCCCGCAACAAGGGCGGCCATGGTTGTTGGAACCATGCTCCCTTCGTCGATAATGACGACGTCGAACGGCAAGCCTTCCAGGGAGCGTAGTAGGACCTGCGAGGTGGTCGCGAAGACAACGCGGGCGTCTCGGCAGACCTGCCGTCGCAGATCCACCATTAACTCGTCGAGTCCGCTCGCGAGATCCCTCTGATCGACGAGCTTGGTCTCAAGCTTGAATCGCTCGGCCATGTTCATGGACCGACCACGCTGCAGCTCGGAGAGCTCTCGCCTGAGTTCGGCAATCGTCGCGCCGGTCTTAACGCGTCGGGCGGCGACATCCGAGCCACGATCAGCTGCCACCTCATCCACGAGGACGCGTCCCTTTGTTCGGTTGATGAGGTCAGCGTCGACGGCTGCTCCAACTCGAACGACGAACCCTGGCTCCTGCAGTCCGATGCGATCGAGTGATGATTTCAGTGCGACGTCGACGGCAACATTCGTCGGTGCCACAACGAGGACACGCTTGCCATCGTGAACAGCGAGTGCATCAACGATCGCGGCCACTGTGGTGGTCTTGCCGGTGCCGGGCGGTCCCCAGAGCCAAGTGAGTTGGGGCTTTCGCGCCATCTCAACGGCGTTTGCTTGCTGCTCGTTGAGCTCATGTCGAGGTAAGGGTGAAAGAAAGGACTCCGGTTCTACCGAGCTGAAGAGTGGTGAGCTACTGAAGCTTCGCGTACATGGTTCGGTGAGCTTGAGCGCGGAGTTGCCTGAGAAGCCAGGTGCACCGCTAGCTGTCGCCAAGAGTCTCTGCTTCTGCTTGATGAGTAGCCAGGTGAGATCGCAGCGAAGCTTCCCTGAGGTTGTGTTGACGCACTCGTGAGGGAGTGCGATCGTTACGTCGTTCCCGAACACTGAGACAATTTCTGCCTCGTATGTCGCTTTCGCATGGGTTCCCGACTCGGGGATGAACGTGACGGCAGATCCTTCACCTCCGGGGAGCTCTCCTTGGACATCGAACTGCCAAAGGACTCGGGTCTTTGTCGCTGCGACGGGTCGGCCATCTGTGATCGGTACGTCGTGTAGCGCGACTTTGCTCGAGGACGTGCGCAACTCTTCGTCGACGGCGCGCGCGAGCTCTCCCGCTCGCTCTCGCCATCTCGCTGAGACTTCCTCAACAGTGTGCTCTCCAGGAAGGGGATCGATGTCAAGGTTGCGCCGGAGCTGTCGCAGTTCGTGGGCGACGATCTGACTCGGCTCTCGTTCAGCCAACTCCGAAGACTCATCTGCAACGCCCGAGTTGTCGGCGGTGGCGATATGACCCCCGGCGTAGCCACCGGTAGGCTTCTCCTCAACGGTGCCGCGGCGCACATACCTTTCTCCAACGACCTCGGCAACGCCTCGGCTCGTGAGGATCTCCCAAAGACGCCCTTCGTCAAGGCGAAGTCCGCGCTCCGCGAGTGTCAACTTCATCTCTTGGATAGAAGGGCTGCTCTGGCTGAGGATCCTGTCGGCCTCAGTGACGACCCTGTCCTCCCATGAGGCCACCGCGATACTCCTTTGTTGACGTTGCGACTGGTGTCCGAACCAATCCGACTCCTCATCTTCTCCCCTCGCACTGACACGAGCAGGTTCATCTCACGATCGTGTCTCGTGTCGAGGGAAGGGCGCTCCAATCCGTGAGTTAGACGAAGCCGCGTGGCGTCATCTCGGGATGCAACTCGCGAGCGATGACAGTGGCGGCTGGGGCCACAGAGGCTTCCCGGGAAAGGCGCTTCCTCACGCCGGTAGCCACTATCGCAAGTCGCACAACTGTCGCGCTCCGAGACAGCGTGCCCCTCTCCTCGTTCTGAACGTCCCAACTCGCCCGGCGTGACCCGGTTATCATTCAAAGTGGTAGTTAGACGGTCCCAATACCGTGTGTTTGGGACGCGATGTCAGTGTCGAGTCGTAGTCTGATCTACTGGTTGGAAGCTGGAGGGGGATATGTGCCTGGAAATGTAGATAAGCGCTACGTGCTGTCGTTCACAACAGGGGGACTCCTCGCTCGCGAGGCGGCGGTGCTGGCGCCGATCTTCAACGAGCAACATGACTGGGCAAAGGTCCGGGACCTTGCGGTGAGCGAGAATCTCCTCCAGGCACGCACTCGCAGCACTAGCGTGCGCCGGGTACGCGCGACTATTGAACGATTGTCAGCACTCTCGGACACTGAGCTCGGGATCCTGGAGGAACTCACGGCCTCGGAGCGTAGTCACCTCATGTGGGCTGCGGCATGCCGGTTCTACAAGCTTGTAGGTGAGTTCGCCGAGGAAGTCCTGCGTGAGCGATTCTTGACGTTGGCTGGCACAGTCTCCTATGACGACTATGACTCGTTCTATCGCGCCAAAGCTCTCTGGCACGATGAGCTCGGTGCGGTTAGCGATCAGTCCTACAAGAAGCTCCGACAGGTGCTATTTAGAATGATGGTTGAAGCGGGCCTGGTCAATGATCACGGCGGTATAGAGCCCACACTTGTCACAGCCCGGGTGGGGGAGCTTCTCTCTTCGCAGAACCCGAGTGACATCCGTTTCTTCCCGACTAGGGAGACCCACTGATGATGGAGCCCAAACCAACTCTGGCTCAGCAAGAGGAGCACCTGTTCCGGGTACTTAGCAGCGAGCGCTTTCTCAAGATGGAAGGGCTCGGCAACGAGGTCGCGCACTTCATCTACGACTACGACCCGGCTTGGGCGCTCGAAGTAGCCAGAGCGAAGAAGCGCATCAAGACAAAGCTTGACACCGAGCGTGGAATCAAGGTCTTCGAGATCAATCTCTACGACCTATGCGTCGACCTGCTGAAGCAACGCAACGTCTGGGACCGGGTCCTGGCCGCCGAGCCGACGATGGACAAACCAGACTTCCTCAAGATGCTTCAGAACATGCTTGACCCGCAGATGCACCTCGCTCCGGCGATCAAGGAGCAGATCGCGGGCGAGGAGTTCCAGATCCTGTTCCTCACCGGGATCGGCGAAGTCTTCCCCTTTGTGCGCTCGCACACAGTTCTCAACAACCTGCAAACCGTGGTGGCCGACAAGCCGATGCTGATGTTCTTCCCGGGCCGTTACGAAGTGTCGGCCACCCAAGGATCGGCACTGGTGCTGTTCGGCCAGCTCAAAGATGACTCCTTCTACCGCGCGAAGCGGATCCTCGACCAGGAAGCATGACCCAATGAAACTCAACGAGGTCTTTCTCAAAGACGTCACCCGCTCGATCGAAGGTGTTGTCAAGGCCGACGACGTCGATCACCTTGGCATTGAAGTCGAAGAGTACGTCTTCACGAACGACGCCGCGAAAGGTGTCGCGCCACTGCTTGAGGAGTACACCAACTACACGAACGCGAACGGCGTGTGGATATCCGGCTTCTTCGGCTCTGGTAAATCACACTTGCTGAAGATGCTCGCGCACTTGCTTGGCGATGTGGAAGGTCAGGCCTTCTCGCGCGAGCGAGTCAGCGAGAGCTTCGTTGGGAAGACCGACGACGCCATGTTGGTAGCTTCGCTCAAGAAGGCTGCGGCGATTCCGGCGAAGAGCTTGCTGTTCAACATCGATCAGAAGGCAACTCTTATTGCTAAAGACCAGACGGACGCACTCCTGAAGGTGTTCGTGAAGGTTTTCGATGAGAGCCGTGGCTACTTCGGTAATGACGGCGCCGTCGCCCGCTTCGAAGAAGACCTGGACAAGCGGGGCCAGTACGAAGCCTTCAAGGAAGCATTCATCAACCACGCGGGTATCGACTGGTCTCAGGGTCGCGAGCAGACAGCCCTCGAGGGTCACAACATCGACAAGGCGTTCGCTGAAGTCAATGGTGAGGCGAACCCGGGAATCATCGCCCAGTATCAGAAATCCTACGCGGTCTCGATTGAAGACTTCGCCACTTCTGTCAAGGAGTGGATCGACAAGCAGGAGCCTGGTTTCCGCCTGAACTTCTTCGTCGATGAGGTCGGACAGTTCATCGCTGACGACGTCAAGCTCATGCTGAACCTGCAGACCATCGCAGAGTCGTTGAACACAAAGTGCAAAGGCCAGTCGTGGGTGTTTGTGACCTCACAGGAGGACATGGACAAGGTCATCGGCGATCGTACGAGGCAGCAGGGCAACGACTTCTCCAAGATCCAAGCGCGATTCGGTGCCAAGGTGAAGCTCACGAGCCAAGATGTCGAAGAGGTCATCAGCAAGCGACTCCTTGAGAAGAACGTTGAAGGCGCCGCTGCGCTCAAGTCGATTCACGAAAAGGAGGCCGCCAACTTCCCGACAATCTTCAACTTCGTTGACGGCGCGAAGACCTATCGCAATTACGTCGACGAGGCTCGCTTCATCAACACATATCCCTTCGTGACCTACCAGATTCCGATGTTCCAGGCAGCGATCGAGGGCCTGTCTGACCACAACATGTTCGAGGGCAAGAACAGCTCGGTCGGAGAGCGCTCGATGCTTGGGGTCGTCCAGGAGGTCGCCAAGCAAATCGGCGGCGAGCAAGTTGGATACCTGGCGACGTTCGACCAAATGCTGTCCGGAATTAGCGCGGCACTAAAGTCGGCAGCCCAGAGCGCGATCTTGCAGGCTGAGAAGCACCTGCCAGACCCCAGCTCGGAGGTCACTGTTCTCGCAAACCGTCTGCTCAAGGCGCTGTTCCTGGTTAAGTACGTTGACACCTTCAAGGCCACCCCTCGCAATCTGACTGTGCTCGTGTACGACCGCTTCGGTCTCGACCTAAACGGGCTCGGCAAGCAGGTACAAGAGGCACTGAACCTGTTGGAGTCGCAGTCGTATGTGCAACGCAACGGCAACGTCTACGAGTACCTCACCAACGAGGAGCAGGAGATAGAGAAGGAGATTAAGGCTGTTGAAGTTGATTCCTCCGAGATCTCCGGCAAGCTCTTCCGTTACCTCTCGTCAGACATCCTCAAGGTCAACAAGCTGAAATACGCGAAGAACGGGCAAGACTTCCCCTTCGGTTACAAGCTTGACGACATCGTGCAGGGTAACCAGCGCGAGCTCACGATCCATTTCGTTACACCGGAGACCAGCTACAACGATGCCGAGATCGCCGCTCAGAGCATGGGCAGGGACGAGCTGAGAGTGTTCCTCGGTCGCGACAAGCGGCTGATCGCAGATCTGCGACTGTTCTTGAAGACAGAGAAGTACACGAAACAGCGTACAAACTCTGGCGCGACGCCCTCCATGCAAGCGATCCTGCAGTCGAAGCAACTACTGAATGCCGATCGCGAGAAGGAACTGATCGAGCGGATTCGGCAGGCTGTCGGCAGAGCACAGTTGATCATCAACGCTGCCGAGATCACATCGGGTTCGCAGGACGCTATTGGGCGCGTGACTGATGGGTTCCAGGAGCTTGTACGCCGCACCTACGTCGGTCTTGGCCTGCTTGCCGGAAAGGTCTACCCAGAGCAGCAGGTTGCCGCGGCGATCCAGAGCGATCAGAGTCTGTTCAGCGTTGGCAGTTTGACGATGCTCGCTACACCAGGAGATGAGGTGGAGTCCTGGATCCTCACGCAAACCGGGCTGGGTGAACAGGTCACCGTGAAAAAGGTCGTAGACCGCTTTGAGGCGAAACCCTACGGCTGGGATCTCGGGTCGATCGAAGTCGTCCTCGGCTGGCTCGTTGGAAACGGAAAGGTCGCGCTTTCTGTTAACTCGAACCCCGTAGTTCGTACCGAGGCGGCAAGCCTCATATCCAATACCAGCAAGCATCAGTTCACGGTTGTCGCTCCTCAGAAGGCCTATGATCAGGCGAAGGTGGTTGCCTTCAAGAAGTTCTGCACGGACTTCTTTGATGAGGGCGCCGTACCAGCAGATCCGACTGAACTGGCTGGCTTCGGTAAGCAGAAGCTTGCCGAGAGGCGGAATGAACTCAGTGGAATAGTTGGTGCGAACCGATATCCCTTTGTTAACCAACTCGCAGACGTAGTTGCGTTGCTCGACCAGGTCATCGACAAGCCCATTGACTGGTACCTCAGCGAGTTTGACCGGGCCGACGAACTCAGCGAGGCCAAGGAAGACTTGATCGATCCCATTAAGTCCTTCCTCAACGGGCAACAAGCCAAGATCTTCGACGAAGCTCAATCGTTGATTAGCACTAACTCGGGTAACCTCGGCTATCTGAGCCCCGGCAGTGCTGATGCCGTGAAGATGCTTCTTGCCGATCCGAACGCGTTCCGTGGTAGCAAGATGAACCAGCTCAAGATCGCCAGTGACGCCTTGCGAGGGCAAATTGATGATGTTGTAGCCACCAAGCGTCGTGAAGCGACAGAAGCGATCGAGGGACGCAAGGTTGAGATTCTAGGTAGTGCTTACTACGCGAGCGCAACTGCTGACGTCCAAGCTTCAGTGGTTCGAGACATCGATCGAATTCTGGCTAAGCTCGCCCGGGAAACTCAGGTTGCTCTCATTCTCCAAACGGGCACGGTTTTCGAGCAGGCCGACTATCCATCGCTCCTCGGTAGGCTCGTGGAGTCGCAGCCAAGCAGCGGCGGCGAGCCCATGCCAAAGCAGATCGTGTCAATCAAGACGATCAGTGCTCCAGGCCCCTCGGGGTTACTCGAATCAGAAGCCGATGTTGACAATTACCTTGCGGCACTGCGCACTGCGCTGATCGCAACACTTCACGAAGGAAAGCGGATCACTCTCTGATGGAAACTGCACCACTCAAATCTTTCGCTACCTCGGCACGCACGGAACTCATCCGAGAGGTTAGCGCACGCATCACTGCTGTACTTGCCCAAGGTTCGCTGGAACGAGTTGAGCAACCGAGTGCAGTTGCCGCATTGGAACGCGCCATTGCAGCTACAGGGGGCGGGGACAAGGGCAAGTCTCACGTTGCTGACAAGGTCGCATACACCTGGTTCAACCGAATTGTTGCTCTCCGGTTCATGGATGCAAATGGGTATACGGGTATTGGCGTGGTTTCTCCTGGTGCGGGCCAAATCGGCCAGCCGGAGGTGCTTGCCACTGCCAAGCGTGGCCAGATCGACCTGGAGGTCGTGAAGAGGTCTAACTCGATGACCATTACGGGACTGCTGAGCGAGACTCGCCCGCCACGGCCGGGCGTCGATGCCCAGACTGAGGCTTACTCGTTGCTGCTCGCGGACTACTGCCGCTTCTGGAACAAGACAATGCCCTTCATGTTTGAGCGCGAAGGTGACTACACTGAACTCCTCATACCGGGCAACCTTCTCGCGGAGGACTCGGTCCTAAGCCGCAGCGTTCAGGTGCTGAGCACGGATGTTTGTGAGGACGTTGAGGTAATTGGTTGGCTGTACCAGTTCTACATCTCTGAACGAAAAGACGAGGTGTTTGCCGGGTTCAAGAAGAATAGAAAGGCTGGCGCGGACGAGATCCCCGCAGCGACTCAACTCTTTACGCCTCACTGGATCGTTCGCTACCTTGTTGAGAACTCCGTGGGACGTCTCTGGATGCTCAACCATCCTGAGTCGTGTCTCGTAGACCAAATGGACTACTACATCGCTCCGGTCGATGAGGAAACCGACTTCCTGAAGATCAGTTCGCCCGAGGAACTCACGGTCATCGACCCCGCATGCGGTTCGGGCCACATGCTTACTTACGCCTTCGACCTTCTCTACGCGATCTACGAGGAGGAAGGCTACACGCCATCACAAATTCCGGGTTTGATTCTCAACAACAACTTGTTTGGGGCCGAGATTGACCCTCGGGCAGGAGCCCTTGCGGCGTTCGCATTGGCGATGAAGGCGACTGCGAAACGCAAGCTCTTCCTGAAACAACCTGTAGAGTCGAACGTTTGCGTTATCGAACCGCTTTCGTTCCGCTCCGATGAGATCGACGTACTCACTGCGGAGCAGGGTGGTGACCTCGCTTCTCAGGGCTTCTGGAATCAGTTTGAGAACGCAGACACACTCGGCTCACTGATCCGGCCTGACGTGTCGCAAATAGTTTTCGCCAAGGGTTCTCTTGAGCGCATCGATGCGGAGAATGACATCATCTATTCGGGCACTGTGGAGCGTGCTCGAAAGCTCATCCGACAGGCAGAGATTCTCTCCAACGTGTATGCCGTCGTGGTTGCGAACCCTCCATATATGGGGAGCAAGCAGATGAACGTGCTGCTTTCACAGTTCATGAAGGACGAGTACCCGAACAGCAAGTCAGACCTATTCGCCGGGTTCATCGAGCGCTGCACAAACCTCGCCGGGCTGCGGGGAGCGGTCGCCATGATCACGATGCAGTCCTGGATGTTCCTCAGTTCGTACGAGAAGCTCCGCGCCTCGCTGCTCACCAAGCAGCGGATAACCTCGATGCTGCACCTCGGTGCTCGCGCCTTCGATTCGATCGGTGGCGAGGTCGTCTCCTCTGCTGCGTTCGTACTGGCGAACGTGCCGTCTGGAGCGCGCAGCTCTGCCAACATGTACCCGGGCACCTTCATCCGCCTCGTCGACGGTACCTCCGAAGCGGAGAAGGTGGCCGCATTAGGCACCGCCCTTGAGTCCACGGCCAAGGATTCGGGCTTTCACCTAGCTTCAGACGCCGACTTCACAGCAATCCCTGGCTCGCCGATCGTTTACTGGCTCAGTGAAAAGATGCGCAGCTCCTTCTCAATCGGGAAGCCACTGAGCGAAGTCGCCAGACTGCGGCAGGGACTAGCCACCGCAGACAACAACCGATTCTTGCGACAGTGGTGGGAAGTTGCAGCTACGCGCACCAAGTTCAGTTGCACATCCCGTGAAGAGGCCGCCACCAGCAGGGCACGGTGGTTCCCTTACAACAAGGGCGGTGAGTTTCGGAAGTGGTACGGAAACCAGGAGCACGTCGTCAACTGGGAGAATGACGGCAACGAGATCAGGACATTTGGGATAGAGAGTGGAGGACGTCCGCGATCGCGAGCTCAGAACACTGACACGTACTTTTCACCGTCCGTGTCATGGTCGGATATTTCATCTGGGGAGGCGGCATTCCGCCGATACCCACCAGGTTTCATTCACGACTCGACTGGCCACTCTGGTTTCGGCGACCCCACGATGCTTGACCAGATCTCCTTGCTTCTGAACTCCAAGTTCGTGATGGAGATCATGAAGGTCGTTGCACCCACGCTTCACTTTCACATTGGATATGTGGGTCTGGTTCCTGTTGCTGAAGAGATCGGAGAGCTTTCGACCGACACCGTCGGCCGCCTCATCGAGACAGCTAAGGATGACTGGGACTGCTTTGAGACCTCCTGGAGCTTCGAGAGGAATCCGCTCGTAGATCAGAGGTCACTAGAGGGAGGCAATTTCGACTAGAGGATTGCGCTCGAAGTCCCAGGAAGTCTCAGCGGTGTTCCAATCCTCCCGTGCAGTCTCAACGGCTTGCGCTGCAAGTGTCGCACCTTGCTCCGCTATTGAGTCGGCAATCGGGAGACCTGACACCTGCCCAACTTCGAAATTGAGGGTTGGTGCGATTGCTGCCAACTGTTCAAAAGCAATTTGGGAGTTCGCGAAGGAGAGTATGCCAAGTCGTGCACGACCGTCCGCCGCAAATATCGATGTTCCCGCAACGTCGTAGATGAATCCTGGCGGGTAGGAGCGAAATGCTGGGGATCCACTGCTGATCTTTGACCATGACACGGACGGTGAAAAGTACGTTCCGGGGTTCCGGATCACCGAGCGCGGCTTGAAGGCGACTATCTCTGCGCCGTCGTGCTCCCAGTTGACGACGTGCTCCTGGTTTCCGTACCACTTCCGAAACTCACCGCCCTTGTTGTAAGGGAACCAGCGTGCCCTGCTGGTGGCGGCCTCTTCACGGGATGTGCAACTGAACTTGGTGCGCGTAGCTGCAACTTCCCACCACTGTCGCAAGAATCGATTGTTGTCTCCAGTCTGGAGACCTACCGCGAGCGCCGCAGTAGATCCGAGACGTTTGCCTGAAGTAAAGGCTGTCCGCATCTTTTCACTGAGCCAGTAGACGATCGGTACACCTGGGATAGCCTCGAAGTCCTCACCCGCCGCCAAGAAGAACCCAGTTCGTTCCGTTCGTTCCACAAGGGCGACGCGCAGATCTTGGTCCTTTTGCTCGGACCCCAGAGGTGTGAGGCGGACGAATGGCGCGAGTCGGCTACGGTCTCCGTTCATCGACAACACGAAGGCGGCGTTTGCGCCGAAGGTATCCGCATGGTATGCGGTGTCCCGGAGGTGTAGCAAGGATTCAAAGGAGTGGCCATCCAGCAGTTTCCGTCGCAGTGCTTCGAATGACTTGAGGGACATCCACGCGTCCCCGACGACGATTGCGAGCAACCCTGCGCGATCGGAGAGTTCGATGCCACGTAGGATGAAGGCCCCATAGAGATCCTGCTTGACCTCCGGATACTCGTCCTTCATGAACTGTGTTGATGGGGTCGGCTACGTCTTGCTACTACTGACTTTTCAGGACCTATGAGCACCAGGTGTCCTCCAGTGAGTATTTGGAGTCGTGAGGGCCACTGATTATTGCGGTTGAGCGCCAGTCGGTATTCACTCTCGGGGCCACCGGTGTTGCCGGTGAGCGCCGCCACCGAGTGCCGCGACATGCCCTGCGCCGCGATCTGCCGACCCGAGAGCCCCTCCGCGCGAAGCCTAAGCACCAACTTCGCCTTAATCCTGCGTACCATCCGAACTACTCCTTCTGTCGCGTGATTGGCCACGCGGCAGAAGGAGCTTACGGAAATGGCACCGAACCCGAATACACGGTGGCGCTCAACAACACGATCGCGTCCACGGAAAAATGGCGCTCAACCGCAATACTCATGGCGCTCAGAGGAGCGAATACTCACTCCAGATTGCTGGGCTTAAGCCAGCCCAGTTGGCTACCCAATTGGCTACCCGAGCGAGGGAACCCGTAGCTCGGGATTGCAAGGCTATATCGGGCTCCCAATCAGCTGTGCGCCCTTGCAGCTCTGCGGAGTTGAGAGATCCTGATGGCTACCCTGATGGCTACCCTGGCGTTCTCCGGCTCGCTGATCATGAACGGTGCGAGCATGAGTGATGGGAAACAAGCAACGCAAGAAGGGCTCCGGATCTATTTACCAGAACTCTCGCGGCCAGTGGGTCGCTTCTCTAGAGGCAGGTTGGACTGAGCGTGGAACTCGGCACAGGCTAACGCTGAAGGCCTCGACGGAAGCAGGGGCGCGCGCGAGACTAGCTGAAGCCAAGAGAAGAATCGCAGCGGAGGGCGTTGTCTCGTCGTTTGCGTCCATCACTATCAAGCGGTGGAGCGATCTCTGGTTGGTGCAACGGCAGCGGATCGTGCGGCCCGGTACCTTTGTCTCAGACCGCTCAGCCGTGAACCGCTGGATCGTCCCAACGATAGGCCGTGCCCGCCTTGATGCCCTGACTCCCACTGATGTGCGAAGAGTCGCTTCCGCCCAGGAGAGTGCTGGGCTTGCGCTCCCCACCATGCAGCGCACTCATGCAGTGCTCGGCAAGATTCTTGCTGATGCAGTTGCAGAGGGCTACCAGGTTCCCCAGCGCGCTCGTGAGACGGCCGGCTCAGGTGTTGGCCCGTCGTCGAGGCAGGCACTCAGTAAGGATGACGTGATGCGGATTCTTGCCGTCAGCGAATCTCGTCCCGATGCTTCGCGTTGGGTCGCTGCGTTCGTTGCGGGACTGCGACCCGCAGAAGCACTGGGACTTACCTGGGATATGGTCGACTTGGGGGCTGCAACGATGACTCTCGCGTGGCAGCTGAAGTCTCTCCCGTATATGGAACACAGAAATCCGGCTAGCGGATTTCGCGTGCCGCTTGGGTTCGAGTCGCGATACCTAGTGGGTGCGTACCACCTGGTCCGGCCGAAGACGCGCTCTGGCGTACGTGTGATTCCGATGGTGCCGTGGCTCGTCAATGCGCTCTCGACCTGGCAGCAGGCGTCCCAGTCGTCGTCCCCTTACAACCTTGTATGGCCTCGTGATGACGGGACACCACGTTCTGCTGAGTTCGATCGCGCGCAATGGTATGAGATCGTCGATGAAGCAGGCGTTGCCGTGACACTCACGACTGGGGAGACTCGTCGTCCGTTGCTCTACGAGGCACGGCATACCGCGGCCACATTACTGCTTGCGGGTGGTGTCGATGACACGACTATCAAGGCCATTCTCGGGCATTCGTCGGTATTAAGTACGCAGGCCTACCTCCACGCGGACCGCACAAGATCTCAGGCCGCCCTCGCTACATCAGCTGCAATGCTTGGTCTCGCCGGTAGTCTAGGAGAACAGCTTTAGACACTCTCGGTTGCCCACCGCGACAGTACTCGGCACCCGTGGATTGACAGACCCAATCGAAATAGCGAGGACCACTTGAAGACCCTTGAGCAGACCGTGGGAGAGTACCGCGATGAGTGGAAGGCACGGTCACTCGAACAGCAGCGCTTGGAGATCGAGAACAATGAAGCCGTAGCCAAGCTCTACGGGCTTGAAGATGAAGTGCCCTCTCACGTTTCTCTCGAACGGGTGTCGCTGACGAATAACTCGGCGTTCCGTTGGCCGAACAAATCACCAGAAGAGCGCGATGTGTTGTTTGCTCAATCTGCCCTCGTTGATCTGATCTCTTACGCCGTTGGTTGCATGTTCGGGCGGTACAGCTTGGATACTCCAGGTCTCATCCTTGGCGATCAGGGCTCGACTCTCGATGAGTATTTTCAGAAGGTTCCGCAACCTACTTTCATGCCTGACGCTGACAACGTTATCCCCGTTGTGGACGGGGATTGGTTTGAAGATGACATTGTCGACCGATTCCGACTCTTTCTGCGTACCGTCTTTGGGGAGCAGCATTTCGACGAGAACATTAGGTATCTCAACGAGACTCTCGGGCTGAAAAACCTACGTGATTACTTCATCAAACCGAGAGGGAGCGCCTCTGCGTCGAAGTTCTACGATGACCACGTTCAGCGGTACAAGAAGCGACCCATCTACTGGCTATTTTCTAGTCCGAGAGGGTCGTTCAACGCCCTGATTTACATGCACCGCTATGCGCCTTCGACCGTGTCGACGGTGCTCACCTACCTGCGGGAATATGTGACCAAGCTTGAATCGGCGCTTCAACAGGCGGAGCTCGCAGGGAACGCGAAAGAAGCTGACCGGCTCCGAACGATGCTGGTGGAGTTGAACGAGTATGAGCATGACGTCCTGTTTCCGAAAGCATCTGAGAACGTCGAGATTGACCTCGACGACGGGGTAAAGATCAACTACCCGAAATTCGGCGCAGCGCTGAAGAGGGTTCAGGGGTTGGAGGCCGCGAGTGACTGACCTCGCTTCCATTCACGACGTCCTCGTGAAGAGGCTCGATGAGCAGCGTGTCGTTTTTTGGCATGATCCGTCAAGCGAGTATGAGTCAGAACTCGATGCGCTGGACCTGGGTGACGCGAACGTGACTCGCATCGACGACAACGAATTTGGTGTGAAGAGCGCGTTGCTTAGTGATGACGAAACGAAGTGCCTCGTCTACCGGTCCGGCGCCGTCCCTCGCGGGACAGAGAACTGGCTACTCGACTTGGAACTGGCATATGGAGTGTTCACGGCAGACAAGACCTCGATGATTCAGCGCGAGCTGGGACTCAATGATCCAGCCCTCGCAGCAGTGATCGAGGGCCACCAGAAGTTCTTCGCTGCGAGCAGCCGTAAGCAGGCCCTCGAGAAGCTTCTCAGTGAGGGTGATGATGCCGCCCGTCTCCGCGCGAAGATGTGTCAGGTGCTGGTCAAGGCGTCGGGCAACAAGCTCACCGACATCGTGCGCGAACTCCTCATCGAGAACGCCGCAGGAAAGAGCGCAAAGCTTGACGATCTCGTTAATTTCGGCCTTGACCAGTTCTTCTGGGATGGGTTGGCAAGCATCTACAGATATCCGAGTGAGTCTCCATCGATCGACGACTTTGTCCTCTGGATGTTCAGCCGAGCGATCGAAGACTTCGACTCGGTCGTGCCGGATGAGTATCGAAATATCCGCAGTGACTTCAGTAGTTTGCGATACGACGTTCGTACCCAAGATGTGATGACGAAGCTCGCGTCTCGCGCCGCAGAAGCCCTCGATGTCGCTGCCAAGATTGAGGACCTGGACTACCGGGACCTAGCCAGCATCACGATCTTTGAGGAAATCGATCGAAAGGTGATTTTCGACCTCGCCGCAGCCGTTACAGGCGGAACTATTACCCCTCGCGACGTCGCGGAAATCGTGCGACAGCGGCAAGAGAGCCTGTGGCGCGCCAAGTACGCCAAGCTCTACAGTGCGATCCAGAGTGGCTCTGAGCTGCTCGCGGCCATAGTGGCACTGCCTCACTCCATTGCCACTGCGGCCGTTGGCTTGGAGAAGTACCAATCGGACTGGTACCGCATTGATCAGCAATACCGCTGGTTCACGTATGCCCACCAGACTTCGGATATCCGGAAACCCCTTGAAGCGCTCAAAGCCGAGGTCGACAAGCAGTACGCGAACAGGTACCTCTACGACTTCGGCACGCTGTGGCAGCAAGCGCTGGGTTCCACCAGCGACTGGAAGTTCTCCACGCTTGAGCCCCAGGCGAAGTTCTACGATCGGCATGTTGCACCCGTAGTGAAGGATGGGCGGACCAAGGCGGTCGTGATCATCTCGGACGGCATGCGTTACGAGATCGCAGACGAACTCACATCCATGATTCGTAGCGAAGACCGCTTCGAGGCCTCCATTTCTGCAGTACTCTGCTCGCTACCGAGCTACACCCAGCTCGGCATGGCGGCGCTCCTTCCGCAGTCCAGACTAAGAATGGATCCGACAGGTATGCCTGTGTTCGCTGATGGAAACCCCACCAACGGCACTGCAAACCGGGACAAGATCCTGCAGGTGGTCAAGGGCCGTGCCATATCCGCTGCTGAAGTGTTGGCCATGACAGGAAGCGAACTGCGCGATCTCTACACGAAGCACCAGATTTTCTACGTCTACCACGACCGGATCGACGCTGCGGGCGACAAAGCCCCGACTGAACGTACCGTGTTCGAAGCAGCAGACGACACGCTCCGTGAGCTGGTTTCCCTCGTCAAGAAGTGGGCCAGTGCAAACGCGACTAATATCCTGATCACGGCGGATCATGGGTTCCTATACCAAGACATCCCACTGGAGCAGTCCTACTACGTGTCCGAGAGTCCCCAGGGTGACGCGGTAACGAAGATCAACCGGAGATACGTGCTCGGCCGTTCTCTGAAGTCTTCATCGTCGTTCATGAAGTTCAGTTCTGCGCAGGTTGGGCTTGAAGGTGACCTCGATATTCAGATTCCCAAGTCGATCCATCGGATACCGCAGCCTGGCAGTGGTACCCGCTACGTCCATGGAGGCGCCACGCTCCAGGAGATCGTGGTCCCCGTTGTCACCGTGAACAAGACGCGCAAGAGCGATATCCGGCCCGTCAACGTGGACCTCATGCCCGAGACCGACAAGATCACCACGGGACAGCTATCAGTAAAGCTTCTCCAGCGTGAGGCCGTGACAGAGAAGATTCAGTCCCGTCAGGTGCGTCTAGGGCTCTATGCAGGGACCGTGCTGATTTCCGATCAGCCAGTCTTGACCTTCGACAGCGCATCTGATGACCAGCGCGAGCGGTACCAGAAGGCCGTGCTCTATCTGACGCAGGATGCGGACCAGTACAACAATCGAACCGTGGAGCTACGGCTTGAAGAGCCGATTCCCAACACGTCGCAGTGGAAGTCGTTCTCGCAGGCGAACTACACCATCAAGCGTTCATTCACGACGGACTTCGACTTTTAGGAGAACCATGGCCAGTGCCGAAGACCCACTTGGAGAGGTCGACCTTCTTGTCGCCGGTGATGAGACAGTTGGGGTACCCGCAAAGTCGGACCTTGACGACAAGATCAACGAGCAGTTCGCTGGCGCAGTTGTCCGCAAAGATCTAGTGAAAACCGTTCGGGGAAACGCCGTCGTTCCCTCGTATGTTCTTGAGTACTTACTCGGTCAGTATGCAGCTTCCGACGATGAAGCTACGATCCAGGCCGGGATTGACAGCGTCCGAAAGATCCTCGCAACCCACTACGTCAACCGCAATGAGCACATGCTCGTAAAGTCGGAGATTCGTCGCAAGGGGCGCCACCGCGTCATCGACAAGGTGACCGTCACACTCAACGAGAAGAACGACGTCCACGAGGCCGAGTTCGAGAACCTCCAGGTCAAGGGTGTCATCATCGACGACATCACGGTCAAGCAGAATCCCAAGTTGCTCGTCGGTGGCGTGTGGTGTATTTGCGAAATTGAGTACTTTCATTCGGACGACCAGCGAGTCGTGCCGTGGATTCTTGCCAGTCTCAAACCGATTCAGGTGGCCGGGGTTGACATTGACCACTTCTACGAGGCGCGGAGAGGATTCACCACCGAAGAGTGGATCGACCTGCTCATGCAGTCGATTGGGCTTAACCCTGAACAGTTCAACGACCGCGGTAAACTCATCGCGCTAACCCGCCTGATCCCATTCGTTGAGCGCAACTACAACGTCGTTGAGCTTGGGCCTAAGGGCACCGGTAAGTCCCACATCTTCAGCGAGTTTTCTCCGAACGGCATTCTCATCTCCGGGGGTGAGGTTACCGTTGCGAAGCTCTTTGTGAACAATGCCAGCGGACGCATCGGGCTCGTCGGCTACTGGGATTGCGTAGCGTTCGATGAGTTTGCAGCGAACCGACGTGCTGATCAGAACCTCGTCAACGTGATGAAGAACTACCTCGCCAATAAGTCATTCTCACGTGGCACTAGCATCTACGGTGCGGAGGCGTCGATGGCATTCATTGGCAACACCACCCACACAGTGCCGTACATGCTCAAGAACTCCGACCTGTTCGACGAGCTGCCCGACGCATATCGTGACCCAGCCTGGCTCGACCGTATTCACCACTACATTCCGGGCTGGGAGGTCGCGCCGATTCGTTCAGAGATGTTCTCGTCCGGATATGGTTTCGTAGTCGACTATCTCGCCGAGATCCTGCGTGCTAAGAGAGTTGAGGACTTCTCGGACAGGTACCAGGAGCACTTCACGCTTGACAACTCACTCTCTACGCGTGACCAGGATGGAGTCCGCAAGACCTTCTCGGGCCTGATGAAGCTAGTTCACCCGACTGGTGAGGCGAATGAGGAGGAGATTCGCACCCTTCTTGAGTTTGCGATTGAAGGGCGCAAGCGCGTTAAGGACTCAATCCTGCGAATCGACGCAACTATGCGCGATTCTCCGGTGCATTTCAGGTACGCCGACAACCAGGGTGATTGGCACGAGGTTGGCACTCTCGAAGAGAGCCAGTATCCGCAGCTCTACCGAAGAGACTGGGATGCTGAGGCCGCAGGCGGCGAGACGGTGGCCGAGGACCTGAGTGTTGATGGAAACGTGGCGAATCCCCTGCCCTCAACTGCTGAGCAGACTGTCGTTGCGCCCGTAGCGCCAGTTCTCACTGAGGGGCACCGTGACTTCAGGGCAGGTCAGAAGGGCGTCTCGTACGCAACCCTGATCCTGCCATACGTCCGAGGCGCGTCGACTATCACGATTACTGACCCATACATTCGCATGCCGCATCAGGGTCGAAATCTTGCGGACTTGCTAAGTCTCCTGGCAACTGCCAAGGATGACGCAGATGAGATTGACGTTGTGCTAGTCACCGCTGAAGAAGCGAAGCCAGAATACAAGCAGGGCCAGCTTCTCATGCTCAAGGCGATCAAGGATGCATCAGATGCTGCCGGAGTGCGCTTGGCGGTTCGCTTCGAAGACTCACTCCATGATCGCCGCATTGAAGCGAGCAACGGATGGCGAATCGATCTCGGTAAGGGACTCGACATCTGGCAAAGGCCGAGCGACAACCCCTTCGATTTCGGGCGGAGTCGACAAGAGTTCCGCTTGATCGCCTCAGCGTTCAGCGTTCACTACGTGAAGGTCTCGACGACGAGTGCGGAAACCAGCTGAGGCGTCGACGGCAACCAACTGGGGGAGGAGAATCGTGCGTGCAGAGATTGGCGAAGACGACATGGGCGTGCGCGAGTTTGCGCGGATCCTGGACAGGTTGGAGCCCGTGCTTCCGATCTCTCAGGGCCTGACGTATGCGCTTGGCGGCGGTAGCCCTGACGCATCTCACTACGCCCACGAACGTGACCACATGACCCAGTGGTTCCGGAGTCAGGAGTCGAATGGTCGTGGCGCGTACACGCGTGACACGCCGAACGCGTCAGCGAAGCGGACCTATAACCGCCTCCTTAATCCGATATCGGTCTTGTGGATAGCCGAAGCCCTCGGCGAGGACGAGGGTGTGCTCCGCCAAGCCTCAGCTGCGGCTCAAGCGGAGAGTAACTACCGGAGTCGCCCCGCCACCGTCCGAAAGTACGTCCCGTGGTCGCGAGTGTACGAACTCGCGCTCCCTCTGCGTCCGGTGCCGCTACCAGGCAAGAGCAGAATCTGAAGAGGCTTCGGTCGCGTCAACCGGGTCATGATGAAAGTGGAGGATAGGTAAGAATGATTACATCGTTAGCGATCGATGACCTTCCATGCTTCGGGGCAGGCGCGCCACACCTAGAACCGTTGAAGCAGGTTACTTTCTTATACGGTCCCAATGGGTCAGGGAAGTCTTCCATCGCTAAAGCTTTGGAAGCAGCCCAAGAGCATGATTGCACGCAAGAGCTGTTCAACAGTGAATTTGTAGACCTGCTACTGCTTCCCGATCACGGGATGCCAGGAGTTTTTGTCATCCGGGACGGCGATCCTGAAGTGCAGCAGCGGATAGACCAGCTTGCGGGTAAACCGTTGGACGGCGGAACGCGCCAAACTGGAGAGATTGAACAAGTCGCAAATAACATCGATGGGCTAGAGAAAACCATCGCGAGGAATGAGCAGCTAATCCGCGATGCTGTATCAAGACTTACTGAATCGTGTTGGAAGAAGCGCAAGGAACTTCCCTTGCCGATGCAGCAGGCATTTCGAGGATTTCTTGGTGATAGTGGCAAGAATGTGGATGAAGTCCACCGGGTTCGAAGGGCCACTTCCTCGGAAGAGCTTAGGAGCAAGGAGGATTTGCTTGCAACATATGAAACCTTGGAGTCTAAGAATGTGGAGGAGTTCCAACAGTTCCCGGGCCTCCCGGCACTGAACGAGCTCAGCGAAGAACAGCTTGAATTGCTCGTCCAGCCCATCACGTCAAAGGATGAGACGAGCTTTGCAGATTTTGCAAGGCAACTTAGTAACTCGGATTGGTTGCGGCAGGGTCTGGAGTATTTGGAAGCTGCAAGTGGTAAATGCCCCTTCTGTCAGCAGTCGGTAGACGGGGACATCGAGTCTTCGCTTGAAGGCCTCTTTGATCACTTCTACGAGGACCAAGTCGGTGCCGTGAGAGACATTTTGGAAGCGGAGGAGTGTTGCCTCGCCCGAATTGAGGAGTTTATAAGAGAAGCTAGCGCCACCGGTGCTGAGGAGGCTCCGGGAATTCTGAATGCCACGGAACTTCTCAAACAGAGGATGACGTTGAGAATTCGGCAGGTCGTGAGCAAGATTGACGCACCTTCGTCAAGTGTAGTCGTGCAAGGCCTGAGTGACCTGGAGGCCAATATAAGAGAACTTGTCTCTGCTGCGAACGTGCGGATAGGTGCATCCAATCAGTTGCTCCGGAACAAGAGGAGTTCCCTTGAAGCCCTCAAGGCCGAAGTCTGGAGATATTATGTGCACTCCGTTGTTGATAAAGATCTTGCAAAGTACGACGGTGCAGTTTCTGATCCAGCGAAAGCACTAGCAGCACTCGGTCCCAAACTTGTCGAAGCAAAGAGCATAATCGAAGCAAAGCGTAACGAGCTCGTGGTGCTACAGCAAAGACTCGCATCGGCAGTTCCTACAGTCGAGGCCATCAACCGCACTCTACGGAACCTTGGGCTTCTTAGTTTCTCGATTCGACACATCGATGATGATGATACGTACCAGCTGGTTCGACCTGACGGGACGCCTGCGAGTCAGACACTCAGTGAGGGTGAACGGACACTGATCGCGTTCCTCTACTACTTCCACAAGCTAATGCGAATCCATGAAGACCAGGGCGCCCCTGGGCGTGTCGTGGCCATAATTGATGACCCTGTGTCAAGCCTCGACGGTGAGATGCTCTTCGCAATTAACATACTCCTCAGAACGATCTTCGGGGCCTGTGTTGGAGGAGATGGGAGGATAGAACAAGTCATCCTCCTAACTCATAACGCATACTTCTTTAAGGAATCGGAGTTCACGCCAAAGGGTGTGAGCCCTGGTGACCGCTCCTATTTCGTCCTAACGAAGGGCGCGAACGGGCGAACCACGTCTAAGCACTACGACAAGTCGCCGATCAAATCGAACTATACCCAGCTCTGGGATCAGGTTCGTGCCGCATCGAAGTCTGAGAATCTTGAGATGTCAGCGTGGCTTCCAAATGCTATGCGGAGAATCATTGAGAACTACTTCCAGATTGCGGGTGGGCTCGATGCAGACGATGTGATCGCGAAGATTCCTGAGAATGACAGGTGGGCGTGTCATGCGCTCCTTTCTTGGTACAACGATGGTTCTCACACCACGCCTTGGGATGTCGACTACTCGAGCATCTCCTCTGACGCAACGGCGCATATTTGTGCATTCCAGCAGATTTTTGAAGCTTCGGGCCATGCGGCGCATTTCAAAATGATGATGGAAGAGTGATCCTTCCGACGTCAGTGTCGCTGTGCCGGGGGAATTGTCTTCCTCAAACAACTCGTGCGCTCCAATTCTTGTGTAGTTTGCGTAAGGCTACTCGTGCCTTACCCTGGACTTTCGCGGCTTTCGGTAGCACGGGTGAGTGGTTCTGGTGTGAAATCTCGTGACTTCGTAGACACGTAGTCACATTGCCTCGTGGACGCTGGATCTCATGGCTTTGTGCGCAGGAATGACCCATCCCCGCTACCGAAAGCCACGACTAAACAGTTGTGTCATTGACATAAGATCGTTCCGAATCGTCTATCAACCTGAATCGACCTTTAAAGATGTCTTCGACACTTACTTGGCTTAGTCACGACTCCGACGAGCGTGATCGCACGCTTCGGCTCATCGAGCTGTTCAAAGGGACTGTTTCAGGAACGGTGTTTCCGGCGGTTTCATCTAGTAGGTCTCCGCGGCCGGCCAGCGGTCTGCGAAGGTAATGGCGAATGCGTTGAGAGCGGGCTTCCATCGCATTGTCCATCGGACTCGTCCCGCACCTGTCGGGTCGAGTGATCTAGTGACAAGATACAGGCACTTTAGTGCCGCCTGCTCTGTCGGGAAATGTCCCCTGGCTCGAACCGCTCTGCGGTATCTGG
>FZQV01000007.1 GCA_900199505.1 Ruaniaceae bacterium KH17 | reverse complement strand
CGTGTCGCGGAGCGCCATGGTAGCCCCCAGAACTCCACCACCCCATGGGACACCGGCCGCACCAGATGTGGAGTGCTCGTCCTTCTATGGCGCGGAATAGAAGGACGAGCACTCCACAACGTGCAGTTGGAGCGCGTTGCGTGTGGGCCACGTCACGTTTACCCGCGTTTTTCCGCTGGGTTGCGGTGGGGTATCCTGAGAGCCGCTTGCTTTCCAGTTCGTGAGTGCCCAAACCGGACCGGCGAGCAGCATGCGCAAGTGGCGGAATAGGCAGACGCGCACGGTTCAGGTCCGTGTGCCCGAAAGGGCGTGGGGGTTCAACTCCCCCCTTGCGCACAGAAGATTGGGGTGAGAGACGGCGAGCTTGCTCGCATGTCCGAGCCGAGCGAAGTCTGTTGACGGACGCGGAACGCGTCCGGAGCACCACGGTTCATGGCGTTATTCCAACGATTTCTGGACGTTCTTTCGTTCCCGACGACTTCATGCGTCAAGCTATGCGCTTAAGACCGGGAAACGACTCGCGAGAGATCAGCTCAGATCTCCCGTCTACTTTTCGTGCGGCCCATATACAGGCCATGAACCGTTCGACACGCATCACGACCATTGCCCAACTGCGCACGACCACGCGTCCCCTCATCACACGCACCGAAGCCGCGCACATCCTCGGCATCGACCCACGCACTATCAACCGAGCCATCGCGGCCGGTGATATACCCACTGTGTCTCTCGGCACGCCCACCCTCATCCGTGCGCCGGCGGCGAGTGTAGTAACGGCGCGCGGATCGCCGGATCAGCCAGGCCCCAGCATTCCCCGAGCGCGTGGCGAGAGGATTCGTTGCTGAAGAGGGCGCCGTCGGTCCGATATATAACCAGGGCTTGTGTATTTTATGCCGAGGGCTTATGTTTATGCCGTTGCCTGCGGAGAGCCGTGGGCTCAACCGATTCGGAGACCACGTGAACAGCACGCGCATCGCGACCCGCACCTTCGAGCTCCCTCGCTCGTTGATGTGTATGTGCATGCGCCCGGCGTTCGCGATGGTGACGGTCCGCTAATCATCCCCCTCGCGCAACGCCGTTAAACCTGGCCCAGTACGAGCCTGCCCGGCTCCTGGAACGCCGCATCCGAACGTTTCCCACTCACGTGAGTGGCAAAAGACCGGTGTGAGGCCTCCAGCCGTACATTCGCCACTCACGTGAGTGGCAAAAGCACGCCCCAGGGCCATCACCGGGCCGTGCACCCCCACCATCACAGCAATAGTTAAGGAATCCTCATGGCTGCAACTCCTAGTGCTCCTACTGAACGGAAGAAGTCCCGGCTTCCCTCCTTCTCCGTCCAGATCCTGATCGGTCTCGCCCTCGGCGTGCTGCTCGGCTGGCTGGCACTCGTGATCGGTAAGACCCCCGACGGCGACGCCAACTGGTTGACTGTGACTCTCCAAACGATCGGCTCCACCTTTGTGGGCCTGCTCCGCGCGATCGTGCCGCCGCTGGTCTTCACCGCGATCGTCGCCTCAATCGCGAATCTCCGTGGCATCGCCAACGGTGTGCGCCTCGCCTTCCAGACTCTGATCTGGTTCGCAATCACCGCACTGATCGCCGTGGTGATCGGGATCGGCCTCGGCCTGATCCTCCAGCCCGGCGCCAACGCGGGTGTCTCCGCGGACCAGGCCTCAACGCCCTCGCGCACGGGCTCCTGGCTCGACTTCCTGAACGGAATCATCCCCTCGAACTTCCTCGGCATCTCCGCGAGCACGAACCTCGCCCGCGATGCCGAAGGCGCGGTTACGGCGGCCACCTCATCGATTGGCTTCAACGTGTTGCAAGTCCTCGTGATCGCGATCGTGGTGGGTATCGCCGCGCTCAAGGTGGGTAAGAAGGCCGACGCGTTCCTCAGCTTCAACGCCTCGCTCCTCTCCGTGATCCAGAAGGCGCTCTGGTGGGTCATCCGGCTCGCTCCGATCGGCACCATCGGCCTCATCGGAAACGCGATCGCCTCGTACGGCTGGTCCTCGCTCTCGAGTCTCGCCACCTACTCTGCGGCGATCTATATCGGTCTCGCGATCGTGCTCTTCATCGTCTACCCCGTGCTGCTCGCGAGCCACAAGCTCTCCTTCGTGAGCTACTTCCGCGGCGCCTGGCCGGCGATCCAGCTGGCGTTCGTCTCGCGTTCGTCGATCGGCACGCTGCCCGTCACCGAGCGCGTCACCTGGCGCAACCTCGGTGTGCCGCGCGGCTACGCTTCATTCGCCGTGCCGCTGGGTGCCACCACGAAGATGGACGGTTGCGCCTCGATCTACCCGGCCATCTCGGCGATCTTCGTGGCCCAGTTCTTTGGGATCGACCTTGGCATCACCGATTACCTGCTGATCGCGTTCGTGGCCGTGGTCGGGTCGGCCGCGACCGCCGGAATGACTGGCGCGACTGTGATGCTCACGCTCACGCTGTCCACGCTGGGACTGCCGCTCGAGGGTGTGGGCTTGCTGCTCGCCGTCGATCCGATCCTCGACATGGGCCGCACCGCAGTGAACGTGGCGGGCCAGGCGCTCGTGCCCGTGATCGTCTCCAAGCGCGAGGGCATCCTCGACGAGGTGAAGTACGCCTCCGCCAACGCCGAGGACCTCTTCGCCGAGGACGACGACGTTGCCTACCTTCCCGATGCCGCCTCCGCCGACGAAGCGGTGGGAGCCGCACAGAGCTAGCACGCCTCTGGCCGGGCCGGTCGACGCAACCTCGCGCGGCGACCGGCCCGGTCGGAACTCAACCGGCGCAGATAGCGCCCCGATCCTCCAAGGTGAAACATGTCCAGCCCAACTCAGATCGATCCGCGCGGCCCGCGGTTCGGCGCCGTGATCACCTCCGTGCTTCTCGCGGCCGTGCTGATCCTCGGCCCGAACTCCACGCTCGGCCTCGTGATCCTGCTGATTCAGACCGTGGCCTTTGCGCTCGGATCCCTCGTGGGCCTGCACGCGCAGCCCTGGGGACTGATTTTCCGTACCGCGATCCGCCCTCGGCTCGGCGCTCCCACCCACCTGGAGGACGTCCGACCACCGCGCTTCGCGCAGGCAGTTGGCCTCGGCTTCGCACTCTTCGGCATCCTGGGCTGGTTCGTCTCCCCGGTGCTCTTCTACATCGCCGTCGGGGGAGCGCTCTTTGCGGCCCTCCTCAACGCACTGTTCAACTTCTGCCTCGGTTGCGAGATCTACCTCTACATTGCGCGCGTGCGTGGCCGCAGTGCTGTGGGCGGTGCCTGATGACGACAGGGCTGTGGATCGTACTCGCGCTGCTCGTGACGAGTGTGGCGTTCGGCGGATACCGCCGCGTCACCGATGGCCGCGCGCGGGCGACGGCGCCCACGAACCACTCCGTGCTCGCCCGCCTCGGGCAGGACGCGGGCGATCGGGCCACGCTCGTCCAGTTCTCCGCGACCGTCTGCGCTCCGTGCGAGGCCACCAAGCGTGTGCTGAGCCGGGTGGCGGGGGAGGATCCCTCGATCAGCCACGTGGATGTGAATGCCGAATCGAACCTCGATCTCGTGCGTGAGCTCGGCATCAACCGCACTCCCACCACGCTGGTGCTCGATCAAGCCGGGGTAGAGCGGTATCGCATCCTCGGTGTGCCGCGTGCCGAGGAGCTTCAACGGGCGCTCGGTGCCGTAAGCCTCGGGACCGCCAATGTCTAGGATTCAGGTTCCGCATCCTCGGCGCGCCGCGGTGACGGGTCGAATGTGTCGAATGTCGAGCTGACTGACACCTTCCGCCCACCAGCGCCAACGATGGCGCGAAACCCTGCGGACCCACATGTCGACCCTGAGCTGGCCCACCCCTCTCCGCACACCCACCCGCGTTGTCGAGACACTGACCTCCCTCTCCCGCAACCGTGGCGGCACGTACTCGCACACGGTCGAGACCATTCGCCTGGCGGACGGCCGTGAGCTCAACACTGATCTCATTCGGCTCTCGCCAAACGTGGACACGTACTCGCTTGATCTCGCCGGCCGCAGCCCGCGCCGGATCTCGCACTACCGCGAAAGTTCGATCTTCGGCTTCGAGCCACTCGCCCCGGCCATCACGGCGATCCTCTCCGCCAGCTACCCCCATCGCTCGGTGCGGGGCCTGACCTCTGAACTGCGCGCCGTCGGGCTGCTCCGCCAGAACGAGACCGTGCGCGAGCACGAGGCGATCGCAGGCACGCAGGCGGCGATCTGGCGGCTCACGAACGGGATCGCGCTGGACACTCGCCCGCTCGACGTGCCGGTGCACGCGCTGGCGCACAGCCCGGCAGAGTCCGCCGGGTGCTCCCCGATGCCGATGGTGCGCTGAACTGGACCGCCGTGCTGCCCGCGGGGGAGTCGGTCACGCTCGAGTTGCGGCTCCCTGAGGAGTCCGAACTGAGGGCATACTCGTTCGTGCTCGGGCCCCGCACCGCGAAGCATCCGATCTCGGTACGGCTGGAGCAGTCGGCCGACGGCGAGGTGTGGGTCCCCATCTCGGGCTCGGCCACGCATGTCCCCACCGGGCGAGCCGAGCCCTCCGTCACGCGGCACCTCGGCGTGGGCGCCACGCTCGCGAGTGCCACGGCCCACGGCGGGCGGCGCGGGTACCGCCACTACCGCTTCGTTGCCGAAGGCCCCGCCGACCGTGACGGCCTGCTGAATCTGACGGGTGTGTGCGTGCGCCTCGCGGCGCCCTCGCGGTTTCGAAACAGCGCCGGAGTTGTGGCCGTGTACCGCTACCTGATCGAGGTAGCGCGGCGCGGTGAACTCGACGGCACCGTGGCCGCTCGGGCGCTGGTTGGGTCTAGCGCCCCGGGGGGCACCCCCGAGTACACTCCGGTCGTAACTCTGGTCCGGGAGGAGCATCCTCTCGCTCTGATCTCGAGCCGCACGGAGCCACAACTGGCCAGCCCCTCGGCTGCGTCGCCGTTCCGCGGTGGATCGGCAGCCCTCATTCGTGCGGCCGCCGACGCGTAACTGCACCGAGATAGGTGACACCATGTCCGACCAAACAGAATCCCAGGCCCTCGGCGATCTCGCGGCACGGCAACTCGCCAACGCCACCAAGACCGTCCCTCAGCTTTCCACGATAACGCCGCGCTGGCTCCTGCACCTGTTGCAATAGGTGCCGGTTGAGGCGGGCATCTACCGTGTGAACCGGGTCGTGAACCACGAGAAGGTGGCCGTGCAGGTGGGCGAGGCGGGCGAAGAGCCGCTTACCACCACGTTCGTGGACTACGCCACGAACCCGCGCGAGATCACGCTCCGTTCGATCTCCAGCATCGTGGACATCCACACCCGCGTCTCGGACCTCTACTCGAGCCCGCACGATCAGGTTGCCGAGCAGCTCCGGCTCACGATCGAGACAGTCAAGGAGCGCCAGGAGCACGAGCTCATCAACAACGAGGAGTACGGGCTGCTCTCCCAGGTGACGCCCGAGCAGCGCATCTCCACCCTGTCCGGCCCACCCACGCCGGACGATCTGGACAGCCTGATTACGAAGGTGTGGAAGACGCCGTCGTTCTTCCTCACCCACCCCGAAGGCGTGGCCGCATTCGGCCGCGAAGCCACCCGCCGCGGCGTGCCGCCCGTCGTGACCGATCTGTTCGGCGGCCGTTTCCTCACCTGGCGCGGCATCCCGATCATCCCCTCGGACAAGGTGCCCGTGGAGAACGGCGAGACCACGTTCCTGCTCGTGCGCACCGGCGAAGAGCGCCAGGGCGTGGTGGGGCTGTTCCAGCCCGGCCTCGTGGGCGAGCAATCGCCGGGGCTCTCGGTGCGCTTCAGCGGGATCGATAAGTCCGCGATCGCTTCCTACCTCGTGTCCCTCTACTCGGCGCTCGCCGTGCTGACCGATGACTCCCTGGCCGTGCTCGACGGCGTCAAGGTGGGCGTCTTCCATGAGTACGAATGAGTTCCGCACGCCCGACGCCGGTCACGGCCTCCCGCTGAGCACTCAGGAACTCTCTCGGCTGGCATCGCAGATCTACGCTGAGGTGACGCCGTTGAGCGTGAGGCCCGGCGCCGCGCCGCCCGGAGTCCCGGGTGGGGTCGCGGGAACCCCGCCGCAGACGACGCCGGTGGCGCCGCGTGGGTCGTTCCCGGGGACGAATGTGCCGGCGGCGTATGCGGACTTTGCGGTGACCTCACTGGAGCTTGGGCCCTCGGTGGCGTATGTGGTCCCGGATGCTCCCGCGACAGCGCCCGCGCCAATTGCTCCGGTCACCGGCACCCCCGCGCCGTACCGGCTCGGTTCGATCCCCGCGCCCTGGCTCTCGCCGCAGGTCCCGCAGTTCGGCGGGGCGCGGCCAGATGTGGCTGTCTCCGAGCGTGCCGAGGGACGCAGCGGAACGGAAGTGGACGCCGTCGGGCTTGAGGGCCCCGCCGCCGAGTTCGATGTAGCCACGATCCGCACGGACTTCCCGATTCTCGCCGAAACCGTAAACGGGCATCCGCTGATCTGGTTCGACAACGCGGCCACCACGCAGAAGCCGCAGGCAGTGATCGATAGCCTCGCGCACTTCTATGCGCACGAGACCTCCAACATCCACCGGGCCGCGCACGAACTGGCGGCGCGCGCCACGGATGCCTATGAGGACGCCCGCAATTCGGTGCGCGATTTCCTCGGCGCCGGGCGTTCGGAGGAGATCATCTTCGTGCGCGGCGCCACCGAGGGCATCAACCTCGTGGCGCAGGCGTGGGGCCGGAAGAACCTGCACCCGGGCGACGAGATCCTGATCTCGCACCTGGAGCACCACGCGAACATCGTGCCGTGGCAGATCGTGGCGCAACAGACCGGCGCCGTCCTCAAAGTAGCCCCCGTGGACAGCCACGGGAACCTGATGCTCGATGGCTTCAGTGCGCAGCTCGGCCCGCGCACCAAGCTGGTGGCGGTCACCCAGGTGGCCAACGCGATCGGAACGGTGACCCCCGTTGCCACCCTCACCCGGCTCGCGCACCAGGCCGGTGCCCGCGTGCTGATCGACGGCGCCCAATCGGTGCCGCACCTCCGCGTGAACCTGCAGGAACTCGATCCCGATTTCTTCGTGTTCTCCGGGCACAAGGTGTTCTGCCCCACGGGGATCGGTGCGCTCTACATCAGCGAGCGGGTCTGGGACGAGACCCCCACCTGGCAGGGCGGCGGAAATATGATCGCGGACGTCACCCACGAGCGCAGCATCTACCAAGGCGCCCCCAACAAATACGAGGCCGGTACTGGGAACATCGCCGACGCCGTCGGGCTGGCAGCGGCCCTCCGCTACGTTGAGAAGGTGGGCATCGAGCGGATCGCGGCGTACGAGCACCACCTGCTCGAGTACGCGACCTCGCGGATCACTGGGATTCCAGGGGTGCGGATCATCGGGACTGCTGATGAGAAGGCGAGCGTGCTCTCGTTCGTGCTCGAGGGACACGAGCCCGAAGAGGTGGGGCGGGCGCTGAACACCCGCGGTATCGCCGTGCGGGCCGGGCACCACTGCGCGCAACCGATTCTGCGGCGGCTGGGGGTGGAGCAGACCGTGCGGCCGTCATTCGCGTTCTACAACACGGAGGGCGAGATCGACGTGTTCGTGCAGGCGCTGCGCGATATCGCGAATGGGACCTTGCGCGGTCACGCGCGGGGATAGCGGGGCCTGGTCTCGCGAGACGGCCCGGCTCCTGATGTGGAGCGTACGTCCATCTATACCGCGGAATAGAAGGACGAGCGCTCCACATCTGCGGACCGCAGGCTCTTGGGAGACTGCTACGGGTGCGCGGGATGGTGTGCCGCGTGCGTGCGATACACCTCGGCGAGCATCGGGCCCGTGATCGGATCCGAGTTCGGCGGGGCCACGCGCACGTAGATCTCGCCACCGGCCGCGCGGAAGGCGTCCTGGTTGAGGACGTCCAGCTCGTCCGAGGTCTCGATGCAGTCAGCAAAGAAGCCGGGAGTTGCGAGCGCTACTCGCCGAACGCCGTCGGCAGGAAGCTCGGCCATCCGGGTGATCGTGGCGGGGGAGAGCCACTCGCCCGGGCCGAACTTCGACTGGAACGTGACCTCAAACGGCACGTCCACGCCGGCACGCTCCATGATGGCGTTCGTGGTGGCGACGCACTGTGCCGCGTATGCGTCAGGTGCATGCACAGCTCGCTTCGGGACGCCGTGATACGAGAACACGAGGCGGTCCACCTCGGTGGCGGAGAGGGTCTCGCGCACCTGCTGGGCGTGCCAGTCAATGAACGCAGGGGAGGTCTCCCAGGAGGAGATAATCGTCAGGTTCGGCATCGCCGTCGCGCGCTGGTAGTACGCCGCGACCTGATCGACGATGGGTGCCACCGTGGAAACCGCGTACTGCGGGAAGAGGGGCAGAATCGTGAGGTGATCGAGCTCGGCCATCGCCTCGAGCTGCTCGGCAATCGAGGGCGAGGTGTAGGTCATCGCGTAGCGGACATCGACTTCGGGAAGCGCGGCGGCGAGGTGCTCACGTTGCGCCTTCGTGTGCACGGTGAGCGGCGAGCCGTCCGGCAGCCAGACGTTCTGATACGGCTCGGCAACCTTCCCGGGACGGAAGGGGAGCACCATGCCGTGCAGGATCGGCTTCCACAGCGCCGGGTGGAAATCGACCACGCGCCGGTCCGAGAGGAAGGGTTTCAGGAAACGCCGAATCTCCTTGGGGGTGGGCTCAGCCGGACTTCCAAGGGCAACTATCAGACAACCGCGACGCACATGTCAGAATCCTATCGTCACGTGCGGGCGCTCGCTCACCAAACGGATGTGCCTCTTGTCTCGTAAGGCGCGCCTTGCCTGCGGCATCGACCGCGCGAACTGGAGCAAGAGTTGACGCTCGATGCGTCGTGGGTCGAATCCTGCTCCAGTAGTGCGTAGCGGGAGAGGTCCGAGAAACCGTCGGTACGTGGAGCAAGGGAGTGACAAGATAGAGCACGACGGCGATCACATCGGAAAGGAGCGCATCATGCAGGAAGTCCCGGGCTGGGATGAGTATTTCCTCCAGATCGCGCACGCCGTTTCGGCCCGCGCCAAGTGCACTCGCCGCAAGGTGGGCGCCGTGATCGTGATCGACAAGCGCATCATCGCCACCGGCTACAACGGTGCGCCCCCGGGAGAGAAGGACTGCCTGGAAGGCGCCTGCCCCCGCGGCCAGCTCGACTACTCCGTGGTGCCCGGTCTCGGTGACTACGACCGCCCCGGCACTCCCGGCTTCTGCATCGCCATCCACGCCGAGGTGAACGCGCTGCTCTTCGCCACCCGCGACACGAAGGGCGCCACGGCCTACATCACCGATCCGCCCTGCCCCGGTTGCCGGAAGGCGCTCGCGGCGGCTGGCGTGATGCGCGCGGTCTACCCCGGCGGCGAGTACGATCGCCCCGGCCTCACCGCCTGGGCGGACCAGCTCTAGCCGCCTCTCCCGCCCCTCTTTCCAAACTTGTGCTGTAGGCGCGACAGCACAAGTGCGTGAAGAAGGGGCCGCGGCTGAACGAGCACCCAGAGCACAAGTTCGGAAGAGGAGCAAGCAGGTGGCCCGTGCGCGGCACGCCCGATCCGTCGTCCACAGCCTCTTGTAGCACGCCTCCGCCTACGCAGGTCGTCCCTGCGATGTGCCGCCGGTCCGGTCCCGAGCCGTCCCAATCCGGCCGTGCTGGGTACCCTTGCACCATGCAGCTTGTTGATCTGTGCGCCGCCCTCGGGCTCCCCAGCGATCCCACCTTCGATGGTGTTGAGATCACCGGCGTCACACACAACTCCGCCTGGGTCACCCCCGGCACACTCTTCGTAGCCCTACGCGGCGCCAACGTGGACGGCCACACTTTCCTCCCCCAGGCGCTCGAGCGTGGCGCGGTGGCCGTGCTCGGGGAGGGCCTGCCCGACGGCGCCGCCTGCCCCCTCCCGTACCTCACCGTGGCACACGGCCGGGAGGCGCTCGCGGATGCCGCGGCGGCGGTTGCGGGGCACCCGAGCCACAACCTCGGCGTCGTCGGCGTGACCGGAACGGACGGCAAGACCACCACGTCCTGGATCGCGCGCCACCTGCTCCGTACGGCGGGCGTGCCCACCGGCTTCCTCTCGACTGTGGGCTACGAGCTTCCCGACGGCGTCCTGCGCCAGTTCCCCGCACATTTCACCACGCCCGAGGCCCCGCAGGTCCAGAGCTTCCTCGCCGAACTGGTCGAGGCCGGAGCCCGGGCCGCGATCGTTGAGGCATCCAGCCACGCGCTGGCCCTGGACCGGGTGCGCGCCGTGGACTGGGACGTGGCGCTCTGGACGAACCTCACCAGTGAGCACCTCGACTTCCACGGCACGGTCGAGGCGTACTTCGCCGAGAAGCGGAAGCTCGTGGAGCGTGCCCGCGTCGCCGTCCTGAATCTCGACGATCCGTGGACCGAGAAGCTGCGCGGCGTCGCGCCCGCGGAGATCACCTATTCGGCCGACGGCGATACCCGGGCCGAGTGGTGGGCTGAGGACATCGTGGCCGGTCTTCGAGGCATCGACTTCACGCTGCACAGTCCCCTCGGGGATGCGGCGGTCACCCTCCCCATGGTGGGCACCTTCAACGTGGCCAATGCGCTCGGGGCGCTGGCCGCCGTCGGGCATCTGAGCGGTGCGGGACTTCCCGAGCTCACCGCTGGGTTGGCCTCGGTGACGGGCGTGCCCGGCCGAATGGAACTCGTGCCCGCCACCGATATTCGCGTGATCGTGGACTTCGCCCACACCCCAACCGCGCTCGCGAAGGTGCTGCAGGTGCTACGCCCGAGCACAGAAGGGGAGTTGCGGGTGGTGATTGGCTCGGCCGGCGGGCGGCGCGATCCGCACAAGCATGCGCTGCTCGGGGCGGCCGCGGCGGAGTTCGCGGATCGGGCGATTCTCTCCGAGGACGATTCCGAGGACACCCCACTGGAGTTCCTGCTCTCGGAGATGGAGCGTGGCGCGAGCGAGAGTACTGCGGGGCGTGCGAAAAACTGGGAGGTCATCCCGAACCGGAACGAGGCGATCCGCCGGGCGATCGGTGAGGCCCAGCCCGGAGACACGATTCTGCTCGCAGGAAAGGGTCCCGAGGACGTGCTCCACCGCAACTCTGGGGACGTGCCCTGGAACGAGGTCGAGGAAGCCCGCGCGGCGATCGCGCTCCGGTGATTCTCGCTGAGCGACGGCGAAGCCGGAGCGAGATGGCGTCCTGATTTCGACTCGCTCCGCGCGCTCACGCCATGCCGCTACGCCCAGCGAGGTGCCATTCTGCGCGAGCGCTACTTCTTGGTGATGCTCCAGTAGCTCGCGCCGTCGGGCTCGATCGAGACGACGTTGGGGCCGGGATCGAGACTCAACGTGACGGTGGCGTCGCGTGTGAGGCGCACGATGTTCTCCTCGTACTCGACGAGCGGGACCTGGTCCACGCTGAAGTACCCGTACTCGCCATCCGCAACCTCGAAGGTGATCTCGATGACCTCTCCCGGGCCGTCGTAGTAGAAGACCATGGGTGCACCGGAGGTACCTTCGTAGAAGTCGGGGAGCTGCTCAAGTGCGGAGATCGGCCGGAATGTGAGCTGCCAGTCTCCGTCGGCCTCGACCTCGACCTGCGTGGGCACCTCGCCGTCATAGTCGTACCTTCCAAAGACGACCGAACTTCGGATCGCCCCGCCGCCAGAGTTATAGGTCCAGTAGAGATAATCGTGAGTGTCGTCATGGCGATCGAGTGTCGCAACACTGATGAAGCGCGTCCCGTTGTAGGCGATCTCGATCATGCCGTTGGTGACGCCGTCGGGCAGAGTGAAGGTCCGATCGCCGGTCCCCCTCACAGTGAACTCGTCGAACTCCACGAGCGCCTCTTCGAAGCTCTGCGGATCCGGGTTCGCGGGCGGTTGCACGTTGGGGTTCACCGGGACTACGGGCGCCGGTGCGCCACCGCCACCGCTCGATGTCCCCCCGCCGCCGGAGGTGCCGCCGGTGCGGTTATTGGTGCCAAGAACGATCGCTGCGATTAGCACGGCGAGGACGATCAGCGCAACGATTCCGATGCCGAGGCTGAAGCCGACGGACCTGGCGGGTTTGGCCTTTGGTCCTGGGCCGGTCCCCGCGAGGAGGCCGCCCGGCGGCACGTAGTCGTTGTCAGAGTGGCGCTTCGGGCGCTTCGTCTTCTTCGGGCGCGTAGCGTCGGAGACGGGCGGCGCCCCGTAGGGGTTCTCCGGCGGCGCGCCATACGGATTCTCGGGCGGAGTGCCGTACGGGTTCTCGGGGAGAGGGCTGGAAGAGGGCGGCGTGTACGGCGGGGAAGGAGTGCTGCTGGCCTGCAACGGAGGCGCGGGAGTGACGCTCGGTGCTTTGGTGGGCGATTCCACCCGAACCTTGCGCTTGTTGCGGTTCCGCCAGCCGCCACGGCGCGTGTCGGAGGGCGGCGCAAAGCGATTGCTGCCGCCCTCCCCGGCCGCGGCGGAGTAGCCGGGGTACTCGGGATTGTCATCGAGCGGACCGAACGGTTCCGGCATCGAGGCTCCTCTCGTCAGGTGTAACCCTAACCAGTGCGACCCAGGCGCTCCATCTGGGTCTCTTACGATGGAGGCATGCTTCGCCGTGCTCTCACCGTTCTCGCCGCCGCCATTCTGCTGGCCGGTTGCACGGCGTCGATTGCGCCCGACGGCGATCCCACACCGAGCGCTTCCCCGGATCTGGAGGCGGTGTCCCGGGAGGCCGTCGAGGCGCTCGCGGCCGGAGACTCGGCCCCGCTCCACACGCTCTTCTCGCCGAGCATGGCCGGCCAACTCTCGGCGCAGCAACTCGAGGCGGCGTGGGCGCAGACCATCGCGACGGCCGGCGAGTACACCGGAACCGAGAGCGTGAGTGTGGCGGAGAAGGAGGGATTCACGGTGGTCACCGTGACCTCCGGCTTTACCACGCGCCCCGTGCTCGCGGACCTCACATACGGGCATGCTGGCCAACTCGAGGGCCTCTGGTTCTCCTACGGCGAGGCCCCCACCACCGCGCCCGCCGAGCCACCCGACCTGCCGGAGGGAGCCACGGAGGAGGAGATCGCCGTCGGGCAGTATGAGCTGCCGGGGAAGCTGCTTCTGCCGGGGGGTGCGGGGCCGAACGCGGCCGTGCTGCTCGTTGGTGGCAGCGGGCCGACCGACATGGACGGCACAGTGGGCACCGCGGGGAATGCGGTGCTGCGCGATCTGGCGTACCAGCTCGCCGAACATGGCGTGCCCACGCTGCGCTACGACAAGAGGTTCGCGGCACACCCCGAGCTGGCCACCTCCGCCTCGACCATTCAGGACGAGGTGCTCGATGACGTGGCGGCGGCGATCGAGTTGATGGGCGCGATGCCCGAGTTGGAGAGCCGGGAGATCGTGGTACTCGGGCATTCGCTCGGCGGGATGCTACTGCCGGAGATCGTGGCTGACTCGCCCGAGGTGGCCGGAGGGGTGATCGTTGCCGGGACGGCGCGCTCGCTGTGGGCCGTGATTGGGTCCCAGAACGAGCAGGCAATCGATGCGGCACTGGAGGCCGAGACGATCACCGAGGAGCAGGCGAGCGAGCAGCGGACGGCGCTTGCCGCGGAGATCGCGCGGGCGGAGACGCTCACCGATCCGCACGCCGAGTCGATCTTGGGCGTACTCTCGGCGGCGTATGTGGTGAGCGTGAACGAGTTGAAGCTGCCGGAGTTGGCCGCCGGGCTCGAGATTCCGCTACTTGTGCTGCAGGGCGCGAACGACTTCCAGGTCTCGGCGGGCGCGGATTTCGAGTCCTGGCGGCCGGTGCTGGAGGCGAACGCGGACGTGACGTATGAGCTGTTTCCCGGGCTGAATCACCTGATGATGCCCGCAGATTCGGATGTGCCGGACGTGTCGCAGTACGACATCCCCGCGAATGTGGCACCCGAGGTCACCGCGCTGATCGCGGACTGGCTCACCGCCCGCTGGTAGGTGTTCTCGTTGCACTGCCCGAGCCGCCGCCCCGCGCTTCGCGGGCTTTTGCCACTCATGTGAGTGCCAAACGGGCGGTTGTCTCGCTGGGCGCGGACTCTTGCCACTCATGTGAGTGCCAAACGCCCGCATCGCCGGTCTCGTGCGGCCTTTTTCCACTCACTTGAGTGCGAAAGGGACGCGGGACGGTAAGAACGGCTTCGGGACTATCCCCAGCCTCACATCACGCGGCGGCGAACGCGCTGGAGTGGTGCATGCCGAGCCGGAGTAGCCAGTCCCCGGCTTTTCCCACTCACGCGAGAAGAGAGAGCCGCGGACGCGCGGTGCGGCGGCATGGGTAACGTGCTTACGATGAGTGAGTGCTTCCCGATCAGCTCGATGCCATTGTCACTCTCTCCGCTCCAAGCCTGAGCCCGGACGGCCGCACGGCCGTGGTGGCGGCCTGCCACGCGAGCTTCGAGGCGGATTCTTACGTGGGCCAGCTCTGGCGCGTTGCGACCGACGGCGCCACGCCGCCCCGGCGAATCAGCCGCGGCGTCGCGGATACGGCCCCGCAGTACTCCCCGGATGGCGAGGTGATCGCGTTCCTGCGCAAGGTTGAGGGGAAGCCGCAGCTCGCGATCGTGGCGGCGCACGGCGGCGAGCCCCGCGTGCTCACGGATGCCCCGCTCGGGGTCTCCAGCTTCTCGTGGGCCCCGGACTCGGCGCGGATCGCGTTCACCGCGGCGATGCCCGAGCCCGGCCGCTACGGCACGATCGAGGGCGTGAGCCCCGCGCAGGAGTCTCCCCGTCGGATCACCGGGAACAAGTGGCGCGGCAACGGCCGTGGCTACATCGCGGACAAGCCCGTTGGCGTCTACGTTCTGGACGTCCCCGACGACGACGCCCCCTGGGTCGAGCCAGTCGGCCGCGCCGCAGCAAGCCCGTTGAATGAGGAGCGCAGCGACGAGCGCCGTGCTGAGCGAGACGAAGTACCGAAACGGGGCGAGGGTGGTGATGCCTCAATGCCGTCATCCTGCGCGAAGTCGCAGGATGCGGGCGTAGCATCTCAGCCGAGCGCAGGTGTTCTGGATCCTGCGACTCCGCTGCGCTCCGCGCAGGATGACAGTGGTCTCGAGTTCGGACAGCCCACGATAGGCGGTACCCACCGGCTACCTGACAGCGCGATCGACTCCGGTCAACCCATGCTGGGCGGCGCGCGCGGGCTCCCGGAGGCGCGCCTCGTCACGCCGCCAGACTCGGACGCCGCCTTCCCGCGCTTCCACGGCGAACACGTCTACTTCATCGCCGCGCTCCAGGAGGATGCGGACGAGACCACCGTCGCCAAGCTCTACCGCGTCCCGGCGGCGGGCGGCGCCGAGCCCGAACTCGTGGCTCCCGCGCGCGGCACCGAAACCATCACCGCATTCGCCTTCGCCGGCGATGCGCTCCTCGTCTTCGGGTCCGACCCGGGCCCGAGCGGCACGGATTTCGTGGCAAAGCTGACGGGCATCTATTCGGCCGACGTCGCCGGCAACCTCACGCTCCTCACCGACCCCGAAACGGAGGAGTTCGGTGGCCACGAGGCCTTCGCGGCACAGGGTGCGGGCGGCACGCTCCTCGCTCCCCGGCGGGACAAAGGCGCGGACACGCTCCTCCGCTTCGCCGCGGACGGCACCGCTACCGAGGTCATCCGCCGCGCCGAGCGAATCCTGCTTGGTGCCGCCGAAGCGGGCGGCACCCTCGTGGTCACGTACAGCGACCCCACCACCCCGGGCGAACTTGCGGTGGCCCGCGATGGCGAGCTTGTCGCCCTGACCAACTTCGCCCAGGACCTGCCCCAGCCGGTCGCCCAAACGGAGTTCACCACCGTCGGCGAGGACGGCTACCCCGTCCATGGCTGGGTGTATCTCCCCGAAGGTCCCGGCCCGCACCCGGTGCTACTGAACATTCACGGCGGTCCCTTCGCCGATTACTCCTGGGGCTACTTCGATGAGGCGCAGGCCTACGCGGCTGCGGGGTACGCCGTCGTGCAGTGTAATCCGCGTGGCTCGCAGGGGTACGGGCGGGCGCATGGGCTCGCGATTAAAGAGCGCATGGGCACCGTGGACATGCAGGATGTGCTCACGTTCCTCGACGGCGCGATCGCCGAGTTCCCCGAGCTGGACGGCGACCGCGTGGGCATCCTGGGCGGCTCCTACGGCGGCTACCTCACCGCGTGGACGATCGCGCACGAGCACCGCTTCGCCGCCGCGATCGTGGAGCGCGGCTACCTCGATCCGCTCGCCTTCATCGGCACGAGCGACATTGGCTGGTTCTTCTCCGAGGAGTACGTGGGCCGCGATCCGGAGCATGCGCTCACGCAGTCCCCGCAGGCCGTGGTGGGGCAGGTCCGCACGCCCACGCTCGTGATCCACTCCGAGGAGGATTGGCGCTGCCCGCCGGATCAGGCGCAACGCTACTTTGCGTCGCTCCGCCGCGCGGGGGTCGAGACCGAGATGTTGCTGTTCCCCGGCGAGAACCACGAACTCTCACGCTCCGGCACGCCGTGGCACCGCCGCGAGCGTTTCGAGGCGATCCTCGATTGGTTCCAGAGCTACCTGCCGGTTGGGTGACGCGATGTCTGCCGCCGCGCCTGCTGAAATCCGTACACCAGTCAGCAATTGTCTCGAAATGGGGCCCCGTGAGTAGCACTAATGTACGGATCTCAGCGGAAGAGCGGGCCACTCCCAGCGCGACGGCGCCGATTCACCCCGCGGTGAAGGGGGCCACGCCGCGCTGGATGGTGTGGACCGCAGCAGCTATCGCGTGGGCGCAGGCACTCGCCACGGCCGGCGTGTTCGTGCTGCTCGGTGTGATTATCGATGCCCTGGCCGACGGCGCCCCCTCCCGGGCGGTCCGGTCGCGTGGGCGATTGTGCTGGCCGGGCTGGCGGCGGCGCTCGCGGGTGTGGCCGTGTGGTTCGCGCAGTGGGCGGGGGCGCGCACCGAGCGGCAGCTGCGCGCGGAGATCACCCGCGCCACGTTCGCGCTCGGTATCACGCGACCGGATTCAGGGCGCAGGCTCGCACTCGCCACCGATTCCACCGAGCGTGCCGCGCACTACAAGGCTGGCTTCATTGGCCCGATCATCGCTTCGATGAGCGCGCCGCTCCTGGTTCTCGCGGTGATGGCGCTGGCCGTGGATGCGCGGATCGCCGGTTGGCTCGCCCTGCTCCTGCTCCTGGTGCCGCTGCTGATCGGCGGCTTCCAGCGCACGGTCTCGCCGGTGGGGAAGGTGTACCGCGAGACCCAAGGCCGCCTCACGGCCGCATTCCTCGAGGCGCTGCAAGCGGTCGAGACGCTCGTCTACGCGCGCGCCGCCGAGCGGGCGCGGGACGATCTCGCCGAAGTGGGCGAGGACTACCGCCGCTCGATCATGAGCATGCTCGCGAAGAACCAGCTCCTGATCCTGGTCACGGACGCGGCGTTCTCGCTCGCGATCGTGGTCTCGGCGACGGTGCTTACTGCCTCTCGCGTCGCGGCGGGCACGCTCACGATCGGCCAGGGTGTGACGATTCTGCTGATGACCGTGCTTGTGACCGGGCCGGTGGACGTGATTGGGAGTTTCTTTCACATCGGCATCGGTGGACGCGCGGCGGTGCGCCAGATCAGCGACCACCTCCACGCAACCGCTGTGGCTGAGCGGGAGGTGCAGCCGGGAGTCGTGGCCGACCCGTTGGTTGAGCGGCCGGAGGCCGGAGTTGGGGCGTCGGACGCCGAGCAAGCCACTGCGTTGTCATCCTGCGCGGAGGGAGCGCAGCGATCGGAGTTGCCGGATCCAGGCCTTCCGACCGATCTGACTCACCTTCCTGGATCCTGCGATTCCGGTCTGCGACCTCCACGCAGGATGACCAATGGTGGCGCGGCGCTCGTGCTCGATCACGTCACGGCCGGCTGGCCGGGCGGGCCGGACGTAATCCGCGACTTCTCCCTCACCGTCGCCCCCGGCGAGCGCGTGGCGCTCGTGGGACCGAGCGGCGTCGGGAAATCGACGATCAGCGCGCTGATCCAAGGGCATATCGCCCCACGCGCGGGCGCACTTACGGTCGCCGGCCGCACGGTGGCCGCAACCGGCGCGGCTTCCGCTGCGGCGACCCCCACCACTTTCGCCGCAACCCCCACCACTCAACTATCTGAGGACAGAACCTCGACGGAGTCGACTGTGTCAGGACATAGCGCTCAGATAGTGAGCGCGGAGGCGGCGTCGGCTCCCGGTGAGGTGCCCGAGCTGCAGCGTGCGGTGGCCGGGGCGCAGGGCGCGGCCAATACAGGAACGGGGCTGGAGAGCCCGGCACCGCCGCAGGCGAGTCCGGCCGAGCTCCGAGCCCAGCTGGCGGTGGTAGAGCAGCGGACCTTCCTGTTCATGGGCACGATCGGCGAGAACCTCCGGATCGCCCGCCCCGATGCCGACGACGACGCCCTCTGGGCCGCGCTCGAACTCGGCGGTTTGCGGGCGGACGTCGAGGCGATGCCACTCGGGCTCGCCACGCCGGTGGGGGAGCACGGGACGCTCCTTTCGGGAGGGCAGGCGCAGCGGCTCTCGATCGCCCGGGCCGCCCTGCGGGACGCCCCGATCCTGATTCTTGACGAGCCCACTTCCCAAGTTGACCTCGCCGGGGAGGCGGCGATCCTCGCAGCGCTCGACCGGCTCGCCGCGGGCCGCACCGTGCTCATGGTGGCGCATCGCCCCGGTGCGATCCTCGCCGCCGACCGAGTCGTGGAGGTGCCCCGATGAACGTCTCGTACCGGCACCGGTACTTCTCGTCATCCCGAGCGCAGCGAGGCGGAGTCGCAGGATCCAGGAACGAGACTCGGATCCAACGCGGGGCCTGGATCCTGCGCCTTCGGCCCACGGCCTTTGCGCAAGATGACGAGGTGGCGGGCGATCCGCCGCGCGGCCGCAGAGCGACGAAAGCGGTGACCGCATGAACCGCACGGATCTCGCCAAGTGGCTCGCGGGGCACACGCGCACGCTCCTCGCGCCGCTCACGATCTCGGTCCTGGCGCGGATCGTCGGCCAACTCCTCGCAGTGGCCTTGTTAGCCTACGCCGCGCAGACCATCGTCTACGCCAGCCCGGCGAACTCCGCCCCGCTCTGGGTCCCGGCGCTGATTCTCGCCGGGCTCGCCCTCGGCAAGGCGGCGCTGCGCTACCTCGAGCACTATGCGGGCCACTGGGTCGCCTTCACCTCGCTGCAACGCCTACGTGAACTCTTCTTCGCGCGCCTGATCCCGCAAGTCCCGGCAGCCACAACCGGCCGTGCCGGCTCGGAACTCACCACCCGCGCCACCTCGGACATCGACCGCATCGAGACTTTTTTCGCCCACACCTTCCCGCCGGCCATCGCTGCGGTGGTAGTGCCCGCCGTCGCCCTCACCTGGCTCGGTGTGCAGGCGAGCTGGCCGCTTGCGCTCACCCTCGCGCTGTTCGTCATCGCCGCCACGATCGCGCTACCGCTACTCTCCTCGGGCGGCACCTGGAAGCGCGCCAGCCTGGTCGCCGGGCAGCGTGGCCGGATCGCCGAGCGCGTGGGGGACGATGTGCAGGGCGTCCGCGAGGTGCTCGCCTTCGGGATCGAGGAGCAGCGGATCGATGCCCTTCATCTGGCCGACGACGCCCTCCAGGCCGAGCGTTCGAGGGCGGGCCGGCAGCATGGATACCGCGCGGCGGCGATGCTGTCGCTTCAGCTCGGTGGGTTGATCGCATTACCCATCGTGGGCGCTGCGAGCGGCGCGCAACCGGCCGAGATCGCGATCGCGGTGGCGGTGGGGATTGCCCTGTGGGCGCCGGTCCAAGGTATTGACGGCTTCGCCGCCGGGCTTGATTCGGCCTTCGCCGCCGCCGCACGGATCCGCGAAGTGATCGACGGCGAGCCCACCGTCACCGACGGCCCGGGCGATGCCACCCCGGCCGATTCCGGCATCGCCGTCGAGAACGTCACGTTCCGCTACGGCGCGGCCCCGGATGATCACGCAACCAGTCGCCGCCCCGATGCGCCGACGCTCGATGACGTCTCGGTCGAGTTCGCGCCGGGTGCGTGGAGTTACGTGCTCGGTGTCTCGGGCTCGGGGAAGTCCACGCTTGCGCGGCTGCTGGTGCGCGGCTGGGATCCGGAGTCCGGCACGATCCGACTTGGTGGGGTGGACGTCCGCGAGCTCACGCTCGACGATCTGCGGCGACGCATCGCGTTGGTGTCACAACGCCCCACGATGCTTTCCGGCAAGATCGCCGAGAACCTCCGCCTGGGTTCCCATAACGCTCCCGACGGCGAACTGCTAGCCGCGTTGGCCGCCGTCGGGCTGGACGAATGGCTGGGAACGCTCCCGGACGGCCTCGAGACCACGCTTGCCGAACGCGGGCTCGACGTTTCGGGTGGGCAGCTACAGCGGCTCGCGTTGGCGCGGGCATTGGTGGCGCGGCCCGAGGTGCTCGTGCTGGACGAGGCGCTCAGTGAACTCGACGCTGAGACCGCGCGGCGCGTGCGCGAGCGGGTTGCTGCGCTCGGCGTCACCGTGGTGGAGCTGACACACCGGGCCGATCTGGTGCCGGGGGAGGCGAGCGTCGTCGTGCTGGATGGCGGTCGCGTGGTGGAGCAGGGCCGTGCGGCTGCGCTCCGCGAGGCGGGCGCCGCGTTCACCCACCTCGAAGCCCGCGTGTAGCGGAAGATGAGAACCCTCTCATCTTTGGCTCGGAATGCTCTCATGTTCGTGCGGGAGAGTATGGCTTACGGAGGTGGGTCATGAAGAGGCAGAACACGTGGATCGTGACGGGCGCGTTGGCGATCGTGGTGACCGGCGCCAGCGTGGCGGCCGCCAATGTAGGCTCCGGTCCGGCGGATCTTGGGCCAGCGATTACCATCCAGCAGACTGAGGCCCCGCCGAGCGAGCCGGAGGCCACGGAGTCGCCAGCGGCTCCCACGACCGATTCCACAACGCAGCCCACGAGCGACCCGGCCACCGAGCCGGCTGTTGAACCCACCACGACGCCGAGCGCGCCCGCCGCGACGCCACAGCCCACCGTTGCACCGGCAACGAAGCCCGCGCCGACGAAGGCGACCACCGTGGTTGTGAGCTCCACCGTGTCACCCGTAAGCGCCGTCAGCCCCGTATCGGCCGTGTCGCCCCGAAGCGCGGCCTCTCCACAGTCCGCCGACTCCGCTGAGTAGCCGCCTCGATGAGAGTGGTCTCATCTGAGTCTCCTGTGAGCCTCACGTTCGGGACTGAGAGTTGATACAGGCGCCCACAAGGGGTGCAAGAACAGGAGCACATCATGCAGAACCGTAAGCCCCTCTGGGTTGCTGTTGGAGTACTGACCGCGATCGGCGCCACCGCAGGTGCGGCCGGAGCCGATGACTTCGCCCCCGGCGAGTTCGGCAAGACCCGCGCAACCACGGTCGTCGAGAAGACGGCCGCGACCGAAGCAGCCAAGGCAACGAGCGCCGCGAGTGCCGAGGCGTACAAGAACGTCACCGCGATCCCGAGCCCGCAGACCGCCGCCTCGCCGATCACGCCCGTGAGCCCGGTATCCGCGGCATCGCCCGTCTCTCCGGTCTCGCCAGTGAGCCCCGTCTCTCCGGTGTCGCCAGTCTCGCCTGTTTCCCCAGTGAGCCCCGTTTCGCCCGCTTCACCTGTCTCCCCCGTGAGCCCGGTATCCCCGGCCAGCCCGGTGTCACCTGCCTCGCCGGTGTCCCCAGCAAGCCCGGTGTCTCCGGCCAGCCCGGCCACGCCGCAGAGTCCGGCTTCGCCGAGTAGCCCGCAGAGCGCGCCGTCGGCCGACTAACTCGACCCAGAGACCGACACAGACCAGCCGCAGGACCCGGGCCGTGAACTTCGCCCCCCCTCGTTCACCGCCTGGGTCCTGCGGCTTCCTTCTGCCCGAGCACGCAATGCTGCGAGGGGTATGTCGCTTCGCTCCGGCAGCCCTCGCTCCCCTTGGGTGGTCACGGCTCAGGGGAATTTCAGAGGAGTTGCGCACAGAAGCCTGACTTATGACCACCCTCCGAGTGTGGAGCAACAGAGGGGGAGCGCCCGGCCTACGAGTCGGCCACGAACCGGTAGCCCACGCCCCGGACGGTCTGGATCCGCTCGGCGCCGAGCTTTCCGCGCAGATACCTCACATACACGTCCACCACGTTGGAACCCGGATCGAAGTCGTACCCCCACACCTGCGACAGCAGCTGCTCGCGGCTCAGTACCGCGTCCGGGTGCCGCAGGAACGTCTCGGCGAGTGTGAATTCCCGCGCGGAGAGCTCCACCTCTTTCCCGCCGACGACGGCGCGCCGGGTCAGCAGGTTCAGCGTCACCGCGCCGTGGGTCAGTTCGGAGACGTCCACGCTGGCCTCCGAGCGCAGGCGCAACCGAACGCGCGCCAGGAGCTCGTCGAAGCCGAAGGGCTTGGCCATGTAGTCATCGGCGCCACCCTCGAGTGCGGCAACCGTGTCATCGAGGCTCTTGCGCGCCGTCAGCACGATCACCGGAGCGGTGACCCCCGAGCCGCGCATCCGGCTTAGGAGGCTCATCCCGTCTTCGTCCGGTAGGCCGAGATCGAGAACGATCAGCTCTGGCTCTGCGCCGATTGCGAGATCGTAGCCTTCGCGCGCGGTGCGCGCGTGGAGCGTGGCGTAGCCGGCGGCCTTGAGGCCCTTCGCGACGAATGTGGCAATCCGCTCCTCGTCCTCAATGATCAGAATCTGCGTCATCAGTCCTCACTTAGTGTCGAGACTCCCGTCATTCTGCGCGGAGGGCGTAGCCCGGAGTCGCAGAATCCAGGATAGAGAGTTGGATCGGTTGTGCAGTGTGGATCCTGCGACTCCGCTTCGCTCCGCGCAGGATGACGAAGAGTGAGAGTCATCCGGGCACCCTCTTGGGGAGAGTGATGGTGAAGGTGGCGCCAAAGCCGAGCTTCGAATCGACCGTGACTGTCCCGCCGTGCGCCTCGGCAATGGCGCGCACGATCGCAAGCCCCAATCCGGAACCCTGCGTGGACCGATCCCCGGCCCGCTCGAAGCGTTGAAAGATTCGCTCGTGATCGGCGGTATCGATGCCCGGCCCGTCGTCGGCCACCCAGAGTGAGAGGACGCCGTCGGACAGGCTGGAACCGAGCTCGATGCGTGTGCCCGGCTCGGAGAACTTCACGGCATTCGTGGCCAGTTGCAGCCAGGCCTGAGTGAGACGCTCGCGGTCCGCCGTCACGGTGGCCTCGGCGCGCGCGGCGATCGTCCACTGGCGCGGCCCGAGCGCGAGCGCCTTGTCGAAGACCTCGTCCGTGAGGAGGCCCACCTCGACGGGCGCGAGCCGCGTGAAGCCCGGCTGCTCAACGGTGGCGAGGGTGGTCAGATCGTCCACCACACGGTTCATGCGGGACACCTCGTCAAGTATGAGGGCACGCACGGCGCGGACGTCTTCGGGGTCGTCGGGGTCCATCAGTTCGAGGTTGCCGCGCACCACGGTGAGTGGGGTGCGAAGCTCATGGGAGACGTCGCCCACGAGCTCGCGCTGATCGGCGAAGGCCTGCTCGAGGCGCTCAAGCATGTCGTTGACGGCGATCGTCATCCGCGCGAGATCGTCCTGCCCGGTCACGGGGATGCGCTCGGAGAGATCGTCGCGGCCGATGTTGTGTGCGGTCTCGGCGAGCGTCCGGATGGGGCGGAGTAGCCGGCCGGCCACCAGCCAACCCACCAGCCCGACGACGATCAGGGACAGCGCCGCGATCAGTGCGTAGGTGCGGAAGACCTCGCGGAACTCGCCGCGTTCGGCGGTGAGGTCGTAGCCGACCACGACGCCGGTGGGTGAGGCCGGGCCGCCGCCCTCGACCAGTACGGGGACGGCGGCCAGGCGGTAGGTGGTGGTGGAGGTGCGGACGCTCGCGATCGTGGGGGTGGGCTGATCGAGGAGCTCGCCGAGCCGGGTCACGAGCTCGGGATCGTCCTCGAAGCGGACCGGGGCGGCGCTCGAGGTGAACTCGATCTTGCCGTTCACCACGCCCACGAGTCCCTCGTTCCGGGAGGGGATCGTCTGCGCCATGGCCGCGCGGACGAGCTGCGCATCGGTGGTGATCGCCTCGCCCGTGCGTGGATCGGTGCCGGACTCGGCGAGCGCACGCACCCCGTCCACAAAGGTGGCAAGCTCGGCGTCCACCCGCTCGCGCACGCGAATGTCCTGCAGGATCGCCGCAGTGATACCCGCCGCCGCGAGGGCCACGGCCGTGAGGGCCAGGACCGCGATCAGGATCGTGGAACGCACCGTCGAACGGCCGCGCGAGGCGGGGGAGGGCGGTGCCGAGGTCACCGTCTCAGTCTCCCACCCCGGTGGCGCCGCATGCGATGAGAGTTCTCTCATCTCGCTACCCTCGCCGTCATTCTGCGGCCGCAGAGCGGATCGCAGAATCCAGTCCGTAGTTGCTGGATCCTGCGACGCCACTTCGTTCCGCGCAGGATGACATTGAGAGAGACGGTGTTTCTACCCCGACTATGGCTGCGCTCAAAGCTCTGCTAGGCCGCGATCGCGTTGGGGATGTGGTGGGTGAGGGTGCGGTACCAGCGGCCGCCTCGCTCGGCATCGCAGGTGAGGATGATCCCGGCGGCGTACTTCGAGAGCCGTGCGGGGCGGTAGCCGCGGCGCCACAGGGCGCGGTCCGCGGAGGTGGCGTGGTGCGCCTTGGTTTCCACGATCGCCAAGGGGCCGAGTTCCACGAGCCCGCGGACCGGCTGGTGTGCGCGGCGCTCCCGGCTGGCGGCGTCGATGTGGAGCGGGCGGAACGCGAGATCCGTGTCCACGGTGATGCGGGCGTCGCCGTCGGGCAGGAGGAACGTGGTGCGGGTGTAGGTGGTGCGTAGCGAGGGCCAGAGGTCATCGGGGCGTACTCCCTCGACTCGGTTGGCGGCGAAGGTGTTCCGGATGAAGGCCGAGGACTCCGCGGAGAAGGGCAGATCGCCGTCGAACGGGATGCGTTCCTTGACGGTAACGCCGCGCTCGCCGATCGTCTTCACCTCGAGGAACTCCGCGCCGTTGCTGTAGCGGCGGGTGCGGACCTTCCACTTGCGGCGGCGCTTGTGCGCGGCCTGCAGGAAGGACTCGAGGCTCAGGGTGTCGAAGTAGGTGGAGGAGTACGGGAAGTGCTGCGCGCCGTCGATCTCGAGGATCTTGGTACCGGCGGGGAGATCCGCCAGTAGCGCCGTCAGATCGGGCATCGAGACCACGTATTTCCGGTCCTGCCGGGTGAGGTTCTCCGCCTCGGCGTTGAGCTCTTGCAGCGAGACCGGGGCGAAGCGGTAGGCGTGCTCGGTCCCGACGGCGTCCGGTGCCGTTGCCATGGGGGTGCCCGGGGAGGAGGTGGGCTGCGTGGGCGATGCGGCGGCGTCGGCCATGGTGGTTGCGGGGGTGTGGTGGAGGAGTGTCATCGTGTCTGCTCCAGCACGGGAACGGTGGCCAGGGCGGTCCGCTGATGCTCGCGGCGGAGTGGGCTGCGAGTGCGGGCGGCGGTCGTGGCGCGGGCGGGGACCGACGCGGCGAGCGTGGGGCGGGTGATCTGCACGTCCACGACGGTGAGATCGTTGGCGAGGTCCAATCGGCGGACGCGCACGCCCTTAACGGTGGCACCGAGGCGCTGCTCGAGCGCGTGGGTCAGTTCCTCGGGTTCGGTGATTGCGCGATCGAGGATGATTTCCATGTGTTCGTGGCGGGCGGTGAGGCGGGGGCTGTCCGCGATGGCGAAGACGGCCAGCAGGAGCACCATGAACGCGAAGGGCAGGGGCGAGGTGGCGCTACCGAGTCCGGCAAGGAGCGCCATGGCGAGGCTGGCAACGTAGTAGGCGACCTCGGAGTGCGAGATCTCGTCCGATCGGAGGCGGACGATGCTCAGCACACCGAAGAGGCCGATCCCGATACCGGTGGCGGTGCCGGCGGTGGCAGTGACGGACATCGCGGTGACGAGGGTGGCGGACAGGGCGAGCACACCGATATTCACGCCGAGGAAGGCGAGCGCCATGTCGCGGCGGTGATGCCGGGGGAGGTAGAGACCGCAAACGAGGATGCAGATGGCGAGGACGTTTGCTGCGTAGAGGGCGATGGCGGTCATCGTCGTTCCTTCCGAGGGTGTGCCGGTGTTGGCGATGTCCCTATTTAGCCGCGCCGATCTGGGAGCACTCGGGTGCCTTGGTGAATATCTTCTGAAGAGTTCGTGGCAAACAGCTGGGGCTTGCCTGAGAAACCGCTGAGAATGGCGGGTTCGCGCGGCCTCGTGGGCCGTCCGCGAGGCGCGGCCCCCGCCCTCACCTACTCGGCAGTATTAGTCCGCATCCGGACAGATCGAACCGAGTAGACCGCACGCTCGGCGGTGGGCGGGCGCTCGAACCCAGCACGACGGCGTCGGGCAGGTATCCCGATGCGTCGATCACTTGGGAGTTCATTGAGTTCGGGATGCGCGGGGTGTCCACGCACACGTCCACCGTGGCGGTGGGGGATGCGGTGGTGGCGTGCGCGGCGACTTACTCGATCCGGAACGGGTGACTCCCTGAGATGGTGCTTGAGCGTGAGCCGGAGTTGCGGGCTTTCGTCGAGGTGGGCCAGCGCGGCTGGCGATAGGTGGAGCTCGCAGTAGAGTCCGCGAATGAGTGCGAGTGCACGGTCCAGATCGGCACGTTCGGCGGCATCTCGTTGCCCCGCGAACTCGCCGAGCCGCGTTTCGGTAGCGACTGAGGCGGTCTGTTCCATGGCGATCCGAGTCTCGTTGTCGTCGGTCTCGATCGTGCGCCGGGTCCCCACTTCGGGAGTGGAGCGGTCTCTACGGCAGCAGTGATTCCCGTGCCGGCTATTCCGCCTCGGGCTTGGTGGCGGCGCCGTCGAGCCAGAGGGTCTCGGACTTGTCGCGGTGTGGTCCACTCGTTCCCACATGCTTGGTGGGGGCGACTGGCCCGTTCTTGATGATGTGGACGAGTGCCATGGCGTGGCCGCGGCCGAGGCCGTACTCGGAGGCGAGCCAGGCGATCACGTCGCCGGCTTTGGTGTCCGGCCCGTCGAAGCCGCGCTCTTTTGCCTTGTCGAGGAGCTGCCGTGGCGTGAGCCCGGTCTTCTTCTCGATGGTGTCGAGATATGCCTGGAATGACATGGTGTTCCTCCTACGGCGCGGCCGCCCGGGCGATCGTGGGGTCCGCGTGGTCCTCGACGATACCGCATCAGCTCCCGCTGCGAACCCTCACGTTCTTCATCCCGACGGCGTTCGGAGGGTCTGGCGGGAAGCTAAGCGTAGTTAGCGGACGAGTTGGCTGGGGAGTGTCTCGGCGCCGCGCACGCCGGCGAGGAGGCGGTGATCGATCGGAGCGTCGGGGCGAAGGATGGTGAGCGTCCCGTTGTGTTCCACAATCACCGCGTCTGATCCGGTGATCTCCCGGGCGCCGCGTTGTCGTAGCGAGACCCAGAGGTCGTATTCGCTGATTCGGAGTTGCCGCAGCGCAACGTGATCGATTTCGCCGTCGCGGAGCACGATCACTCCGCCGGTGCGTCGGGACGTGAAACGCCCGGCATTGCGTGCCCAGCCGATCGCGCCTTCGAGGAGGAGCAAGGTCGTGAGCACGATGATCCCGCCTGCGATGGTGGGGGTCTCGCCGAGCATCGAGCGGCCGGCCACCGCGCCGAGTACGGCGGCGAGTGCGATGGGGAATGAGGAGCGGGTGACTCCCATGTGTCGCCACCACAGCCGCACCACGCCCACGAAGAGCAGGTACATCGCGATGGTGGCGATGACGGCCGCCAGGGCGCCGGTAGGTGTGATGCCGATGTAGTGCCACAGGTTCTCGTCCATAGTGACGATTCTGGCAGGGTCCTCGGGGAGCTCTTATGGGCGGTTGTCATTATTGCAGCTAGGCGTAGAATCTCGACATGAGTGTTCATGCGCTTTCGACCATGTTTGATCCGGCCGATCCGGCAGTCCGCGATCGTGCCCGAGAGTTGGCCGGTCGCCTCGATGGTGATTCCGAACTCGAAGCGGGGCTTCGTTCAATTCTTGATGACCTTGCTCAGGGTTCGCGAGTCGTGATGATGAGGGTCGAGGACGAGGTGACGCCAGCACAGGCAGCCAAACTGCTTGGCGTCACTCGCCAGTTCGTTGACCGGTTGTGTGAAGACGGCGTGCTTCCGTACCGCCGCCTCCCGGAGAGTCGTCATCGTCGTCTGCGAGTTCAGGATGTCGTTGCGCTCGCCGAAGTGCGCGAGGGAGCGGTGGCAGCTCATCAACCGGATGGTGATCGTGATCAAGGCGAGATCGATGCTGCCTGGAATGAGGAGATTGCTCGTCGCGTGGCAGAGGTCGTTGCGGGCGAGGTGGAGCTTGTTGACGGTGAGGAGACTCGCCGAATGGCTCGAATGATGCTTGCATCGCGCCGGGGGTAACCCATGCTGGCATGGCGTGTACATCCCGCTGCGCGTGCCGAGTACCTTGACGCTCTCGTTTGGTATGACGATCAGTGGGCTGGGCTGGGAGACCGGTTGGCTGACTCACTCGAAGCCGCCGTCGACTCCATACGTGAGTGGCCGGAAGCGGCGCCGCTATCGCACGAGCGTCACAACCTCCCCATTGTCCGGCGCAAGAGTGTTGATGGCTTCCCGTACGGTGTTGTGTACTTTGTGCAGGGCCGCGAGCTGATCGTGATCGCATACGCGCATGATCGACGCCGGCCCACTGGCGGCGAGCCCGGAATAAGGAACTGTTCTTTGAAGCAACCGAGTTGTCCACGGATGGCAACGAAGAGCTGCTCACGGTCTCGCACCTCACGGGTATTACGCGGAGGTCGGAGAAGAACGTCAACATGATCGAGTCCGAGAGCCTCGAAGGCTATCGGCTCGTTACGCCCGGCGATCTGGTGATTAATACGATGTGGGCATGGATGGGGGCGTTCGGGATGTCGCCGTTATCGGGCGTCGTTAGCCCCGCCTACGGGGTCTATCGGCCCCGCGACGGTGCCGAGATCGACCCGACGTACTTTGACTATTTATACCGATCACGGCCGTATGTTATGGAGATGACTCGTCACTCCCGCGGCATCTGGGAGTCTCGTTTGCGACTCTACCCGGAGACCTTTCTCAGGCTTCCGATCGTGGTGCCTCCACTGGATGAGCAACGAGCCATAGGAGAGTCTCTGGATGAGCAGGTCGCGAAGATGGACAGGCTTATTGCCGAGGCTGAACGGCTTATCGAGCTGGCCAAGGAACGGCGGTCGGCGCTGATTACGGCTGCGGTTACTGGGCAAATCGACGTACGATCCGCTTCCTAGACTGGTAATATGCTTTTATGCGTACGACCGTTGATTTGCCTGACGAGCTGATGCGGGCTGCCAAGGCTCGGGCCGCGACGCGCGGTGAATCGCTCAAGGAGCTGTTCGAACGCGCCGTCTCCACAGAGATCGGCAGGCCTCAACAGGGGCGGCGGGTTTCGTTCCCTCTTGTTAAGTCGACCGGGCCGCGTAAGACCCAAGACGAGATCGACGCAATCCTGGCCGCCGAAGAAGAAGCGGATGACATGCGCCGCGGTGGCCTCGGGTGACTCTGCTCGACGTCGGCCCGCTCCTCGCGCTGACATGGGACGGTCACGCTGCACATGATCGGGCACAAGAGTGGCTGGAATCGGCGTCGACACCGCTGATGGTGTGCCGGGTTGCCGGGATGGGGCTACTGCGTCTTCTGACAATCCCTGCCGTCCTTGAGGATGATGTCCTCACCCGGCAGCAGGCGTGGGCGACCCTGGATCAGTTGCTGTCCGACGAACGATTCATCTGGTGCGATGAGCCGATTGGGATGACTGCTGAGTTCCGTAGCCTCTCCGCAGTTGACGATCACAGTCACAAACTGTGGACTGACGACTATCTCGCGGCATTCGCCCTCGCGTCGTCGGCCTCGTTGACAACCCTGGATCGTAAGTTCTCTGCCCGGTATCCCCAGCTCGACGTCGTGGTTATCTAGTGGCTGATTACAACGAGATCAAGTTCGAGTAGGAGATTGCCGAGCACCTCGCCGCGAATGGTTGGCTCTGCTCGCCGAACGACTCCGGCTATGACCGTGGGCGGGCGCTTTTCCCCGAAGACATCTTCGGCTGGCTGGCGGATGCGCAGCCTGACGAGTTGGCGAAGGTGGTCACGGCGGGCTCGGCTCGGGAGGAGCAGCAGCGGGCGCAGGTTCTCGACAGGCTGGTGAAGGTCCTCGACACGCCGTTGGAGTCCGGCGGCGGCACGCTGAACGTGCTACGCAAGGGTTTCGCTCACATCTCGGCTCGCTTCGATATGTGCCAGTTCAAGCCGGAGTCGACCCTGAACCCGGTCACGGTTGAGCGGTACGAGAAGGTGCGTGTCCGGGTGATGCGGCAGGTGCACTACTCGACCGCGACCAACCACTCGCTCGACTTGGTGTTATTCGTCAATGGCCTTCCTGTGGCGACACTGGAGTTGAAGACCGATTTCACGCAGTCGGTGAAGGATGCGATCACTCAGTACAAGATTGCTCGTCCGGTGAAGGACCCTGCCACGGGCAAGCCTCAGCCGTTGTTCGGTTTCGGGACACGTGCACTCGTTCACTTCGCCGTGTCCAACGACGAGGTGTGGATGACCACCAAGCTGGCCGGCGAGAAGACACACTTCCTGCCGTTTAACCGCGGCACTCTCGATGGAGGCGCGGGTAACCCACCAGCTGTCGGCGGGAAATCGGCGACGGCCTACCTCTGGGAAGAGATTCTTCAGCGCGACACTTGGCTGGGGATCATCGGCCGCTTCCTGCATCTGGAGACCAAGGAGGAGCTCGATCCGATCTCCGGCGCGAAGGTGAAGAAGTCCACGCTTCTGTTCCCGCGCTTCCATCAGTGGGATGTGGTGACGAAGCTGACCGAGGCCGTCGCCGCCGAAGGCCCAGGTCACCGCTATCTCATCCAGCACTCCGCTGGCTCGGGGAAGACAAACTCGATTGCGTGGACCGCGCACCGCCTCGCCCGGCTTCAGGTCGAGAACGAGAAGGTCTTCGATTCGGTTATCGTGATCACCGACCGCAACGTGCTTGATGCCCAGCTTCAGGACGCCATCAAGCAGATCGACGCCAGCGCCCAGCAGGGGCAGGCTTACGCCGGGATCGTGGCGGCGATCGACATTGATGAGGCCCGCAAGCAGGGCGCCACCTCGAAGTCGGGGCTTCTCGCCAAAGCCCTCACCAGCGGGAAGCTGATCATCGTCTGCACGATCCAGACGTTCGGCTTCGTGATGGCGGAGATTCGCAAGAGCTCTGGGCTAAAGGGCAAGCGGTTCGCGGTGATTGCCGATGAGGCGCACTCGTCGCAGACCGGTCGCACAGCTTCCGAACTCAAGGCTGTGCTGACTGCCGAGGAGATTTCCGCCGTTGAGGATGGCGGCGAGATTGACGTTGAGGCGTTGCTTGCGGCGGAGGCAAGTGAGCGGGCGTCGTCGGACAACATCTCCTACTTCGCGTTCACGGCGACTCCGAAGGCCAAGACGCTGGAGTTGTTCGGGCGGGTGCCAGAGGGCTCATTTGATGGGCTCCCGGTGCCGTTCCACATCTACTCGATGAAGCAGGCGATCGAGGAGAACTACATCCTCGATGTGCTGCGCGGTTACCACTCGTTCCAGATGGCGTTCAACGTTGCTGGGACCGCTGAGTCTGAGGTCGAGGTGGATGAGGCCGAGGCGACGATGCGCGTCAAGCGCTGGGTCAAACTCAACCCTCAGACCATCGCCCAGAAGTCCGCGCTGATTGTGGAGCACTTCCGCGAGAACGTCGCGGGGCTACTCGAAGGCCATGCCAAGGCAATGGTTGTGGCGGACTCGCGGCTCGCGGCCATCCGCTACAAGCGGGAGATCGACAAGTACGTCGCCTTCAAGGGCTACGACATCGGGACCCTTGTCGCGTTCTCTGGTTCGATCAGCGACGTCGAGTACGGCATCGAGGACGCAACGGAGGCTTCGATGAATCCCGGCGCGGGCGACCTGCGCACGGCGTTCCGGGGTGACGCGTACAAGGTGATGATCGTTGCCAACAAGTTCCAGACCGGCTTCGACCAGCCGCTACTGTGTGCGATGTATGTTGACCGCCGGCTCTCCGGGGTGACGACCGTGCAGACCCTCTCGCGGCTGAACCGAACGTACCGAACGCCGTCGGGACAGGTGAAGGACACGACGATGATCGTGGACTTCGTGAACGTGCCAGAGCAGATCCAAGCTGATTTTGAGCCGTACTTCACCGACGCGTTCCTGGAGACCGCGACCGACCCGAACCTTGTCCACGACACCGCTTCCAAGCTGGACGCGGCAGGGATCTATGAGTCCGGTGATATCGATGCTGTGGCCGATGCATGGGTGAAGAAGAAGGGGAACCAGGCGCTCGATTCCGCGTTCGCGCCTGCGGTGCAGCGATTCACTGCCCGCAGGACCAATGCGGTTCTGGCCGACGACAAAGCCGAGTTGGATGCGCTGGCGATGTTCACTAAGGACCTCGGCAGCTTCGTGCGTGTGTACGACTTCATGAGCCAGATCGTTGATTACGGCAGTGCCGACTTGGAGAAGCGATCGATCTTCTACCGGCTACTCGCCAAGCGGCTGCATGACCGGACCCATGCTGATGACATTGACCTCTCGTCACTTTCGCTCGTTGCGGTGCGGCAGATCGACAAGGGCACGACCGACCTGGGGCTCGGTGAAAAGGTTGGGCTCAAGGGTATGACCGAGGCGGGTTCGGCAGAGAAGCGGGACCCGAAGCTCGTGGCGCTCCAGGAAGTGATCGACAGGCTCAATGATCTGTTTGGCGCCGAGGAGTTCACGGCGTCACAGCCGGAGTCGTTTGTCCGCGGGCTCATCGAGCGGATGCTGGAGAACGAGGCGCTCGTTCAGCAGGCGAGGGTGAACAGTGTCAAGCAGTTCGCCGAGAGCCCCGACTTCGACGAGGCCGTGGTTGACGCCGTCGCCGACAACCAGAACGCGAACAAGGTGATCGCGGACTACTTCTGGTCCGACGCCCCCGGGCGCACAACCTTGATCCTCGCCATCGCGAAGGCTTTCCACGAGCTCGCCGCGGAGGCTGCTTAGGCCCAGCCCGCGGACGCGGCCTTCCAAAGGTAGCGAACGTCGTGGGGTTGGGTTGGTGGACTTGCGTGGACTTGGCATCCACAAGAATCGCCTCCGTCGATCTCCCGCTAGATCAACCCCATCTCCTGCCCGAGGCGGGTCAGTTCGTCCGCAGCTCCGCGGCGCTTGCTGTCATCATGCGCCATGTAAGACATGAGCGAATCTGCCTTGATGCGACGGTGCTTTCCGACGCGCCGATAGTCGAATTCGCCAGCATCCAGCAGGCCGATAACGAAGGGCCGACTGACATTGAGTAGCTCCGCCGCCTGCTGTGTTGTCAGCTCGGCGTGCGCGGGAACGACGGAGACCCCGTGCCCTCTGGCCATGTGAACAAGAATGCGCGCGAGTAGTTCGACCGCTCCCCGCGGCACCGTGAGCGTCTCCTGGGGATCGTCATCAACGATGAGTCGAACCTCTGGGTTAGCGTGGTCCGCGAGGTACTCCTTAATGTGTGGAAGCGCGTTGACTGCCATGGTGATGTCCTGCTCGCTTGGGCGCATTGCTGTGATGACTGGAGGTGTCATGTTGGTTCCCTTCCACCTTCCATCATTCGCAATAAACATAACTAATGCAATAGTCGAAAGAGAGTACCGCGCGGCGGGTCGAGCCCGGAACGGGACCGAGCGCCGTCGGGATTGGCTCGGATCGTCAACATGCTGTTCGGGGAGTGGCCGTGTCAGTGGTGGCTGATTGACTTGAGTCAGACGACAGATTCTTCGGGAATGGAGGAGGGCTCATGGATGAGTTGATTGCAGCCGCGCAGGGGATTGCTGAGGCGGCGCACGAGGGGCAGGTCGATAAGTCTGGGGCCGCGTACATCGAGCATCCGCGGCGCGTGGCCGAGCGAGTCTCGGGAGATCCGGGGGCGGTGGTGGTCGCGTGGTTGCACGACATCGTCGAGGACACCGCGGTGACACTTGCCGAACTTGCCGAGAGATTCCCGCCGCAGATCTCTGCCGCAGTGGACGCCGTGACGAAGCGGGCCGGTGAGGCGAAGGCCGACTACTACCGGCGCGTGGCGGCGGATCCGCTGGCGCTCGCGGTCAAGCGGGCGGACATCGCCGACAACACCGATCCGGTACGGCTGGGTGCGCTCCCGCCCGACACGCAGGAGCGGCTACGCGCGAAGTACGCGGCAGCGCTGGAGCAACTCACGGAGTTTGGCCGCACGGTCACCCGTTGACGCGAATCCGTGCAGGAGTGACGCTCTTGCGGACCGATTCTCACCGTCGGCACTCTCGTTGGACCTGATGAATCTCGCGAGCGTGCGACTCATTCAATTCGCCCAAAAGACTCGCATTACTGGTTCGTGCCGAGGGTTATCCACAGATTCCAGCAGGCCCTAGCGGCGGCGATCGAGAGTCTGGTCCACTTGAGTCATGACACTGAAAACTGACTCAAGGAGCCAGAATAGAGGCCTTTCTAAGACTTCTATTCAGGTCTATTCTGGAGGCATGCAGACTCTTCCCATCTCCAAGGTCAAGGACAAGCTCAACGAGTTCGTTGACGCAGTTGCTTTCACTCGCGAGCAAGTGACGATCACCAAGAACGGCACGCCGGCCGCCGTCCTGATCGGGATTGATGAGTGGGAGTCGCTCCAAGAGACGCTCTTCTGGCTCTCGCGGCCCGGTACAGCGGATGATGTCGCCGAAGCTCGGCGTGAGCTCGAAGACGGCACCACCTTCGGAGAGGATGACATTCGCGCTGAGTTCGGGGTGCCGAGGAGGTCCGCTTGAGCGACGGCTCTGACCGGATCTACACGGTTGAGTTCGCGGGCTCGGCGCGGAGGGGTCTGCAACGGGTACCTCCGCGGATCGTGCCTGCGATCATCGAGTTCGTCTATGGAGACCTCGCGCGGTACCCCCGACGAGTCGGCAAGCCACTACAGCGCGAGTTGGAAGGATTGTGGGGTGCCAGGCGCGGACCATACCGGGTCATGTACGAGATCCATGACGATCGGCTGATCATCCTCGTGGTCTATGTGGAGCACCGCGCGGACGCCTACCGCCCGCGCTAGCGCCAACCGTGGGCGCGCGTTCCTCTCAGGCGCTCTGCGTCTGGATTCGCTCGAAGTAGAGAGTCGGCTGCGGCTGTCCCTCCACCGTGGCCACCTGAACGAGCTGGTACCCACGGGCATAAGCCTCGCCGACGACGGCCTCCTGGCTTGGCAGCGGAATGTCGCCATAGGTGACCACATGTGGGCGCCCATCGAATGTGCGCGCGAGGTACTGCTCGGGGGTCTCCTTCGCCGGGCGCCCGCGCCGCGACGACGTCGCGAACCAGAACGCGATAGCAGCGATCCCGCCAATGAGAGCAACGCCTACGACGAGAAAGATAAACACCAAGACGCTCAATGACATGCCTCCACCGTAGCGCCAGCACCTGAGCCCGCGCCGTAGAGTAAAGGCACGTCGCAGTGTTGCGGCCGCCCGCACACCGGAAGGAAATCGCTCATGTTCATGACCACGTCCCACACCGTCGAGGGCCACCCCATCACGAACTACCTCGGGTTGGTCTCCGGCGAAGCCGTGGCGGGCATCAACATGTTCAAGGACATCGGTGCTGGGTTCCGCAATCTCGTGGGCGGGCGTTCACAGGGCTACGAGGACGAGCTGATCAAAGCGCGCGAGTCCGCGCTCGCCGAGATGGGTCAGCGCGCTCAGCAGATGGGTGCAACAGGGGTCGTCGGAATCCAGCTCGACTACTCATCGATCGGCGATGGCAACATGCTCCTCGTGGCGTGCACCGGCACCGCCGTCACGTTCTAGTCTGCTCGGGCAAGTTTGCTGTGACTCACTCTTGATTCATTTCGTCCAGAAGGTAAGATGAATCAGAAATGATCAATCACACCCAGATGAGGAGTTGAATCAAATATGAGGCGCCCGTGGTACCGAGCCCGTTCGCTTGTGTCATTGGGCGCGGCGTTGGCTCAGCAGCGGAAGGACGCCGGACTCGACCAACAGCAGATGTCCGCTGCGATCAACAGTTCCCGGCCCACTATCTCCCGGATGGAGCGCGGCGAGGCGGTTTCCTCGAAGACCGTGTGGGACGCCGTCGCCCGTGGCGGGTACGAGCTGATCATCGTCCCCCGCGGAGCGCACGTTACGGTCGAGGACCCGCAATGAGCCAAGACATCCTCAACCTGTGGCTCCACGATGAGCACGTTGGTGAGGTGGAGCGACTCCGTTCTGGCCGGCCGCGCCTGCGATTCGCGGCCGAGGCCCGCGCCCGCTGGGGTGATGGAGCACGCGTGCTCTCGTATTCGCTCCCGTTGGGGCCGAAGCGAATCGATGGACCCGCCATCGAGACGTATCTTGAGAACCTGCTCCCTGAAGGAGCGCTTCGAGCGCAACTAGAGCGCCAGAACGGCGTTCGCCCAGGTGACGCGTTCGGCCTGCTCCGGCACATCGGCTACGAGTGTGCAGGGGCGGTGCAACTAACCCCCGAGAGTGCCCCTCCCACCGGACATCTCAAGCCCTTGCCCGACGACGAGGTCATCGGTTTGGTAGAGGACCTTCCGACGCTGAGTGCACCTGAGGGTGAGGCCATCACCGCCTCGCTGGGTGGCGTTCAGAGCAAGCTACTACTGACCCGCACGGAGGCTGGGTGGGCGTGGCCCGCCGCCGGCGCCCCATCCACACACATCATCAAGCCGGAGCCGATCGAGCCCTCCGCTCCAATTCCCAGGATCGTCGAGTTCGAGCACTGGTCGCTTGAGCTCGCGCGCGCTGCCGGAGTTCCCGGCGCAAAATCCACCTTGGAGAGGTTTGGGGATCGGCTTGCGATCGTCGTCGAACGCTATGACCGTGCCAGGGGTGACCGCCTGCACCAGGAGGACTTCGCACAGGCACTGGGAATCAGGCCACTGGAGAAGTATGAGTCCTCTTATGAGGAGCCGGGTCGCCTACGTCGTGTCGCGATCGGGCCCGGCCTGGAGTCCGCGGATCCTGGTCTCTTCCGCGATGCACTTCTGAGGCTCGTGACGTTCAACCTCATCATCGGGAACGGGGACGCGCACGCAAAGAACTATTCGCTGCTTCTTCGAGACGGCCTGTTCTCGATCGCGCCCGCCTACGACGTGGCGCCGGTGTTCTATGTGAACCCTCGCTTCAGCGACTTCGGTATGAGTGTTGCCGGGCAACGCGGGCTACGCCACATTACGTTGGATCACCTTATGCGCGAGGCGGCATCGTGGGGAATGAGTGAGGACGGCGCTCGCACTGAGATTCGCAACGTTGCGACGAGCGTTCAGTCTGCACTCGTCGAGGTGGAAGTGCCGGAGTTTGTTGCACCGGTCGCCGAGCAGGTTCGCGCCGCCGCGGCCAGGTTCGCGGGGTAGTTGGGGCGCGCTCGTCCCTCTATCTGAGCGCATAAAGGGACGAGAGCGCCCCAAACATGTTCTGGCGCAACGGCGCCTGCACGACACCTCGGCACCGGTAGCCTTGGGGCATGAACGACGTCTTCGATGACCCGGAACTCCAAGCATTCATGAAGGCCAACGGCATCGTGCACAAACCCGGCATGGCCGCCGATTTGATGAAGGAACTTGAACCACTCCTCGCTGACGAAGGATTCGATGACCTCGAGGACCTCGACGCACTGAACGCCGCGATGGCGCGCGCCGTCGAACGCCACAACATGGAGCTCTCAACTCCGATCGGGAAGCACCGCGAGAACGCGCTTGAGGTGCTCCGCCGGTTCGCGGATGCAATTGCCGGCGGCGATGAAGCCGCGGCTCACGATCTGGCCGAAGCGATCCCGATCAACGAGACCAAAACGATCGCCGCCATCTCCCACGTGATTGGGATCGGAACGGGTCTCCTCCAAGAGTGGTTCGCGGACGCCGATCTCGCCCCGGCTCTCGCAACTGCTTATGCCCCTAAGGTGTACGTTTTCCCTCGTTCGGCTGCCCGGGATCTCCTCCTGACCATCCGCGATAGCGATCACCCCGATCCGAGCCACGCCTTGATTGTTCGCTACGGAGGGAAGGCCGCGCTCCACGGGGTGCTCCTTGCGGTTGCTGGTGCGCTGCAAGCCATCGCCGACGCCGAGGGGTCCAGCGTGAAGGAAACCTCGCGCGCGCTCCTCGCACCAGGTGCCCCGCAACGCCGTTCCGTGGCCAGCCCACCGCCCGCCCCACGGATGAGCGTGTTTGGAGTGATCGGCGTCGAGCAGAATCCGCCACCCCCACCGGGGCCGAGACTCACGTTGGGGGACCGCGCCGCAATCCGGGACTTCGCCGCGTGGCTCGAGGGGGCGCCGGGGGTAACGGCGGACGGCGTGACGAATGCGCGGAAAGTGATGCGGACGCTCTTCCTGCAGGCGCGCGGAGACGGCCTGGACCTCACCGACCCCGCGGACATCCCGTTCTTCGTGGACATGGTTCACGAGACCATCGATCCGGGGGACCCCGCTGCCGATGACGTCATCGACATGATCATCTCCTCCCTCGACGACTACCTTCACTTCTAACTCTCGCGCGACGGCGCTCAGGAAAGTTGGGAAGAGGCGCATGCGCTCGTGGAGGGCGAGTTACTGGGTGGCCTCGGTGGCGCAGACCTCTTGAGCGAGTTGATGGCGGTGATTGAGGAGAGGTCAGCCGTCCCGGATGCCACCCGCGCCGCGGTCCTCGCAAGCACGCGAATTGTCGAGGGGGTGCGGCCACTGCTGGAGTGGATCGGCGCGGGCACGGCCGTGACCGAGACTGGCGCGGTGAAGAGGGCGGACATTGCACACGTTGCCGCGCTGATCGGGCTCGCGCTCGAGGGATCTGCAAAGTCGATGTCGCCCGCGGAGCAGCGCGCCTTCGAGGCCGGAAAGGCTGACCCGGCGGCGAGGATCCCCCGGAGGATTACGACAATGCGCGAATCGGATGAGCTCACCGCGTGGTGGGAGGCGCTACAGACGGCGAACCTCATCGAAGTGAAGGGGGTGCGAGTACGCCCGGGGGAGACGGCAGCCGAGTGGCTCGACTCGCCACAGCCGCCGCTAGACCTCGCCGGAATGTTCCTCGCACACTACGTGGCTCTGATCGTGACCGGCGACGGCATGGGGGAGCAGCCACTATGGGAGAAGCTTGCCTCGGTCGAACTGAACTCACGCTTGGCGGGAGCTCTGGGTGTCCGCTCGGGGGCGACACTCGACGAGCTAGAGATCGACTCCGAGTTTATGTGTGACCTCGCGCGGCGTATTGCTACACGCCGGATGAACTCGCTCGAGGCTATGGGGGTGCTGGGCTCCACGCGGTCGGGCGGCGCCGACGAGCCTGCCGAATGGTGGGTTCCGGAGGGACTTCATGCCGATGTCGCGCGGGGTCTGGTGATTGCGGTAAGTATCCAAGTGTCGCGACTTAAGGATGGAATGGACGAATCGTCGTGAGCCTCGCACCACGTGAGATCAGCTCTTTGCCGAGCCTCGTGGCGCGGGCCGAGGCGCTTCTGGCCGCCCAGCCCGGCGAGCGCGTGATCATCGGGATCGTGGGATGCCCAGGTTCGGGGAAGTCGGCGCTCGCGGAGGCGCTCGCCCGCACAATCCCCGGCGCCGCATGGGTGCCGATGGACGGCTACCACCTCGCCGACGCCGAACTCGTGCGCCTCGGGCGGCGGGAGCGAAAGGGCGCGATCGACACCTTCGATGCCCACGGCTACCTCGCACTCTTGCGCCGGATCCGCACCGAAACCTCCACGATCGTCTACGCCCCCGAGTTCGACCGCCGGATCGAGCAGCCCGTGGCCGGCGCCATCCCCGTTCTCCCCGAGACACGCGTGATCATCACCGAAGGCAATTACCTCCTCGATGACGCCGAGCCGTGGCCCGAGGTTCGCGAAGCGCTGGACGAGGTGTGGTTTAGGGATGTGGCCGACGTCGTCCGGCAGGAACGCTTGATCGCTCGCCACGTGCAGTTCGGCAAGGCCCCGGACTTCGCCCGGGAATGGGTGGCCACCGTGGACGAGCCGAACGCGCAGCGCATCATCGCTGGCGCCGCGCATGCCGACGTGCTCGTCAACGATCTGGACCTCCACCGCTGAGCTGACCGATCGCCGTCGAGCTCACCAAACTGGTGCTGTGGGCACGCTGAAGAGTCCCCAACCACCCGAGAACGTGCACCTACAGCACACGTACAGAGACGCGAGGCTAGCTGTGTCACATCTGGTACGTCCCACGGGCATGAGACGTATCAAATCATGCACGGCTATGAAGCGGTGCCCTCGGCCCCAGTCGACGCCTGCTGCCGGCCAAGGGCACGAGTTTGGGAGGGTGTGGCAACGGCGGGGAACACTGGGCGGGTGCCCGGGTTGTGGGCGGCTTTCAAGCAGGTGCCCGACGACGTTCTAGGATGTAAGTCCTGAGAGTCCCGCACGGAGCGGGGCGCCGAGCACGAGGAACGTCAATGAGCGAGAACAGCCCCCAGCGAGGAACCGACCTGGTCAAGCGCGGCATGGCCGAGATGCTCAAGGGCGGCGTGATCATGGACGTGGTCACGCCCGAGCAGGCGAAGATCGCCGAGGATGCCGGCGCCGTGGCCGTGATGGCGCTCGAGCGCGTGCCCGCGGACATCCGCGCGCAGGGCGGCGTGGCACGGATGAGTGACCCCGACTTGATCGCCGGGATCATTGATGCCGTCTCCATCCCCGTCATGGCGAAGGCGCGGATTGGGCACTTCGTCGAGGCGCAGGTGCTCGAATCGCTCGGAGTTGACTACATCGACGAGTCCGAGGTCCTCACCCCCGCCGACTACACGCACCACATCGACAAGTGGAACTTCACCGTGCCATTCGTGTGCGGCGCTACCAACCTGGGCGAGGCGCTGCGGCGCATCTCCGAAGGCGCGGCCATGATCCGCTCCAAGGGTGAGGCCGGCACCGGCGACGTCTCCAACGCCACCACCCACATGCGCAAGATCCGCGCCGAGATCGCGCACCTCACCTCGCTGCCCGAGGACGAGCTGTACGTGGCGGCGAAGGAGCTCCAGGCGCCGCTGCCCCTCGTGCGCGAGATCGCCACGACCGGCAAGCTCCCCGTGGTGCTCTTTACTGCCGGCGGCATCGCCACCCCCGCGGACGCCGCGATGATGATGCAGCTCGGCGCCGAAGGCGTGTTCGTGGGCTCCGGTATCTTCAAGTCCGGCGACCCCGCCTCGCGCGCGGCCGCCATCGTCAAGGCGACCACGTTCTACGATGATCCCTCGGTCATCGCGGACGTCTCGCGTGGCCTGGGCGAGGCCATGGTGGGCATCAACGTGGACGACGTCCCCGAACCGCACCGCCTCGCCGAGCGCGGCTGGTAACTGCTCGACGGCGGAACCCCGCCCAGTCGGCGGAACCCCGCCCAGTCGGCGGAACCCCGCCCCAGTGGCGGAAGTGGAGCAGGAATGGACGCACGACGCGTCTTGAGTCGATTCTTGCTCCGATAGGCGGAGATGGCGCGAGAGGGGATCACATGAAGGCAGGAGTCCTGGCGCTCCAAGGCGATGTGCGCGAGCACGCTGCGGTTCTCGCCAGCCTCGGAGCGGACGTCATTCCAGTCCGACGGCGTTCGGAACTGGAGGCCATCGACAGCCTGGTCATTCCTGGGGGCGAATCCACCACGATCGACAAGCTGCTCCGCGCCTTCGACCTTCGGGACCCGCTGATCGAGCGGATCGAGGCCGGCCTCCCCGTGCTCGGCTCGTGCGCGGGCATGATCATGCTCGCCCGCGATCTCGTGGACGGCATCGAGGGTCAGCAGACGCTCGGCGCGATCCCGATGACCGTGCGCCGCAACGCGTTCGGCCGCCAAGTGGACTCCTCCGAAGTCTCGCTCACCTGGGTCCCCGACGGCTCCACCATGCACGCCACCTTCATCCGCGCGCCGTGGGTGGAGGCGTGGGACTCTTCGGTGGAAGTGCTCGCGACGGCGGCCGGCCCCGACGGCGCCGAGCACCCCGTGGCGGTTCGCTACGGCTCGCGTATCGCGACCGCCTTCCACCCGGAGATCTCGGGGGATTCGCGGGTGCACGAGCTCCTGCTCGCTTCCGTCGGCGCCGCCTGAACGGGCTGGCGTAGCTGTATCCACACCGCGCGAGGGGACTGTATCCACAGGCGCGGAAATTCGGGAGTGCGGGAGGGCGCCGTCGGGCTCTAGCTTCGGGAGATGAGGTTTCGCGGCCCGGTGGGTAAGCAGTCCCGGTCCATGCCACGTCAGCGCTGCGGAGCCTCGCCGGTCGCGCGGGGGTGCAGTCATAGCTCCCGCGCGGCCCCCAACTGAGAGGAGAATGGCATGATGATTCGCGATCCGTTTGCCCTGATCGAGTGCGATGACGGCGTGCGCCGCCCGCAGTGGGCCAACCAGCCGGAGTTGATGCGCGAGTACTTCGACTCGGAGTGGGGCCAGGAGGTCCGCGACGAGGCGGGGGTGTTCGAGCGGCTGATGCTCGAGGTGTTCCAGTCGGGGCTCTCGTGGCTGACGATCCTGCGGCGGCGCGAGGGGATCCGCGAGGTATTCGAGGGCTTCGACATCGACGTGCTGGCCGCTTGGACCGACGACGACGTGGAGCGCGCGCTACTCGACGAGCGGATCATCCGCAATCGCCTGAAGGTGCAGGCCGCGCGCACAAATGCACGGGCTGCCGTGGAGCTTCGGTCCACCTATACCGACGGCGTCGCGGGGCTGATCTGGGAGCACTCGATCCCCGCGAAGAAGGCGGGCAAGCCGTTGGAGAAGGCGCGGCGGCTGGAGATTCCGGTGACGACCCCGGCCTCCGACGCCGCAGCAAAGGCGCTGAAGGCTCGCGGGTTCACGTTCGTGGGGCCGGTCAACGTGTGCGCGGGAATGTGTGCGATCGGCGCGATCCCGGTCCTCACCTACGGGAAGTAGCATGTTGACGATCGATTTAGTAAATATTGATCTCCATTGAATGAGAACTGAGGCACCGCTTCTCGCGCCGCTCTTCCGTTCGGAAGGTCAGGCGCAGTTGCTCTCGACGGTCTTGCTGACGGACGACGAGCTCGTTCTCTCTGATCTTGCTGGACGAGCTGGTCTTGCGTATGCGACCGCACATCGCGAGGTAGCGCGGCTTGTTGGTGCGAGAATTCTGGTGGAACGGCAGGTGGGCCGCGCGCGGCTCGTTAGCGCGAATCCTGAGAGCCCGCTGGTGGCTCCTCTGCGGCAGATCTTGAGCTTCGCGACGGGCCCGGTGCCGCTGCTTGCGGAAGAGTTCGCCTCGGTCGGCGGCATTGAACGCGCGTTTTTCTATGGCTCTTTCGCGGCGAGGGCGAGTGGTGTTCTCGGCGCGGCCCCGAACGACATCGACGTAATGATGATTGGAGACCCGAGCCCCGAAGAGACTTATGCGGCGTGCGACCGCGTGGAGGAACGCGTCCATCGGCCCGTGAACCCGACTATCCTCAGCCGCGAGGAGGTAGCTCGTGACTCGGATTTTCTTGAGCAAGTCCGATCGAACCCGATTCTCCCTGTCATTGGGGAAGACCCATGGCGCAATAGAGCTCACAAGTGAGCAGATAGCGGCTCTGGATGAACTCGTCGCGACGAGGCGGCTCAGCCCGTTGCCCCCAGACGAGTCTCGTGCCGCGTCTTTCTTGGCGGTTGCTGTGGAGCGCATCGGTCAGCTCGAGTTCCTGACAAGTGACAGCGTGAAGCTCGACGTGGCCTACGACGCAGCCCACGACATTGGGGAAGCGATGCTCGCTGCGTATGGGTTCCGTACGACAAATGGTCCCGGTCAGCACCAGGCGCTCGGGTTGTTCCTCTATCCTGTGATCGATGGCCCGGCAGGTGACTCGGCTGCCCAACGGTTCGATCGACTCCGGCGGATTCGTAACAGCAGTCATTACGAGGTCGGCCCCGTCAGCTCAGCGGAGTCGAAGTTCGCCGAGCGGATCGCGCATCAGCTCTACGATGCCGCCGTGGCACGAGGCCTTGGACCTGAGTCATGCTCGTGGTGCCTGGTTAGTGCACCACTATGATGCGTTAGGGAGCTGCAGCGTCGTAGGCCAGGCGTGGGTTCTACGTGGCGAGCTTGCCGCCCGTCACGTCCATCAGGGCGCCGGTGATGTAGCCCGACTTGTCGCTCGCGAGGAAACAGAGCAGGTCCGCGACGTCGTCGGCTTCACGATTGCCGAATTCATCCCACGCGAGGTCATCCGCCTCCGGCAGTTCCTCGCGGGCTTCCCGCGGTAGCTGGGACCGCAGGAACTTGGCGCCGTATGAACGCTGAGCGTTCGCTGAGTGCCAAGATGATGCGTGAACCGTGCAACAGCCCGTCTCACAATCGCGTTCCCAAATGCCGCGGAGCTCGTCATCTACTCCTCGATCGCGAAAGCCGTCCTCGGGATCTAGTGCGGTTTCGTGGTTGAGTTGCTCACGATCCTGAGCAACTCAACCACGTTAGTTCAGGCTTCCTGTCACCAGGAGGCGTGCGAGGTTTCGGTCCGAGCTTCGCCCTCGCTCAACCGGCGGAGCGGGCTAGATCTCGGCGTTGATGAAGTCCTTGAACGGGGTGCCAAAGCGGTGTGCCGTGATCGAAACCGCTTGCTCGCGCAGGAACGGAATCAGCTCCACGCGCCCGGCCTGAGTCACCGCATGCGACCAGATCGCGATGTCCGGCGAGCCGCCGACGGCGTCGGAGGTGTTCTTCGGCGCAGTCCCGATGTACCGAACCCGCCCACCGATCACGTCATGCCCGGCCCAGTTGGCCGCGAACTCCAGCCACTCGGCGTCGGTCTGATCGAGCACGGACAGCTCCGGCAGGTTCAGCTCCTCAAGGATCCCGGCGGAGAGTTCGATCCCCGAAGAGATGATCATGTGCGAACCCGCGAGCAGGCCCGCGCTCACCACCCGGAGTAGTTCCGCGAGGGAGGCGCCGGCTTCGGCACGGACAACCACGGGTGTGGGCCGGTAGCGAAGCACGTTTCGCTCAACTGACAGCCCGGTCGGGTCGTGCGAGACCCCGAACTCGGACTCCCACGCGGCCATGTCCGAACCGAGCGCCTGCATGTACCACGCCAGCTGATCGCCGTCGAGCACACGCTGGGCGGCCTGCGCCAGCATCCGCACACTCAACGGGAGTGAACCGATTCCCGCCGGGGCCTTCGCGGTGGACTCCGCCGGCTCCCAATTGCCGAGACCGAACAGGTAGCTCGGCCCACCGGCCTTGGTCCCCGCGCCCACAGCCGAGCGCTTCCAGCCGCCGAAGGGCTGGCGCTGCACGATCGCACCGGTAGTCACGCGGTTCACGTAGAGGTTCCCGGCCTGGATCGTGGAGAGCCAGGTCTGGACCTCGTCGATGTCGAGCGAGTGGATGCCGGAGGTGAGGCCGTAGTCGACGGCGTTCACAATCTCGATCGCTTCCTCGAGCGTCTCCGCGCGCATGACGCCAAGGATCGGCCCAAAGTACTCCGTGAGGTGGTATTCGCTGCCGGGTTCGACACCCGCGCGCAGCCCGGGCGACCAGAGCGCGCCCGAGTCATCGAGTTGCTCGGGCTTGAGCACCCAGGTTTGGCCGGGATCGAGCGTGGTGAGGCCGCTCTGCAGCTTCGTGTCCCCAGGCACCACCACCGGTCCCATCTGGGATGAGGGATCGGAGGGCCAGGCCACCCGAAGTGAGCGAACGCCGTCGACCAACTGGTTGTGAATCCGCTTCGACGTACCCGCCGAACCCACCAGCACCACCAGCGAGGCCGCCGAGCACTTCTGGCCCGCGTGCCCAAACGCCGAGTAGATGATGTCCTTCACGGCGAGGTCCGGATCCGCCGAGGGGGTCACGATGATCGCGTTCTTGCCCGAAGTCTCGGCGAGCATCGGAAGGTCCGTGCGCCACGAGCGGAAGAGCTTCGAAGTCTCGTACGAGCCGGTGAGGATCAGCCGGTCCACCTTTGGGTGCGAGACGAGGCGCTGGCCCACGTTTCGCTTCGGGGTGTTGACGAGTTGCAGCACGTCCCGCGGCACGCCCGCGTCCCACATGATCTCGGCGAGAAGCGCACCACAGCGCCGCGCCGGAGTTGCCGGCTTCAGGATCACGGACGAGCCGGAGGCCAGCGCGGCGAGTACGCCGCCGGCCGGGATCGCCAGCGGGAAGTTCCACGGCGGGGTCACCACGGTGAGTTTCGAGGGGACGAACCGGGCGCCGTCGACCTTCTCCAACTCCAGCGACTGGAACGCATAGTAGTGTGCGAAGTCGATCGCCTCGGAGACCTCAGGATCTCCCTGATCGAGGGTCTTGCCGGTCTCGGACGCGGCCACCTCGAGCAGGTCCGCGCGGCGTGCCTCCAATTCGGCGCCCACACGGTGGAGGATCTCGGCGCGCTCGGCGGCGGGCATCGCGGCCCAGCCCTCGGCGGCGCCCACGGCCCGCTGAACGGCTTCATCGATGCCCTTGATCGAGTTCACGATCGAGGCATCCGCGAGCTCGATTCCGAGCTGCGAATCCGCGATCCGGCCGATGATCTGCTTCGCCCACGCCCGGTTGGCGGGGAGTACCGGGTCCGTGTCCGGGGTATTCACGAAGACCTGCGGCGATGCCGCCCTCGGAGCAGCGGGCCCGGTGGCACCGCGGTCCTGGGTGCGGTTCGGGACCGGCACGGAATCGTCGAGGTTCTCCAGCGCGGCGAGGAAACGATCGCGCTCGCGCACGAAGATCGCGTCATTGGTGCCGATGTCGAAAACGCCGGACATGAAGTTGTCGCTCATCGCGTTCTCTTCGAGGCGCCGTACGAGATAGGCGATCGCCACATCGAACTCCGAGGGGTTCACCACCGGCACATACAGCAGCAGCGATCCCACTTCCTTGCGGACAACTTCCGCCTGGCCCGTTGCCATGCCCGCGAGCATCTCGAACTCGACGCCATCGGTGACTCCGCGTGCCTGCGCGAGTTCCCACGCGAACGCGATGTCGAACAGGTTCTGCCCGGCCACGCCGATCGAGATGTTCGCCGTGCGCTCCGGCGTGAGCGCCCAGTTGAGCACGCGCTTGTAGTTGGTGTCCGAATCCTGCTTGCTCGGCCACGTGGTGAGCGGCCAATCGTGCACCTCGGAATCCACGCGCTCCATTGCGAGGTTCGCGCCCTTCACGAGCCGCACCTTGATGGGGGAGCCGCCCTCGGCAACGCGCCGAGCGGCCCATTCCTGCAACCGGATCATCGCCCCGAGCCCATCCGGCTGGTACGCCTGAATCACGATTCCGGCGCGGTAGTTCTTCAGCGCCGGGTCATCGAGCAACCGCATGAACACGGTGAGTGTGAGCTCGAGGTCCTTATAGTCCTCCATGTCCAAGTTGATGAACTTCGCCGACGACGCCGCTGCGGCTTCGCGATAGAACGGCAGCAACTGCTCCATGGCATGGGCAACGACCTCGTCGAATCCCCACGGGTTGTGGGGACCGGTCACGGCCGAGACTTTGAGCGAAATGTAGTCCACGTCGTCGCGCGCGAGGAGCTTCCGGTTCAGATCCAAGCGCTTCTTCGCTTCGGCGTCTCCGAGGACCGCTTCGCCGAGGAGATTCACGTTGATCTTGTTGCCCGCCGCGCGGATCTTCGCGAGGGCGGGGCCGAGCGTTGAATCCGTGGCGTCCACAACGAGATCGCCCACCATCGCGCGGAACACGCGCCGGGCCGCGGGCACGGCAACCGCCGGCAGCACCCGAGTAGCGAGGCCGCCGGCCTTCATCCCGGCGCCGAGGTACCAGGGCAGGAAGTTCACCCGGCTCGAGCCCAACTTGGCCAGGTTGCGGGCCGCAACGCTCGTGTCCTCAGGGCGCACGACGCCGTCGACGAAGCGGACGGTGAAGTCGAGGCCGTCCGGGTCCTTCAGGACCTCGGAGAGCAACTTCGCCGAGTACTCGACAGGGAAGTCATTGGCCTCGATCGACCAGCGCCGCGCGCGCTCAATCGCACGGGTGCCAATCTCCCTAAGATCCGTTGTGGTCATTGCGAACCTCCTCGTCCAAGACTCCCACCGTGTGGCGCTGAGAACATTCTTTCATCCTTCCGCCAGTAATACATCACACAAATGTGATCGCGCTGTTTCGGGTGCAGAACGGCCACTTTTCGGGGGCGCGCGAGGCCCGCTTCCGGTCATCCGCGCATAGTTGCTTTCCCGCGCCAAGACGGCGCAAGGCACCCCTCATCCTCTGCGCGTAGCCCCGCCTCCTCGTCACCCTGCGCGAAGCCGCTCGCTCGCTTCGTCATCCTGCGCGGAGCGACGCGGAGTCGCAGGATCCAGGAACGCACGTTGGATCCGACTCACGACCTGGATTCTGCGACTGCATTCGCTGCGCTCATTTCGCGCAGAATGACGAAGGCGGGACTAGGCGCGGCGTTTCGTCTCGGCCTCGCCAAACGCCCGAGGAGTGCGCCCATTCCACGCAGACGATGACGGGACTGGCTACGCCCCCGCGATGAGCTTGTCCGTGAGGTGCGCGGGCGCCGGCTCATGCGCGATGTATTCACGTGTGAACGTGCCCGTGCCGCGGGCGATCGAGCGCAGCGCGGTGGCGTACCGGATCAGCTCGAATGCGGGCACATCGGCGGTGACCGTGGTGCGCCCGGAGTCGGACTGCTCGGTGCCCGTCACCCGGCCGCGCCGAGTGGACAGATCTGACATCACGCCACCCACGTATTCGTCATCGCACGTGACCTCGACCCGATCCACGGGCTCGAGAATCGCGACGCCAGCGGACTTCGCGGCTTCCTGCAACGCGAGCGCCCCGGCCATCTGGAACGCGGCGTCCGAGGAGTCCACCGAGTGCGCCTTGCCGTGGTAGAGCGTGGCCTTGATGTCCACCATCGGATAGCCGGTGATGCCCTTGGCCATCTGGTTCACGAGGCCCTTCTCGACCGAAGGAATGAACTGGCGCGGCACCGCGCCACCCACCACCTCGTCCACGAACTGGAATCCCTCTCCCTGCGCGAGCGGCGCGAAACGCATGTTCACGACGGCGTACTGGCCGTGCCCGCCCGACTGCTTCACGTGGCGGCCCAGCACGTCGGCCTCGCCCTGAAGGGTTTCGCGAAGTGCCACCAGAACTGGCTCACTGGTGACGGCGACGTCGGCGCGTTGCTTCAGCCGCTCCAGCATCACCGCGAGGTGCTGCTCGCCCATCGTCCACAGCAGAAGCTGGCCGGTGGTGGGGTCCACCTCCACACGCACCGTTGGGTCCTCGGCCTGGAGACGCTGCAAGTTCTGCATCAGCTTGCCCTCATCCGCCTGCTTGGCGGCCTTGATCGCCGTCGGGAAGAGTGGCATTGGCCGGTCCCATGGCGTGATGACGGCGGGGTTGGCCGGGTCCGAGATGGTGTCGCCGGTCTCGGCTTTGGACAAGCGCGCGATGGTGATGATCTCGCCGGCAGCGGCCTCGGTGATCGGCTCCTGTCGGTTGCCGAGCGGCCGCCCGAGCGCGCCCACCTTCTCTTCCTCGTCGTGGTCCGCATGCCACTCGGCGCCCGCGGCCAGGCCCTGGAACTGGTTGGAGCGGCCCGAGATGTGCACCATCTGGTCCGCCTTGATGCGGCCGGAGTAGATGCGCACCACGGAAATTCGGCCCACGAAGGGGTCCGTGATGGTCTTGATGACGGCGCCCACGAGGGGCTCGTCCACGCTGTGGTGGAGCGGCTCTCGCTCGGCGCCGGCGGGGGAATAGATCGTGGGCAGGACGTGATCGGCTGGTGTGGGGAAGCCGATGCAGAGCACGCGCAGGAGCTGTGAGAGGCCGAGTCCGGTGGTCGCCACGACCGGCAGGACCGGGTAGAACTCGGCGTTACCGATCGCCACCGCGAGGTCCGCAGAGAGCTTCGAGAAGTCCACTTCCTCGCCCTCGAGGTAGTGCTCCATAAGGTCCTCATCGCCGGCCTCGGTGATTACCGATTCGATGAGATTCGCCCGCATCTCGTCGATCTTGTCCACGTCATGATCGGCGAGCGGCGAGAGGGTCACGTCTGCCCCAAAGCCGTCCATGATCTTCGCGCGGGTGATCGAGATGACCCGCGCCGTGGCGGGATCCTGCACCTGGTAGGGGAGATAGAGGGCGTGGACGCCGTCGCCGAATGCGTCCTGAAGCTCCGCAAGGGTGGCCTCGAAATCGGTGTTCTCCTCATCGACGTCGGTCACCACGATCGCGCGTGGCGCCCCCGCGGCCGCGCACTCGTTCCAGATTCGCCGGGTGGCGCCGTCCACGCCGTCGGTGGCGGAGATGACGAAGAGTGCGGCATCCGCGCCGCGCAGTCCGGCGCGCAGTTCGCCCACGAAGTCCGGGTTGCCGGGGGAGTCCAGGAGGTTCAGGCGCACGGTGCCGTTGTCGCCGACGAGCGCGGGATCGGAGATGTCCACGGAGGCGACCGCGAGGTTCACCGAATAGTGAAGGTTCTTCTCGACCTCTTCGAAATCGGTGACGGTATTCCCGTCCTCCACGCGGCCCACGCGCGTGATGACGCCGAGCTTGTTCAGCAGGGTCTCGATCAGCGTGGTCTTCCCGGATCCGCCCGGGCCAACGAGGACAACATTTCGCACTTCGGGGGCCGCGGCCCCGCTACTCGACTGTGAGTTCATGCTCTCTATTCAATCCCTTCCGCTCGGATTGCGGGAGGGGATTGGACCGAGCAATTCCGGACGGCTGGTGCGGACCCCGTTCCCGACGGCGTTCACCCCGGTCGTGAAGGGGGCGAAGGTCCCAATTCGTGACTCCGGTGTCCTTCAGCCATGTGCGTGCTGCTCTGGCGGGGGGATGGTGGTGGCGATCTGGGTGGAGGTCTCTCACACGGCGCGCCGAGGCGAAGGGCGCGGGGCCGTCGTAGGAAGCACAAATGGAGCAGGATTCGACGGTTGACGCGTCGTGGGTCGAATCCTGCTCCCATAGGTGTTAGTGGCGCGCTACGTGCCGAGGTAGGCGGCGATCACCTTCGGGTCATCGGCGAGCTCGGCGGCCGGGCCCGAGAGAGTCACGTGCCCGGACTCGAGCACGTACGCGCGGTCCGCGATCTTCAACGCGGCCTTCGCGTTCTGCTCCACCAGCAGCACCGTGGTGCCCTGCTCGGCCACCGTGCGCACGATGTCCATCACCTGCCGCACGATCAGCGGCGCCAGGCCCATCGATGGCTCATCAAGAAGCAGCAGCTTCGGCCCCGAGACCAGCGCGCGCCCGATCGCGAGCATCTGCTGCTCACCACCCGAGAGAGTGCCGCCTTGTTGGGTCTTGCGCTCCAGGAGCCGCGGCATCAGTTCGTACGCGTATGCCACCCGCTCGTCGATCAGGTTCTGATCCTTCACGAGGTACCCGCCAAGCAGCAGGTTCTCGTGCACGGTCATCGTCGAGAGAATCCGGCGGCCCTCCGGCACATGGATCAGTCCCGCGTCCACCAGGTCCCACGGGTTCAGCTTCGTGAGATCCAGATCGCCCCACATCGCCGTGCCGCTCTTCGGCCGCACGAGTCCGGAGAGCATCGAGAGGGTGGAGGTCTTCCCGGCACCGTTGTTCCCGAGCAGCGAGACGATCTCGCCCTCGTTCACCTCGATCGAGAGATCGCGCAGCGCGTGGACCCGGTTGTAGTAGAGCTCGATGTTCTCAAGCCGTAGCGTGCTCATTCGTCGCCCTCCCCGAGATATGCCGCGATCACGGCGGGATCGGCCTTGATCTGCGCTGGGGTACCGTCCGCGATCTCCTTGCCGTAGTTCATCACCACGATGCGCTCGGAGATCTGCATGACCAGTCCCATGTCGTGCTCAATCAGCACGATGCCGACGCCGAGGTCCCTAATCTTGCGAATCAGGTTCATCAGCTCGATCTTCTCGTTGTGGTTCAGACCCGCGCCCGGCTCGTCGAGGAGCAGGAGCTTCGGCTGCGAAGCCAAGGCGCGCGCTATCTCGACGCGGCGCTGCTCACCGTAAGGCAACTGCGTGACGACCAGTTCGTCGTCGGACCTGAACCCAACAAAATCGAGCCAGCCCTGCGCATCGATCGTGCACTGCTTCTCGCTCTTCAGGTAGCGCGGCGTGTGCAGCATCGCGTCAATAACGTTCTGCTTCAGATGTGAGTGCATCGCGGTCTTCACGTTGTCCAGCACGTTCATCTCGCGGAACAACCGGACGTTCTGGAACGTGCGCGCCATGCCCTTCTGCGTGATGTATGAGGGCTTCTTCCTGGTGATGGGCTCGCCGTCGAACGTGATCGTTCCGGAGGTGGGCCGGTAGAAGCCGGAGATGCAGTTGAATGCGCTCGTCTTGCCGGCGCCGTTCGGCCCGATCACCGAGACGATTTCGCCCTCATGAACTGAGAACGAGAGCCCGTCCACGGCCTTGATGCCGCCGAAGACAAGCCGCAGGTCGTTCACTTCGAGGAGGGTCCGGCCGCGTGTGGCGGTCTCGAACTCGCTGGCGTTGGTGAGGGCCTCGCTCATCGTCCCTCCTCCTCACTGAGTTCTTCACTCTCCAGGAGTGATGGATCGGCCGGTGCGGCCACCACCGCACCTTGCGGAACCTCTCGTTTCTTCAGGAACGGCAAGACGGCGTTTGCGGGCCAGATCCCGCTCGGGCGGAAGATCATCGCCACCACCAGCAGCACGCCGAACATCAGGAAGCGCCATTCGGAGAACTCACGCAGAAGCTCGGGGGCCAGCGAGACGAACAATGCACCGATGATCACACCCGGGGTGGAGCCCATGCCGCCGAGGACCACGGCCATGAGGACCAACGCCGAATAGAGGAACTCGAAGCTGTTCGGCGAGATCGCCGTGAGGTGCGCACCCATCAGGATGCCGGCGAAGCCGCCCCACACCGCGCCGATGATGTACGCCAGCAGCTTGGTCTTGTAGCCGTTGATGCCCATCGCCTCGGAGACGTCCTCGTCATCGCGCACGGACTTCCACGCGCGGCCGAGCTTGCCCTTGCCGAGCCGCGTGACGCACACGGTTCCCGCACCCACACAGATGATTAGCACGAAGTAGTAGAAGAGGATCTTCTGCGGGAAGTGGATGTTGCCGATCGTGAGGCCGTTCGCCATCGACCAGCCGAAGAAAGACCAGGCGGGGATGCCGTGGATGCCCGAAGGCCCGCCGGTGATCGAGATGTTGTTGGCCGTGATCCGGATGATCTCACCAAATCCGAGCGTCACGATTGCGAGGTAATCGCTGCGCAGCCTCAGCGTGGGCCCACCGATGATGATTCCGGCCACAACGCACGCGAGGATCACGAACGGCATGGTCTGGATCATCGACATCTGGAACTTGGTGGCGAGGATGCCGCTCATGTAGGCGCCCACCGCCATGAAGGCCACATACCCGAGGTCCAGCAGGCCGGCATATCCGACGACGACGTTCAGGCCCATCGCGAGCACGATGTAGATGAGCGCTGAAGTCAAGATAGAGATGACGTACGGGTTCACCGTGATGAAGGGGATCGACAGTGCCACCACGAAGAGCACAAGCGCGAGGGTGCGCATGAAGGTCTGCGGCGCGAGGATTCCGGTGACGGGCTTGGGCCGATCGAAGTACGGTTCCGGCGCCTTGAGACGAGACTCGATGGACATGAGCTACACCCTCTCCACCACGCGCTCACCGAGGATGCCGGTGGGCTTAAAGACGAGGAACAGGATCAGGAAGCCGAACGCGAACACATCACGCCATTGGCCGCCAAACCACGAGGTGCCGAAGGACTCAAGGAGTCCCAGCACCAGGCCGCCAAGCATGGCGCCGTAGAGATTCCCGATGCCGCCGATCACGGCCGCCGTGAAGGCTTTCAAGCCGATCACGAACCCCATCAGGAAGTCGATCGTGCCGTAGTAGGCCGCGGCCATCACACCCGCCGCACCAGCGAGGGCCGAGCCAATGAAGAAGGTGCGGGAGATCACCCGGTTGACGTTCACGCCCATCAGGAGCGACGCGCGCTGGTCGAGCGCGATGGCGCGCATCGCGCGGCCTTCACGCGAGTGCATGATGTAGCGCTGTAGCACGAACATCAGCACGGCAGCGACGAGCATCAGGATGATCTGGGGCATCGAGATGCGAGCGCCGAGAATCTCCATGGGGTTGCCTTGGAGGCGCACCGGGAACACTTTGGGGCTCGCGCCGAAGATCTGGCGGATCGTGTACTCCAGGGTGAAGGAGACGCCGACGGCGGTGATGAGGGCCGCAAGTCGAGGCGCCGTTCGAAGGGGCCGGTACGCGACTCGTTCGATCGCGACGCCGATCCCTCCCGTCAGGAGCATGGTGATCAGGAGGACCAGGAGCAAGACGGGGATCGAGCCGACTCCGAGCAGGCCGGTGAAGGCACCGAGGATCACGAAGGCGATGAACGAGCCGAGCATGTAGATGTCACCGTGCGCGAAGTTCAGCAGCTTGATGATGCCGTAGACCATGCTGTAGCCGAGAGCGACGAGCGCATAGAACGAGCCGACGAATAGTCCGTTCCAGATCAGTTGTGCCACGTGGATACCTCCCTTGGAATGAATGGGGCCACCCGTTGACGGGCGGCCCCATTGCGATTAGCTGAGGTCGTCGTGCAGCACGAACGTGCCGCCCTCGCCGGTGGGCGCGACGATCACGAAGCCGCCGCCCTCACGTGAACCGTCCTCGGCGAAGGTCAGGTCACCGGAGAGGAGCGGGAAGCCATCGATCTCTTTCAGTGCCTCGATGACGGCGTCATACTCGGTGCCGCCAGCCTCGGTCATCGCGTGCGCGAGGACCTGGACCGCCTCGTATGTCTGCATCGAGTAGGGGCCGGGGTCCGAACCAGCGAGCTCCTTGTAGTCGGCAACCCACTGCTCGCCACCCTCGAGCATGTCCGGGGTGCGCGTGAATGTGCCAACAACATTCTGGATCGCAGAATCGCCCGCGATGGCTGCGAGCTGCGCATCTACCGAGCCGTCGCCGACGAGGATCTCGCCGTCGTACCCTGCCTGGCGGAACTGATTGATCAGGAGGCCGCCAGCCTGGTAGTAGCCGGTCCAGATGATGAAGTCCGGGTTCTTGTTGAGCGCGCTGGTGATGTTCGCCGAGAAGTCCTTCTCCTGCGGGTTGACGGACTCGCGGCCGACGATGTTGAGGTCACCCTTCTGCTCCTCGACCTGGTTCGCGAGGTCCACCGAATAGTCGGTGTTGTCATCGATCAGAACGATGGCCTGTGCGCCAATCTTCGCGGCGTAGGCAACCGCTGCCCCGGCCTGCTGCGTGCCGGTGCCGTTGATCATGAACGCGCCCTTGCCCACGAGCTGCGTGGAGTTCGCCGCAGGGATCACCATGGCGATACCCGCGTCCTTGAAGATCGGGAGCGTGGGCTGTGTGGCACCGGAGCAGTACCCGCCAACGGAGCCGTGGACGCCTGCGCTCACGAGCTTCTGCGCTGCCGCGGTTGCCTGCGTGGCGTCGCAACCGTCGTCCTCGGTGACGAGTTCAATGTCCCGGCCGTTGATGCCGCCGTCGGCATTGATCTCGTTGATCGCGAGCTGGGCGCCGAACTTCATGTAGTCACCGAACGCGGCCTCCGAACCCGAGAATGGGGCGAGCATGCCGAACTTGACGGGGCCATCGGCGGAGTTGCCGCCGCCTTCGCCGCCGAGTCCGCCGCCACAACCGGCGAGGATCAGTGCCGCCGATGCGGCCACCGCGCTCAGCGACAGTGCGCGGCGCTTGTGACTGGATGAACGTGAGAACATGTGTAGTTTCCTTCCGGGATGCCTCATTGGATCTTCCGCGCTGTGACCTGAGCCACTGCGCTTCAGTGACATATTACTGGTGCCTGGGACTTTCTGCCCAGCAAGTCAGCAATTTGTCCGATTCGTTACGTTGTGAGGACGAGACCCATTGAATGGGTGGGCCGTTTCCTCGATGTTTCCGGCGAGAAACAGTCGCGTGGGCATTTCGCACTCACGTGAGTGCCAAATGCTCACGACGGGCACGGATCGCGTTCATCTGCCACTCACGTGGGTGGCAGAAGGCCGGGAGGGGTCCGGGGAGTGGTGAGGCGCGGGCTGGGGGCGTGATGTACGGATCGGCGAAATAGCAATTACGCAACGTAAAGGGTTCTTTAGTCGGGATTCACAAGTCTGTCAAGAACGTGGGACTTTGACCCCAGGAATCGCGATGTGACGCGGGTTACCTTGGTCCTATGTTCGAGGTCCGGATTCACGGCCGAGGCGGACAGGGTGTCGTAACTGCAGCAGAGTTGCTGTCACTCGCAGCGTTCGAAGACGGCCATCATGTGCAAGCATTCCCATCGTTTGGTTCGGAGCGCACCGGTGCCCCGGTCGTCTCCTACTGTCGAATCTCCGATAACGAGATTCGCACGCGTGAGCCGATTCTCGCCCCGGACGCCCTGATCGTCCAGGACGCCACGTTGCTACAACAGGCTGATGTTTTTGCGGGCCTCAAACCCGAGGGCTACGTCGTCATCAACTCCACGAAGACAATTGCGGACCTTGGCCTGAATGACTTGCTCGAGGGCCGCGATCCCAGCCGGATCGTGACGGTCCCGGCCACCGACATCGCGCGTGAGCATATCGGCCGTCCCGTACCCAACGTGGTGTTGCTCGGCGCACTCTCAGCGCTCACCGGGCGCTTCCGCGTGGACGCGATCGGCCACGCATTGCGCCACAAGTTCCCCGAGAAACTCGCCGCCGCCAACGCGGCCGCTGCCCAAGCCGCCTACGATCTGATCGCCAAGGAACCCGCCAATGCGTGAACAACTCGAAGGCTCTATCGCCGTCGCCCGCGCCGTTGCCGCCTGCCACCCCGAGGTCATCTGCGCCTACCCGATCTCTCCGCAAACTCACATCGTCGAAGGGCTCTCGGCGATCGTCAAGCGCGGTGAGCTCCCCAACGCACAGTACGTGAACGTGGAGAGCGAGTTCGCCGCGATGTCCGTGGCGATCGGATCCTCCGCCACCGGCGCTCGCACCTACACCGCGACGGCGTCCCAAGGCCTGCTCTACATGGTTGAGGCCGTCTACAACGCCGCGGGCCTCGGCCTGCCGATCGTGATGACCGTTGCCAACCGCGCCATCGGCGGCCCCATCAACATCTGGAACGACCACTCCGACTCGATGTCCCAGCGTGACTCCGGTTGGCTGCAGCTTTTCGCCGAGACGAATCAAGAAGCCGCCGATCTGCACGTCCAGGCCTTCCGGATCGCCGAGGAACTCTCGATTCCGGTGATGGTCTGCATGGACGGCTTCATCCTCACCCACGCTATGGAGGAAGTGGACGTTCCCACCGAGGAGCAGGTGCAGTCCTGGCTACCGCCCTACATTCCACGCCAGTCGCTCGATCTGGATGATCCCGTCTCGATCGGCGCAATGGTGGGGCCTGAGGCATTCACCGAAGTCAAGTACTTGGCCCACCACAAGCAGATGGAGGCCCTTGAGCTGATCCCGCAGGTCGCGGCGTCCTTCGCGGAGCACTTCGGACGCGACTCCGGCGGCTTGGTCCGCCCCTACAAGTGCGACGACGCCGAGACCATCATCGTGGCGCTCGGTTCCGTGCTCGGCACGATCAAGGACACCGTGGACGAGCGGCGCGAACGCGGCGAGAAGATCGGCGCCCTCGGCATTTCCTCATTCCGGCCCTTCCCGCTGGATGCCGTGCGCGAGGTATTGGCGAACGCGAAGCGGTTCATCGCCGTCGAGAAAGCCTTCTCCGTGGGACTTGGCGGCATCGTGGCCGCGCACTGCCGCGCCGCGCTCTCGCCCAACCTGATCCCGAACTGGGAAGTGGCTGCGGGTCTTGGTGGGCGTCCCATCACAAAGGCCTCGCTCCACGGCATGATCGACGACGTTCTGGCGGGAACGCTCGAACACTTCAGTTTCCTGGATCTCGACAAGGAACTCGTCGAGAAGGAGCTGGAACGCGAGCGCAACGCACGCAGATCCGGCCCCATCGCCGAGAACCTTATCCGCGACGTGGGCATCGGCCGGGCCACGGCTCACTGAGAGGACGGACGCAATGACAACGATCTCCAACGAAAAGCTGAAGTTCTATCAGGTGGGCTCGTTCGCCGTCGGCAACAGGCTCGTTCCGGTGGAACTGCGATCCTTCCAGTCCGATGAGGAACGCGCCAATGCGCTCACCTCGGGCCACCGCGCCTGCCAAGGGTGCGGGGAGGCGCTCGGCGCCCGCTACGTGGTGGATGCCGCGATCGCCTCGGCGGAGGGCAAGCTGATGGCGGTCAACGCCACCGGTTGCCTCGAGGTGTTCTCGACTCCGTACCCTGAGACGTCGTGGCAGCTGCCGTGGCTGCACTCCCTGTTCGGAAACGCACCCGCCGTTGCGACCGGTGTGCAGGCCGCGCTGAAGGCGAAGGGCCGCGAGGACATCCGCGTGCTCGCGCAAGGCGGCGACGGCGGCACGGTGGATATCGGCTTCGCCTGCCTCTCGGGCATGTTCGAGCGGAACGATGACGTCCTCTACGTCTGCTACGACAACGAGGCGTATATGAACACCGGCGTGCAGCGCTCCGGAGCAACGCCGCCCGCTGCCCGCACGGCGACCACGCAGGCTGTGGGTGAGCACCCCGGCAACGTGTTCGGTCAGGGGAAGGACGTGCCGCGGATCGCCATGGCGCACGAGATCCCCTACGTGGCCACGGCAACTGTGGCCGACCTGCGGGACCTCGAGTACAAGGTGAAGCGCGCGATGAGTATGCGTGGTGCCCGTTACCTGCACGTGATGGTGCCCTGCCCGCTCGGCTGGGGCTCCGCGTCGCAGGACACGATCAAGCTCGCCCGGCTCGCTGCCGAGTCCGGACTCTTCCCCGTATTCGAAGCCGAGCATGGCGAGGTGGTTGCCTCCACGAAGATTCGACGCCAGGTGCAGGTGGAAGAGTATCTGAAGCTGCAACGGCGCTTCGCACACCTCTTCAAGCCGCAGCGCGACGAGGACGTGATCGGCAGGCTCCAGGCGATGGCCGATCGCAACATCGTGCGGTACGGCCTGCTCGACGACTCGACGATCCCGGCCTACCCGGCCTCGACAACTGCCCTGATGGAGAACTGACATGGGAAAGCCCTTCGCGATCACACTTGATGTTGGCTCGTCGCTGGCGAACCAGACCGGCTCGTGGCGCACCGAACGGCCGACCTACGTCAATCTCCTGCCGCCGTGCAACAACGCCTGCCCCGCCGGCGAAAACATCCAGGCCTGGCTCTCCGAAGCGGAAGAGGGCAACTACGAAGGCGCGTGGCGCGTGCTCATGCGGGATAACCCGTTCCCCGCGATCATGGGTCGCGTGTGCTACCACCCCTGCCAGACGGCGTGCAACCGGGCCGAGCTCGACGAGGCCGTGGGCATCAACGCCGTCGAGCGCTTCCTGGGTGACAAGGCGATCGACGAAGGCTGGACGGTGGAGCGGCTCGCCGCGGACACTGGCAAGCGCGTGCTGATCATCGGCGCCGGGCCGTCCGGTATGAGCGCGGCCTACCACCTACGCCGCATGGGCCACACGGTCACGGTGAAGGAAGCCGGGCCGATGATCGGCGGCATGATGCGCTTTGGTATCCCCGCCTACCGCCTCCCGCGCGAGATTCTTGACGCCGAGATGAAGCGGATCACGGACATGGGGGTTGAGGTCCAACTCAACACCAAGGTCGAGAACCTGGCGGCCGAAGCCGAAGAGTTCGACGCCGTGTTCCTCGCCGTGGGCGCGCACATTGGGAAGCGGGCCTACATCCCCGCGGGCGAGTCCGCGAAGATCCTCGATGCGATCTCGCTCCTGCGGGACGTGGAGACCGGCGAGGCCCCCATGCTCGGACGCCGCGTGGTGATCTACGGCGGCGGAAACACCGCGATCGACGCCGCGCGCACCGCCAAGCGTCTCGGAGCGGAAGAAGCGATCATCGTCTACCGCCGCACCCGCGAGAAGATGCCCGCCCACGATTCCGAGGTCATCGAGGCCGAGGAAGAGGGCATCATGATGCGCTGGCTGTCCACCGTGAAGCACGTGGACGAGGCGAAGATGATGGTCGAGAAGATGGCACTCGACGAGTCCGGGTTCCCGCAGCCCACGGGCGAGTATGAGGAGCTTGAAGCCGATTCGCTCGTGCTGGCGCTCGGGCAGGAAGCGGACCTCTCACTCATCGAACACGATCCACTGGTGACAATCGACGACGGCGTTGTCGAAGTCGATCGGGGCATGATGACGGGGCGCCCGGGCGTCTTCGCGGGTGGCGACATGGTGCCCTCTGAGCGGACCGTCACGGTCGCCGTCGGGCATGGAAAGAAGGCGGCGCGGCACATTGACGCCTTCCTGCGCGGCACCCTCTACCAGCCCGAGCCGAAGCATGCGCTCGCCACCTCCGACAAGCTCAACACCTGGTACTACTCGGATGCGCCGCACATCGTGCGCGAGCGGCTCGAGGGGCCGCGGCGGGCCGGAACCTTCGACGAAGTCGTGGCAGGGCTCGATGAGGATTCGGCGCTGTTCGAGGCGCGTCGATGCATGAGCTGCGGCAACTGCTTCGGCTGCGATAACTGCTTCGGGGTGTGCCCAGACAACGCGGTGACCAAGCTGGAGCCGGGGGAGTACGAGTTCAAGTACGACTACTGCAAGGGCTGTGGCATCTGCGCTGAGGAATGCCCGTGCGGTGCGATCGAGATGGTGCCCGAGGAGGTCTAGGCGCAGGCTCGAGCGGCCAATCCCCTGCGGGGGAGGCCCCGAGAGTGGCAGAATTCCGTCATGAAGGACGTCCCGCAACCATCGCCAGCGCGGCTGACCGAGTTCTCCGGTAGCCCGATCGTCGTGGGTGTCACGCCCGGGCAGAACGAGCTCGTGCCGATCACCGCCGCGTCCTGGGCGCGCGCGCTTGGGGTGCGCCTCGTGTGTGCGTACGTGGACACGCAGCGCACCACGGTCGAAGAGTTCCCGGACGGCTCGGTGCGGCACGTGTCCATCGAGCCCGACGTCGCCGATGACACCTGGCAGCGCACCGAAGCCGCGCTGCTGGAACAGTTGGGCGGCGTTCTGACGGATGTCGAGTGGGAGTTCCACTATCTCGCGGGCCGCGTGGACCGCTCCCTCACACACCTCGCCCGCGCCGTGGACGCCTCGGCAATCGTGGTGGGAACGCGCGTGCCCGGGCTCGGCGCGCGCGTGCGGCAATTCGTGGAGGGCTCCGTGGCGCTGCACCTGAGCCACCACCAGCACCGGCCCGTGCTCGTGGTGCCGCTCGCCGTGGTGGATTGGTTCACCAAGCGCCCCTGGGGCGCGTAATCGCGCCGATCCGCTCATCCCGCCAGCCTGCGCGGAGTGCGCAGGGTCCAGGGGCGCGCATGGGTCGAGTAGTCCGCTGAGATCCGTACACCAGTCGTCTTTTTGGCGCCCTGTGGGGCTGTTTTGAGTGACTGGTGTACGTTTTTCAGCGAGTTCCTCGGGTAGTAGCTTCGCGCTCTGCTCGGCTCCGCCCAGGATGACGACGTGAGAGGAGTAGCGTTGTGCGGGTGACACGGCCCGCGCACCTCCAGCCCCGCTTGCTCGCGCTCGTGTTCCTCGGCGGGGCATGTGGTGCGCTCTCGCGCTGGGGCCTGCTCGAGGTGATGTCCGATCAGTACTTGCCGATCGCCGTCGCGAATCTGCTCGGATCGCTCCTGATGGGACTTCTGCTCGGGACGCTCTGGGTTCTCGGGCCCGACGACGGTCGCCTCCGCGCCGTTCGACTCACCCTCGGCACGGGCTTCCTGGGCGGGTTCACGACGTATTCGTCGTTCGCCAGTCACGTGGTGTTTCTTGGGCTCCTCGGGGACCCCGTCCGGTGGTTCGCGTACACCGCCGGCAGTGTGCTTGGAGGGTTGGCGCTCGCCGCGATTGGCCTCTGGCTCGGGCGGCGTCTCGGCCGCGCCATGCGTGGGAGGCGGGCGGCATGAGTGGCACCTCGCTCGAGCCGTGCATGATCTCGTCTGCCTCACGGGCTCGAGACGTACGAGATCATGCACGGCTCGTGGGAGGTGGGCGCGGATGACCCCACTGTTGGTTGCACTCGGTGGCGGGTTGGGCGCCGTCGTCCGCTTCATGGTTGATGGCGCGATCGCCCGCCGCAACCACACCGGCTTCCCGCTCGGCACGCTCACGGTGAACGTGACCGGCTCGTTCCTGATCGGGATCGTGCTGGCGTGGACAATGCAGGACTACAACCCGCACGCGATGACCGCTTACGCGCTGCTCGCGGTGGGATTCCTCGGCGGGTACACCACGTTCTCGGCGGCGTCGGTCGAGGGTGTGCGCCTGATGGAGGAGGGCCGTTGGTTCGCCGGGATCAGCCACGCGCTTGGCATGCTCCTGGTCTGCTACGCCGCCGCGTTCACGGCGTTCATGATCGGCGTTGGCCTCTGGGGCGACTGAGTTTCACGCGTCATCCTGCGCGGTGCGGTTTGGATTTAGCGAGCGGAGCGAGTCGAGATGATCCGTGCTCCGAAAGCCACGTGGGTTTCCGGACTCTGCGATTGGGCCTTCGGCTCCACGCAGAATGACGCATGGGCCAGCCCGCGGCGACGGCATTGGGAACACTCTTGCTTGATTTCGTCAGTCTCGCGGGCTTGAGACGTACGAGATCAAGCAAGACTGGCTAGTCAGGGGTGCCCGGGATTGGGATCTGGCCCTGCGGGATGTCATCGTAGGAGGCCGGATCCTCGATCGGCTCGATGTGCGTGACCACCACGAGCCCGGGCAGTGCAGACTCAAGCTCGGCCTCGATCTGCTCCACGAAACGGTGCCCCTCGGCCACGGTCCAGCTCCCCGGCACGAGCACGTCAAGGTTCGCGAACTTTTCGCGCCCTGCAACGCGAGTTTGCAGACCGTGGAACTGGACGTCGTCGGCCGCGTGGGATTGCAGCACCCCCACGACGACCGCATTCTCCTCGTCCGGGAGAGTGCGATCCATCAGGCCGCGCACGGACTCGACCATGAGCTTCGCGCCCGTGATCACGATGTTCACGCCGACGGCGAAGCCAACAATTGGGTCGAGCCGCTCCCACCCCGTGAGGGCCACCAGGAAGACGCCGAGCACCACACCCACGGAGGTGAGGACGTCCGTGAAGAGGTGTTTCGCGTCCGCCGTGAGGGTGATTGAGCGGTGCCGCTTGCCCGCACGCAGCAGGACGTAGCCGACACCGCCGTTCACGATCGCCGCCACGATCGAGATGACGAGGCCCACCCCCACGTTCTCCAGCGGTCGTGGGTTGATGAAGCGCTCTACGGAGAGGATGAGGATGGCACCCGCGGCGAAGAAGATCATCATGCCCTCGACCGCCGCCGAGAAATACTCGGCCTTCGAACGGCCATAGGTATAGGTCGAATCGGCCGGGCGGGCAATCGCCTTCAGCGCGATCAGGGCGACGACGCCCGCCGCCAAGTTCACGAGGGATTCGGCCGCATCCGAGAGGAGGCCGACCGATCCGGTGAGTGCCCACGCGCCCGCTTTCAGGGCGATCGTGACGACGGCGGCAGCGATGGACAGCCATGCGTATGCACTCAGGTCCCGGCGTACACTCACGATGTTCGATTCTCGCACCTTCTCGCGCGGAACCACATCCCCCGGAGCGCGGAACTGGTCACATGTGACGAGGATCTGCTCGCGGCTCTGACGCGCAGGAGGGCACACTTGTACCGAGTTCGGACTCTGTCCGTTGCGGAACCAAGGGAGCCCTTCTATGGAACACGACGCCGATTCGACCATCCACGTGTTGGGCCCGCGCGATGACGTGGGCGTGGCTGTCGCCGAAGGTGGTGCGGTCCCGGTGGGGCACAAGGTCGCCGTGCGCGCAGTGAAGGCCGGCGATCCCGTCCACAAGTACGGCCACGTCATCGGATACGCAACTCATGACATTGCCGAGGGCGATCACGTCCACTCCCACAACCTCGAATACGGCGAACACGAGGCCCCCGAGTCCGACGCCGATGCCCGCACCTCGTTCTCCCCGGTGCTGCCCGAGCGGACCACCTTCATGGGCTACCGGCGCAGTGACGGCCGGGCCGCGACGCGCAACGTCGTTGCCGTCGTCTCAACGGTGAACTGCTCCGCTACCGTCTGCCAGCAGATCGCGGGCGCAGTCGACAGTATGGGTCTGCTGGACGAGTTCTCGGACGTGGACGCCGTCGTCCCCGTGACACACCAGACCGGCTGTGGAATGAACGCGGGGAGCAGCCTTGAGCGATTGCGCCGAACGCTTGCCGGCTACGCCGGGCACGCCAATGTGGGTGGCGTCCTCGTGGTGTCGCTGGGGTGCGAGGTCAACCAGATGACGGATTTCATCGCCGAGATTCCGCGCCGTGACGATTTGCCGATCCGTCAGCTAGCGATTCAGGAGCATGGCGGTAGCCGCGCAACCGTCAACGCAGGTATCGAGGCGGTGCGAGAGTTGGCCGCCGAGATCTCCCATGTGAGGCGCGAGCCAATCAGCGTGAGCGAACTGATCCTGGGAACGAACTGCGGTGGGTCGGACGGATGGTCTGGCATCACGGCGAATCCGGCACTTGGCGTGGCTTCCGATCTCCTCGTTGCGGCGGGTGGTAGCTCGGTTTTGGCGGAGACGCCCGAGATTTACGGTGCGGAAGACCTTCTCTTGGCGCGCGCCGTCGACAACGATGTCCGGACGAAACTGCAAGGCTTCGTGACGCGTTGGGAGGGCGACGCCGAGATTACTGGCGACAGCCTCGACAACAACCCGTCGCCAGGGAACAAGGCTGGCGGCATCACCACGATCCTGGAGAAGTCACTCGGGGCAGTCGCGAAGAGCGGGCACGCCCCACTCTCGGCCGCCTACGAGTATGCCGAGCCAATCACCACGCACGGTCTCGGTTTCATGGACACTCCCGGTTACGATCCGGTCTCCGTGACGGGGCTGATTGCGGGAGGAGCGCACGTGGTGTGCTTCACGACTGGCCGCGGCTCAGCATTGGGGTATGCGCTGACGCCCGTCATCAAGATCTCCACCAACTCGGCCTTATATGAGCGCATGCCCGAGGACATGGACATCAATGCGGGCGACATCCTGACCGACGGCGTGTCGCTTGAGGAGAAGGGGCTCGAAATCTACAACCGGATCCTCGATGTTGCATCGGGGGAGCGGCCCTGCAGCGAAGGGCTTGGGTACGGCACGCAGGAATTCGTTCCGTGGGTGCAGGGGCTTGTGCTGTAGCGGCTACCCGAACAGCGTCTCGTAGAGCTCGCAGAAGCGCTCGTAGCGCGCATTGTACTCGGCCACCCACGCACGGTTGGGGGTCACGGGATCGGCGGCCTCGTGCACAGCGCGCTCCACATCCGGTGCCACTTGGTCCAGTGCGAGAAGCGCCGCGCCGCGCAGAGTGGAGCGCTTCATCGCCTTGGGCGTCACGGGAGTACCGAGCACGTTAGCAAGCACCTGCAACCACGACGGGAATGACTGCGTGATACCACCCGTGGCAATGATGCCGTCGGACTCGCCGGTCACCTCGGCCATCTGTTCGGCCACGCGCCGGTAGGTCATTGCGATGCCCTCGATCGTGCCGCGGTAGATCGCGGCCGGGTCCGAGTTCTCGCCGAGATCGAACACCACCGCGCGCGCGTCGCTACGCCATCCGGTCGAACGCTCACCGGTGAGGAACGGCAGCACGATCGGGCTTGCCGGGTTGGGGCGGCCGTGCATCCAGGACTCACGGACTGCCTTGCTCGGCAGGCTGAGTGTCGAGTCGAGCCAGGTGACCATTCGCCCGACGTCGTTCAAGGCGCCACCCAGGAGGGTCTTCTCCTCATGGACGCGATATGCCCACAGACCGTCCGGGACGTCAGGGGGGACGCCGTCAACCAAGACCCGCATTGCTCCCGAGGTTGAGGACCCGAGTGTGATCGTGCGTGCGTTCGTGCCCGGGCCGAGGGTTGCAGCCAGGCCGTCGGGCACCGAGGGGACCCAGGCGGCGTCGGACAGCGCGGGCCACCGCTTCGCCACATCGCGGGGGGTCGTGAAGGTGGCGTCACCCGGCAATATGGGTGCGAGGTGGCTGGGCGTGATGCCCGCGAGCGCGAGGGTCTCCGGATCCCACTCGCCGGTGTGCCGGTTGAGTAGTCCCGTCCACGCCGCAGAGGCCATCGAGACGCCGTGGACTCCGAGTAGTTGTTCGTAGACGTACTCGCCGAGCGACATCCAGGTGGAGGCGAGATCGAACGTGTCGGGATCTGTCCTGCGAAGCCAGTGCAACCGCGCCGGAAGGTACGAGGAGTGGAAACGCGTGCCGGTGCGGCGCTGCAGCGCGGCCTCGTCCGTGGTGCGCCGCAGCGTGAGGACGTCTTCGCGCGGGCGTGAGTCCGCATAGGTGAAACAGGGGGTGATCGCATCGCCATCATCCACACCGACGACGGCGCTGGAGAAGGTATCGAGGCCTACCGCAGCAATCTGCCCGGTGAACTTGGGAGCCGCGATCGCGTCGATGATCGCCGCGACCTCATCGACGACGGCGTCCGGCGAGATCTCGCTGCGGCCGCTCTGGGAGGTGGTGAAGTCGTGATCCACCTTGATTCGCGTGCCAATGATGGGGCGGCCGGTGGCGTCGAAAAGCCCGCCTCGGGACGCGGTGGAGCCCACATCGAGCGCGAGAACAAAGGGGGCTCGCGCCTGCGAGAGCTTCACGGAAAAGGCTTCGGCCATAGTCTTCCGAGTCTACCCAGTCCGGCGCCGGAGCCGCCCCGATTACGAGGGGATTCCGAGGGTCAGTCGAGGCAGAACTCGTTGCCCTCGGGGTCCTGCATGACGATGAAACCGTACTCGACGCCGTCGGGCGGGAACTCCTTCAGGATCGTAGCGCCCTTCCGGACGAGCCACTTCGCGCGGGCGCGCAACTCGCTCATCCGCTCCTCGCCACGGAGCCCGGGGGCTGCTCGGACGTCGAGGTGGACGCGGTTTTTCGCAACCTTGCCTTCGGGAACACGCTGGAAGAAGATCCGCGGGCCGGTGCCCTCGGGATCGACGATCGCGTTGCGGGAGTTCCACTCTTCCTCTGGCACGCCCCAGTACTCAAGCTGCTCGGGCCAGGACGCCTTGTCCGGCGGGGCCTCGCGCACGTACCCAAGTACTTCGCACCAGAACTCGCCGAGCGCTCGGGGATCGGCGGCATCGAACGTCACTTGAAACTCACGGACCATGCGGCCACTCTGCCACTACCCGCTGACATGGTCCAGGGATTTCCTGCGAGGGCACGTGCTGGTGGCCAATATCCAATGACCGTTCTTTCCGTGGATCCGGCATAGGGACAAGGCTGGGGATGGCCGGAGAGGGCTATCGGGTGCCGTTTCGTTCGATTGGGATTTTCTGGAGTCGATACGTGCAATGACGCCCAGTTATCGGGAACCCGGACGTACACTCCAGGCCCTGCCCCAATCATCAGGAACCCGGACGTACACTTTCTGGACATTCGGCTTCCCGATAGTCGGGGGTATCGTCACATCGAACGTTCGGACGCCCGATGATGGCTCCGAGTGCGCGGATCGACTCGCGTTATGTAGGCACAGCCGAGAGTGCGTGCCGAAGAACCGTGTGGGGCGGCGTGGGATCGCGCGACCCAAAGCCATTCACCGCAGGAAGGTGAAGAGGTCCGAGTCCGGGGATATCTTCTCGATCTGCAGGGGACTCGCGTCCATACGCTCCATGAGTCCCGTGAGGTGCACTCGCGCGGGCAGGTCGATGCCCACGAGGGCGGGGCCGGTCTCGCGGCTGGTCTTCTTCATGTACTCGAAGAGCACGATGTCCTCGCCCTCGGCGAGCACGTCATCGAGGAAGTGGCGCAGGGCTCCCGGTTGTTGCGGGAAGGTGACGAGGAAGTAGTGCCGCAGGCCTTCGTGCACGAGCGAGCGTTCGAGGATGTCCGAGTACCGCGAGACGTCGTTGTTGCCGCCGGAGACGATGCACACCACGGGCCCCTGCGGCTTGAACGGCAGGCGCTTCAGGGCGGCGGTGGCGAGGGCACCGGCGGGCTCGGCGATGATGCCGTCGGTCTGGTAGAGCTCCAGCATCTCGGTGCACAGCGCGCCCTCGGGCACGGAGGCGAGGTAGATCGGCAGATCCTTCACGACGCCAAACGGGACCTCCCCCACCTGGGCCACGGCGGCGCCGTCGACGAAGGAATCGACCTTATCCAGATGAACGGGCTCGCCCGCGGCGAGTGCCGCCGCCAGCGACTTTGCGCCCTCCGGTTCCACCGCCACGATGCGCGTACTCGGCGACTTCTCGGACACCCAGGTAGCTACGCCGGCGAGTAGGCCGGCGCCGCCCACGGGCACGATGATGGTGTCAATCGGCTCGGTGTGTTGCTCGAGAATCTCCACGGCCACGGTGCCCTGGCCGGCGATGATGGCGGGATCGTTGAACGCGGGAACGTAGACCGAGCCCTGCTCCCGCGCGTGTTCGAGCGCGGCGGACTGGGTGTCATCGAAGATCGAGCCACTGATCACCTGCTCGATCCAGCGCCCGCCGATGTCCGCGATCCGCGCGCGCTTCTGGCGCGGCGTCGAGGAGGGCAGGTAGATCGTGCCGTTGGTGCGCAGGCGGCGGCAGGCGAAGGCGACTCCCTGCGCGTGGTTCCCGGCGGATGCCGTCACGACTCCCCGGTTGCGCTGCGCGTCCGTGAGCGAGGAGATGAAGTTGTAGGCGCCACGAACCTTATACGAGCGGCCGAGTTGGATGTCCTCGCGCTTCAGGTACACGGGCTGCTGCAGGAGTTGGGAGAGGCGCGCGCACGGCTCGAGCGGCGTCTCGCGGACGATTGGCTTGAGCACGCGCGCGGCGGCGGAGATCGCGGCAGTAGTCACACAGGGATTCTCCCACGGCGCGCAAGTGGCGCCGCCGAACGGACTTTTGCCACTCACGCGAGTGCGAAATGCACGGTTCTGCCCGTGGTTGCGGACTTTTGCCACTCACGTGAGTGCGAAATGCACGGTTCTGCTCGTGGTTGCGGACTTTTGCCACTCACGTGAGTGGACAAGGTACGCGGGAGGTCCTCGGGGACTCGGTGACGGCGGCTGGGTGGCGCCCACTCGCCCGCTGAACGGGCTGGCGTATCTCTATCCACACCGCGCGAGGGGAGCGTATCCACAGGCACTCGTGTTCATCAGTGCGCCGTGCCCGTCGCCTTTCGTAGCGTCGCCTCATGGAGGTGATCGGATGAATCCGTACGAAGGTGTCGCGGCACTCCGCCGTGCACAGCAGGAGTTGGACGACGTCGTCGTCCACTTGGGAAGTGTGGGTCCCGTGGTCTGGCGGGGGCCGGGCGCGCGGGCGTTTGTGGCCACCAAGGAGGACTTGGTGGGTCACGTCGTGGCGGCGCAGCGGCAGCTCGCGCACGCCGAATGGCTGATGGCACGGTATGCGGCGGAAGTGAGCCTGCCATGAGCGATGACTGGGTGAATGTGTATCCGCTCGACGAGTGCACCGCGTTCTACGCCGACGAGCTGGACCGGCTCGCTGCGGCGGCCGCCATTGCCACGGCGAGCGCGCAGAAGGCCCAGCTCTGGCTGAACTGTTCGGTGGGAATCGCCGACGCCTTCAGCATGCGGGCGCCGTTGACGTACGGGGTTCTGCGCGCCTCGCTCCAGAACGCCAACTTCGGGCCCGCCGGGCTCGTGCCGCTGGGCAACGCCACTGCGGATCTTGCGGACTCGCTCAGCACGGCGCGCGAGATTTACACCGAGGCGGAGTGGACGCTCACTCGCGTGATGGAGGAGCAGTCCCGCAACGGGATCCAAGCCAACGCCGTCGGCTGGTTCGGCCCCTTCATCAAGGACGCCACGAAGGCGATCGAGGTGGCGCAGTTGATGGCCGAACTCAAGCGAATCTGGGACGCGCAGGAGGCGGGAGCCAACGGCATCGAACTGCAGCAGGACATGCGTGCGCTCGGGCTGCGGCTGCAAGCGCTGTTTGGTCCGCCCGACGGCGTCGTGGAGACTCGCGATGGCCCGCAAGGCACGGCCGGGCGGGCACCCGTGCAGGGTGCCGCGCTCCTGCTCCTCGCGTGGCTGAATCTCGTTCGGGCGGTCCAGACCGTGACTGTGCGGCAGGTGCCGGTGGCGGGGGCGCCCACCGGCGAGATGGACACGGCCGTGATCGAACGCATCGGCGGCCTGCCGGAGGCGATCCGGTGGATCGAGGTGACCCGCTCGCTGAACGAGGATAACGGGCAGGTCTCGCTTGCGAGCACCACGCGGGCGGATGGTTCGCGCGCGTGGACCGTGCTGATACCCGGCACGCAGACGCTGATGGGCGGGAGCAATCCGCAGGACTGGGAATCGAATCTCGAGATGACCGCGGGGCTCTCGAGCGAGCTGCTTGCGGGAGTGGCCGCCATCCTGAAGGCCGCACCGATCCAGGCGGGCGAATCGATCACCATGATCGGGCATTCGCAGGGCGGGATCGTGGCTGCGGCACTGGCCTCGAACCCCGAGTTGCGAAAGGAGTATCAGATCGACGCGATCGTCACCGTGGGCTCGCCTGTGGGCCAGTTCGACTCAATCCCCAACGATGTCCTCGCGCTCCACCTCGAGGACATCAACGACATCGTGCCGCCCGTGGATGGGCTCGCGAACACCCCAAGCGAGCGGCATGTGACGCTGGTCTTCGATCCGGAAGTTCCGGCGAGCTGGGCGCACAGTCATGAGAACTATGCGCAGCTTCTCGAGAAGGTGGCGGAGCAAGGGAACTCGCCGCAACTCGATCGGATGAGCGCCGCGATTGGCGAGGTGGCCGGCTGGGGTGGCGAGGGCGAGGCGCGGCTGTACACGTATCAGTTCGAGCGCAACGAGTTGAGCCCCTCGCTCCCTGAGCTGCTCGTGGGGAAGGTGCGGGATGCCGTGTTCTAGCGAGGCGTCTTCGGAATGGGCGCGAGCGAGTTGAGCACCATCGCGATCAGCGAGATCACGATTGCGCCGAGGAGCGCCCAACCAAAGTTCTCCACCGAGAGACCCCACCCGATCAGCCCGCTCACCCAATCGGTGAGTAGCAGCATGATTGCGTTGATCACGAACGCGAAGAGCCCAAAAGTGAGGAGTAGGAACGGGATCGAGAACAACTGGATGATCGGCTTCACGATCGCGTTGAGGATCGTGAAGATGAGGCCGACGACGAGCACCACGCCCACCTGTTTCCAGCCCTCGTCAGTCTGGTGAACGATCTCGAGCCCGGGCAGGATGAGCGTGGTCAGCCAGATTGCGAGCGAGTTGACGGCGACGCGGATGATGAGTGCCATGCCGCCATTCTTCCATGCCTACCTGAATGGCAGCTGATACCCGCCCCGCCCGCCCTCTCCCGGGCTTGTGCACTAGGTGCATGTTCAGGTGAGGTGTTAGCCCTCACACTGTGCACCTAGAGCACAAGTTTGAGGGCCACAGGGTGGAAGGGGCGAGGGGGCGAGGGGGCGCGGTGACATGCTTGGGGTGTGACTCACACACCAAAGGCCCGCGCGGCCCTCAGCTCACTGCCCGCCTACGTCCCCGGTGCGCGCCCGGACGGCCGGCAGATGTGGAAGCTCTCCTCCAACGAGAACCCAGCGCCCACGCCGCCCGCGGTGCTCGCCGCGCTTGCGGGCGCCGCCAGCATTGTGAACCGCTATCCGGACATGGCGATGACCGCGCTCACCGAGGCGATCGCCACCTTCCACGGTGTGCGGACCGAGCAGATCGCCGTCGGGAATGGTTCGGTGGCCGTGATCGAGGATCTGCTGCAGGCGTACTGCGCAGAGGGCGACGAGGTGATCTTCCCGTGGCGTTCCTTCGAGGCGTACCCGATCTGCGTGCAGGTCACCGGCGCCACCGGTGTGCCGGTGCCGCTTCGGCCGGACGGTCGCCACGATCTCCCGGCGCTCGCCGCCGCGGCCACCACGCGCACCAAAGTGATCATCCTCTGCTCGCCGAACAACCCCACAGGCCCCACTCTCAGCGAGGCCGAGCTGCGCGAGTTCCTTGGCGCGGTCCCCAACTCGGTTCTTGTGGCGCTCGATGAGGCGTACATCGAGTACGTTCGGGCCGACGACGCCGTGGACGGCAAGGCGCTCCTCGGCGAGTACCCGAATCTGGTGACGTTGCGGACGTTCTCGAAGGCATACGGACTGGCGGGCCTGCGCGTGGGCTATGCGATCGGTGATCCTGGCGTGCTCGCGCCGGTTCGTGCCGCTGGGACGCCGTTTGGCGTCAACACGCTCGCGCAACAGGCCGCGATCGCCGCGCTGAGCGTGAGCGATTCGGCGTTGGAGACGGTCGCCGAGACCGTGGCCGAGCGCGAGCGGGTGCTGGGTGCCGTGCGCGCGGCTGGGTGGGACGTGCCGGATGCGCAGGGCAACTTCTTCTGGCTCGAGCTCGGCGCGAGCACTCCGAGCTTCGTCGAGGCGGCGAACCGTCGTGGGATCTTGGTGCGCGGATTCGGGAGCGAGGGCGTGCGGATCTCGATCGGCGAGCCCGAGGCGAACGACATCGTGATCGAACTCCTCACCGAACTGTCGAAGCGTTAGCTGATGTTGCGCTCGTAGGCGTCATCGAAGCGCTGGCGAAGCCGGGTGTAGTAGGCGGCCTGGGCCGGATCCGGCTCGGTGAGCGCCGTCTCGGGGATGCGCGCCATGGGCTGATCCGGGGTGAGGGTAGCCAGCGCCATCACGGCGGCACCGCGCATCGTGACGCGCTTGACGTTCACCACCTGCACCGGGAAACCGAAGGCCTGCGCCACGATGTCCATCAATCCGGGATAGTGCTGGGTGACGCCACCGGACGCGATCACGCGTTGCAGCTGCGGGCTCACGAGCCGCAACTGCTCGAACACGCGGGCGTACGAGATTGCGACACCCTCGCAGGCTCCACGCCAGAAATCGAGGGTGCTCGAGGATGACGAGACACCGGTGACGATCGCCCGCGCATTGCCCGCCCAGCCCGTGGCGCGTTCTCCGGTGAGGAAGGGCAGCACCAGCGGGGTGCCGGCCTGTGGCTCCGCGCGCAGCGTCACGTCGATCTCCTCCGGGGTGGCCGGAGCAAATGTCCGCTCGAGCCACAGCATCACTCGGCCGACGTCGTTCAAGGCGCCACCTACGATGGAGGCGCCACGGGAGACCGAGTACGACCACAGTCCCGACGGCAGCACCTGCGGGGTTCCCGGCACGATCACGCGCACCGCGCCGGATGTGGCGGCGGACATGGCTGCCACCGACGGCGAATCGGCGCCCACCCCGAGGTTTGAGGAGTAGCCGTCCGGGATCGCCGGGAACCATGCGGCACCGGCAAGGGCCGGCCAGCGCCGCGCCACCTCCGGGTCCACCTCGGTGATGGGCTCATCCGGATCGACCACGGGGGCGAATCTGCTGCTACTGACGCCCGCGGCTCCAAGCAGTTCCTCGTCGAGTGAGTGTGTGTGGCGGTTCAGGACTCCGGCCCAGGCCATCGTGGAGGTGGCGGCGCCTTCGATCCCGGCGAGTTGTGCATAGACATACTCGCCGATCGAGAGAAACCTCGTGGTTCTCGCCCACACGTCCGGGAACTCATCGCGCAACCACAGCAGCCGAGGGGCATGGTAGCTCGTGTGGAGCCTGGCTCCGATGCGCTGGTGGACCGCCGTCTCATCGAGCCGCTCCCGGAGTTGGGCAAGGTGTGCCGCCGAGCGGCCATCGGCGTAGGTGAAGCACGGTGTCAGCGCATCGCCGTGGGCGTCCACACACACGAGCGAGGAGGCGAACGTGTCCATCGCGATCGCGGCGATCGAGCCTGGGGCGAGGCCCTCAACCGTCTGCGAGATGAGGTGGGCGACCTCGGCCACCACCTGATCGGCATCGATCTCGGCGGTGCCGTCGGTGCTCTCGGTGAAGAGATGATCGGCCTTGAATGAGCGCTTCTTGATGGGACGTGCGTATCCGTCGTAGAGGCAGCAGCGGGTGGATCCGGAGCCAATATCGAGCGCGAGCACGAGTGGCTCGATCGCCTGCGCGAGCTCGACAGATTGCGCTTCGGGCAGTTCATTTGGCTGGGTCATATCGGGTCCTTCGGCGGCGGAGGGTGGGATGGGACCGTGCATCCTCCAGATTAGGGCGTTCGCCGGGTACGCGCAGGCTCGTCTCACTCGAGCGTGGCGCTGGATGCGCCATTGAGCATGCCGGATTACAGCACAGAGACCGCCAGCAGAACGCTGAGGACAAGCTCGACGACGCCGATCTGGATCGGTGTGTAGAGCGCCACCTGCTGCTGGTGGCGCGGCATCCAATATGCCCGTGCTGCCAGCAGGATCCAGGTGAGCGCGAGGACCCAGCCGCCGAGGAGGGCACGCTCGAACACGCCGAGTGCCGTGAGGATCACGATGGCGGCCGCCAGCGCTGTGTGGTACCCGATCGAGAACCGGGCATAAGCGGGGTTGGTGCGCTCTCGGATCAGCGCCTTCACGTGCGGGATGGTTCCGAGGAAGGCCGCGGCCACGACGGCGGTGACGATCCACACCCAGGGCCAGGAGGCGTCGTCGGGCGGATGAACGGCATGAAACGCCACGGGGATCATCAGGCTGGTGGCGAGGATCGTGGCGATGTCGTTGGCGAGGCCGCGATCGTTACGGGTCCACGCGGCCCAGATCGCGATCGTCACGAGTGGCGCGAAGGGGATGCCCCACCACAGCAGTTCCGGGCGCATCACGAGAAGAACGAGGCCGGGCGGCACGGCGATCGCGGCGTAGGTGAGAACCGGAGTGCGGAAGCGTGCTTTGCGGCGGGATTTCAGCCACACCGAGCCCGCCTGGAACGCCATGAAAGCGGCCAACCATGCGAGCGTGAGTGGGATATGGACGGGCGCTGGCCCTGCAATCCCGATGCCGATCACGATGGGGATCGCCATCATGGCCCACGCGCCGTGCTGGTTGGGTAGCCAGGCGGGATTACGGCGGCGACGGGGCATGCCTCAACCGTATCTGACAGTCGCGGGTAATCTGTCGCGAAGGTCCTGCTATGGAGCCGGCGCTCTCAGCGGTGCACTTAGTGGAGCAAGCTTCGACCCAGAACGCGTTGTGGGTCTGGTTCTGCTCCTATTCCTGCCCATCCGCCGCTACACCCGGGTGCGCTCGCCGGTGTGTGCCGCGAGATACGCCGCGTACATCGCCACCGTGGAGTCGTAGGCAAGGTCAAAATCCGACTCGGGGGTGCGGCCCTCCGCGATCGCCTCCACGAAGTCCTGCATCTCGCCCACGTAGCCGCGCGCGAGCATCTCGTCGAGCGATATGAACTGCCATCCGGACGTGGTGCCCACCTTCTCGGCGATGTAGACATCCTCCGGCTGCTCCGAGTGGTACACCTGCATCGCATTGTTCGGGCTGATCGGGCAGAGGTAGACACTGTGATCGGTGAACACCTCGATCTGGTTGCGAGAACCCCCAACCACGAAGTCGCCCGCCTGCACCACGCCACGCGTGCCATCGCTGAAGGCCAGAACCACCGTGGCGTAGTCCTCGACGTCGATCGGATCCGCGTCGATGTAGCCGCGCCGATCGCTCGGAAGAGTGGGCGTGATTCGGGCGCAATCGGCGATCACGGAGTCGACGGCGATCTCGACCCCACGCGATCGCGCCTCTGCGCGCTTCAGGTACAGCAGGGCGGAGAGCGGATGGCAGCCTTGCCGGATCAGTGCGCCACCGCCCGAGTGTCGCCACTCGGCGGCATGCGGCGCATGTGATCCGCTGTGCGCCTCCTCGCCGCGCATCATCAAGATCCGTGCGTCGGTGGCCTCGATGAGCTCACGGCTCTTCTGCACCGAGGGAATGTAGACGTAGTTCTCGGCGTAGCAGAACGTCAGGCCCGTTTCCTCAAGCACGCCGCGCAACTCGGCCATCTCGGCAACGACGGCGTCGAGCATTTCCTTGCGGTCGACGCCGTCGGCCCCCACCTCGGGCACATCGAAGAACCCGGTGAGCGGCTTCTCGCAGATGACATGCTTGCCCGCGCGCAGCGCCTGTGTGATCATTCCGGCGTGCAGCACAGGGGGAGTGCAGATGTCGACGACGTCCACGTCCGGATCCGAGAGCAGTTCCTCATAGGTGTCGTATCCGGTGGGCACCTGGTAGCGCTCCTGGAAGGCCGCGCGCCGGGTCGAGTTCGCGGCAACGGCGGTGATGCGGGCGTCATACCCCGCCACGCGGATGAGTGAGCGCGCATGTAGTTCGGCAGCGAAACCGCAGCCCACCATTCCGATTCGTACAGCCTTCATCTCGTCTCCTTCGAACCTGCTGTTCAGCAGACTACCGCGAGCGGGAGGCGGTATCTCGCGCGCGGCAACTATTGGCAATTCCTTAAATTCAGCCGCGAAATGTGCGAATCTTCGGGTATGCCATGGTTTCACCACACTGCCGATCTGATCACGCGGGACGAGATTGAGCGGCTCCTCGACCGCACGATCGAGGAATCGCGCGAGCGGCTCGCGATCGCCGAACTCCGCCGCGTGCTGTTACTGCCGCCGGATATCACGCGTGCGCATGCCGGGGTGGGCTGGATGACCGAGTACCTTTACCACCGGCTCACGGAGATGGGAGCCGAGGTGCACGTGATCCCCACTCTCGGCCAGCACGTCCCGCACACCGTGGCGGACAACGAGTGGATGTTTGGCTCGATCCCGCAGGACTGCATCCACCCGCATGATTGGAAGAACGGCGTCACGCATGTGGGCACGGTTCCGGCGGAGTTTGTGAAAGAGCAGACCGGCGGCCTCGTGAACTGGGAGATGCCGATCGATCTGAACACGATGACCGTCACCGAGCAGTGGGACCTGATCCTCAACATCGGGCACGTGGTGCCGCACGAGGTGCTCGGCTTCGCGAACCACAACAAGAACTACTTCATTGGCCTCGGCGGCAAGCGCACCCTGGGCGCGGCACACATGGCCTCCGCGGTGTACGGGATTGAGAACAACCTCGGCAACCTGATCGCGCCGGTGCGGCACTGCTTCAACTACGCCGAGGAGCACTTCCTCGGGGACCTTCCGGACACCTACATTCAGGTGGTCATGGACTACAACGACGAGGGCATGCTGGTTCACACCGGCGTGTTCGTGGGCGATGACCTGGAGACTTACCTCGAAGCGGCAAAGCTGAGCCGCGTGCAGAACATCACGGTGTTCGATGAGCCGGTGGACAAGATCGTTGCCGTGATGCAGGCGGATGAGTTTCGCGCCACCTGGGTGGCAAACAAGGCCGTCTATCGCACCCGCATGGCGATGGCCGACGGCGGCGAACTCCTCATCATCGCGCCGGGTGTTGAGCGCTTCGGCGAGCAGCCGGAGGTGGACGCGCTGATCAGGAAGTACGGCTACATCCCCAAGGCCGAGGTGCTCGAACTCTTCGCGACGAGCGCGGACATGCAGGACATCCCGCACGGCACCGCGCACCTGGTCCATGGCTCCCCTGAGGGCCGGTTCACGATCCGATACGCGCCCGGTGGGCTCTCCCGAGAAGAGATCGAGTCGGTGGGCTACCAGTATGCCGATCCCGCGGAGGCGCTCGCCCGCTACAACCCCGAGACGATGACGGATGGCTGGAACACCATGCCCGACGGCGAACGGGTCTTCTTTATCTCGACCCCGTCAGCGGGTCTGTGGTCCACTCGCGATCGGCTCTACAACCGCTAGCGCTCGGTGATCTGCGCGGCCATGTGGCCGGAGCCGTAGCCGTTGTCGATGTTCACCACGGCGACTCCTGGCGCGCAGGCATTCAGCATCGCGAGGAGCGCCGCGAGGCCCTCAAAGGCCGCGCCATACCCGACCGAGGTGGGGCAGGCGATGACCGGCGCCGAGACGAGGCCCGCGATCACGCTCGGTAGCGCGCCATCCATCCCGGCCACGACAACGATGCATCCTGCGGCATTCAGCGTGTCCAGGCGGCGCAAGATGCGGTGTAGCCCGGCCACGCCCACGTCCACGATCAGCTCGGCCTCGCGGCCGTAGAAGCGCGCAGTTAGCCACGCCTCCCGCGCCACCGGGATGTCCGAGGTGCCGGCACAAGCGACTGCGACCGGCCGGCCCGTGGGCTCGGGAAGCTCGGCGGGCCACCAACTGAGCCGCGCCTGCGCATCATGCGCGGCGTCCGGAATCGCCTCGGTAATGGCGTCGCGGTGCGCGGGACCGACCCGGGTGAAGAGGGTGCGCTTGTTCTCGTTGTGGAGCATCGTGGCGATGGCCCGGACTTGCTCAGGGGTCTTCGCCTCGCAGTAGACCGCCTCGCCGTAGCCCCGGCGCTCCTCGCGCTCCAGGTCGAGCTCGGCCACGTCGAACACGTCAGTCATTCTTCACCACCAGCGGGAGCGTGAAGGCTCCGGACTGGATGCCCGCGGCGTCGATCGTGACATAACGGAACCCGATCGCGCGCAGAGACCGGTTGAGTTCCGAACGGACCTCGGGCTGGAGGGCTCGCGAGAGCTCGGAATCGGGGAGCTCGATGCGTGCGATGTCGCCGTGATGGCGCACTCGCACGTCGCTGAAGCCGAGATCCCGGACCGCCTGTTCAGCTGTGTCGATCTGTGCCAGCTTCTCGGGCGTGACCTCCTGAAAGTGGGGGATGCGCGAGGCGAGGCAGGGTGCCGCGGGCTTGTCTGCGACCGCGAGACCGAGTTCGCGGGCGATCGTGCGCACGTCCTCCTTGGTGAGTCCGGCCGCGGCGAGGGGGCGCAGAACGCGGTGGTTCGTGGCGGCTTGGGCGCCGGGGCGGTCGGGCCTTAGAACGTCGTCGGCATTCTCGCCGTAGGCGACGGCGGTGAGGCCATGTTTGGTCACGACCTGCTCCGTGATGAGGGCGAACAGCTCGTCCTTGCAGTGGAAGCAACGATCCGGACCATTGGCGCGGTACTGCTCCGAATCGCCCTCGTGGGTCTCCAGTTCGACAAGCGGTGCGCCGATTGCGGCGGCTACCTCGTGCGCGATCTGGCGTTCGCGCGTTGCCAAGGAGGGCGAGACACCGAGGATTGCGAGCACCCGATCCGGCCCAAGGATGCGCGTGGCGACGGCGAGCAGGACCGCCGAATCCACGCCACCGGAGAAGGCGATCCCAAGCCTGCCGGGCTCGCCAAGCACTTCCGCCACACGCGCGATGAGCTCCTCGACCTCGGGGCTGAGTTCGTCCGAGGGGTGCGGTGTGGGGGCGTTGGCCGGGGCCGGTCCGGTCGAGTCGCGGATGTTCAGCTTGGTCGGGACCACGGTGGGCCGGACGGGCGAGCGCGCGCCCTCGTGGGACGCCTGGATGTCGTCGAGGAGGAGCCGGGCCGCTATGCCGCCGAGTTGGTATAGCGGCGCCGCGATCGAGGTGAGGGGTGGGCTACACAGGGCCGAAGCAAAGATGTCATCGATACCCACGATCGAGACGTCGCGCGGGATGTGGAAACCATTCTGTGTGAGTGTCGTCATCGCTCCCATTGCCATCAGGTCGTTGAAAGCAAGGACGGCGGTGGTGGGATTCTCAAGAAACTCTGTTGCGGCGGTGGCGCCGCCTTCATACGTGGGGGAGAAGGGGCCGAGACGTCGCGCGCGAATGCCATGCTCGGCCGCGGTGTCCCGCAGCGTTCGCCAGCGCACCCCGTTACTCCACGATGCGTCGGGGCCGGCGAGATACGTGATCGAGGTGTGCCCGAGTTCGGCGAGATGCGTCACCGCGCTTCGTATTCCACTCGGGTTATCCGGCGTGACGTTGAGGACGTCGCGCATTGCACGATTCAGGACCACAGTTGGCCGCTGTTTCGCCACCACCCGGAGCGCGGAATCGGGCATGCGTGTGCTGACGAGGATGAGGCCCTCCACGAGCGGAATGACCCGATCGATCGCGTCGCGTTCGGTCACCTGAGACTCCCGGGTGTTCGCCAGCAGTAGCGTGTACCCAGATTTCGCGGCCCGCGCCTCGGCGCCGCGCTGAATCTCGAAGAAGAACGGGTTCGTGACATCGCCGACCACGAGGCCGAGCAGGGACGTGCGGCCGGTGGGAAGTGCGCGGGCAAGGGGGTTGGTGTTGTAACCGATCTCGTCGGCGATCTGCCGGATCCGCTCGGCCGTCTGCGCATTGACACGGCCGGGGCGAGAGAAGGTTCGGGACACCGTCGATGGCGCGACCCCCGCTAGCCGGGCAATGTCGTAGATCGTGGGCCGGGCACCACGGCCGGCGGCATCATCCATGGTGCACATCGTAGATTCGGCAACGATCACATGGCAATCGATTGCCCGTGCGTGTTCGATCTCGAGAGTCCAATTCGTGGCAACCGGTTGACAGATGCGACCAGAAATCTGGACGATAGGCGTGTGGCAGCGAAGCTCATATTCTCAGATGACCGTCTTTTCCCCTCCGATCCGGCGACGCGCGAGATCGCGCGAGGGCTCTACAACCAGGTGGCGGGCCTGCCGATAATCTCCCCGCACGGGCACGTGGACCCGCGGCTCTTGCTCGACGACGAACCGTTCCCGGATCCCGCAGAGCTGCTGATCGTCAAGGATCACTACGTGACCCGGCTCCTGCACGCCTCGGGGATCCCGTTGGAGTCGCTCAATGTGGGAAAGAGCACGGGCGCAGACCCCCGCGCGATCTGGCGACACTTTGCCGAGAACTGGCATCTCTTCGCGGGAACAGCTTCGGGTTACTGGCTCACGCACGTCTTCGCGACGCTTTTCGACTTCGAGGTGGAGCCGTCCGCAGAGACGGCCGATTCGCTGTATGACCAGATCGTGGCGCGCATCGAGCAGCCGGACTTCCGGCCGCGCGCGCTCTTCGACCGCTTCGGAATCGAGTTCCTGGCCACCACGGACGACCCGTTGGATGATCTCGCACCACACCGCGCGCTCGCGGCGGACCCGAGTTTCACTGGCCGCGTCACGCCCACCTTCCGGCCGGACGCCTACCTCGATCCGACGGCCCCCGGGTTCGCCGAGCGGGCGGAGCGACTCACCGCGGTAGTCGGCCGCCCAGCCGATGATTTTGCCGGCTACCTGGAGGCCCTCGAGTCGCGCCGCGCGTACTTCGTGGAGAACGGCGCGGTCTCGGCTGATCACGGCGTGGTGGAGCCGTACACGGTGGATCTTTCCGACGACGACGCCGCCGCCCTCTACGCTCGGGCCGTTGCCGGTACGCTCGACCCGGCCGGGGCACGGGAGTTCCGCGGAAACATGTTGTTGCGTATGGCCGGCATGAGTGCCAGCGATGGTCTCGTGATGACAATCCACCCCGGCGTCTCGCGCAACCATTCCAGTTCGGCGTTCTCCCGATTCGGCCCCGACACCGGCCACGACATTCCGATCCAGACCGAGTACACCGCGAATCTTCGCCCCATGCTGGAGCGGTACGGCCTCACTCCGGATCTACACATCGTGCTGTTCGCGGTGGACGAGACGGTGTATTCGCGCGAAGTTGCGCCGCTCGCCGGTTTCTACCCGAGCCTGTTCATCGGCGCCCCGTGGTGGTTCCTCGACGCGCCGGATGCGGTGCTTCGCTTCCGCCAGGCCGTCACCGAGACCGCCGGCTTCTACCGCAGCGCCGGCTTCATCGACGACACCCGTGCCTACCTCTCAATCCCCGCGCGGCATGACATGGCCCGGCGGCTCGATTCGGCCTTCCTTGCCCGGCTGGTCCGGGAAGGCCGGGTCTCCGAAGAGCGTGCGGCCAGCATCGCCGTCGACCTTGTGGATGCCCTCCCGCGGAAGGTGTTCAAGCTGTGAGCCGCCTCACCAGGACCGCCCTCGCGGCTCACACTGGGACATCGGCCGCTCCCGCGCCGGTGCGGATTGCGCATCTCGGGCTGGGAGCATTCTTCCGGGCGCACCAGGCCTGGTACACGGATGTCGTCGATGCCGGCAACGAATGGGGCATCCGCGCGTTCACGGGCCGCAGCCCCGAGGCCGCAGTCCCGCTGGCGGAGCAGGATGGCCTGTTCACCCTGATCGAGAAGTCCGACGCCGGTGACTCGTTCCGCATCATGGATTCGATCGTGGACGCGGCGGACGGTGCGCGGATGGATCTCTTCGCGGAGACAATTGCCGCGCCGGAGACGGAACTCCTCACGCTCACGATCACGGAGGCCGGATACACGGTCGAAGGCGCCGGGCGGCTCGCGCGTGACGCCCCCGGGGTGGCCGAGGACGTGGCGATGCTGCGCGACGTCGTGAGGGCGGCAACGCTGGACGTTTCGCAGGCGCCACGCACGGCACTGGCGAGGACACTGCTCGCGCTCGAGGCGCGGCGGCGTGCCGGGACCGGACCGTTCACGATCGTGCCCTGTGACAACCTGCCGGACAACGGCACGCTGATGCGCGCCGCGTTGAGCGCACTCGCCGAGCATGTGGGCAGCGCGGATCTGCTCTCCTACGTGCGCTCGGATGTCAGCTATGTGGGGACGTCGATCGACCGGATTACCCCGGCCACCACTCCGGCGGATACCGCCGCCGTGGCCGCGACGACCGGCTGGGAGGATCTCGCGCCGGTGGTGACGGAGCCCTTCACGAGTTGGATCCTGAGCGACAACCTACGCTGCGAGCGGCCGCGGTGGGAGGAGGTCGGCGCGCTCGTTGTAGCGGATCTCGAGCCATTCGAGCAGCGCAAGCTGTGGCTCCTCAACGGCACCCACTCGTTGATGGCGTACACCGGGCTATTGCGCGGGCGCACCACAATTGCCGAGGCGATTGCCGATCCCACCATCTCCGGATGGGTCGAGGAACTGTGGGACGAGGCGTGCCGGAGTCTGCCCGCCGAAGGCCTCGATCTGCCGGGGTACCGCGCGGCACTGCGCTCTCGCTACGAGAACTCCTCGATCCAGCACTTCGTGGCCCAGATTGGGCTCGACGGCGTGATGAAGCTACGGATTCGAGCCGTGCCCGTGCTGAAGGCGGAGCGGGCCGCCGGACGCGAGGGGACCGGTGCACTCCGGGCGCTCGCGGCGTGGGTGGCGCTGGCGCAGGCCGGCGAGCTTCCCGCGGATCGCTCGGAGGCCGAGGTCCGGGAGGCCGCGGCCGAGCCGGATTCCGTGCGGGCGCTACTTGCCGTGCTCGATCCCGAGCTCGCCGAGGACTCCGCGCTCGCGGCCCAGGTGCGCGAACTCGCCGCCGAGCTCGCGGCTGAACGCTCCTAACCCGCCCCTCGCGAACGTGTGCTGCATGCCTGATTGGGCGGGGTTTTCGGCCACAATTGTGAGCAGCACAAGGGTCGAGAGGAGTGCGTCGGTCGTGTGTGTGCCGGCGCGCGGCGCGTCAGCCGAGCTCCACCCCGAGGTCGAGATCGGCGATCGTGACGGCGTTGCCGGTGGCGATTGATTCATTGGCGGCGATACCCACGGCGACGGCGCGCACGCCGTCGACCCAGTCCGCAGCTCGGCCCAGCGGGTCCTCCTCAAGCCGGAGATCCGCACGGAAGACGTCCATCAGCATGATCTGGTCGCCGCCGCCATGGCCTCCGATTCCCGCTGGAATCTCGACCTCATGTGCCGGCTGCCAGTGCCGCTGAACGACCAGCCGATCGCGTTCCGGCCGTACCTGGTCGGCCTGCTGGTCCACGGGAGTTGCGGAGGGATCGAGGACGGCGTTGCCCTCGGTATCGAGGAGCACCGCGCCGCGCTCGACAACCTCGAGTTCCGCCCGGCCCTCGGTGCCATTAACGGTGACCCGGTAGCCCTCCCACGGCGAATGCGCATTGAGGGAATAGCTCATCGTGGCGCCGCGCGAGTAGTCCACGAGCACGCTCATGTTGTCGTAGATGGTCACGCCCGGCGCGAAGGGATCCTGATCGCGGCGGTAGCCGTCCTCATGCTCGGCGTTCAGGTAGAGCGCCTCGAGCCGGGGATCGGAATGTAGATCGAGCGAGAACGGATCGCCCTCGGCTCCGGTGCCGCGTTCGGGACGTTCGCCCATACCGCGGCGCCGCGCGTTCTCGTCCCCGTAGAAGCGCAGTCCCGCCGAGGCGAACACACGCACGGGCGAATCGGCGATCCACCAGTTCACGAGATCGAAGTGGTGCGCCGCCTTGTGGATGAGGAGCGTGCCGGAGTTCTCGCGCTCCCGGTGCCAGCGCCGGAAGTAATCGGCCCCATGAACCGTGTCCAGCGCCCACTCGAAGTGCACGCTCGTGATCTCGCCGATCGCGCCGGAACGAATCACCTCGCGCAGGGTCGAGTTGCGCGGCGCATAGCGGTAGTTGAAGGTCATCAGCACGTCACCGCCATACTCCCCGACGGCGTCCGCGATACTTCTGCAGCCCAACGCCGTGGTAGTCAGGGGCTTCTCGACGATGACGTTCACTCCAGTCGCCAGTGCCCGGCTGGCCAAGCCCGCGTGCCAGAGGTCCGGCGACGTGATCACGACGGCATCGGCCCGATTCTCGGTGATCGCGCGCTCAAGGTCCTCGGGCGTGTACCGAGGTAGCCCGGCAGCAAGGCCCAGCTCCTCACGCACGAGATCGTCGTAGTACCCGATGCGCGTGTTGTTCGGATCCACCCAGGCGACGATCTCGCCCACCTCGGCCTGCGCGTGAATCAGCGCATCCACGTACATCCCCGAGCGATGACCCGTCCCCACGATCACGTAACGCTTCTTGGCACGACCCTCCGGAACCGGCGCAAAACGCGGAATCACCCGGCTATCGGGGTCCTCGCTCGCGCCGGGGTGGGGCGCCGTGGGGTTCTGATCGATGGGCCCAGTGGCGGACATGGCCTCTCCTCGACTCGTGGGTGCTCCGCCGATTCTATCGACACCGTGGTGGCAGCACGGGATCGTCGAGGCGCCAGGTAGCCTAGAAATCGCAACGCTAGTACTCCCCTGAGAGGTGGCACCGTGCAGCTGACGCGCAGCTCCACGATCATCGCCGCGTGCGAGATCGCGCGCACCGTGCCGGTCCACGCCGCAGTGGCGGACCTGAGTCGGGACCTCGGGAAGGCGCTGACATCGGACGAGGAGGGGGCCGCCGTCGTCCTCGACGAGGATCTGGAACGTTCCCCCAAGGCCTATGTGATCGATGTCCAGGCCGACGGCGTCCACATCCGTGCGGCGGACGAGCTCGGGTTCGTCTACGGCCTCTACGCGATCAGCCGGGAGTTGCTCGGCATCGCCGATCTCTGGTTCTGGATGGATCAGGAGATCGCTGCGCGCGAGACCCTCCAGATCGATCCGGCGTTCACTCTGGAGTCCCGCCCCAGCCCGATCCGGCTGCGCGGCTGGTTCATCAATGACGAGGTGCTGTTCTTCGGCTGGGCGATCGACGGTGACGAACTCGGCCCGTGGCGGATGGCCTTCGAGGCGCTACTCCGGCTCGGCGGAAACATGGTGATTCCGGGGACCGGGCAGCTCGATACCAGCCGTTACGAGGAGGAAGCGGATCGGCGCGGCCTCGTGGTGGCGCAGCACCACGCCGAGCCGCTCGGCGCCGAGATGTTCTCCCACGCCTATCCCGAACTACGCCCGTCCTACGACGAGCACCCAGACCTCTTCGAGAAGCTGTGGCTCGAGGCCATCCGGGCGCGCGCCGGCCGCCGCACCATGTGGAGCCTTGGTTTCCGTGGCCAGGGCGATCTGCCGTTCTGGATCGACGATCCGCGATATGACACGGACGAGGACCGTGGGGCGCTGATCGGCAAGATCCTGAAGCTCCAATACGACCTGGTCCAGGAACACGATCCTGGTGCGGCCTGCGCGGTGAACCTCTACGGCGAGACGCTCGAGCTGTTCCGGGGCGGCCATCTTTCCTTGCCCGACGACGTCGTAAAGATTTGGGCAGACAACGGCTATGGGCGGATGGTAAGCAGGCGGCAAGGCTCGCATAACCCACGCGTTCCGGCACTCCCCGAGGGCGGCGAGCGCGCGGGCGCCCACGGCATTTACTACCACGCGTCTTTCTATGACCTGCAGGCAGCGTACACGCTGACGATGCTGCCGAGCCCCACCGAAAAGGTGGTAAGCGAACTCGAATCGGTGATTGCCCACGGCATGACCGATGCCTGGCTGATCAACTGCTCAGCCGTGCGGCCGCACACCTACACACTCGACCTGATTGCCGCGCTGTGGCGCGAAGGTGCGGTGGACGTTGCCGCGCACCGTGGTGCATTCGTCCGGAGGCACTTTGGGAAGGATGCAGCACGCGAGGTCGCGCGGCTGTACGGGGAGTATTTCGCAACCGCTGTCGCTTACGGCGCGCACTGGGACGAGAAGGCGGGGGAGCAGTTGCCGAACTGCGTGACCCGGGATCTCGTCACTCAATTCCTACGGGAGCCTGAGGCGCCAAGTTCACGGGTGGCGTGGCTTATGCAGCACGATTCCCTCGCCGAGCAAGTACGCAGCTTCGAGGAGATGTGCGCCCGGGCGGCGGCGGACTACGCAACCTACCGGGACGCCGTCGACCATGTGGGCGCGGGCCTCGATACCCATCCTCGCAGGCTGCTCGCGCAGACGCTCGGACTCCAGTCTCGGATCCTCGAACACTCCTATCGCGGTGCCGCGCATGCGATGCGCGCGCTGGCGTTCGCGGCCGACGGCGCGCACTGGGATGCCTTCTATGAGGCCGGCCGCGCGCGGCGTGCCTTCCTCGGGGGGGACACCGCGATGCGGGGCTCCGAGCACGGCGTGTGGCACGGGTTCTACGCGAACGATGCCCAGGCGGATCTCAGCCATTCGGCGTGGCTCTTGGAGAGCCTCATGCACACGATTCGTGTGGTGGGCGATGGGCCCGAATACGTGGATTGGCAGCGCGTGGCCCTCTATCCCCCGGAGACACGGGACATCCGGCTCCTGATGACGGTCGAGAAGCACCTTGACAACCTTGCGCTATGGGAGGCCATGGATGCTATCCAGGGAGAGTGAGCCCCGCGAGCTGGGAGGAGCGTGAGATGAGCGCAAACATCAAGGATGTGGCGAAGAATGCGGGGGTCTCGCCGTCGACCGTTTCGCGCGCCTACCGTTTCCCAGACAAGGTCAAGCCGGCGACGCTGGAGACGATCCTCGCGGTGGCCGAGGAGCTAGGGTATAGCCCGAATCACGCGGCGCAGTCGCTGATCACCGGTCGGCGGATGACGATCGGCCTGCTGATTCCGGACATTGAGAATCCGTTCTTCGCCTCGATCGTGAAGGGGGTGGAGCGGATCACCAAACAGCGCGACTATCAGGTGCTACTCGTGGACACGAGCGAGGACCCGGGGGAAGAACTGCATGCCGCGCGCCAGCTGGCCTCACAGGTGGACGGCCTGCTGCTGTGTGGGACGCGCCTACAGACGGATGAGATCCGCTCGGTGGATGCGCGCACTCCCGTGGTGCTCGTGAATCGCGAGGCGGACGGCGTCCCCTCGCGTTTGATCGACGACCACGGCGGGAGCATGCAGGCAGTTCGGCATGTGCATGCGCTGGGGCACCGCAGCGTGGCCTATCTTGCCGGGCCGGAGCGGAGCGTCGCCTCCGCCGAGCGGGCACGGGGCGTTGCCGAGTTTGCTGCGGCGAACGGCATGGCAGCGTGTGTGCTGGGACCGTTTGATCCCACGTTTGACGGTGGTGGAGATGCGGCTGACGATGTGATCGCGGCGGGGGCCACGGCCGTGATTGCACATAACGACGTCATGGCGATTGGGCTTGTGCAGCGGCTTGGACTCTACGGAATCTCGGTCCCGGGCGCGATCAGCGTGGTGGGTTTCGATGACATTCCGGTGGCGCAGATGACGAGCCCGCCGCTCACCACGGTGCGCATTGCCGGAGTTGAACTGGGGGAGGACTCCGCCAGGGCGCTGTTCGAGCGGTTGGATGGAGCAGCCGCCGAGCAGGAACATGCCGTGCTTCGCACACGTCTCGTGGTGCGCGGGAGTACAGGTCCGGCTATCCCCGCCCCTTGATCTTCGTGACCGATTCGAAGAGGCCCTGCAGGTAGGTCGCGCCGAGCGCACGGTCGTACAGCGGGTAGCCCGGGCGCCCGGTCTCGCCCCAAATGTAACGGCCGTGATCCGGGCGCACGTAGACGTCCGGGCAGGTGTCATGGATTGCCTCGATGATCGCCTGCATATCCAGCGAGCCATCCGAGGAGAGATGCGCCGCTTCCTTAAAGTGCTTCTCGCCGAGCCACTTCACGTTGCGCACGTGGGCGGCGGCGATGCGGCCGCGCTGGCCGAACTCGCGGAAGATCGCGGGCACATCGTTCTCGGGGTTCGAACCGAGCGAACCCGCGCACACGCACAGCGAGTTTGCGGGAGAATCGACCAGATTCACGACGGCGTCCAGATCGTCCCGGGTGTTGACGATTCTGGGAATGCCAAACATGTCCCAGGCGGGGTCATCGGGGTGTACCGCCATCGTGATTCCCACGCGCTCGCAGGTGGGGATGATCCCTTCAAGGAAGTAGCGGTGGTTCGCGCGCAGGTCCTCGCGGCCGATTCCCCGGTAGATTGCCATGACCTCTTCGAGTCGGGCCATTCGCTCCGGCTCCCAGCCTGGAAGGCTGAGCCCGCCCGAGTCTCGCGCCGTCCGCTCGACGATCTCCATGGGACCGAGCCCTTCGACGTCGGCGTGATCGTAGTAGAGGCACGTGGAACCGTCCTCGTTCTCGTAATAGAGCTCCGTTCGCAGCCAGTCGAAGACAGGCATGAAGTTGTAGACCACAACTTCGATGCCGTGCTTCGCGAGGTTCTCGAGGGTCTCACAGTAGTTCGCAATGTACTCATCGCGGCTCGGCAGGCCCATCTTGATATCCTCGTGCACGTTGACCGATTCGATCACCTTGCATTCCAGGCCCGCCTCGTTGACTTGTGCAATGAGAACGGCGATCTCCTCTTCCGGCCACACCTCGCCAGCAGCGTAGTGATCGAGTACGCCCATGATCCCGGTCATGCCAGGAATCTGGCGGATGTACTGCAGTGGGATTGGATCGGAGCTCTCGCCGAACCAGCGGAAGGTCATCTTCATCGTGTGCTCGTTTCTCGTTCGATCGTGGCGCCGAGGGCGCTGTTGAGGGTGATCAGGGATTTGAGAGGGTCTTTGGTCTTCGCGGCGAGTGGCGTGACGCAGAGATCCACGCCGAAGACCCGCGGGTTCAGGCAGGTGGAGACCTTCATTCGTTTGAGTGACTCCCGGGCATCGAGCCCGTCGAGCGTGAGTCTCATCGGCTTCCCACCCTGTCCCGTTCTCGTCAATGCGCCGGATCTCCCGGTCGCGTGGACGTCCTCAGCAGTAACGTTGCCATAGGAGTCTCACAAGACCTGCCTCGCGTCACATGACTCAAAGACTATGTGCATGAAACCACAGTAGTAACGTTTTCACATCGAGTAAGCAACGTGTCAACTCCAGCCAGGCTTGGCCCGCCTTAGCTCCCGAGGCTCTTGTTGATGAGGCTTGAACCCGGCACCCATTCGGGGCCGATCAAGTCTACGTCACCTGCCAAGAGCTTCTCCGGCGAATCACTGACAAGTTCGAGTAACCGAGCGACAGATTGCCGTGCCAACTCCGTGCTGGCAAGTACCGCGTGCGCGATCGCCACACCGGAGGGATCGATGATGGGTTCATGATCGTCCGAGACTCCTGCGAGACTGATGTCCGTTCCTGGCATACACCCGTGCAAGTGGAGGACCTCGGCAGTGCTGACTATGTTGACAGCGGGGCTGGCCAGGATAGCGTCGTAAGGAGTGGTGCTGCTGATGATGTCTCCGACGGCGCCATACAGTCCCAGCAGTGACGCGGGTGTTGCATGCTCGGTGATTGAGAGACCGCGCCGCGCTGCCTCGTCACGGGCACCCCGGACAAATCGACTATGGAAGTTCAGCTCGTACAGGTATCGCTCAGTTGGCGAGAGGACGGCGACGCTAGTTAGCCCAGACTCATGCAGCTTCTGGACTGAAAGGGCTCCAGCTCTCGTATAGTCGCGTGCCACACACATCACCGTGTCATGCTGAGTTGGAACGCCCACGAACACGGTCGGAACGCGCAATTCAGTACTCGCCGCAGTCAGCGGCTCGCGGTCCTTGACCTCCATGACGAGCAGGCCGTCACACAATCGCGTATCCGCGAGTCTCCTCAGACCATCGGGACCTTCATCCGCTGTCACAACGATCGCGTCGTAGCCGCGTTCACGGCAGGCGGCCACTACTTCGGTTAAGAACCAAAGTCGGCCAGGCTGATCGCCAAGCCTCCGAACGGGGTACATTAGTCCAAGCGCACGGGATTGCCGACTGCGTAGCGCTTGAGCCCCGGCGTTCGGCTGATAGTTGAGTTCCGCTGCTGCCTTAAGGACCCGCTGTCGCGTCGACTCTGAGATCCGGCCCTTCCCTGTGTACACATAGGAAACGGTGGACTGCGCGACACCTGCGAGCCGCGCGACGTCATTGCTAGTGGGCGTATCGCTCATTGGAGGGCCAGATTCGGAAGCGTGATGGGTATCACACGAAGAATGTGATAGGCGCCATAATTCGCGACTCGAATCCGTCGTTGACATCCCACAAGAGGAGAGTATAACGTGGTGATTCGTATCATCAACGTTCGCGACTAGCTCGACAAGAGGGCCGGGGACAAAGAGACGCCACCATCGATGAGGAGGATGTGCGTGAGTATTGCTGAGTTGAGGAGCCTTTCCAAGGGAAAGTCTCGACCGGCACGGCAGGAGACCCCGGACAACAAGGCAGCCGTGTTCTTCTTGGCGCCGTGGATCCTTGGTGCACTTCTGCTGTTGATCGGCCCGATCCTCATGTCTCTCTATTTGTCCTTCACTGACTACAATCTGCTGGAGCCCGCGACGTTCACGGACCTCGACAATATCCAGCGGATGATCTCTGATACTCGGTTGCACAAATCGATTATCGTGACGCTGACCTATGTTGCTGTGGGGGTCCCGCTGCAGTTGATCGCAGCCCTCGGTTTGGCCCTCTTGCTGGACTCGGGGATGCGTGGCCTGACGTTCTATCGTTCGGCCTTCTATCTGCCTAGCTTGCTCGGTTCCTCGGTCGCGATCGCCGCGCTGTGGCGACTGATTTTTGGCGCGGAGGGTCTGTTCAATACCGTGCTGAACTCGCTGGGTTTTGATTCAACCACCAGTTGGATCGGCCATCCAGACACGGCGCTAGGAACGATCATTCTGCTCCACGTCTGGACCTTCGGCTCGCCAATGGTGATTTTCCTGGCCGGTTTGCGGCAGATCCCGCGTGAGTACTACGAGGCGGCTTCGACTGATGGTGCCGGGAAGCTCCGCCAGTTCCGGTCCATTACAGTTCCGCTTCTGACACCGATTATCTTCTTCAACCTTGTGCTCGCTGTCATCAACTCATTCTCGGCGTTCACCCAGGCGTTCATTGTCTCGAACGGTACGGGTGGCCCTGCTGATTCAACGCTGTTTTACACGCTCTACCTCTATCAAGAGGGCTTCCAAGCCTTCCGGATGGGCTACGCATCGGCGCTCGCTTGGTTGCTAGTCCTCATCATCGGTGTTCTCACCGCCATCAACTTCTGGCTATCGAAATTCTGGGTGCACTATGAAGACTGATTCTCTTACCGCTCCTGTCAAGGTGTCTCTCACACCGAAACACTCGCGTTGGAAGGCGGCCGGCAGGGTTCTCCGCCACGTTCTCATGATCGCCTTTGTGGCGCTCTGCTTATACCCGATCCTGTGGATGATCGTCTCGTCGCTTCGACCTGATGGCCAGATCTTCTCTAACCCGTCCCTGATTCCGAGGACGTTTCACATTGAGAACTACACGTACGGCTGGAACGCTCTAGGTCAACCATTTGGAACGTTCCTATTGAACTCCGGAGTTGTCGTCCTCGGATCGATCATCGGGAACCTGATCTCATGTTCGTTTGCCGCCTATGCATTTGCACGATTAAACCTGAGTTGGACCTCAGGGTCTGATTTGGTTTGATTTATCCCGTGTTTTCGTTGATTTTCCGCGGTTCAGTATCGCTGCTCGGGTTACTAAGGGGCCGGTAGAATCGGCGGGTGAGCCCGTATATTCGCAAGGTCCCGACTGGGTCGGGTCACTTGGCGGTGCAGATCATGGCGAAGGTCAAGGGCCGCCAGGTCGTGTTGGAGCACCTCGGGACGGCGCATTCGGATGCGGAGCTCGCGGTGTTGATGCATGTGGCTCACGAGCATTTGCGGGCCGATGGGCAGCTCGAGTTCGATCTCGCTGATGGGAAGGCCGCCGCGGGCAGGTCACCTGATTCGCCGGTCGTGCGTTCGCAGGTCTCGCGGATCTTGTGGGACGTCCTGT
>FZQV01000006.1 GCA_900199505.1 Ruaniaceae bacterium KH17 | reverse complement strand
CCTCAGCGCCGAAGAAGGCCTCTGGACCCGAAAAGGATGGGCCGGACGCTCATGACACGCCGACGCCATACACACATTTTGGCCGCTAACCCTCGCCGAAGCTCCCGGCCGCGCTCGAGGTGCTCGACGCCGTCCCCGAGGGCGCCGTCGTTGAAACGGACCTCACGCTCATGGCCCGGCTCGTGCCGCAGGCCGAGGTGTACTGGATGGGGAACCCCACCAACCCCGTTCCGGACTACGTGGTCTTCGACCTCGAGTCACACGTGTGGCACGACGATCCCGATCCCGACGGCGCACGCTGGGCCACCGAGCGCCACGGCGTCGAGTTCGAGACGGTCCTCGAAGCCGATTCCTTCCAGGTCGCCACGCGCGTCACCCCTTAACCCGCGCCGGACATAGGATGAAGGCATGCGACTTCTCCGCGGATTCCTGTGCGCCCTCGTTCTGTCTGTTGGGATTGCGTTGCCCGCAGCGGCGCACGATCAACTGATCGCCTCGAACATTGAGGACGGCTCCGTCCTCACCGAAGCGCCCACCCAGATCGAACTCGAGTACAGCGCCGAGATCATGGATGCGACGCCCGCGATCGCCATTTTGGATGAGTCGGGCAGCACGGTGCACGAGGTCACCCCAGCCGTCGACGGGCGGTTCGTGCGGGCGCCGTTCCCCGAGCTTCCCGACGGCGCGTACCAACTGAACTGGTCCGTGGTCTCCTCCGACGGCCACCGGATCGAGGGCACGATCGCGTTCGAGCTCGAGGTGAGCACCGAGCCCACCACACCGGAACCAACGACCACCGAGCCCACCACACCCGAGCCCGCCACGGAAGAGACGACGTCGGAGCCAACCGCTGCCCCCGAGCCCGGAGAGGGCTCCACGCTCCAACGCGCTATCGTGGGGGTAGCTGGAATCGCCGCAGTCGGCGCCATTGCGGTGCTACTTGTGCGCCGCTGGAAGAACGAGGACCCCACGTCGTGACCACCCCACCTGAGGGCTACGAACCGGCCACCCCAACGCCGTCGGCCGGGAACTATCCGGCCCCCGGGCCCTCCGCCCAGTACCCCACCTACGCGAGCGCACCCGCCCAACCGGCCCCGCCGCAGCAGCCCCGGCGCTCGGTGCTGGTCACCGTGCTCTCCCTGCTTGTGATGCTTCTACTCGGCATCGTGATCGGCCTGCTCCTCAGCCGCACCGTTCTCGCTCCCGACGACGACGCATCCGCGCCCGCAGAGCCGACCGCCACCGCAACGGATCCTGCAACGGATACCGAAGCCGGCTCCACCGAGGCAGCGCCCTACCCAGACGCGCCATCGGATGACGTACTCGCGGTGATGGAAGCGCAGTTCCGCCGCACGGAGGGCGACTCCTTCGCGATGGGCGACGTCAACGCGCCCGTCGTCATCGCCGAGTGGGCGGACTTCCGCTGCTCGTACTGCGCCAAGTTCCACCTTGAGACCCTCCCTGCGATTCAGCACTTCATCGACGAGGGCGTCGTGCGCTACGAATGGAACGACTTCCCCGTGCTCGGAGAAGAATCCGTGGATCTCGCCGTGGCCGGCCGCGCCGCCGGAGATCAGGGGCTGTTCTTTGAGATGAGCCACGCGATCGTGAACTATCAGTTCGTCGAGGGCGGCACCGATCTCTCGAATGAGAACCTCATCGCGATCGCCGAGGAGATTGGCATGCCAGACATCGCCACCTTCACGGAATCACTTGAGAACTCTCAGGCCGCGCGAGCGGCGATCCAAGCGTCATACGACAACGCCACGCAGATCTTCGGTAAGGCCGCCACACCTCAGTTCGTAGTGAACGCCCAGTACATCGGTGGCTGGCTCGACGGAGAGGGCTTCACAACCGTGATCGAGCAGGAGCTCCAGCGAGTCGCGGATAACGGCTGACTTCCTTGGTTGAGTCAGATGTCGTAGTGGTGGGCCTGCTCCACAGGACTCCAGGCGAACTCGCCGGGTTGCTCCGTGCGCGAATCCGGCGGCACGATAAGCGCTCGTAGATCGTCGATGTTCGTGGGCGTGTGGATCGCCGGCGACGCCACCATACGCGTGGCCGCCTCGCACCCCAGCGTCGCGGCCTCGACCGCGCTGAGCCCAGCGTTCACGAAGTACTGCAGCGTCACCGCCCAGTAGAACTCCCCCGCTCCCACCGTATTGACCGCTTCAACCGACGTCACGGGGATATGTACGGGCTGGTCCATGTCCGGAGTAAGGATGAGGGCGCCGTCGGCCCCAAGAGTCATCGAGAGGAGCTTCGCCTCGGAGTTCTCGCGAAGGTATTCGAGCACCTCCAGTTCCTTGCCATGCAGGTGATCGTTCGAGAGATTGATCAGATCCGCGCTCAGGAACGGCGTGAGCTTCGGGTTCTGTGGATCGCGAATGTCGTGGAGGTCGATCGCGTAGACGCTCGCGGCGTCCCGTAGCGGCTCCACAAGGTTCCGCACCAGCGGCAGGTTCGCGAGAACCACGAGCTGCGCGCTGGAGACATCCGGGAGCAGATCTTCGGGATCAAACACGAAACCGGCGGCGTCCGTCATGTCCGAGTTCACCATGCGGCGGCCCTGCGAGTCGTAGAACACCAAGGAGCGCGGCGTGCGCACGAGTTCGCGCCGGCACAGGTGCGTCGAGATGTTGTAGCGATATGCCTCGGCATCGATCAGAGCCGCGGGGTAGTCCTCACCCATGGGGCTCGCGAGCGCCACCATGTTGCCGAAGGTGGAAAGCACGCGGGCAACGGTGAATCCCACCCCACCCACGGTGTGCCTGATCTGACCATTTGCGTTGCGCCACGGCTCGAATTCGATCGGAAAGGTATCGACCGGCAGTGACGTCTGCTGGTTAGCGATACCGATTACGACGACGCGCACGCCTCTCCCCTTCGAGTTCTTTGTGATCCTGCACTAAGTCTCTCATCTGATCGGGGCCCAGCGGTATCCGTTACGCCATTCATGAGACATCCCACCCCGGCACAATTGCACGTCCCTCGGCACATGACGCAGCGAATCCCGCTCCTCGACCCGCGCCGCGCTACAAGGTGGAGTTCTGTCCAAACTCCCCAAGGAACGCGCCACCGCGCTCCGCGAGTTCCTCCTCGAATCGGTATGCCCAGGTGGAGTACGGCTCGTGGGCGAGCGAATCGTTCGAGAACCTATCGTCGTCGGTCACCTCGGTGATGCAAAACTCCGGGATCGCCAGGTCCACGACGGGACCACCGCGCTCACACTCGGCGATGATCAGCGGCCGGTTGGCGCCGGCGAACTCGTCGATCACCCAGCCGTCCTGGCCGAGCCACGCTGAGTAGCGGCTCTTCGAGATCGTGGCACCCGCACGCCGGCACATCTCCAGGCCCACCGAAACGTCCAGTTCACGCTCCGCCTCGTACCGCGTGCCGCCCACATACGGGCCCTTGGCAGTGAGCATGCACAGATCGAACTCGCCCTCGAATTGCGTGAGTGCGGCATCGGCGCGGCTCTTCGGATCGAGTCGGCCCGTGGGAGCGGAGGCCTGGAGCCGAATCCGCACGGCGAAGCCATCCTCGGCGAGCAGGTAGGTCTGCACGATCACGGTGGGCGGCTCGGCGTCAAGGATCTCACACGGCAGATCGCGCACGAAGAAGCGGCGCTCGAACTCGAAGTCGCCATAGCCTTGATCGCTCACGTCTCCACGGTACCGTGCCGCACCGCCGGCGCCGAGGAGCCGCGCCCGCAAACGGGCACCAAACGGCGGCTCAGGCACGTAGCCTGGAGGCATGATCAGTGTGATTGGCCCAGGTGCAGTTGGTGGAGTCCTCGCGAGCGCGCTACAGCGCTCCGGAGCGGAGGTCACGGTGGTGGCCCGGCCGGCCACGGCCGAACGAATCGCACGTGACGGCCTCACCGTGATCGATCCCGAGGGCGAACACCACACCACGCCCGCGGTAGCGCACGTACCGCCGAAGGGCTCGGCCATCATCGTGGCCACGAAAACGTACGCCCTCGGCGACGTCCTGCCCGGGATCGCCGCCGCGAAGCCGAGCGAGGTGCTGTTCCTGCAGAACGGGGTCGCGCACCCGCCGCTCGTGCATTCGGCACTTTCGAGCGTGGAGCGCGTGATCTGCGGTGCGATCCAGATCGTGGCGAATCGGGCCGACGACGGCACCATCCGCCAGCCCTTCGGCCTGCGAATTGTGAATGTCCCCCAGGAGGCCGCGGAGTGGGAACTCACGAAGGCCCTGATCGCCTCAGGCGTGACCACCAACGTGGGCGGCACCGAATCCGAGGTGCTCTGGCGCAAGTTCCGGTTCCTCTCGGCGCTCGCCCTCGCGACGAGTTGGCGCGATGCCCCGATCGGCCCCGCCATGGACGCCAAGCCCGGAGTCATCGAGGCAATGGTGGCGGAGATCGCCCAGATCGCCGAGGCCGAAGGCCTGCCCACCAATCCCGACGACGTGGTGGCGCAGTTGCGCGCACTGGACCCCCAGGCGCCGTCATCCATGTGGAATGACGTCAAGGCGGGCGGCCCCACCGAGTTCGACGCGCTCGGGTTACACCTCATCGAGTTGGCGCACCGCCACGGAATCGCCGTCCCCACGGTGACGCGGGCCGTCGACGCGATCGGCGCGCGCCTCGGCTGACCTCCGCCCCCAATCCCCCGCCTCACCCGCCTTCGCGGACTTGTGCTGCTCATCCCAAGAAAGAGGGCTCAAACCTGGTGAAATCTGGGATGACGCAGCACGAGACCGGAGGTAGGGGAGAATGGGGGGCATGGACCTCTCCGCGATCACGCCCCCTCTCGCACTCGGCCCGCTCGACGGTCGCTACCGTGGCTCCGTCGCGCCGCTGGTAAACCACCTCTCGGAGGCGGCGCTGAACCGGGCGCGGCTTATCGTGGAGATCGAGTGGCTGATCCATCTCACCGAGCAGGACGCACTCCCGGGAGCCCCGAAGCTGAGCGAGGCAGAAACCGCATACCTGCGCGCGATCCCCGAGGACTTCGGTGCGCCGGAGATCGCCGAGCTTGCCGAGATCGAGGCGGAGACCCGGCACGATGTGAAGGCGATCGAGTACTTCCTGAAGCGCCGCCTCGAGGCCGCCCCCGCCAGCCTCGGTGAGACCGTCCTGCCGAGCGTCTCCGAGATTGTGCACATCTTCTGCACCTCGGAAGACATCAACAATCTCGCTTACGCGCTCGTGATCCACTCCGCCGTCGAGGAGGTGTGGCTTCCCGCAACTCGCAGGCTCCGCGCCAAGCTGATCTCGCTCAGCCACAGCGCCGCCGGCGTTCCGATGCTCGCCCGCACCCACGGCCAGGCCGCCACCCCAGTGACGCTTGGTAAGGAGCTTGCGGTCCTCACGCACCGGCTCACTCGCCAGATGAAGCGGGTCGAGCGCGCCGAGTACCTGGGTAAGATCAATGGCGCCACCGGCACCTACGCGGCCCACTCCATCTCCGTTCCCGGCACGGATTGGGAGCGCATCGCACAGGCCTTCGTGGAGGGCCTCGGGCTCACCTGGAACCCACTCACCACGCAGATCGAGTCGCACGATTGGCAGGCCGAGCTGTACTCGGACGTGGCGCGCTTCAACCGCGTGCTGCACAACCTCGCCACGGACGTGTGGACCTACATTTCGCTCGGCTACTTCCGCCAGAACCTCGCGGCGCAGGGCTCCACCGGCTCCTCCACCATGCCGCACAAGGTGAACCCGATCCGCTTCGAGAACGCCGAGGCGAACCTCGAGATTTCCTGTGCGTTGCTGGACACGCTCGCGGCCACGCTCGTGACCTCCCGCCTGCAGCGCGATCTCACCGATTCCACCACCCAGCGCAACATCTCGGTGGCGTTCGGCCACTCGCTGCTCGCCCTGGACAACGTCACGCGCGGGCTTGCCGGACTCGAGGTCGACGCCGATCAGATGGCTCGCGATCTCGATTCCAACTGGGAAGTCCTCGGTGAGGCGGTCCAATCCGCGATGCGCGCCGCTGGCATCGCCGGCGCCACCGGCATGGCCAACCCCTATGAGCGCCTGAAGGAGCTCACCCGCGGCCGCCGCGTGAACGCCGTCGAAATGCGCGAGTTCATTGCCGATCTTGGCCTGCCCGACGACGTCGCGGCACGTCTGCTGGCCCTCTCACCCGCCTCGTACACGGGCCTGGCAGAGCATCTCGTGCGCCACCTTGAGGACTAACCCCTCCCGACCACTTGTGCTGCTCACGCGCATCCCACATATGGGCGCTCACTCGGGTCCGAATCGGGGATGAGCGGCACACGTCTGGTGGAAGCCGGAGCGCTGTGACTACTCGGAGGGAACAGCCCTATACTTCGAGCGCTTGATGAGGCGGGCCACGATGAACCAGGCGATCAGCCCGAGGATGATCGCCACCACGATGTTGGAGAGGATCCCGCTCCACTGTTCCAGCACGGGCCGGATCGCGGGGCCGAAGGCATACCCGAGACCCACCCAGATGCCATTCCACACTCCGGAGCCCAGCACGGTGTATCCGGTGAACGTCCAGAACGGCATCTTCTCGATACCGGCCGGGATCGAGATGAAGGAGCGCACCAGCGGCACGCAGCGACCCGTCAGCACGGCCACGCCGCCCCACTTCTGGAAGAAGGCCTCGGCCTTGTCGAAGTCCTCGTACTCCATCAGCGGGATGTGGCCGATGATCTCGCGCGTGCGGCGCCGGCCGAACACGAGACCGATCCAGTACCAGCCCCACGCGCCGAGTAGCGCGCCGAGCGTGGCCGCGGCCCAGGCGAACCAGAAGTTCATTCGGCCGTCGTACGCGAGGAATCCCGCGCCGGGCAGGATTGCCTCGGAGGGGATCGGCGGGAAGAAGGTCTCGATCAGGACCGCGGCACCCACGCCGATCTCGCCGAGGGTGTCCATCAGGCTGAGCACCCAGCCGATGATGCCCTCGTACTGGGGAACGGCGACGTCGGCCTCGGTTGCAAGAAGTACTGTCACATGTGCCAGGCTACCGGGTACCCCCTCGTGACCCGCGGGACACTCGCTGTGAGATCCCCCGCCCGGCCCCTCGCCCCCTCCACTTACAGGCACCTTCCCCCGACCCCTCATCCACCCACCGGCTCCCACACGCGCACCGGCACGAATGTTGAGCTGTGCGGTACACATCAGCGCTGATGCGTACCGGTGGGCTCAACTAATGCGCGTGGGCGGCGGCGTTCGGGCCAGGCCGGCGAAACACGAGAGGGTCTTGTCTTATACCCCTTAGGGGTATACGGTAGATGGCATGGACGTTGAGCTGAACCACTGCGCCACCGACGAGTGCACCTGTGGCGCCCACGATGAGACCGAACATGGTTACACCGGCGATCGTGCCGCGTACATCGCTCGAATGCGCCGCATCGAGGGTCAGGTCCGCGGCATCGAGCGGATGATCGAGCAGAACACGTACTGCATCGACGTCCTCACCCAAATCTCTGCAGCCACCAAGGCGCTGCAGTCGGTGAGCCTCGCACTGCTCGAGGATCACCTGAACCATTGCGTCGTGGGAGCCGCCCGCGCGGACGACGACGCCGGCCGCGAGAAGGTCCGGGAAGCCACCCAGGCCGTCGCGCGCCTCTGGAAGAGCTAAAGGAAGGCACCAACATGGCCACCATCAATCTCAAGGTCGACGGACTTACCTGCAACAACTGCGTGGGCCACGTCACGACGGCGTTCGAGGCACGGCCCGAGGTCGCCAATGTCATGGTGACGCTCGAGTCCGGCGGAACTTCCGACGTGGTCCTCACCCTCAACACGGACATCGCGGACGAGACCATCGCGGAACTCATCGACGAAGAGGGCTACACCCTCGTGGGCGTCCAGCGCTGACGCAAGACTCGTTGAGTGAGCCGCCCATGTGGCGGCGAGTCGAGACGAAGTATCGAAACGCAGCGATCAGTTCGCCGTGCAACCCACACACCGTCATTCTGCGCGGAGCGAAGCGCCGTCGCAGAATCCAGATCCCACGCCGAATCAGGCAGACATTTCTGGATCCTGCGACTGACGCGCAGGATGACGAATTACGTCAACGCTTCATGAGCAACTATGAGTACTGAAACTGAACCACACACACCGATCGCCGAAGTCGACATGGCCATCGAGGGCATGACCTGTGCCTCGTGCGTGGCCCGCGTCGAGAAGCGGCTCGCCAAACTGCCCGGCGTCACGGCCACCGTGAACCTGCCGCTCGAGACCGCACATGTGGTCTTGACGGAAGAGCACGACGACGCCGCCCTCGTCTCCCAGGTGAAGGCCGCCGGATACGGTGGTCGCGTGACGTCGCGGCATTCGTTGGTTGAGCGGAGTGAGCACGGCGAACGAAGTCGAGACCACGGGCAACACGCGGTGCTGTCCCACGGGGATCACGCGGACCACGCGGGCCACGATCACATGGCGCACAGCGAAATGGATCCCGCAATGCTCGGTGGGCACGACCACGGCGGCGAGGACACCTCCGCCCCAACCGATGCCCGTAGCGCGGACCTCCGCCGCCGACTGATCGTCTCGGCGATCCTCACGGTCCCAGTCGTCATCCTCTCGATGATCCCCGCCACGCAGTTCCCCGGCTGGCAGTGGCTGGTGCTGGCGCTCGCGCTCCCTGTTGCAACGTGGGGCGCCTGGCCCTTCCACCGCGCGGCCTTCAACGCCGGCCGCCACGGTAGCTCCACGATGGACACGCTCGTCTCGCTCGGTGTGATTGCCGCAACGGCCTGGTCTCTCTGGGCGATCACGTTCGGCGGCGCCGGCGAGATTGGCATGACGATGGAAATGTCCTTCATCCCCCGTGCCACACATGCGGGCCACCACCCGGAGCTCTACTTCGAGACCGCCGCCGTGGTCACCACCTTCCTTCTGGCTGGTCGCTATGCCGAGTCCCGCTCGCGCCGAAGTGCCTCCGAGGCGCTCCTCAAGCTGCTCGACATGGGCGCCAAGAGCGCCACCAAACTCGTCGGAGAGCAGCAGGTTGAGGTTCCGATCGACGCGCTCCAAGTGAACGATCTCTTCCTGGTCCGCCCGGGTGAGAAGATCGCTACCGACGGCGTCGTCGTCAGCGGCAACTCCGCCGTCGACACCTCATTGCTCACCGGGGAATCGGTGCCGGTAGAGGTCTCGCCCGGCGACGAGGTCACCGGCGCAACCATCAACTCATCCGGTGCGCTCACCGTCCGCGCCACGCGCGTGGGTTCAGATACCCAGCTCGCGCAGATCGGCCGTCTCGTGTCCCAAGCGCAGACCGGCAAGGCTCCCGTGCAGCGGCTCGCGGACCGGATCTCCGCCGTGTTCGTGCCGATCGTGATCGGGATCGCGCTGCTCACCTTCATCGCCTGGATGATCTGGGGCCCGAACACGCAGGCCGCGTTCACCGCCGCGGTGGCGGTGCTGATCATCGCCTGCCCGTGTGCGCTTGGCCTTGCGACTCCCACCGCACTGCTGGTGGGCTCAGGCCGTGCATCGCAGAAGGGCATCCTGATCAAGGGACCGGAGATCCTTGAATCTACGCGCCAGATCGACACGATCGTGCTGGACAAGACCGGCACCCTCACCACGGGTGTCATGGCGGTCTCGGGCGTGCGCCCGCTGCCCGGTGAGGACGAGGCCACCGCGCTCCGCTTCGCCGGTGCAGCCGAATCGAACTCCGAGCACCCAATCGCCCGCGCGATCACCGAGGCGGCCCGCGAAGCCGGCCCGCTCCCCGACGTCACCGACTTCCAGAACACCGCCGGCCTCGGCATCACGGCATCGGTCGAGGGTGAGACGGTCGCGGTCGGCAGGCCCGGCTTCCTGAATGATGCTGGCATCTCCGGGGCCGACGACGCCGCGGCGCTCGTCTCCGAGTCCGGTGGCACCGCCGTTGTGGTGGGTTGGGGTGGCCGCGCCCGCGCCGTGATCGAGGTGCGCGACGAACCGAAGGCCGAGGCGGCGCAGGCAATCTCCGAACTGCGCGAGCTCCAGGTGGAGCCGATCCTGCTGACCGGCGACAACCAGGCGGCCGCGCAACGCGTGGCCGGAGAGCTCGGAATCGAGCGGGTGCACGCCGAGGTCCTCCCCGAGGACAAGGTGCGCGTGGTCTCCGATCTCCAGGGCGCCGAGCGCGTGGTGGCCATGGTGGGCGACGGCGTGAACGACGCCGCGGCCCTCGCTCAGGCGGGCCAGCGCGGCTTGGGCATCGCCATGGGCACAGGCACGGACGTGGCGATCGAGGCTTCGGACATCACCATCGTGGGCGGCGACGTCACCCGCGTGCCGATGGCGATCCGGGTCTCCCGCGCCACTCTACGGATCATCAAGCAGAACCTGTTCTGGGCCTTTGCCTACAACGTTGCGGCCATTCCGCTCGCGGCGGCGGGCTTACTCAACCCAATGATCGCGGGGGCGGCGATGGCTGCTTCGAGCGTGATCGTCGTCGGGAACTCCCTCCGCCTCCGTTCCGCAGAGTGACCCTAGACCTCCTTGAGGGCGGCGTTGACGGCAGTGAGCGACTCCTTCGCGTCACCAAAGACGAGTTGGGTCTTGTCGTCAAACAGCAGCTCGTTCTCGATACCCGCGAATCCGGGTCGCATGGAACGCTTGAAGAAGAACACCTGGCCGGCGAAATCGGCGTCGATGATTGGCATCCCGTAGATCGAGGATTGCGGATCGTCCCGCGCGGCGGGGTTGACCACATCGTTCGCGCCCACCACCATGACGATGTCCGTCGCAGGCATCTGGGGATTGGCGTCCTCGGCCTCAATCAGTAGCTCGTACGGCACGTTCGCCTCAGCAAGCAGCACATTCATGTGCCCGGGCATGCGACCGGCCACCGGGTGGATGCCGTAGACGGCCTCCACGTTGTGTTCGCTGCGTAGCGCCGTGACCAGCTCGTGCAGTACGTGCTGGGCCTGCGCCACCGCGAGACCATACCCGGGCACGACGACAACCTTGCGGGCAAATGCCAGGGCCGTGGCGACGTCGTCGGGAGTGGCCCGGCGGACCGGCCGGTCCGACTCCTGGGTGGAGCCCGCCGTCGATCCGCCCTGCAGCGCCCCGAAGAGGATTCCGACCACCGATCGGCCCATGCCCGCAGCCATGGCGAGTGTCAGGACCGTGCCGGACGCGCCCACGAGGATACCGGCCACCAGCATGAGGGTGTTCGGCATCGCAAAACCGGAAGCCGCCACGGCGATACCGGTGAAGGCGTTCAGGAGCGAGATCACGATCGGCACGTCCGCGCCGCCAACAGGAAGCACGAAGAGCACACCCGAGGCCAGGCCCGCGGCGATCAGTGCGAGGCCCCAGCCGAAGCTGCCAGTGATCGCCACGACGATCGCCAGCGCCGCCGTAATCGCCATCCCGATAAACATGATTGCGATAGCACCGGGGAGCACGATCGGCCGGGCGGTCATGATTCCTTGCAGCTTCAGGAAGGTGACGATCGAGCCGGCGAAGGACATCGAGCCGATCAGGATCGCGGCTGCGGTGGCGAAGGTAGCCACATAGCCCGCGGTTCCGGCCCACTCCTGGAGCTCGATGAGCCCCACCATGGCCGCCGCGCCACCACCCACACCGTTCAACAGTGCCACGAGCTGCGGCATGTTGGTCATCTGGATGCGGCGGGCGATCGGCACCGAGATCACGGCGCCAATCACGACGGCGATCAGGGCCAGCCAGAGCCTGGCCCCGTCGAAATCGGTCGAGAGGAACACGGTGACCACGGCGATCGCGGCGCCGGACGCACCAATCAAGTTGCCGCGCCGGGCCGTGCGTGGGCCGGACAGGCCCTTCAGCGCGAGGATGAAGCAGACGGCGGCAACCAGATAGAGCGCCGCAGAGACCGGTTCTGGAAGAATGCTCACTTCTCGGCCCCCTTCTTCGTGCCGGAGAACATCTCGAGCATCCGGTCCGTGACCACGAAGCCGCCCACGAGGTTCATCGAGGCGAGCACCACGGCCAGTAGCGCGAGGATGAGCACGAAGGTGTTGGTGGCGTGTGCGGTCACGATCAGGGCGCCCACGAGGATGATGCCGTGGATCGCGTTCGCGCCGGACATCAGCGGCGTGTGCAGGGTCGAGGTGACTTTCGAGACCACCTCGACGCCCACGAATGCCGCGAGCACGAGAATGGTGAGGCTGGTCATGAATTCCATCAGGCGTCCGTCCCTTCGTCAGCCGGAGCGGCGGGTTCTGTGGGAGTCTCCGGCTCTGCCGGCGCCTCGAGGCGGTTGACTCCCGCGTGCGTGATCGTCATGCCAGCCACGATGTCATCGGCGAAGTCCACCGCGATCTCGCCCTCTGTCACAATCAGCTTCAGCACGTTCTCCACGTTCTTCGAGAAGAGCCGCGAAGCATCAGTGGGCAGGTCCGACGGCGCGGAGGCGAGCCCCACGATCGTCACGGTGCCTTCGCCAGTTGCAGAGGTGATCGCGACGTCTGCACCGGGCTTCGAACCCTCGATGTTGCCGCCGGTGGAGGCCGCCAGGTCGACGGCGACGGAGCCGGGACGCATGGCGGCCACCATATCGTGGGTCACCAGACGCGGCGCGGCGCGGCCGGGAACGGCGGCGGTGGTGATCAACACGTCCGCCTCGGCGATGTGTGGTGCGAGTGCGGCCTGCTGGCGGGTTGCGGCATCGTCACCGAGTGCGCGGGCATAACCGCCGGTGCCGGTGCCCTCGGCGGAGTCGAGGCCGACGTCGATGAAGGTGGCGCCGACGGAGCGTGCCTCTTCGGCCGAGTCCGGCCGGATATCGTTGGCCGAGACCGTGGCGCCCAATCGTTTCGCAGTGGCGATGGCTTGTAGCCCGGCCACGCCGATTCCCAACACCACGACCTTCGCCGGGGGGACCGTGCCCGCAGCGGTCATGGCGAGTGGGAAGAATCGCGGCAACCGAATCGCGGCTTCCAGCACGCAGCGGTAGCCGGCGGTCAGCGCCTGCGAGGACAGCACGTCCATGGACTGTGCTCGTGAGGTACGCGGCAACCTCTCAAAGCTCATGGCCGTCACACCGGCAGCCGACAGTGCGGCCACGCGCTCGCCGTCGTACGGACCGGCCAAGCCGATCGTGACGGCGCCCTGCCGCATACGCTCAATAGCGGTGGCGGGCAGCGGGGTCACGTGGGCGAGGACATCGATCGTGGCAAGATCGATTCCGTTGACGATCTGGGCGCCGGCCTCTGTGTACTGCGAATCGGGGTACGAGGCGGCAACTCCCGCACCTTTCTCGATCAGCACACGATGGCCGGCTCTGACCAGACTTCGGACAGTCTCAGGGACGAGGGCAACCCGGGTTTCGGGCTGCGGCTCCCTTGGCGCAGCTACAGTGATCACGTCTCAATCCTATGCCAGCGCCGGTATCTCGACATCGAAATAACGTCCCAATCTTTCTCCGCAGCCTGAAGCGGGCTTTTGCAACTCACGTGAGTGGCAAATGACCGCGCCCACCCGCCATTTCGAACGTTTCCCACTCACGTGAGTGGCTAAGGGTCACCCGCAACGCGCGCTACGGCCATCCGATTCGCAGGGGTGCACCCAATCTGACCCCACATCGGTGCCGACTCGATTACAGTCAGTTCATGGCACAGCCTTTCGACGACGTCGCACCGGAGACCATCGAACGTGAGATCCTCACCTGGTCGAGATTCGGGGATGCAACGCGCGAGCTCGCACAACAGGTGGCCGATTCGCAGTGGCAGGCGGATGTCGTTGTCGCGATTGCCCGCGGCGGCCTGATCCCGGCGGGAGCGGTCGCGTACGCGCTCGGGGTGAAGGCGATGGCGGCCACCAACGTGGAGTTCTACACGGGGATCGGCGAGGTCCTTACCGAACCGGTGTTCCTACCGCCGCTGATGGACTCGTCCTCGCTCGGAGGGAAACGGGTTCTCGTGGTCGACGACGTGGCCGACTCGGGCAGGACCCTGCAGAAGGTCATCGAGAGCCTGAGCGAGGGGCCCGCGGCGGCGGCAAGCGTGCGTTCGGCCGTGCTGTATCACAAGCCGAGGTCGGTGATCGTGCCCGATTACGTCTGGCTCTCGACCGACAAGTGGATCATGTTCCCGTGGTCCGACCAGCCCCCGGTCACGCCGTCTGCCTGAAGGTCATTGAGCGCGGGATCATATCCCGGTTGAGTGGGGCCGAAGGCCGGGCCAAAACGTGGTGCGCTCTGACCGCCTGCAATCTCACCGTCCCTCTATCGAAGCATGACTCGACCGCGCCGCGTTGTGGGTCGAATCTTGCTCCACTTCGTGGTGCTCAGCCGAGTTCGGCGAGGATCCCGTCGATCGCGGCTTCGACCATCTCCAGCGCCTCCACAAAGTCTTCGTGACCGCCGTACCAGGGATCGGCGACGTCGAGCTCTGACGGCCGGGCGCCGTCGGACAGCTTGGGGGCGGCCGGATCAAACTCCCGCCAGAGCCGGATGCGCTCGGTGGGAGCGCCCTCGGACTCGGCCCTGCGGCGAAGCGCGGACTGGTGCTGGGCCGTCATCGCGAGGACGAGATCGTAGTCCTGCAGCTCGCCACGGCGGACCTGGCGAGCGGCGCGGCGCGGGACACGATATCCGGACGCCTCAAGCACACGGCGTGCCCGCGAGTCCACGGGGTTGCCGGTCTCCTCGGCGCTGATCCCCGCGGAGTCCACCTCCAGCTCGATGCCGCGCGCGGCCGCCTGCTCCGCCAGCACGATCTCGCCCATCGGCGATCGGCAGATGTTTCCCGTACACACCACAAGAACCTTCGTCATGCCTCCATTCTCCCCGACGGCGCGCCCGGCAGGGGGTATGTCACGCGGACTCGGGAAGGGAGCCGCCGCCTGCACGCCACCCTTGGTTGCTTACACCGAGTGCCGCGCAAATGTGACGACTTTGGCAAAATGGTGTCTCATCACACGTTCCCCCACCTTTACTCCGCCCCTGCTGCCCTCTATAGAATTGAGGTACCGGGAAACCTCCCGGAGGCTGGCGATCCCAGCCGCTCATAGCCGTGCAGGGCTGCTCGGCTGAGGGGTTCCTGTTCGGCGCAACCGAAAGGAACTGACACATGACAACGACACTCGCCCCTGCAGTTCTCGAAGAGAACCTGCTCACCACCACCGAGCGTGCGGAGATCGCCAAGAAGATCCGCACCTCGAACGTGATCGCATTCGCGCTCGTCTCGCTTGCCGTGTTCACGCTCGTTGCCGTGATCAACCCGCTCCTCGCCGTGACTGTGGCGCTGCCGCTGATCGCCGTGGTTGGCTATGCGCAGTACCGTGGCCAGGACGAGCAGATCGCACGCGAACTGGACCGTATCGAGCTCGAGATCGCAACGATCGACTAGCCTGCGGGACCCCGAGACCCAGCCACCGGAGCTTGCGGATCTCGCGCCGTCGAAGATGACGGCGCTTTTTTGTTGCCCTTTTCAGTCCGACGGCGCCCCGGCCAGCCACGCCAAATCTAGTCTGTGGCCCCATTATGGGAGCGCTTCCATCGCGAGTCGAATAGACTTAGCCTCTGTAAGATTCGCTATAAGGTGACCCTGTGACAGACCGAAGACCAACACTTGACGAAGTCGCCAAAGCGGCCGGAGTCTCCCGCGCAACGGCTTCACGCGCAATCAACGGCGGCCTACGCGTCTCCCCACAGGCGCAGCGCGCGGTCGATACGGCAGTGAAGCGGCTAGGCTTCGTCCCCAACCGTGCGGCGCGAGCGCTTGCGACCAGCCAGCACGGCTCGATTGCCCTGGTGATCTCCGAGCCCGATGAGTTGTTCCTCTCCGATCCGTTTCTCACCGGCGTCTTGCGTGGTGTGTCCGGAGCGCTGGAGGGGATCGATCTGCAACTCGTCCTCCTCATCGCGAACCGCAACCGTCCAGCGGAGCGAATGGCCCAGTTCCTCGGCGGAGGCCACGTGGATGGCGCCATCATCACCTCGCTGCACCGCGGCGACATGATGGAAGATCAGGTCCGTGGGCTTCTGCCGACGGTCTTCATTGGGCGGCCATTCGATCACGAAGGCCTCACGTACGTCGATGTGGACAATGACAAAGGCGGCCAGATCGCAACGCGGGTTCTGATCGACGCGGGGCGGCGGCATATTGGCACCGTAAGTGGCCCAAGCGACATGACCGCTTCTCTCGATCGAATCGCCGGTTGGCGGCGCGCCCTCAGCGAGGCTGGCCTCAGCACGGACGCGATCGAGTCCGGAAACTTCACGATCAAAGGCGCCGAAGAGGCGACTGTTCGGCTGCTTGCGCGATTCCCCGAGACAGACGGCATCTTCGTTGCCTCGGACACGATGGCGATCGGCGTCAACCGCGCTATTGCCGCGGCCGGAAGGCGCGTGCCGCAGGACATCGCGCTGGTGGGATTCGATAATCTCGGGATGGCCGATGCCACGACGCCGCGCCTCACGACCATCAACAACCCGCTACTTCGGATGGTGGAGTCGGCGACGAAGATGCTCCTGGAGCGGATCGCTCGCAGAGACCTGCCCGCAGAACAAGTGATCCTCACGCCAACGCTGGTACCCGGCGAGTCCGTGTGAGGTCGCGGGTTCGGCGGGCGTAGTCGCCCGGCGAACCCGCGAGGACTTAGCTCTTGACCGCTCCCGCCATGATGCCCGCAACGAGCTGCTTGCCAGCGAGCACGAAGAGAATCAGGAGCGGCACGATCGACATGAGTGAACCCGCCAGAATCACCGACATATCCGGGTTGTTGCCCGCGCTGGCCATCAGGCGGGACAACGCCGTCTGCAGTGTCTGAACGTCCGGGTCGCGCAGCACGAGAAACGGCCAGAAGTAGTCCGTCCAGGTGGCGATGAACGTGAAGAGGGCGAGGATTGCGGCAGCGGGACGTGCGGCGGGCACCGCCACCGTCCAGAACGTCCGGAACTGGCCGGCCCCGTCCACTCTCGCGGCCTCGATGAGCTCCGTGGGGATCGTCTCTCCCAGATACTGGGTCATGAAGTACACGCCAAACGCGCTCACGAGGATCGGGAAGATCACGGCGCCGAGCGTTCCGGTCCAGCCCCAATCGGCCATCAACCGGTAGAGACCCACCGCGCCCAGTTGCGGCGGCACCGCAAGGGTGAGCACCACGAAGCTGTAGAGGGCGTTGCGGCCCTTGAATCCGAGCTTCCCGAAGGCGTATCCCGCAAGAGTGGAGAAGAACACCACGGAGACGGTGACCGTGACCGAGACGATCACCGAGTTCAGCATCGAACTCCAGAACGGGATCGTGTCAATGACCTTCGCCGCATTCGAGAGGAAGTTTCCGCCCGGCACCAGCACCGGAACGCGGGCTTTGGCGTTGCCGGAGTTGGTCGACGCAATCACATACGACCAGTACAGCGGGAACATCGACCCGCCCACGACGGCGGCAAGGATGGCGTAGAACCACCACCGCGGCTGATCCCAGGCCGCGCTCCCTCGTGTCTTCTTCTTGCGGGTGTCCGGAGGTGAGACAACGCTCGTCATCGGAGTTCCCCTTCCCTCTGCGCGGAGTTCGTCGCGCCAGCGGCGAGACTGGCGGGTGTGTCAGTTGCCGAATGCTTGGCGTTCCGACGCGCACGCTTGGTCTTCTTCGCTACCTTTCCGCTGCCGTCGTCGGCAATCATCCTCGTGAGGAAGAAGTTGAGTCCGGACACGAAAAGAATCAGGAAGAAGAGCAGCCATGCGATGGCGGCGGCCTTTCCAAGATCGGCCTTGGCGCCATTGAATCCGGTGTCGTACATATACAACACCACGGTGCGGAAGACGCCGCCTGGCCCACCAACGCTGCCGGGCCGGGCATCGTACATGCGAACCTCATCGAAGATCCTCAGACCGCCCATCGTGGCGGTGACAATCACGAAGGCCATCGTGCCGCGGATTGACGGCAGTGTGATCGAGAAGAATCGGCGCACGGAACCGGCGCCGTCGAGCGAGGCCGCCTCGTAGAGATCTCGTGGTACGGCTTGCATCGCCGCGAGGAGGATAAGCGAGTTGTACCCTATCCACCGGAAGTTCACCATCGTGGCGATGGCGACGTGGGACGGGAAGCGCGTGGACTTCCAGGCAACGGGTTCAAGCCCCACCATTTGGAAGAGGGCATTCATCAGTCCGCCATCTTGTGGGTCCCGGAAGATCGCCGAGAAGATGATCGCAACCGCCACGGGAGCCACGATGTAGGGCAGCAGCACACCCATGCGCCAGAAAGTCTTCGCGCGGAGATTTCGATCGAGCACCGTCGCGATGAACACCGCCGCAATGATCTGCGGGATGGTGGAGATGAGGAAAATCGAGAGTGTGTTGAACAGTGACTGCCAGAAGACGGTGTTCCCGAAGAGGACCGACGTGTAGTTGTCGAGCCCCACGAAGGTGGCCTGGTCGACGCTCTGAGTTGTCAGTTTCCAGTCAAAGAAGGACACGAACGCGGTGAAGGCCAGCGGGAAGAGGCCGACAATCGCGAAGACAATGAAGAAAGGGGAGATGTAAAGATACGGTGTCGCCTTCGCAAGGAACTGCGCCACGCGTGGATTCCTCGTGCGGGTCGTCTCAGCCAACGTTCGTCCTTTTGTTTGGATGCCCGGCCGGGCGGAGCTGGGGACGTCCCACCCGGCCGGGCATTCCGGTCATGTTCTGCTAGCCGATGCCGTTTTCCTGCAGCAGAGCCTGGAACCGCTCCCAAGCGCTGTCGAGGTCGGTGATCTGCCCAGCGTTGATCTCCGAAATCACACCACCCATGACAGTGTCCTGGATGACGGCGTCCTGGGGACCCTTGAACTGCGCGACGACGCCCTCGGCCCGGCTGGCGAGGATCTCACCGACCGGCGCATCGTTGAACGTCGAGTTGGTGAAGCCGGTGACTGCGGGGTCCGACTGAGCGGAGATCTGGCTCGGGAACGCACCAGCGTTCTGGAACGCGATGATCTGCTGCTCTGGCGCGGTCAGCCAATCAGCCAGCGCCGCTGCCTCAGCCGCGTGCTCGGTGACGGTCGGGACTGAGAAGAATGAGCCACCCCAGTTGGTCGCACCGCCGGGGAAGACATCCGCGAAGTCCCACGTCTGGTCACCCGAGGTCACGCCGGCCTCGATCGAACCAAGCATCCAGCCCGGGCAGACATGCACGGCAAAGTCACCCTGGAACGCCTCGTTGCTCCAGTCCCACGAGTTGATCTTGGCGGTTAGCCCAGAGTTCGTGGCGTCAATGATCTGGCCGAGGAAGTCCTTGATGGCCGGGTTGTCCGTGTTCAGCGAGCCGTCAGCCTTGTAGTAGCCCTCGTCCTGCTGGTTTACGAAGGAGTTCATTGCGAACGCCGAAACGCCGAGCCACGGGACTCCGGTCTCGTCCGTGAACTTCTTTCCAACCGTCCAGAAGTCCTCCCACGTTGCGTCGTCGCCGCCCAGGGCTGCGGCGAACTCGTCGCGGTCGGCAGCGATACCCGACTCCTCAAGGAGGGTCGCGTTGTAGCAGAGGCCCTGCGGGCCAATGTCGGTGCCGTAGGCCCACACGGTGCCATCGGCCGATGTTCCCTGCGCGAACTTCCAGTCAACCCAGCGGTCGGCGAGATCGGCTGCACCGTACTCACCAAGGTCCACGAACTGGTCGGACAGCTCGCTCATCTGGCCGAGCCAGCCCTCTTCGATCATCTGCACGTCCGGCAGGCCAACCCCCCCGGCGCCGATCGCGTTCAGCGTAGCTGTTAGCGCATCGCCACCCTGCCCGAGGTTCTGCTCCTTGATGATGATGCCAGGGTTCTGCTCCTCGTAGAGGCGGAAGAGATTGTTGTTTCCGCTCGCGTCACCCTCGTAACCGCCGTTGCCGAAGACATTGACGGTCAACTCGATATCTTCGCCACTGGGCTCAGCTTCGGTTTCGGTGGCTGTTTCGGTACCGCCTGCCGTGGGCTCGGCGGTTGGTGTGTTATCTCCGGTACCACTGCACGCGGAGAGCGTCATCGCAAACGCGATGGCCCCCGCTGCGAACGTAATACCTCGACTTGTCCCCTTACGCACCTGGACTCCTTCGTCGTCGTGGTCTTTCGACCGGGTCTGTGACCAACTCCTGGCCACGGTAGAAGCGCTACCGTCGCCTCCGGCTACGTGGGTTCGCACCCCCGCAGTCGTATGGCGTCGCGGAGCTCCCGTGATGGAAGCGCTTCCATATTGATGTCAATATATCCTCGCTACGACGAACACACAACAAGAAACGAGCGAGATTGTGTAACAGATCGGTATCTTTCTGGGGAGATCCCACCTGGGTCTCGCAGGTGGGGCTCGGCGAAGCACTCCGGCGTCGGGTTTGTCCCACGACGCCGGAGGCACGCTCCTGTGGACAGCTCCTTAACGACGGCTTACAACGATCTGAACCACCGATCCCGGCTCGGCATACGGCACACGTACACCGTCCACCGGTTCACCGTCGACGGTGAGCTGGGTGTCACCAGCCCCTGTCTCCGTTACCCGGATCGTGTAGATTGAGCCGCGAATCCGCCGCGTAACAGTGAACTCACCAACCTCATGGCCGAGGCGAGGATCCACGACGAGCCCGTCAAACTCCGGACGCACGCCGAGAAGGTACTGCGACACTGCCACGAAGTTCCATGACGCCGTTCCCGTCAGCCAGGAGTTCTTCGCTTCGCCGTGGCGCGGAGCATCCTTACCCGCGATCATCTGCGCGTACACATACGGCTCAAGCCTGTGCACCTCCGAGATCTCCTCGCGGTACGCCGGGGCGATCTGCTTGTAGTACTCCCACGCCCGCTCTGGCCTGCCTGCGAGCGCCTCGGCGATGATTACCCACGCGTTGTTGTGGCAGAACACACCAGCGTTCTCCTTGTAGCCGGGCGGATATGTGGTGACCTCCCCGAGCGTCAGATCGTACCTGGTAAAGGCTGGGTTCAAGAGGACCGTGCCGTGCGGAGTTCCAAGCCGCTCGCGCACCGCGTCGAGCGCCGCCACAGCCTTCCCATCGTCGAGCCCGATGCCGCCCATCACGCACATCCCTTGCGGCTCGATCCAGATCTGGCCGTGCTCGTTCTCGGCTCCGCCCACAACGTTTCCGAAGTAGTCGTAGGCTCGGCGGAACCACGCGCCGTCCCAGCCGTGTTCGAGGACAGCACCGCGCATCTTTGCCACCGCAGCTTCGGCCCGCTGCGCCTCTGCCTCATCTCCTCGCAGGCGTGCGAGCGCCGCATAGTCGGGTCCTGCGGCAGCGAAGAGCCCCGCAATGAACACCGATTCGGCAACGCCGCCCTCGCGGTTCCCAGTGGTCTGGAAGGACTCCCCCGGCGTGGTGGAGAAGCAGTTGAGGTTGAGGCAATCGTTCCAGTCCGCCCGTCCGATCAGCGGTAGGCCGTGCGGCCCCAGATTATTCAGTGGGTGATCGAAGGAACGGCGCAGGTGATCCATCAGCGAGGTGGCCGTGGCAGGATCGTTGTCGAATGGTACGAGTTCATCGAGAATTGCGAAATCACCCGTCTCCTTGATGTACCCAGCGACCCCGAGGATCAGCCACAGCGGATCGTCGTTGAAACCGGAACCGATCGCATCGTTCCCACGCTTTGTGAGCGGCTGGTACTGGTGGTAGGCGCTACCATCCTCGAGTTGCGTCGAGGCGATATCGATGATGCGTTCGCGCGCGCGGTCCGGCACAAGATGAACGATCCCAAGCAGATCCTGATTCGAGTCGCGGAATCCCATGCCGCGGCCGATCCCGGTCTCGAAGTACGACGCCGATCGGGACAGGTTGAAAGTGACCATGCACTGGTACTGGTTCCAGATATTGACCATCCGCCCGAGCTTGTCGTCGCCCGCCTCGAGCGTGTACGTCCCGAGGAGGCCACCCCAGTACTCTCCCAAACGCTGGAACGCAGCGAGAGTCTGCTCGCTGGTGTCAAACTGGGAAAGAAGTTGCCGGGCACGCGTCTTGTCGACGACGCCGGGCGCCTGCCACTTCTGGTCGTCGGGGTTCTCGATGTACCCGAGCACAAACGTTCGCTCGGTTGACTCCCCTGGCTCGAGCGTCACCTGGAGGTGATGAGAGGCGATTGGGTACCATCCGGACGAGATGGAACCCGTGGCCGCGCCCGCGTGCGGGACGGCGGCCTCGTGGAAGCCGTTGCCAAAGCCGAGGAACGAATCACGATCCGTATCGAACCCCGAAATCGGTGCGTTCACGCCGTAGACGGCATAGTGGTTCCGGCGCTCGCGGTACTCGGTGGTGTGATAGATCGCGGAGCCTTCCACCTCGACTTCCGCGAGCGAGAGGTTGCGCTGATAGTTGGTCTGATCGTCCTCGGCGTTCCACAAGCAGAACTCGACGAAGCTAAACAAGGAGAAGGACTTGGGGCGGTCAGACGTGTTCGTGAGCGTCACGTGGTGGATCTCGGCGTTCACGTCCACGGGCACAAACATCAGCACTGACGCACGCAACCCCCCGCGCTCACCCGTGATTCGGCTGTAACCCAGGCCGTGGCGGGTCTCGAAGAAATCGAGTTCCTTCTTGTAGGGCCGGAACGACGGGCTCCACACATCGCCGTTGTCATTGATCGAGAAGATCCGACCGCCGTCATCAACGGGCACGCTGTTGTAACGGTACCGGGTGAGGCGCCGCATCTTGGCGTCCCGGTAGAAGCAGTAGCCGCTGCCCGTATGTGAGACGAGTCCGAAGAACTCTTGCGCGCCGAGGTAGTTGATCCACGGATATGGCGTGTGCGGAGTGGTGATGACGTACTCGCGAGCATCGTCATCGAAATGGCCAAACTTCATGTCTTCCCTTTCAGGCGGCGGGGTGAACCCTCAGGGCACCACTGCCCATTCGGTCTCCGAGCGCCGCACGATCTGGCCACGCTCGGGTCACCCACGAGCATACATGGAAGCGCTCTCATGGCACTACCCATTGCTCCCACAACTCGTCACTGGACACGTCACTGGTGCTTCCGTCCCTCCGCGGTGTGTGCTGTCGCGTCAAGGGCACATTCAGTTCTGGGCGATCCACGATCGCCAGGGGAACATCGACAGCGCGGCTCGCGCGAAGTGTCCTTTCCAGGGCCACCACTCGGGATCACATGATGTTCACCCCGGCAACGGCGCGCACACCTCTCCCACCTTCGGTGGTGCCGCCAACAACCTGGAAGGCATGTCGCGAGCCTCTTCTCTCGGGTTCGGTGCTGTTCCTGGCGATCGCTTCGTTCGCCCTGATGACGCTCGTCATCGGTTCTCTCAACTGGCTCGGCATGGCGGGAATGGTTGTCCCCATTGCCGTCCTCCTGCTTGGTCTTGGAACAGCGAACCTCCCCTATGAGTACTTGCCGGGATTCTGGCAGGACTGGGTCTACCCATGGAACCCGCTTCGTTTCCTCGCGGAGGGTTCACGCGCGCTCCTCTTCCAGGGTGCCGGATGGTGGAACCCCACCACACTCGGACTGATTATCACCGCCATTGTCGGCGTCACACTCGTTGGAAGCTCTGTGCTCCGGCCGGCCACGAAGCGGACCCCGGCGGAGCCAGAGAGGCGGTAGGGGTTCCGGATCTGTGGCGCGCGTTACATACTGGTCTTCCCGCACGTCCCGATCAGAGGAGGCTACCATGGCCAAGTTTCTCGCAACGTACATCGCTCTTCCGGGCACCACTGCCGAGGCATTCCAGCACTGGCACGAGGTCTTCGGGGGTGAACTCAATCTCCTGCGCTACGGCGATGTTCCACCGATGGCGGGGATGCCGTTTGAACCGGATCCGAACGCCGTCGCACATGTGACCCTCGAGCTGCCGTTCGGCGTGATCGCCGGTGGCGACTCAATGGACTTTGAGCGGGATTACCCCCTACGCGATACCGCGTATTCACTGATCTTCGAAGCCGATTCGGCGGAGGAAGCCCAGGGCTACCTCCAGAAGCTACTCGACGGAGGCGGCGAGATCGGAATGCCGTTCGAGCGGGCGCCGTGGGGCGGCTGGTACGGCCAAGTCTTCGACCGCTTCGGCGTCATGTGGGCTTTCTCCGCCGAATGATGCTCTGAGTCTTGCTCGACGGCGAACGGGGCCGCTCGCCGTCGGGCGTGATCTTGGCTCTTGGCGGTCGCATACCGTTCATCCAGTGCCAAGATCACACGGCGGAACACCCCTCTGTCTCGGCCGGGTGAGTGACCGCACGTAGACTGGTGGTCTACACCGAGGAGCGCGATGGAACAGCCCCAGGAAGACACACAGCCCGGGCTGGCGCGCCGCGCCGCCCGTTCCACACGCGAGGCGATCCGGAAGAATCCGCGAGCGGACCGGGTCTACCGGACGTCCGTAGGCGTCGTCGGCGGAACCACCACCGCGCTGGGGATCGTCTTGATGCCGCTGCCGGGCCCGGGGGCGTTGGTGACGCTCGGTGGCTTAGCGATCCTCGCCACGGAGTTCAAGACTCCTGGCAAAATGAAGGATGTGGGCGTCAAGGCGTTCAAGAAGGCTCAGGCAAAGGCTGAAGAGCGGCGTAATTCGAAAAGGGCCGAGTTCGAGCGGGACACAGCGAGCCCATGAGACACACCCCGCATTTCCTGATGACCGATCCCGCCGAGGTCAAGCGGCTGATCCAGCGGAGTCCCTGGACCAAGCTGTCACAGAACAAGGCATCCGACGTCGTCGGCCGGATCACCGGCGAGTTCGACGGGCGCAACCCCGCCCTCGCCGAGGACCTCTGTCGCTTCCAGAAGCCGGCCTAGCTCGCGCAGATAGTAAGGCGTGGGAGTTCCGGCTACCTCACGCTCGCTTGGCTTCGGCCCACAGCGTTCGCTCGGCCCACGAGATCGATCAGACTTCCTCGTTCTTGCTGATCTGTCTATGTGACGCGAAATCTGCAAGATCTATGGCTTCATTGGCCATGCGCGCGGCTCTGGTTTCAGCCCCCATAGCCACTATTCGAGGGCGCCACCCTGCGAATCTGGTCCGCAGCCGTGACTACTATGACATTGCTGAGCTCTTCGGTTCGTGAATACCGCGGTCCTAGCTACGCGCCTCGCGTTGAGCAGGAAGAAGGTGCGCTAGATGAAGGTACTCAATTGCATACTCTTGCATCCGTAGCGGCCACAGCGAGTCATTAGGCTCCAACCCGTCTCGCTGCGGACCAAGCGCCGCTACAGGTGTCGAGGCAAGAAGCTGGTTGAGGAGCGGAACACCGTCACTTAGCAGGAGTCCTACGACAGTGTGTGGCCGGAAGAAGAGCCAGTCGTCTCCAACGAGGTCGATCCCAACGAAATCTGTCCATCCGACTTCGCGGAAAGCATCGATAATCTCCTGATGTCCGTTCTCGGAAAGAAGCAATATCGCCTCTGTGGATGATGGCTCCCGGTAGCCACCCGATGTACCGATGTCCGGCATCCGACGATGAATCGTGTTGCGGAATGCCCGAATTGCGCGGAAATATGCGGCTCCTGACGAGCCGTCATCCATGAGTTCTGCCGCGATGGGGGCGGTATGGCGAATAGCGTCACGGAAGCTCGCACGCTGCCATGCCATCTCGGGATACCTACTTTGTCCGTTGAGTAGTCCATTGATCACTGCAAGGGTGTCGAATGCGCCGACCATCTGAACGAACGCAAGTGTCGTCAGCTCAAGCAATTCGTCTAGCCCTTCCGTCGTGAGACGGCGATCCTCCGATAGCTTCACAACTCTCGTGCGCTGCACGATGACTCGCGTTACACGCCGAATGACCGACCAGGAGATATTGAAGAGTTCTCGCTGCGCTGCTTCCTGATAGTCAATGTGGCGAAACATTCGAACCCAGTCTGGCAGGATCGCTCTCGATGCAGCCTCTGCTAGACGCTCATCGCTCAGGTCTCGAAGGTCGAGCCCATGAAGAGGATGATTCGGAGCTAGGTCGTCGAGCACTTTCGGCTCCATGGAATGTCCGAACATCACTCGAGGTAACCTCCCTATTCCTTGGATCTCCGTCGCTATTGAAACCGTACCGCGCCAAACAGCATGCGCCTTAGGAATCACGTGGCCCACCAAGTCCGTTAACGTCAACCTGCCAGACCCGCATCTACTTGATTTAGTCACCAGTAGCCACTCCATGAAGCTGGCAGCTCAAGCCGTACTCACGGGAGTCGCCCACGCGACTTTCGCATACCTATCAGTGTGAGTCCCCGTGCATACGGCTCCAGTTCCTTGAACTGCACTGAAAGGCTCAAGAGAGTAGGAACCGCGTCGTGATTCGGCCCCGTCTTGCGTCCAGAAACGCTGAATGTCCGTGCCGACAGATAGTCTGTCTAGAGACAGAAACGGGAAAGGGTTCGAGGCTGATATGGCGGTTGCCACTCCTGAGGAGATTGAGTATGGCGAGGTCTTCACTCGCCGCTGGGTCGTGGAAACGATCCTTGATCTCGTTGGGTATACCGCTGACAGAGACCTTGGTTCGCTGCGCCTTGTTGAACCATCCATCGGTTCCGGTGCGTTCCTCGTTCCAGTGATTGAGCGGCTCCTTCAGTCTGCTCGGGCTCGCCGCCGTTCTCTCGATGAGTTGCGCGATGCCCTCTTCGGGCTCGACCTTCAGCGCGTCCATGTTGAGACATGTAAAGACACCGCCACCACGCTGCTGCTTGAGGCCGGCGCATCCCACGAAGAGGCCTCTACTCTCGCGCATCAGTGGCTCCACCAAGGCGACTTCCTCCTCAGCGATGTTCCAGAGGGTGTGGACTTCGTCGTCGGCAATCCTCCCTATATCCGTAGCGACGATCTCAATGACCAGATTGAGGCTGCCTACCGAAGCCGCTGGTGGACGATGCGCGGCCGCTCCGACATCTACATCGGCTTCTACGAGCGATCACTCCGGCACTTGCGCGCCGGCGGTCGGGTCGGTTTCATCTGTGCGGACCGGTGGATGCGGAACGCATACGGAAAGGCACTCCGCGGCCTTGTTGCCTCTGAGTACGCGGTGGAAACCGTATGGCAGATGCACGATGTCGATGCCTTCGAGGCCACGGTCTCGGCCTACCCAGCGATCACAGTGATTGCGAATGCGCCGCAACGAGACGCAACCATCATCGACACCACCGAGCACTTCAGTGAGTCCTCCGCCCGAGAGGCGATCGCGTTCGTGACCGGTCGAGAAGTAGCTGCGCAGGGCCACAGCTGGGAAGGTGCGCGTCTTCCGAACTGGTTTGAGACGGATGACTTCTGGCCGGCTGGATCACCACGCATGGTTCGAGTCCTCGAACGTCTACAAGAGAACTTCCCAACCCTCGAATCTGACGGCGCTACCCGGATCAGCATCGGCGTCGCAACCGGGGCCGACTCTGCATATGTGGTGCCTCGCGAGGCACAGTTGGATGTCGAAGAAGACCGCATTCTTCCTCTCGTCATGGCGGACGACATTCGAAGCGGACGTCTTCATGAGCCTGCGCGCGTGCTTCTCAACCCCTGGGACTCGTCCGGCTGCCTGGTCGATCTTGAGAAGTACCCGGGGCTTGCGAGAGCACTCGGTGAGCACGAGGCCGTGAAGAAGCGATTCGTCGCACGGAAGAACCCTTCGACGTGGCATCGGACTATCGACAAGGTCTACCCAGGACTCGCAGAACAGCCGAAACTGCTCCTCCAGGACATGAAGGCTCGCATCACTCCGGTGTACGAGCCGGGCGGCTACTACCCCCACCACAACCTGTACTACGTGACGTCAACGTCTTGGGATCTTGAGGTGCTGGGTGGCCTCCTACTCTCTCGCATCGCAGAGGCCTTCATCAGCGCGTATGGCGTGAAGATGAGAGGCGGTACGCTTCGGTTCCAGGCGCAGTATCTTCGGAAGATCGTCGTGCCACCCGCCGACTCGATCTCCGAGAACACTGCGAATCGCCTCCGCGAAGCTTTCCGTCTGGGAGACAGGGACGAAGCCACTCGCGCGGCCGAGGAAGCATACGGCCTACCCGTCGGGGCGATCTAGGGAGTGGATCTTGAGTGACATGACACCCAGCGAGGTGTGGCAAGCGGCCGTGCTCGGCTACTGGAAGGGCCTGACTCTTCAACAAGCGAAGCAGGGGACGGTATCCGGTATCAAGGATGCCGGCAATCGCGCCGCAGTCACCGGCGGCAAGCAGATGGACGCACTTCAGGATGTCGTCGCGGGCATCTGGCGTAGCGATCCCGAGATTGATCTGGAAGTCCGAACGACTGGCCACAACGAACTCCCTGCCTACTTCCGGCCCGCCAAGAACTGGGATCTGCTCGTGCTCCACCGCAACGCCTTGGTCGCAGCGATGGAGTTCAAGTCGCAGCGCGGCCCGTCATTCGGCAATAACTTCAACAACCGAACCGAGGAAGCCCTCGGATTGGCCGCCGACTCGCAGATGGCGGTTGAGCGCGGCTTGTTCGGGACCCTCAAGCCCTGGTTCGGATTCATCATGCTTGTTGAGCGGGCACCGAAGTCGATAGTTCCCGTCCGGGTGCCGGTCGGGATGCCGTTCCCTGCTGACGCAGTATTCTTCGGCGCCTCGTACATCGACCGCTACCGAATCTTCTTCGAGCGTATGGTCGCTGAGAACAACTACGATGCGGCTGCACTCCTCACAGCTGAAGCGGGCAGCGCCGCGTACGCTGAGCCGTCGCCAGTCCTCTCCCTCGCCAACTTGGAGGCCGCAATCCGCGCCCGCATCGCCTACATCAAGGCTCTTCCAGATTCAGTGTTCCATGCGATGACTCGCTGAGAACCGGATCTGACGCAAGCGTCGACGGACACTCAAGGTAGTTGCGCGCGTCCGAAGACACCACTCGAGGTGCAAATCACGTTCATTGGCGGTGGCGTCCCGGGGGGTGGTGGACTTTCCGGCAGGGCACCCGGCGTTGCAGACGTTGGTGAGCCATCGTGCGATGGTCAGTGAGACAACGACCAAGTCACTCACAGATAGACACAATGCACGATGGCTCTTGGCCAGTCTGCCCTCCTTGAGCTCATGGGGGAACTGAAACTCACCGATGTCACCGACCGGATCCGGGTCGCGACCGAGACGCTCTACCAGGAGTTGATCGACGCGGAAGCGGCCGCGCTTATCGGCGCGGCTCCGTTCGAGCGGTCGCCTGACCGGACGCCGTACCGCAACGGCGCCCGCCCCCGCACCTTGACCATCACCGCCAGGGAACTGGAGTTGCGGATCCCGAAACTGCGGCAGGGCACAGTCATCGCATCCACCCGAAGCGCCCCCGACAGAGCCTGCCGTCGCGGTGGGACACGAATGCTGGCTGGAGTGCGACCTCAACGTGGCGTGCCCTTCGTTGTCGGTGGTGCCTCCTATCCTGAGGACATCGAGCTTGGAGCGTGATATGTCGTCTTTTCACCCGTTGGGGAGAGTGTTAGGTGAGTTCAGTCAGGAATCGCTCGGCGAACCAGTGAATGAGCTCCTGCCCTTTCGTGGCTGCAAGACGCTCTCGGACGCGCGCGCGATTCTGTACGAGAGCGTCGAGAGGGAGGTTTCGGCGATCATCGACCTGATCGCAGACTTCGACGCTTTTGATGTCATCGAACTGATGCGGATGCGGGAGTTCACCATAGTTCCCGATCCGTGCGTTGCACCCGAAGGGGGTGCCTCTCTCCCTGTTGAGATCGTTGCCGCGTCACTGCTCGCGCGACCATCACGTAAACCGAGCCCGACGCCGCGTCAAGAGACGCGGCCGCACGAAGTGATTGAGGAGTTGCATGAACGCTCAATGAGGCTGGCGCGGATCGCAAGCTACCGGCAATTGGCAGAAGGCCAGCTCCGCGATGACCCACTTGGCCGGCTGGCAAGCGAGTACCAGGGAGCCGTGCTCAACATCCGCAACTTGCAGTATGACCACATCCGCGATGAGCACGACCGCAGATTGTTCGAGACCGCCGCCGCGAGTGATCTCATGCAGCAGCATCTTGGGTTCAGTTATCAGGATGTCTTGGCGGTTCGGTCGGCAATGAACGAGATATCCGCCGAGCGGATGACCCACCTTCGCAACGAGATCGGTGACCTGTTGATTGCGAATCAAGATATCGCCCCGGAAGGCATACCTCGCGAAGTCTTTGAACAGTTCATGGCCGGAATGATCCCGTTCATGTTTCTCCCTGCCGACAGATCGATCATCACGACGGACGATGTTGTACACGCGTCAGGATTGGACGCAGTTGTGTCTCGACGAGTGCTCAGCTCGTTCGCGCAGCAGTTTGAGGATTCAGAGACCCCGCAGAAAAGAGTCTTTGACCTGCTAATGGGCAACAACCCATTTCTAGCGCATCCTCTGGTGTCCGACGGTGACGATAGCTTCGCACTAACCTCCAACGACATCGGGATGGACGTGCTACGGCGAATACTTGAGCGCGCGCTTCCCCCCAACTCTCCTGACGTCCGCCGGTATGACAAGAAGGCCCGCCAACCGATCAGCGAGCAAATCGCCAAGAAGTACCTGGAAACTGTTCTCGGAGAACCGGCCTTCCGAGAGAGCTATCACTATTTTGCGCCGAAGTTGGATGTTGCTGCGAGTACGCTCGGGCCCGACAATGAGGCTCTCGGTCAACTCGCTGACGATGTAGAAGGCGACGCGCTCTTCGTGGTCGATGACGTCGCCGTCATCGTAGAGGTGAAAGGAAAGTCGATCGCTGATCAAGCCCGCCGCGGAGACATACGGCGTTTGAGCAACGACCTCAAGGCAACTCTGGGAGACGGCGCACGCCAAGCCACACGCATCCGCGAACTCATCGAAACCAACCAGGGCATCTGGGAAAGCCCCACAAAGTGGCTGGACCTCTCACACATCCGCGAGGTGCGAACCTTGGTCGTCGTGCTCGACGACATCGGGCCGCTCGGCACCAACCTCGCCGATCTTCAACACGCAGGAATCTTGCCCGACGACCGGCCCCCTTTGGTTCTGTCACTGCACGACCTCGCCGTCATTGCCGAGATTGGTGAACGCCCCTCGGAGTTTCTCCTCTACCTCCGACGACGCACCGACAGCCCTGTGACCGCCTACTACCGCGCGCTCGACGAGCTCGACCTCTACATGCTCTTTCTCGCCGCAGACCTCTATGTCGAAGACGACCCCGATGAGATCAAAGCCACACATCCGGCAGTGCCCCCCGTTTCGAAGGCTGAGCGACGGCGCCACAGACAGTCTGCAGTCGGAACCATGGTCGGTGACAACTGCGTCGAGCTGACGGCATGGCTGAACCGCGACAGGCTTCCAGACGGCGAACATGTCACGAAACCCACCATGAATGCACCGGCCGAGATGCTCGAACTTATCGACCAGATCAGTGCAGCAGCACGACCCGGATGGTTCCGCTGCTGCGCGGACCTCCTCGCACTGTCCGGCGAAGCACAACTCGAACTCCTGTCGACCATCAGGAAGTGCGCCCGTGCCACGAAAAGAGATCGCTCCTATCACCACGCAGTAGCGGCATACGCTGGAACGTGGGGCTTCTCGACCGTATTCTTGGCCACGCATCCCGCCGACATAACACTCGCCGAGGCGAAGAAACGACTACAACTGTACGCAGAGGTGAAGCAGTATCAGTTGCAGGCAGATCGCGCTTACGGCTGGGTCTTCGACCAGGACGGCGCCCTGAAAGATACCTTCTACCTGAACTCAGTCGCGTCGAACGATCCAACGCTCGACCGATTCGTCGAGGAGATGAACCTCCGCCCCGCGGGCAAGAGACCCCCGCCAGCCTCACCTTCGGCGCGCCGCGCAACGAAACACATTCAGGAGAAGCGCAAGCGTCGCTGATTCGCAGTATGAGCTTATAGGTATCGCGCTCCCTGGTAACGAACCACGGTGGTGCAAAGTTTGCATCACCGTTGTCTTCTCACGACGCAAACGTTCCCTCATTGGAACCGTGGTCCGGGCTTCAACCACCGTATGTTGCGACCGCGAGTTTCACAAGACGTGGTGGGGAGGTTCAGCGGCTGAGTCTCCCCACCACAGCACTAGCGCACAGACGGGATCTCGATGAGGAGGCTGTCCAGCAACTCGTTCATGTCCACCCGGATGAGGCGACCCACGCGGTAGCCGCGCACCGAGCCTTCCGAGATCCGACGCCGTAGCGTCTTGACCGAGATGCCAAGCTTCTCGGCAGCCTCCACCAGAGCCACCAGGATCGGCTCTGGTGCCCGTGCTCGAGTCCTACTCGTCATTGCTTCCTCCTTCATTGAGAGACACGTTTCCCTCAAGGTGTACATCGTCTCCCTCGGGTGATCTTTCGCCCTCGTGACCAGACGCGGCAGACCCTGCCTCGACCCGCTTGCTCATCCGGTTCGCAAGTTCCCGGTCCCGAGCCCTCGTGGCGTGCTGGTAGCGCAGCACGATTCGCATATCCGAGTGTCCGCCGCGACGCATCAGCTCGGCGAGAGTCGCACCTTCCTGAGCAAACAACGTCAGACCCGTATGGCGGAGGTCGTGGAAACGGAAGCCCTCGGGGATCGTGAGCACAGCATCGCGGCTGTCACTCCAGACATACCCCCACCGCGTGTTGGAGAGTGGCACGCTGCCGCGCACATTCACGGGGACGAGCGGAGCCCTCGACTTCGCTGCCACGTTCACACGCATGTGCTCCTTGAGCCGGTCCACCATAAGGCCCGGGACACTCAGCGAGCGCCTGCCTGCATCCGTCTTCAAGTCCGCGTAGTCTCCGGTGTTGGCACTCAACTGACGCCTTACGTGGAGGGTTGCACAGCCGTCATCGTGAAACTCCACGTCCTGGCGCTGCAACCCCAGGCACTCTCCTCGCCGCAACTGGCACCAGGCGGCAAGCAGCACCACAATCGCCCATTTGCGCGGAGTCGCTGCATAGAGCGCCTCAACCTGCGCAGGCGTTGCCACATCCTCGCCAGAGTCATGGCCGGAGTCATGGCGCACGTTCTCATGCCGTGGGATCGACACAACCGGAACGGAGGCGATCACGCCGTCCCGCGCTGCCTGTCGCAGGATCATCATGAGCACGATCAACACCGGCCGAGTGATCCCGTTGAACGGAGATCTCGGATTCAACGGAGACGGGATCTTGTCCAGCCGCTCGGTCAGCGCCCGGACTCGCTCCGCATCGATCTCCCGGATCGGCGTGTCCCCAAACTCCGGGATGAGATACCCCGAGACCTTCCCTCGGTACGTGCGCACCGTCCCGGCGGCCCGCCGCTTCCCACTCCGATTCGGCTCCGTGCTCACCCGCGCCAGCCACCGCTCGGCATACTCCGAAAATCCCATAGCCAGATCCGCTTGCTCCTCCGCCTCAGCCCGACGGCGGGCAGCGACCACCCTTGGCGGTTCCCACTCCTGCCGTGCGATCTTCGTATGCACGGCGGCAAGCCACACGCGTGCGTCAGTCTTTGTGAAGAACGTCAGCGCCCGGTCATCCTCAGTTCGCGCAGTATAGGCCTGGCCATCAGGCCCGGGGTAGCGAGTCTGCCATCGCCCCGATGGGAGCTTCCGCAGACTCCCCCACGACTCACGTCGCACGGCCTTAGTTGTGGCATTCATCGTGCCCTCCCGTGGCCACTAGCAGACCTTCGCGGACGGTCGTGCCACTCCGTGCCATTCGGACCCCGCATCCCCCGAGAACCGCATAACTCTGCGGATTCCAGGCTGTCGGACCAGCCACTTGTGGCACGATATGGCACGACCACGGCAGCCCCTAGCAGCCAACTCCCGATCAGCGGACCACCACGCTCGTGCCTCGTAGGTACGCACGTGCCACTCGCGTGCCACAGGTTCCTGGTATCGATCTCCATCTCTGTCCTCCTCTGTTCATTTCGAGAGAAGGCACGAAAAGAGGCCCGGGCCCACAGGATTCTGCAGGTCCGGGCCTCGTGCGCTGGATGGGTTTCGGCTCGCTAACGCTCGCTCGACCAGCGGAACACCTCTAGAACTCCCAGTCTTCGTCTTCCGTGTTGACGGCCTTGCCGATCACGTATGAGGAGCCCGAGCCGGAGAAGAAGTCGTGGTTCTCGTCCGCGTTCGGGGAGAGCGCCGCGAGGATCGCCGGGTTCACGGCGGTCTGGTCCGAGGGGAACAGCGCGTCGTAGCCGAGGTTCATCAGCGCCTTGTTCGCGTTGTAACGCAGGAACATCTTGACGTCTTCGGTGAGGCCGAGTCCGTCGTACAGATCTTCGGTGTACTGCTCCTCGTTCTCGTAGAGTTCGTAGAGTAGCTCGTACGTGTAGTCCTTGAGCTCCTGCTGCCGCTCGGCGCTCGCCTTCTCCACGGCCTTTTGGAACTTGTAGCCAATGTAGTAGCCGTGCACGGCCTCGTCGCGGATGATCAGGCGAATCAGGTCCGCCGTGTTCGTAAGCTTGGCGTGCGAAGACCAGTACATCGGCGCGTAGAAGCCCGAATAGAACAGGAACGATTCGAGCATCACCGAGGCGACCTTGCGCTTCTCGGGATCGTCACCACGATAGTAATCCGTGATGATCTTCGCCTTCGCCTGGAGGTTCGGGTTCTCCTCGGACCAGCGGAAGGCGTCATCGATCTCACGCGTGGAGATCAGCGTCGAGAAGATCGACGAGTACGACTTCGCGTGCACGGACTCCATGAACGCGATATTCGTGTATACGGCCTCCTCGTGCGGGGTCACGGCGTCGGGGATGAGCGACACCGCGCCCACCGTCCCCTGCACCGTATCCAGCAGCGTGAGCCCGGTGAAGACTCGCGTGGTCATCTCCTTCTCGGCCGGGGTCAGCGTGGCCCACGACTGAATGTCGTTGGACAGCGGCACCTTCTCCGGTAGCCAGAAGTTCCCGGTGAGGCGGTCCCAGACCTCCTCATCCTTCTCATCGATCAAGCGGTTCCAGTTGATCGCCTGAATGGGGTGGGACACCAATGGAAGCTTCTCGCTCACGCCTCTCCTGCCTCTCACGTTGGGACTTCCCACAGTCTCGCACACAGGCCCGACGGCGTCCCCTCACGTCCGCCCTGTGGCGTCACTTCAGGTCGAGGCGAGCCATCGCGACGATCACGGCCAGCTGGGCACCCGAATCGGCGTCAACCTTCCGAAGCGCCCGGCCGATCGTTGCCTTCACGGTGCTGTCCGAGATGAACAACTCGCGGCCAATCTCGCCGTATGTGCGGCCCGCGCCCACGAGCTGCGCCACCTCGATCTCGCGCTCACTGAGCAGCGCCACCTTCCGCCGCGCCTCCTCGGCCGCCGGATCGATCGTGGGAGCCACGTAGCTCGCGATGAGGCGAGTCGTCATCGCGGGCGAGATCATCGGGTCGCCGTCGGCCGCCATCCGGATCGCGGTGGCGAGCGAATCCGTGGCGTCGGTCTTCAGCAGGAAGCCCACCGCGCCCGCCTCGAGTGCGCCACGCATCTGGGTCTCGGAATCGAAGCTGGTCACCACGAGCACGGCCGGCGGGTTCAGCGCGTTGCGGATCCGCCGGGTCACCTCCACACCGTCGGTATCACCCTTCAGTAAGAGATCGGTGACAACGACGTCCGGCCGGGCCTCTCGAGCGAGCCGGATTCCATCGCGCCCCGTGGTTGCCGTGCCGACGACGTCGATCTCGGACTCGCTCGCAAGGATCCGTTCGAGGGCGTCGAGGACCAGGGTCTCGTCGTCGATCAGGATCACGCGCAATGGCACCCGGCCAGTCTATCGGCGCGCGCCGACACACCTATCGCCCTGCCCGCCACCGTGAAAGTTGAGCTGAGAGGTACGGATCAGAGCTGATGCGTACCGCACGGCTCAACTAGATGATTGATTCCTAGGTGTGACGGTGTTTGCGTCTGGTGTTGAGTTCGCATTCTTTGTCATCCTGCGCGGAAGCCGAAGGCTGGGGAGTCGCAGGATCCATGGTGGTGCGCCATTCCCCACGTACGTTCTGGACCCTGCGACTACGCTCCGCGCAGAATAACAAGAGTTCACTTAGCACGCGTGTGTTGAGTCATAAACCCAGCTTGGAAGCAATCATCTAGTGCGCTCCGTGGCCCACGGCAGCTCGACGGCGAGCGCAAACTCCCCATTCGAACGCGAGTACTGTGCACGCCCGCCCACGAGCCGCGCCCGCTCCGCTACACCGTGGAGACCACTTCCCGCGCCGTCGTCGAACTCGTCCGGTCCATATCCGTAGCGGTTCCGGTACTCGAGCCGGATCCCCTGGCCGGGCGCCCCCTCGATGCGCACGCTCACGGCCTTGTCCGAGCTGTGCCGGAGCGCGTTCGTGAGCGCCTCCTGCGTAATCCGAATGACGGCACGCCGCAGCCCATCCGGCGCTTCGGCGAATCCGTCAAGCACAACGTATGGCGTGATCGAGAGGCCCGCGGCGCTGGCATCGGTGAACAGATCGTTGATGTCGCTGATCCCCGCCGGCGGAGCCGAGGGGGACTGCGCCTGTGCACCACCTGCGCGCAAAGAAGAAAGCAGGGAACGCAGGTCCCCCAGCGCGCTCGTGGCATTCGCGCGAACCGCACGCATCGCGTCGTCGAGTTCGGGATCTCCCGCCTTGCGCGCCACGTCTTCGAGGCTCCCCGTCTGAAGCGCGATCGCCGAGAGCCGGCTCGCAAGAGTGTCGTGGACCTCGCGGGCAAGATCTTCACGCTCACGTTGCCGCGCCAGATCGCCCGCGAGCTGATCCGCGCTCCGCTGTGCCTTGTCCGCTGAGGCTGCCGCCACTTCCGTGCGTTTGCGTTGGCGGCTCCACATCCCGATTCCCACGATCAGGCAGAGACAGAGCACGAGGAGCACCGGGATCGCGATCATGCCGACCTCTCGCACGTCGTCCGCCTGGAGGCGCACCATGAGCAGCATCCGCACGGCACTCACGAGGATCGCCGCCATCCCTCCGCCGAACACCCACCACTCCCAGCGCTTCTCGGCACGGCCGAGCCACACGGTCAGTCCGATCGCGAGCACAAACGGGTCGGTTCCAACGCCCACCGCGCAGAGCGCCCCTGCACCAATCAAGAGGAGTGGAGTGCGGCGATAGAAGGGGATCAGGAAGAGCGCGAAGAACCCACACGCAAACCGGACGAGACCGAGGTTCGTGAGCGTCTCGCCGTCGGGCAGAGTGTTCCGAGAATCGGCCAGGATGGCGAACGAGAGAAGGACCAGGCCGACGGCGATCATCAGGATCACCGCCAGTATGCGGCCGAACCGCAGCGCCCACCGCCTCATATCGCAAGCCTAATGACGCTCGCTGACATCGCCCACGCCCGAGTGGGTAGCGAGCCATGCCCGATCGGGCATCCCACTCGACCCGAATGGGCGGCGCGCGGGCCCTAGCGAAACCGGGAGGCTCGAGTCATCACACATCGCGCACGTTGCGCCGAGAGGCTAGGAACCATGACCAGTCAGACTCCCCCTTCACCCGCTTACCCCGTCCCAGCCGCGCCGCAGCCCGAACCCCCCGCGAAGAACACGCTGGGGACTATCGCGCTGGTGCTGGCGATCGTTGGCTTCATCTTCGCGTGCATTCCGGGCGCGCTTATCGTCGGCTGGATCCTGCTGCCGATCGCATTCATTCTCTCGATCGTGGCGCTCGTGGCGAAGAACAAGAGGCGTGGTGGCGCACTCGCGGCACTGATCATCTCAATCGTGGGAACGATCGTGGGAGTGATTGTGTTCGTCGCGGTGGTAGGCAACGCCGTCGACGACGCCTTCAACGAGAACGTCACCGCCCAGCCGCCCGCGGCAACTGAATCTGCCGAGCCGGACGACGACGCGGCCACCGGTGAGGATGCGGCCGAGTCCGCGGGACCGGACGGCACCCGCGCGAACCCGTACCCGATCGGAACCGAGCTCAGAACGGATGACTGGACCTTAGTGGTCAACGGCGTCGATCTCGATGCGACCGACGCCGTCATGGCCGAGAACGAGTTCAACGATCCGCCCGAAGATGGCAACGTCTACATCCTCGTGAATCTGACCGCCACGTACACCGGTAGCGACGCCGCGGGCGCCATGCCGTGGGCTCTGGTTGAGTACGTCTCTGCCGGCGGGAACACCTTCGACGCGCTGAGCTTCGACACCTTCGCCGTGGCACCGGACGCGTTCGACAGCCTGACCACCCTGTACGAGGGCGCGTCGACGACCGGGAACGCGATCCTCCAGGTTCCCGCCGAGGGTGTCGCGGACGGCACCCTCGCTATCACGGTCGATATGTTCTCTGACAAGATCTTCGTGGCCGTCCAGTAGGACGGGCAGTCGAACTCGAGACCGCGGGGGGGCGGCTCGAAGCGGGGGGCAAGAGTGCGCTGGTGGAGGGCGAAAACCCTGCCACTAGCGCACTCTTCGTTGGTAGCCTTCACGTAGAGCGTTGCCGCACGGAGGCGGGCGCCGGGCAAGGAGGCATCGTGGGTACTCTCAGCAACCTGTACGCGGACCTGGACTATTGCCGAACCGCCGCCGAAGCGAAGTCGGGCCCGTTCGACGGCGATTTCGCGGCCCGGTATGAGGAGCATTTCCCCACGCTTCACGGCCTCTTCCAGCAAATCTATGGCGAGCGCGAGGGGCTCCTCGAAGCGCTGGCCGAGGTGATCGCCGTCGCGCAGGAATCGTGGAACGAGCGCCCACGCGATCTGAAGGAGCTGGACGCCGCCCGCGCTGCGGACCCCACGTGGTTCACCTCCGAGAAGATGCTCGGCGGGGTCTGCTATGCCGATCGCTACGCGGGCTCTCTGGCCGGAGTTGGGAACCAGATCCCGTACTTCACGGAGCTCGGGCTCACCTATCTCCACCTGATGCCGCTCTTCAAATCGCCCGAGGGCGATAACGACGGCGGGTATGCCGTGAGCAGCTACCGCGAGGTGGACCCGAAGCTGGGCACGATGGCCGAGCTACGCGCGCTCGCGACGAAGCTCCGCGCGGCGGGGATCTCGCCGGTGGTGGACTTCATCTTCAACCACACGAGTAGCGAGCACGAGTGGGCGCAGAAGTGCGTGGCGGGCGAGCCTGGGTTCGAGGATTTCTACCTGATCTTCCCCGATCGCGAGCTGCCCGATCAGTACGAGCGGACCACGCGCGAGATCTTCCCGGACGATCACCCCGGCTCGTTCATCCAGCTCCCGGACGGCCGCTGGATCTGGTCCACGTTCTATCACTTCCAGTGGGACCTCAACTATGCCAACCCGGCCGTGTTCCGCGCGATGGCCGGCGAGATGCTGTTCCTCGCGAACCAGGGCATCGAGATCCTGCGGATGGACGCGGTTGCGTTCATTTGGAAGAAGCTCGGCACACCCTGCGAGTCGCTCCCCGAGGCGCATCTGCTACTCCAGGCATTCAACGAGGTGCTACGGATCGCGGCGCCGAGCCTACTGTTCAAGTCCGAGGCGATCGTGCACCCGGACGAGGTGATCGAATACATCTCCCCCGGCGAGTGCCAGATCTCGTACAATCCGCTCCAGATGGCGCTCACGTGGGAGGCGCTCGCCACCCGGGACGCGCGGCTGCTCAACCAGGCACTCGTCCACCGGCACGCGCTCCCGCCCGGCACGGCGTGGGTGAACTACGTGCGTAGTCACGATGACATCGGCTGGACGTTCTCAGACGAGGACGCGATGGCGCTCGGGATCGACGGCCACGCCCACCGGCGCTTCCTCAACGACTTCTATGTGGGGCGCTTCGCGGGTGGCTTCGCGCGCGGCGTGCCGTTCCAGGAGAACCCCAAGACCGGCGACGCCCGGGTGGCGGGAACCACGGCCTCGCTCGCCGGGGTGGAGAAGGGCGACGACGGCGGCGAGGACCGCGTGATCCTCGCCCACGCGCTCGCGCTCTCCACGGGCGGCATCCCGCTTCTCTACCTCGGCGATGAGGTGGGCCAGCTCAACGACTACTACTACCGCAACCGGCCGGCCGAGGCGGGGGATTCGCGCTGGGTGCACAGGCCTTTCCGGCCCGACGGCGCCTACGCGGTTCGGGAGGACCCGCGCACCATGTCAGGGCGCATCTTCCAGCGGCTCACGCGGCTATTCGAGGTGCGGCGCGAGACCCCGGAGTTCGCGGGCAACGAGCTGATCGAGTTCGTCACGAACAACGGGCACGTGCTCGGCTTCCAACGCCCCGGCGAGGGAACGCGGATTGTGGTGCTTGCGAACGTCGACGACCACCCAGCCCTACTCTCAACACACCGATTCGCGGGGTTCGAGCCGGACGCCGTCGACCTCATCTCGGGCGAGGCACACGATCTAAGCGGTGGCGTGAACATCCCAGCCCACGGCGTGCTCTGGCTCAAGGTGACGCCGCGTACCGCTGGTTGAGCGCAGGCGTAGCCGGAGTCGAAACACCTTGCCGCTGGTTGTGAGCGGACCGGGCCGAAGCAACGTGCCAGCTAGTCCTGGTTCATCGGGTGAGCGGCATTGTAGATGGCCGGAAGGATGTCGCTGGTGCGGCCGGTTTCCTCGATGTGGTGACGGATCCAGTGATCTGCCGTGGCTCGGGAGAAGAGAAACGGTCGGGCTAGCCAGTTCAATAGCGCGCCGAGGACAGGAATCTGGATGTCAATCGCTGTCTCGGCATAGAAGCTGACGCCGTCGGCGTCGTCTTGGCGACGAAAACCCATCGAGCGCACAGACGCAATTTGGTCTCTCACCACAATCGAGTCCGCCTGCCTTCCAGAGGGGCAACCTCTTCCCGCCAGCGCAACCTCCGCCTAGCATATGTCGTAGGTCACACCGACAGGGTGTGAGTTTGGGAGCGACAAAGGAGTCAGGATGCGAGAGACGAGGCGACGCCTCATGGCGTTCGCAGCAGTAGGAGCTGCGGGAGCGTTACTCCTCACGGGGTGCCTGCAGGATCCGAACAGAGTTGGCGGCTCCGCTGGCGGAGGAGGCGACGGCGTCGCCGACAACTCGGAGGTGGACGGGGACAAGGTCGTGACCGTCCTTGGCGCCTTTGGTGGCGGTGAGGCCGATCTCTTCAACGCTTCTCTGGCCGATTTCGAAGCGGAGACGGGCATTGACGTGCAGTACACGAGCGATCAAGACTTCACCAACCTGATCCGCTTGCGCACGAGTTCGGGACAGGCTCCCGATATCGCGATCTTCCCGCAGCCGGGAGGCCTGCTGGAGCTCGCGAAGCAGGGCTACATCCAGCCGATCGACACATATCTCGACTTCGATGAAATCAACCGCACTCTGGTCCCCGGCTTCCTCGAGTCCGCGCGGCTGAACGGTCGCGTGTATGGCGCTCCAATGCGCATGGCCGTCAAGTCCGTTGTCTGGTACCCGAAGATCGCTTTCGAGGAGGGTGGCTACAACGCCGAACCCGCGAACCTCGACGAACTCAGCGATCTGGCTGCCGCGATGCGCGCGGATGGCCAGACCCCGTGGTGCATGGGGTGGGAGTCCGACAACGCAACAGGATGGGTTGGCACGGATTGGATCGAAGAGTACATGCTGCGCCTCTGGGGCCCCGAGGTCTATGACCAGTGGGTCTCCAACGACATCCCCTTCAATGACGAGCGTGTGATCGCCGCATTCGACGCGCTCGGCGAGATGCTCGATATCGAAGGCAACGTGCTCGGTGGGCGCTCAGGCGTGCTGGCAACGGCATTCAGCGACGCGATGCTGCCCGCATGGCAGGACCCGCCAGGGTGCATGTTGGAGCGCCAAGGCAACTTTGTGACGGGCTTCTTCCCGTCGAACATCCTCTCGGATCTCGACAACCAGGTGGGGCTCTTCGTCTTCCCACGTGGCGGCGCCGACGCCGAGTACCAGGGCCAGCCGATGCTCGGTGGTGGCGACCTCGCCGCGCTCATGAACGGGAACGACCCTGACTCGATCACGGTGATGAACTTCCTTACTTCCGACCAGTTCGGTGGCCCATGGGCAGCCGGTGGCGGGTGGCTCTCACCGCACCGCACCTTCGATGCAAGCAACTACGCGGATGACATCACTCGAGCAACCGCGGGAATGGTGTCTGCGGCGGACGTCTTCCGCTTCGACGGCTCCGACCTCATGCCGAACGCCGTCGGTGGTGGAACCTTCTGGAGTGGCATGGTCTCATGGCTCTCCGGCGAGAAGACCGCCGAGCAAGTGACGGCCGAGATCCAGGCGAGTTGGCCACAAGACGAGTCCGATGAGGAATCCGACTCATGACCGCTGCCACCATCTCGCCTCCCTCAGTGGAGGTACGCGGGCCCTCCGCGGCGCAACCCGCCAAGCTCCTGCTGGGGCTGATCGGGTCGTTTGCTGTCGGCTGGCTGATCGCGAACACGTTCCTCTCGTTGGCGTACTACCCCGAGTGGTACTTCAACAACCGTATCGTAATGGGCCTCGTCGGCATGCTGGCTGGCATCGGTGGCGCCGCTCTGCTGTTCTACTGCATCAACGTCTTCGTTGAGGGGTTGCCGCAGAAGTTTCAGGAGGGGCTGATTCCCTACGCATTCCTGCTGCCTGCATTCGCACTGATCGCGTTGATGCTGCTCTATCCCGCGGCGCAGACGGTCAACTATGCCTTCGCGAACAACAACAGTACGAGGTATGTAGGCCTCGACAACTTCAAGGCAATCTTCAGCGACGGCGAGTTCTGGATCGCACTCACCAACAACGCGCTCTGGTTGATTATCGTTCCAGCAGTGACTGTTGCGCTCGGTGTCGTGGTCGCACTCTTCGCGGATCGGCTCTCGGCAACCGGCGAGAAGGTCTCCAAGGCGCTGGTCTTCTTGCCGATGGCGATCTCCTTCGTGGCCGCCTCGACAATCTGGGGCAAGCTGATCTACGACGCGAACCCCAACGTGGGCATGCTCAACGCGATTCTTGGCACCGAGAACAACTGGATCCGGATCAGTGACGGGCGGCTCAACTCGCTGCTCATGATGGTGATCTTGATCTGGATGCAGACGGGATTCGCGATGGTGCTGCTCTCCGGCGCAATCAAGAATGTGCCGGAGGAGACCCTTGAGGCCGCCCGGATCGACGGCGCAAATGAGCGTCAGATCTTCTTCAAGGTGATCATCCCGCAGATCAAGGGGACCATCATCACGGTGTTCATTACCGTCGTCATCCTCGTGCTCAAGGTCTTCGACATTGTGTACGTGCTGACGAACGGCCAAGCGAGAACGAACGTGATCGCTCTGATGTTCTTCCAAGAACTGTTCACAGCGGGGCGTGCCGGCCGGGCCTCGGCCATCGTCGTCGTCCTGCTCATACTTGTCATGCCGATCTTGTTCTATCAGGTGCGGCACTACCGCAAGGAGCAGGCCCGATGACCGCCACCGCAATTACCGTCAAGAAACAGCCGGGCCGAATGAAGGACGGACGCACGCGCTCGATCACCTCAATCGTCGTCATGGTCGTTCTGGCTCTGCTCTGGACGATTCCGACGATCGGGCTCCTCGTCAGCTCCTTCCGTGACCGCGAATCCGTGGCCAGCTCCGGGTGGTGGACCGCGCTCTTCAACCCTGCGGGTCAAGGCTGGACACTCGACAACTACGCCGGAGTGCTCAGCGGCGCGAACATGGGCACCGGGTTCGTCAACACACTCGTGGTGACGATTCCGGCCACAATCCTGCCGATCATGTTCGCCGCGTTCGCTGCGTACGCGTTCACGTTCATGAACTTCCCCGGCAAAGAGGTTCTATTCGTGACGATCATCGCGCTGATGGTGGTGCCGATCCAGGTCGCGTTCCAGCCCCTGCTGAACCTGTTCGGCCCGAACGGGATTGGCATCTCCGGGCAGTTTGTGGCCGTGTGGCTACTGCATACGGGATTTGGGATGCCGCTGTGTCTCTACACGTTGCGGAACTACATGTCCTCGTTGCCGTACTCGGTCGTCGAATCGGCCAAGATCGATGGCGCCAGCCACTACCAGACCTTCTGGAAACTGGTGGCCCCGATGTCGATGCCCGCAATCGCGGCGTTCGCCACCCTACAGTTCCTCTGGGTGTGGAACGACCTGCTCATAGCAAAGCTGTTCCTCTACCCGGCCAACACCACGATCATCGTGCAGCAGCAGCAGTTGCTTGGCACGCAGGGTCAAGGTGCGGAACTTCTGACGGCCGGCGCATTCCTTACGATGACCGTGCCGCTGCTGGTGTTCTTCGGATTGCAGAAGTTCCTCGTCAGAGGAATGTCGTCCGGCGCAGTGAAGGGCTGACCGGGCTCGACCGGCGGGGCATCACACTTCGGGGGGTGATGCCCCGCCGTCGTCTCGATCCCAGATGCTACGGAGGCGGTGGATTCGCAACGTCCCGACGGCGGTAGTACCGGCCTCGGAGCAGATCGTCACCGAGCACTTACCCTCGTTGGGGAACGAGAAGGATGAGAGCGCCTCCTCGCCGTCGTTTGCGAAGACCTCGACCGAGCCGCGGTCCACGAGCACGCGCAGGCGCAGCGCGTCATTGACTGGCGCGGCGCGGCAACCGCGATCCCCGTTGCCAGTGAGCCGGCGGTCGATGAACACATGCTGGCCGGTTCGATCGTAGCCCACGAGAGTGTGGGCGCCGTCGGGAGTCGCGTGCACCCGCAGTCCGAATCGCTCGGCCGTGGTGTGCGCGAGGTCCACCTCTAGCTCGAACTCGAGCAGATCGCCGTCGGGCAGGATGACTCGGTCCTCGTATGCGCCGAGTTCCAGCGGCCCGACGTCGATCGTTTCGGTCCGAAGTTGCGCAAGCTCGGCGATGCGCCGGCTCGCAACCCGCAGATCTGGAGTAAGCGTGAGCTCGCGGGGGAACGTGAGTTGGCCGGACCAGCCGTCGGTGAGTTGCGGCGGGATCGGGCTGACGAAGTGGCCCATCCATGCATAGACGATGCGGCGGCCGTCGGGCGCTTCGAAGGTTTGCGGGGCGTAGAAGTTGTGGCCCCAATCGAGCATTCGATATTCGGTGAGCGGCTCGAAGGGCTGGCCGGGCGTCCAATTTCCCACCACGTATCCGGAGTTGTGGGCGTTTCGGTTCGTGTACCCCGTGGGGGTGGTGCCCATGGGGCCGTAGAGCAGCACCCAGTGCTCACCGAGCGGGAAGAAGTCCGGGCATTCGAGCATGAAGACGCCCGGATCCGGATCCTCGAAGAGGATTTCCTGGTACTCCCAGTCCGTGAGGTTCTGGGAGGTGTAGAGCCACACCTGGCCGCGGCGCTCGAGCGACTCGGCGGCCACCACCATGTACCAGGTCTCGCCCATCTTCCAGACCTTCGGGTCGCGGAAGTCCTGGATGCCCTCGGGCGTGTCGATGATCACGCCGCGCTTCTCGAACGTGATGCCGTCCTCGGAGATCGCGAGGTACTGCACCTGCCTCGAACCGATCTCCTCGCCGAACCAGCGGTGGCCGGTGTAGAAGGCGTAGAGCTTGCCTTCGTGCTCGAGAGCGGAACCGGAGTAGACGCCGTCGAGATCTGCCTCAAGGCTGGGCGCGAGCGCAATCGGCTCGTGCCGCCACGTCACCATGTCCGTCGAGGAGACATGGCCCCAGTGCATGTTCGCGTGATGGGCCGCGTACGGGTTGTGCTGGTAGAACACGTGGTACCGACCGCCAAAGAACGAGATCCCGTTCGGGTCGTTGATCCAGCCGGCCGGCGCCGCGATGTGGAAGCCGGGGTACCAGCGATCGTTGCGTTGAGTGCGCAATTGGGCGTTCACCTCTTCCGCCCGCGCGAGCTCGTCCATCACGTTCATATTCTCGCGTACCGCCACACGCCTGCTCCATTCCATCCGTCGGTGCGGAGACAGTTCGATAACATCGTGCTGTTCGTGCACGTTCGCAGCAGGCTCCGAATTGGGGAACCATGACCGCCCGAAACCGAAGAAGGGCTTCATCGTCCTCGCAACTCTCTTGGTCTTCATTCTCAGCGCCTGCGCCAGCACTCCTCCCCCACATCCCATCCCCGACCTTGTCGAGCGAGATGCCATCAAGGGACAGGCGGTGACGGGCACCCAGCTGACGGACGGGCTCGCTCTGTACCCGCGGGTGGTGCGCATCGAGAACGGCGAGGACGCTGGCACCATCGTTGCCAGCGTCGTGGCATTCTCCGGATCGAACGGTCTCGCGAAAATCTTCCACAGCACCGATGAGGGCACCACATTCACCGAAGTGGGCGAAATCCGGGACCAGGACGCACGCAAAGGGCTGTGTTGCGGCGTGATCTATGAGCTCCCTCAAGCGGTGGGCGAGTTCGACGCCGGCACACTACTTTGGTCCGCATCCGCGGGTGCTGACGCGGGTGCCGACCGCCGGATGGTGCTCCCACTGTGGTCCAGCACCGATGCAGGTCGAACCTGGCAGCAACAGCCGCCCATCGTCACCGCCCCGAACTCTGGTGGCATCTGGGAGCCGGAGTTCGCCGTCACCAGCGACGGTCGGCTCGCCGTGTACTTCGCCGACGAGACCGAGCAGCCCACCTACAGTCAGACGCTGCAGCTGATGACCTCCTCGGATTTGGTCTCGTGGGATGCGCCCGCCCCCGTCGTCGCCGCTACCGACCCTGCACTGCGGCCAGGGATGCCGATGGTGCGCCGTCTCCCAGACGAGAGCTACCTGATGACGTATGAGGTCTGTGCTCAGATCCTCGGTAACTGCGAGCAAAGGTGGCGAACCTCCGAGGACGGTCTCGACTGGGGCGACCCCACCGATCTCGGCTCCACACTGATCGCTGAGGACGGCACCCATTTCCGGCACGCCCCCACCCTTGCCTGGTACGACGACGGCACCAGCGACGGACAACTGCTCACCGTCGGCCAAATGCTCTTCAAAGGTGAAGAGGTTGCCGAGGGCAACGGCTCCCGGATCTTCGTCAACGAGGGCGACACCTCCGGACCGTGGACGCCCGCGCAAGCCCCCGTCTCGGTCAAGGATCCCTGGGACAACTTCTGCCCCAACTACTCTTCTCCGCTCCTCCCACTTCCCGAAAGCGGACGACTGCTGCAATTGGCCTCCGCCTACGGGCATCAAGACAACACCTGCACGGTCTACTTCGCCGTCACCGCGCTTCCGGAATAGCCGGACTCACCCAACCGACGAGATCGCGCTCCTGTCAGCGCGGCTGGCGAGAGGCCGGTTAGGCTTCGCGACAACTCGCTGGGGAGGTCAGGCGCCAAGAACGCCAAGAGGAATGACATCGATCCCACTTGGAAGCGTATACGCATACTCCGTCGCCGTCACCACTGCCAAGAACGCGGGCGCACCCACCCGGTCGAGATCGACTCGCTGGTCACGCAGGGTGAGGAGGCTCCGCTCCGCATCAGGGATTCGTGATGACCCTAGCTTGACTTCAACCGCCCCCCACTTCCCATCGGGATACTCGACGATCGCATCCACCTCGAGACCCGTATTGTCACGATAGTGGTAGACGCGGCCATACTCGGCACTGGCCAAGACACGCAGATCTCGGATCACCATCGACTCGAAGACTTGACCAAAATACTGGGGATCATGTGCCAACCGATCTGTGCCAACTCCCAGTGCTGCACATGCAAGCGCTGGATCCGCCAGATGCATCTTCGGAGAACTGCGTAGCCGGGAACGCGAACGGAGCGCAACACTCCAGGCGGGCAGATCTTCTACCGCGAAAACTCGTCGGAGTGCATCGAGATACGTTGCGACAGTCTTTGGGTCAGCGTGCTCGCCTGACACACCGACAATGTCCTGCGCGAGGCTCTTGAGTGTCACCTCTCCAGACAGGCTTCGCGCCACAGCTTCGAGTAGGCGACGGAGGCGGTACGCATCATGCCGCACTCCAGTAGCCTCGCGCACCTCGGTATCACAGAGATCGTCACAATAACTACGATTGAATATGGTTGCCTGACGCGTGCTCGCTGAGAGGAGCGCCGGCCACCCTCCTCTCACCGCCTGCTCGGCCATGTCCGCGTATGCGAGGGGCGACTTTCCCCCCACTGTGCTCTCCATCGACAACCCGGATAGGGAGACCTCGCCAGATGACGCACCACTCTCCGACAACGACATCGTGCGCATCCTGAGTCGCCCAATCCTGCCAGCACCGGAGTGGCGCGTGATGTCATCAGACGGAGTCGCCGAACCCGAGAGAATAAACTGACCACGCTCTTGACGGTCATCGATCTCATGCCGGACAACGTTCCAGAGAGCGGGCGCCAACTGCCATTCATCTAGCAATCGCGGCGTAGGTCCCTTGAGGAGTTCTACCGGGTTCAGCTCGGCTAGCTGAATGTAGTGCGGCGCCCGATCCAGCCGGATCGAGCTTCGCGAATGCTCAAGCCCGGTTGAAGTCTTCCCACAACCACGAGAGCCCTCAATGAGGACGCCTCCCATACTCGCAAGAAGCTCACTCACGACGCTGTCGGCAACTCTCGGACGATAGGCCATACGAATTACCATACCTTGATCTGCAACACTTTTATACCCGCTCTTGCAACGATCAGGTTTCCTGCGTTGCAACGTGATGCTTCGTCACTCAACGAGCTTCAAAGGTGGGACGCTGCCGGACGTCGGGGCGCGAAAAGGGCCGGTAGCGATTGCTACCGGCCCCCTCCGAGCGTTTCGATACTTCGTCTCGCTCCGCTCGCTCAGCACGGCGCTCCTCGCTCCGCTCGTCACTCAACGACCTTCAGGAGGCGCGAGTGCTACAGCATGCAGGAGACGCAACCCTCGACTTCGGTTCCTTCCAGCGCCATCTGGCGTAGGCGGATGTAGTAGAGGGTCTTGATGCCCTTCTTCCACGCGTAGATCTGCGCCTTGTTGATGTCACGCGTGGTCGCCGTGCTCGGGAAGAACAGCGTCAGCGAGAGGCCCTGGTCCACGTGCTGCGTGGCCTCGGCATACGTGTCAATGATCTTCTCGTACCCGATCTCGTACGCGTCCTGGTAGTACTCCAGGTTCTCGTTCGTCATGTACGGCGCCGGATAGTAGACGCGCCCGATCTTGCCTTCCTTACGGATCTCGATCTTGGAGACGATCGGGTGGATCGAGGACGTCGAGTGGTTGATGTACGAGATCGATCCCGTGGGCGGCACGGCCTGCAGGTTCTGGTTGTAGATGCCGTGCTCCATCACCGAATCGCGCAGCGCCGCCCAGTCGGCCTGGGTCGGAATGTGGATCCCCTCGAACAGTTCCCGCACACGCGCCGTCTTTGGCTCCCACACCTGGTCCACGTACTTCTCGAAGAACTCACCGGAGGCGTACTTCGAGTTCTCGAAGCCGCCGAACGCCTGGCCCCGTTCGATCGCGAGCTTGTTCGACTCGGTCAGCGCGTGGAAAAGCACCGTATAGAAGTAGATGTTCGTGAAGTCCAGGCCCTCTTCGGATCCGTAGTAGATCCGCTCCTTCGCCAAGTACCCGTGCAGGTTCATCTGGCCGAGGCCGATCGCGTGCGATTCGTTGTTGCCCTTGACGATGGAGGGAACCGAGTCGATCGAGGTCTGGTCCGAGACCGCCGTGAGCGCGCGGATCGCGGTGCCAACCGTGCGCCCCAAGTCCGGGGACTCCATCGACTTCGCGATGTTCATCGAGCCGAGGTTGCAGGAGATGTCCTTGCCGATCTCCTTGTAGGAGAGATCATCGTTGTAGACCGACGGCGATGACACCTGCAGGATCTCCGAGCACAGGTTGGACATGACAACCTTGCCCGCTACCGGGTTCGCCCGATTCACGGTGTCCTCAAACATGATGTACGGATAGCCGGACTCGAACTGGATCTCGGCAAGCATCTGGAAGAACTGCCGGGCGTTGATCTTCTTCTTGCGGATCTGCTTGTTGTCCACCATCTCGTGGTACTTCTCGGTCACGCTGATGTCCGAGAACGGAACGCCATAGATTCGCTCGACGTCATATGGCGAGAACAAGTACATGTCTTCGTTCTTGCGCGCGAGCTCGAACGTGATGTCCGGGATCACCACACCGAGCGAGAGGGTCTTGATGCGGATCTTCTCGTCCGCGTTCTCCCGCTTCGTGTCGAGGAAGGACTCGATGTCCGGGTGGTGCGCGTTCAGGTAGACGGCGCCCGCACCCTGGCGCGCACCGAGCTGGTTCGCGTACGAGAACGAGTCTTCCAGCAGCTTCATCACGGGAATCACTCCCGAGGACTGGTTCTGGATCTTCTTGATCGGGGCGCCGGCCTCACGCAGGTTGGTGAGCAACAGCGCCACCCCACCGCCACGCTTCGACAGTTGTAGCGCCGAGTTGATGCCGCGGGCGATCGACTCCATGTTGTCCTCGATGCGCAGCAGGAAGCAGGAGACGGCCTCGCCGCGCTGCTTCTTTCCCGCGTTCAGGAACGTGGGCGTGGCCGGCTGGAACCGGCCCGTGATGATCTCTTCGACCAGCTTGAGCGCGAAGTCGCGATCGCCGTCGGCCAGAGACAGCGCCACCATCGACACACGATCCTCGAAGCGCTCGAGATAGCGCTTCCCATCGAAGGTCTTCAGCGTGTACGAGGTGTAGTACTTGAACGCGCCGAGGAACGTGGGGAAGCGGAACTTGAAGGAGTAAGCGAACTTGAAGACGCTCTTGATGAACTCGTAATCGTACTTGTCGAGCACCTCGGACTCGTAGTAGCCCTCGGTCACCAGGTAATCGAGCTTCTCCTTCAGGTTGTGGAAGAAGACCGTGTTCTGGTTGACGTGCTGCAGGAAGTATTGCCGCGCGGCAGCCCGGTCCTTGTCGAACTGGATGTTGCCATCGGCGTCATACAGGTTCAGCATCGCGTTGAGCGAGTGGTAATCAAGCTCAAGCGAATCCGGCGTAGTCTCTAGGCCGATATCTGTGAGTGTCTCTGCCAAAACGTCCTCAATCCTTCTCGGACGCGCTCGGCGTCCTCCGCTGTTCCCAGCAACTCATATCGATACAGCACCGGAACCTGGCACTTCGCGGCGATGATGTCCCCCGCGATGCAGTACCCGGTACCGAAATTGGTGTTGCCCGAGGCAATCACGCCCCGGATCAGGCCCCGATTGTGCGGGTCATTCAGGAACTTGATGACCTGCTTCGGGACCGCGCCCTTGTGTTCGCCCCCACCATAGGTCGGCACTATCAGGACGTACTCCTCGTCCACCTGGAAGCCGTCCTGCCAGTGCAACGGGATGCGCGTGGCAGGGAACCCCAGCCGCTCCACGAACCGGCGCGTGTTTTCGGACACCGAGGAGAAATAGACGATGCGTGCCATGACTCCCCTCCCGGCATACGAGCGCTCATGAAGAGCGCGGAACTTCGACTGTGTTACGCGTTCGCGACGACGGCGGTCTCCGCCTCGGCGACGACGGCGGCCACGGCCTTGATGCGGTCCGGGCGGAAGCCGGCCCAGTGGTCGCCACCGGCAAACACGACAGGAGCCTGCTGGTAACCAAGCGCCTTCACCGTTTGGAGCGCCTCGGCGTCAACCGAGATATCCACAACGTCATACTCGAGGCCGTGCTTCTTGAGCGCGCGGTAGGTGGCATCGCACTGCACGCAGTTCGGCTTGCTGTAGACCGTGATGCTCATATTCCGTGTACTCCTTCTCGGCGGGGAGTTGTTACTCGCGACTCAAATGTCACACGCGTAACAACACTCATGTAGTTCGTTTCTGCATAGGCGTCTGCCCGGAGTTCAGACACTACACCTAGTGGTCGCATTCGTGCATCACCACTAGATGTCGTGTCGGCGTGTCGCGTGCCTTGTGTGCTCCACATCCCAGTCTCCTTTCCTGTGGACAGCCGCGGACACCTTGGGGAGGACCTGTGGATCGCCCTATCGATGCCCTACTGAAGATTCTGCCGCTTATCACTGACACGACGGCCTGGCCGGGCTCCGCCGACCGGTGGACAACGCCGTCGGGCTCTATCCACAACGCACGCGAACCTGTGGATAACATCGCGAAAACGAGTTCCGGAACTCTCGTCGTTTCGGCGTGTCGCGCATAATGGGGGAATGCTCGAGTGGTTCGCCTCCGTCTTCGCCTCAGCCTGGGGTGTTCTCACGCCCGGGCGAGCCAGCGTACCCTCGCTCGACATCGCGATCGGCATCGCGTTCCTCGCGGGCGTATCCACCCTCCTTGGCCACGGCGCCGTGCTCTATATCAACCGCGTCCGCGGGCTACGCGCCGCCGCCGCACTGGCGCTCTCCGGGGTCCTGCTCGTGCTCCTCTATGTGGCGCACGCATTCGTGCTCTTTCTCGTGGCACCGCTGATCATCGGGCACCGCGAGCCACTCACCTTGGTCATCGCCCTCACACTGGCCTCCACCGCACCGCTGATCCTTAGTGTCTTCGGATTCGTGCCGATTCTCGGCATCGTCTTCACCAAGTTCCTGAACGCCTGGAGCTTCGTTGCCCTGTGGACTCTGGTGCTCGGCGCCTACTCCACGACCTGGCTCCGCGCACTCATCGTGTCCGGCGCCGCCTGGCTCGTGATGAACCTCCTCTCAGACCTGATCGGGCCCGTCATCAGCCGCGGGACGGCGCGGATCTGGCGCCTCGTGACTGGCGTCCCCACGCAGATCACGGCGCGCGACATCCTGGCCGGCACCCCCATCATTCCCATCAGTGCCGAGCCTGCAGAAGCGGCAGGCGAATGATCACCTGGGCGTTGTGGATCCTCTTCGGAAGCCTCCTGACGCTTGCGCTCCTCTCGCCCCTCGAGAGCCTGCGCTGGTGGGCGCGGGACGGCCAATCCGTGGCGAGCCTCGTCCGCAAGGCCGCGCCGGAAGAGTTGGACGCGGCACGCTCGGATGCCGACGCCGATCCCGTCCAGCAGTTCGTCGTGTACCTCTCGGGCGTGGCAGTAGCGAGCGGTGGCGCGAACTCCACGTCGAAAACTGAGATGCACTTCCTGGACGCCCTCTCGGACCGGCTTCCCGGCGCCCGCATAACGGGGGACGTGTTCCCCTACTCCCCACAGAATCTCGGCCTGCCGCAGCGGCGGTTGAGCGGCCGACTATGGTCCTTCGCCATCCGCCACCGCCGTCGCTCACGCTTCTCGCTTCTCTCCTATCTCATCAAGATCCGCAACATCCTGCAGATCATGGTGGCGGGAGATCCACGCTACGGGCCCACCTACGGGCTCGGTCTAGCGAACGAGATCACCCGGTCTCTCCTCGACAAGGGGTACCGGCTCGGGAGCGGCACCACCGTGACCGTGATCGGCTTCTCCGGCGGCGCCCAGATGTGCCTCAACGCCGCGTGGTTCCTCGAATCCAGTGGCATCCCCACCCAGATCGTCTCGATGGGCGGGATCTTCGCGAATAACCCGGCGTTCGAGCGGCTCCACCGATTCATCCACCTGTGGGGATCGAAGGACCTGCTGCACCATCTTGGGCCCGTCTTCTCGCCGCGGCGCCTGCGCTGGTTTCCCAGCTCCGCCTTCAACCGCGCGAAGGCCGAGGGCCGCGTGCTCGATCGCTGTATCGGCCCCATGCGGCACGACGCCGCCCAGTGGTACCTCGACCACCGCGCTACCACGCCCGATGGTCACTCCTACTTCGATATCACCACCGACGCGATCGTGGAGTTTCTCCACGAGACCCCGCTTCCTACCACTCGTCCACGAGACGGGCGCACCTCATGATCGAGTGGGCGGTGTGGATCCTCCTCGGTGCGCTCGTGGTGCTGGCGCTCCTCTCGCCGCTCGAGAGCCTGCGCTGGTGGGCCAAGGACGGCGATGAAGCCGCGGGGATGTTGCAGTTCCTCACCCCACCGCCCGACGGCGTCTCCTCGCCCAGCCAGGCACCTCGCCAGTTCGTCGTCTACCTCTCGGGGGTGGGCGCCGTCGGGGGGAAGGGAAACTCGAACTCGAAGACAGAACAACACTTCCTTCGGGCACTCGAGGAGCAGGTCCCCGGGACGCGCGTGATTGGCGATGTCTTCCCGTACTCGGCCGCGAACCGCGGCCTCACCGAACGCCGTGGCGGCTGGTTGTGGGCGCGGGCGGGGCGTGGCCGGGAGTCCACATTCCCATCGCTCGCGCCGTACGTTGTCAATCTGCGCAACGTGTTCCAGGTGCTCGTGGCGATCGATCCGCGCTACGGCCCCACCTACGGGCTCGGCCTCGCCAACGTGATCTCGCGGGCGATCCGCGCCGAGGGCTATGTTCCCGGCAGTGGAGCTACCGTGACCGTGATCGGGTATTCGGGCGGCTCACAGATGGCGCTCAACGCCTCCTGGTTTCTCGAGAGTGGCGGCATCCCAACCCAGATCATCTCGATGGGGGGCGTCTTCACGAACGCCCCAGCGTTCACGCGGATCCACCGCTTCCTGCACTTGTGGGGATCGAAGGACCTCTTGCATAGACTCGGCGCCGTGATCTCACCGGGCCGCTGGCGCTGGGTGAAGAACTCGGCGTTCCACGACGCGCAGGCGGAGGGCCGCGCCGTCAATCTCTGCATCGGACCCATGAAGCACGACTCGAAGCGCTGGTACCTCGACCACCGCGCGATCGCGCCAGATGGCCGCTCGTACTTCGATACGACCGTGGAAGTGATCGTCGAGTTCCTTCAGGAGACCCCGCCGCCGACGGCGCCCACGGAACCACCCCCAACCACGCCCACCCGCGAAAGCTGAGTCCAGAGGTACGGATCACGGCTGATGCGCATTTCACTGTTCACCTAGCGGGCCTCCCACAGGCGGCACTCGGCCCGCTAGGTTAGTGCCATGAAGATGAACGTAGAGAGCTTCAATCTCGATCACACGGCCGTCGCGGCCCCCTATATCCGGATTGCCGATCGCAAGGTCCTGCCACACGGCGATGTTCTCGTGAAGTACGACGTCCGCTTCACCCAACCCAACGTGGCCCACCTCGAGATGGACACGGTCCACTCCCTCGAGCACCTGATCGCCGAGAATCTGCGCAATCACGCGGACTACATCGTGGACTTCTCGCCGATGGGCTGCCAAACGGGGTTCTATCTCATCGCCGTCGGGGACCACACCGATGACGAAATCCACGCGCTCATCGCCGCCACCCTCCAGGATGTGCTCGACGCCGATTCGGTGCCAGCCGCCAACGAGGTCCAGTGTGGTTGGGGCGCGCACCATACACTCACGGGGGCACAGGACGCCGCCCGCACGATGCTCGCGTCGCAGACCGAGTGGCAGGAGGTCATGGCATGACGATCCTGATTGCGACGGCGATGAAGGAAGAGGCGCAGCCCTTCCTCCACGGTGCCGAACCCGTGGAGACGCCGCTCGGCACGGCATGGGAAGTCATGTTCCGCCACAAGCGCGTGATCATGCTGGTGACGGGGGTGGGCCTCGTGAATGCCGCGGCGACGGTCGCGGCCGCGATCGTCACCTTCTCGCCGCGCGCCATCCTCAACCCCGGCGCCTCCGGCGGCCTCTCGCAGGGCATCTTCGTGGGCGACGTGGTGATCGGCTCCTCGTGCACCTATCACGACGCCGATTCCACCGCGTTCAGTTACGCGCTCGGCCAGATCCCCGGCATGCCCGAGCAGTACGAGGCCGATCCCGAGCTCCTGCGAATCGCCACCTCGGTGACCAGCGATTACCGGATCCGCAAGGGCCGGGTAGTCGCCGGGAACTCGTTTGTCGCCGATCACCTGGTCGAGTCGGTCCGGAAGGCGTTCCCAAGCGCCCTCGCCGCGGACATGGAGTCCACGGCCGTGGGCCAGGTGGCTCACCGCTTCGCACTCCCGTTCCTCCCCATCCGCGCTATTTCGGACCTCTGCGGCCCGACGGCGAGCCGAGACTTCTCGCTCTCCCTGGACGAGGCGGCGGCCCGGGCGGCCAGCGTCACCACCTCGGTCATCGACGCGTACTAGGCGAGGAGCGCGGCGATCACCAGGAGGCTCGGCGTCACGAGAATCGTGGTGCTGAGCACGACACTACGGGCAAGACCCTCGCCGGTGCGCGCTCGAAACGCGGCCACATAGGCGTTCTGCGCGGTGGGGAGCCCGGCCATTGCCACGGCCGCGAACACCGCGGGTGCCGAGAGCCCGAATGCGTAATGCGCCAGTACCCACGCGAGCAGCGGGTGGATCGCCAACTTCAGCACCGTCGCCACGGCGACAGTGGGCGCTTCGGCCCGCGCGGGTAGCACCTTCTCAGCGTCCAGCGAGAGTCCGAATGCGATCAGGATGGCGGGCACAGCGAGACCCGCCACGGTCTCGATGGGTGCGAAAACGACGTCGGGCAAAGCAAGCCCCGTAAGGCTGACCGAGATGCCAAGCACCGCCGCGATCAGCATCGGGTTGGTAACGATCATCCGGAGCACCTTACCGGGCGAGACCTTGCCCGAGCGGCCCGCGAGATCGGACAGCACGAAGTACATCGGCGAGAAGAAGCCGAGCTGGAACACTAGGACCGGAAGCACGTGCTGCGGCGAGCCGAGAATGTAGGTGGCCAGCGGGATTCCGAGATGCCCGGCGTTGTTGAGGGACGAACTCATCGCGCCCACCACGGTCCGCCCGAGGTCGAGCCGCCGGATCCGCGCATAGAGGACGAAGAGCAGCGCGCTTCCGATCGCGCTCGCTCCCGCGATGATCAGCGGCGGGCCGAAGACGGTGCGCACATCGAGCCCCGCGAGCGTGGCGAAGAGAAGGGCGGGGCTGGCGACGAAGAAGACAAGCCGGTTCAGCACCTCCGGCGCCTGCGACGGTAGCACGCGGAAACGGCCGAGCGCCCACCCGAGCACGATGATCACCCAGATGAGGCTCAATCCCGAGAGCACGCCAGCCACGGCACCGATCATGCCAGGAGCGCGCTGCGGGCGGCGGTGTGGTCCAGTGCGTGGCCGCCGGCGCCACCCCCAGCCGCATGCGTGAACCGGCAGAAGTTGAGCCCTTGGGTATCCGGCACCAGGGAAGCTACGGTAGCGTAGGTTCTAGCGCCGAAGTCGTCTTGCAGAGAGGCCCATCATGACCACCACGCCCCCTCCCGTGCGCGAGCAACTCGCCGCTCTGTGGAACGCCGCCACCCCGATTCAGGTGGACCGCAATCTCGACCTCCCCGAGGAGACTCTCGTCGACCAGATCGAACGAGCCTGCGCACGCTACTCCGATCAAGACGCCCTGGACTTCTTCGGGAAACGCACCAGCTTCGCCCAACTCGGCCGAGCGATCAAGAACACGGCCGCCCGGCTGCGGGAGATCGGCGTCGGGCCGGGAAGCCACGTGGCACTACTCATGCCCAACTGCCCCCAGCACGTTATCGCCTTCTACGCCGTACTGACGGCGGGTGCGACCGTTGTGGAGCACAACCCCCAGTTCACGGCCGCCGAGCTGGCGGAGCCGTTCGCGGATCACCGGGCGGAGGTGGCGATCGTCTGGGATGGCTGCGCACACCTCATGCGCGAGCTGCCGGCGGACGTGCGCCCCAAGGTTGTGATCGCCGTCAACATGATCGAGGAGCTGCCGTTCGGCAAGCGCGCGCTGCTCAAGCTGCCGATCAAGAAGGTCCAGGCTTCGCGCGCCCAACTCTCCACCCCCGCACCCAAGGACATGCTGCCCTGGCACAAGCTCACCGAGGCCGCGAGCGCCACCTCCATGACGGCGATCGCACAGAGCCGTCCCCAGCCCGACGACGACGCCCTCATCCTCTACACCTCCGGCACCACCGCGGGCCCCAAGGGCGTGCCGCTCACGCACGCCAACATGGCCTCGAACACGAACATGGCTCACGAATGGGTGTGGAACCTCGAACCCGGCAACGAGTGCTTCATGGCGGCACTGCCACTGTTCCACGTGTTCGGCTGCTCGCTGTCGATGAACGCCGGACTGAGTATCGGCGCCATGGTGCACCTGCTACCCAAGCCCGAGCTGGGCCTCATGCTGGATGCAGTCAAGCGCCGCGTTCCCACACTGCTGATCGCCGTACCACCGCTGTTCGATCGTCTGGCGGATGCCGCGGCAGAGCACGGCGTGTCACTTGAGGGCTGCCGCACCGGCATCTCCGGCGCAATGCCGCTCTCGCCGGAGCTCATCGCGAAGTGGGAGGCGGCCACCGGCGGACTTCTCATTGAGGGCTACGGCCTCTCCGAAACCTCGCCGATCCTCGTGGGGAACCCCGTGCTCCCCACTCGAAAGGCCCGCTCCATCGGCATCCCGTTCCCACGCACCGAGATCCGGCTGGTGGACCCGGAGGACCCGGATCGCGATGTGGAGCGCGGCGAGCGCGGGGAGATCGTGGCCCGTGGGCCGCAAGTCTTCAAGGGCTACCGCAACCGCCCCGAGGAGACGGCCGCAGCGTTCCACGACGGCTGGTTCCGAACTGGGGACATCGCCGTCGTCGATGAAGATGGCTTCATCTCGATCGTGGATCGGATCAAGGAGGTGGTCATCACCGGCGGCTTCAATGTGTACCCGAGCGAAGTTGAGGGCGTGCTGAAGGGGTACGACGGCGTGGCTGACGCCGCGGTGGTCGGCCTCGTAAACGAGTTGGGCTCCGAGGAAGTCGTGGCGGCCGTCGTGGTGAACGAGGGATTCCATGTGGACACGGACGAGATCCGCGCCAAGATCAAGGAGTCGCTGGCCGCGTATAAGGTGCCGCGCAAGGTGTTCGTGCTCCCCGAGCTGCCGAAGAACAACATGGGCAAGGTGCTGCGGCGCGAGGTGCGAACGGCAGTGGAGAAGCTACGCGAGGGCAGTGCTGAACTCGCCGAGAAGGCGGAGGAGCTGGCCGGCAAGGCCGTGGAGGCGGCATCCGAGTTCTCCGAGGGCCTCAGCGAGCGGGCCGGTGAGCTGGCCGGCAAGGCGGTGGAGGTTGCCGCCGAGGTCTCCGAGAAGGTGAAGGACGCGATTCGTCCGGACGATCAGCCCGACGGCGATGGGCCGGGTTCCACTTCGGAGGGCCCGCACACCCCCGGGGCGCACTGAGCACTGGCGCTAGTTGAGCGGATCAGTACGTTATGGCCGGATAACGTACTGATCCGCTCAACTTTCGGGGGCAGGTCGCTGCCGCCATAGACTAGATCCTGCCCGCACTTTCGAGCCCAGGAGCCAGTCATGTTCGCTCTGTCCGACGGCGCCCTCGCGCCAGCCGATCCCAACGCCGTCGTCCAAGGAGAGACCTACCGCTTCACGGTGCTCACGGACCGCCTGATCCGCATGGAGTGGAACGAACGCGGCGAGTTCATCGATGAGCGCACGCAGCTCGTGGTCTCGCGGGAGTTCCCCGTGCCCGAGTTTGAGGTGACCCATCTGCCCGACGGCGGTGTGGACATTCGCACGGACTACCTCCAGCTGCGCTACGACGGGCGAGCATTCTCCAGCGCCGGGCTCAGCGTGAAGCTCCTCAAAGCGTCCAGCGACATCCACTACTCGACCTGGCACTACGGCATGGACTACCCGCAGGAACTCGGCTGGGGCCGGGGCAACCTGCTCGGGACCGCGCGCACGCTGGACAACGTGGACGGCCGTTGCGAGCTGGAGCCCGGGATCCTCGCCACCTTCGGGTTCGCGGCGGTGGACGATTCGAACAGCGCGCTGTTGGCGGCGGATGGCTGGATTGCGGCGCGCCCCGAAGCCGGTCCAGGCGGCCGGAAGGACATCTACCTGTTCGCACACGGCCGCGATTTTGCCGCGGCGCTCGCGGACTACCACCGCCTCACCGGCCCCACCCCCGTGGTGCCGCGCTACACGCTCGGCAACTGGTGGTCCCGCTACTGGGACTACTCGGCGGATGAGTACCTCACTCTCATGGAGCGTTTTGAGGCCGAGCAGATTCCGCTCTCGGTCGCCGTCATCGACATGGACTGGCATCTCGTGGACATCGATCCCGAGATCGGCACCGGATGGACCGGCTACACCTGGAACCGTGACCTCTTCCCGGACCCGGAGGCCTTCCTCTCAGCACTCCACGAGAAGGGGCTCGCCGTCACGCTGAACGTCCACCCGGCCGACGGCATCCGCCGCCACGAGGACGCCTATGCCGAGGTGGCGAGCGCCGTCGGGATCGATCCTGAGTCCGGACTCCCCGTGGCCTTCGATGTCACCTCGCGCGAGTTCGTGGATGCGTACCTGCGGTACGCGCACCACCCGCTCGAGGCGCAAGGCGTGGACTTCTGGTGGCTGGACTGGCAATCCGGCGGGACGACCCGGATCGCCGGCCTGGATCCACTCTGGATGCTCAACCACATCCACTTCCTCGATTCGGGCCGCGATGGCAAGCGGCCGCTCACCTTCTCCCGCTACGCCGGGCTCGGGAGCCACCGCTACCCCGTGGGCTTTTCCGGAGACACACTCACCACGTGGCGCTCCCTCGACTTCCAACCCGAGTTCACGAATCGCGCGGCGAACGTGGGCTACACCTGGTGGTCACACGACATCGGCGGGCACATGCTCGGCACGCGCGATACCGAGATGGCACTGCGCTGGTTCGAGTACGGCGTCTTCTCACCGATCAACCGTTTGCACTCCTCCAATAGCCCCTTCGCCAGTAAGGAACCGTGGGGATACGGACCGCGTGCCCACGCCGCCATGGCGAAGTACCTGCGCCTACGGCACCGGCTCGTCCCCGCCCTCTACACGGCCGCATGGAGAGCACATACGGATGCGATCGCCGTCGCCCGGCCGATGTACCACGACCACCCGGGCCTCTCGGCGGCGTACGGTGTGAACAACCAGTCGATGCTCGGCGCGCATCTTCTGGTCGCGCCGATCACCGCCCCCGCTGAGCCCCAATCGGGGCTCGGATCGGTGCGCGCGTGGCTTCCCGAGGGCACCTGGTTCGATCTGTTTACGGGCCAGCGGTACGACGGCGATCAGCACGTTGCGCTACACCGGCCCGACGAGCAGATCCCCGTTCTGGCACGCGCGGGTGCTGTACTCCCGCTAGCCGAGGCGCTGGAGCCGATCACCGACGCGCCCGTGCGGCTCACGCTGCGGGTGTTCCCGGGGACGGGCGTTTCGGAGCTCATCGAGGACCACGGCGAGGGCGCGCCCACCGCGGCCGATCGGAACATCACGCGGTTCACGCAGACCCTCACCCCCCGCACGAATGGCCTCGCCGATCTCGAACTCGTCATCGCGCCAACCACGGGGCCCGATCCTCTCGTTGAACGCGAGATCAGCCTCGAAATCGTGGGTGCCGGCACGGTTGCCAAGGTCTCGACGTCGGCCTTCGGCCTCCACTCAGCCAACGAGCCCGAGTCAAGCGAGGGCGCCACTTCCCGCGGGTCGGGCGGAGAGAGCGAAGCGAACGCAGACGAAACCACACCGAGCATCAAGGCGGATGAACTCCTCTCCCCCGCACTCCGCATCGAACTTGGCAAAGTCAATATGACTCACGGAATCATCGTCAGGCTGAAGGACCTCCAGGCTGCGCCGGTAGACGTGGTTACCGAGACCTTCGCGCTGCTGGACGCCGCGGAGATCGCGTTCACGGTCAAGGAGCAGGCATGGGCGGCTGTGAAGCGACGTGGCGGCCTCGCACTCGCACAGGAACTCGCCACGATCGGGCTGCCGCCGGCCCTTCGCGCCGCCCTCCTCGAGCGCGCGGCGGCAACCCCGGCGTTTTAGGCTCAGAACCCGCCGTATCCAGCAATCCGCTGAAATCCGTACACCAGTCGCTTCCTCCGGCCTTTCTGGGGTCGTTCTGGGTCACTGGTGTACGAATTTCAGCGACGTTGCACGCTAAGCCGATCGCGAAACCTTAGCCGTGGAGGTCGCCGCTGCGCGCTGTCAGAACAGCCCGAATACGATCTGCAGAGCGCGGTCCAACTCGGCACGCTCGGCGGCATCGAGGCGCCCCACAAAGTCACCGAGTCTCGTCTCAGGGTTCACCGCAGCGGTCTGCTCGACGAGCACCCGCGTCTCGGTTCCGTCTATCGTGATCGTCGGTCGGAACTCGGTTGCACGCGCGCTCGTAGAAGTTGGCGCGACGAGGAGTGTTGAGAGGTTCACGTAGTCCGACTGCACCACAACGGCGTACCTCGCTCCACGCTGCTCGTGACCCTGGGCGCGTCGGTCGGACCGCAGCCGATAGATGTCACCACGCACGGAGCGAGTCCATTTCGTCGGCAAGGGCCAGCATCTCGGCGCGATCCTCCGGATCATCTCGTACTTCCGCCGCCTGCTGCCGAACCCGCTCAAGCACCGCTTCGCGCTCAGCCTCCTGAATTGTGCGGCGCACAATCTCAGACTTGTTCTCACCGGTCAGTTCGATGAGCCGTTCCAGGGCGCGTTCGGTTTGCGGATCGATGCGTACAACTAGCTGCGACATACGCATAGTATTGCAGTCGGCACTACACCTTGTCGATACCCGTCGTCAGTCGTGGAGGTCGCGGCGGTTCAGCGTCACGAGCCCGACGGCGAAGGCCACGGCCGCGAGAGCCGCGAGCAGCCCGATCCCCGGCCAGTCCCAACCGTTCATGATCGGGATCTCGGCGAAGGCCCAGCCGAACGGCGAGATGTCCGCGAGCCAGTCGAAATCTTCCGACTGCCGGGCGAACACATTCGCCATGTACGCGGCAACCGCAACCACGGAACCGACGCCTACTGCCATGCCACGCCGACCAGTGGCAGCGCCCACGGCGAGCGCCACGTATGCAAGCGCGGCCGCGAGGAGAGTGAACGAGACGACCCCGGCGGTTAGGAAGCCCAGATCCAGCTCCAACCCAAACGGCCCGTTCGATGCCGCCAGCGTGAGCCCCAGCACCAGCCCGAGAGCCGCCAGCTTCACGGCGATGGCGAGCGCCCGCTCCGCGTAGACACGGCCGCGAGAGACACCGTGTGCGAGAGTCAGCTCCAGCATTCCCTCCTCCTCATCTCCGGCGATGGCGCGCGCACCCCACGCCATCCCCGCAATCAGCACCACGATCGCCGCCGTGAGCTCGAGGATCGACGAGTGCACGTAGCCCGCACCGCTCAACATCGAATCGAAGCCCATCCCCACAATCAGCGCCTGCGGCAGCGACTCCAGGAGCGAGGCCATTTCGGGGCTTGCCCCAATCGACTCGTAGAACGGCACGTACATCAGGGTCACGAGCACAAGCCCCAGTGCCCACCACAACAACGACTTCCAGCCGTGCCTGAGTTCGTTCGCAAAGATCGGCATCACTGCTCACTACCCTTCACGTGGCTTCGATCACGCGCACGCAGCCCACTCGCACCTTGTGTCGCTGCGTCGTCAGCTTCCCCTGCCTCGTACATTCCGAGAACTCGTTCCTCAAGATCCGGCTCAGCGACCACGAGACTCACGACATCAAGCTCCGCCAGCGCCGCCACGAGATCATTGGGCCGCCCCTCAAGCAGACCACTGATGATCGTCTCGCCCACACTCCCAGGCCCTGCAGGAGTGGAACGACCGCCCTCGCGGACCCCAGTGATCGCCACCTCGCCCGTCTCGCTTCCGGCCACATCCAGCGCCAAGCCGAACCTCCCAAGGAGGGCTGCGACGTCGGCCTCGGGATCCCGCACAATTGCCTGAACGTGCCGGGCAGCGGATGCGCGCAGCTCGCTCATGGGAGCCACGTCCACCAGCCGGCCGCGGTTGAGGACAGCAGCCGTATCCGCGATCTGCTCGATCTCGCTCATCACGTGCGAGGAGAGGAACACGGTGGCGCCAGCTTCACGCGCCGCGCTCACCAGCCCGAGCACCTGCTGCTGCACGAGCGGGTCGAGCCCGGACGTGGGCTCGTCGAGGATCACGAGCTCGGGGCGGTGCATGAACGCCTGGATGATCCCCAGCTTCTGCTTATTACCCTTCGAAAGCTTGCGCGTCGGCTCGCCGAACCGCACCTCGAGTTGCTCGGCGAGACGCAGTGCCTCCGTGTGCGCGGGCTTTGGGTTCGCGGCGAGGGATGCCCAGAAGCGGAGGTGGTCGGCGCCCGTCTGCTGCGGGTTCAGACGCAGCTCGCCGGGGAGGTATCCGATCCGCTGGCGCAGCTCCGCCCCGGCCTCGCGCGGGTTCACGCCGAGCACGGTGGCGGTGCCTGCGGTGGGGCGCACGACGTCGAGCAGGATCCGCATCAGCGTGGTCTTGCCCGCGCCGTTGTGGCCGATCACCCCGAAGATCGATCCCGAGGGAATCTCCAGATCCAGGTCATCGAGGGCGCGCAGCTGGCCGAACTCCTTTCGGAGGCGGTGCGTTGCGATCGCGGTGTTCATGCGTCTCCTTTCGGTTCGTAGAGCCCGCTCATAAGGAGCTCCATCAGGGTGGCCATGACGTTCTGGTAGGCGTCGCCCTCGAGCCGCTCGGCGCCGAGGTTGCGTGCCAGATGGCTCTGGAAAGCCAGCGGAATCAGCCCGACGGCGGTGGCTACCGACGCTGCCGCGGCCGGGTCGAGCTCTGGGCGAAGTTGGAGGGGGTAGCTGCCTGTGTCCAGTGCGCGCTCGGCCTCCGCGGCGAGCCGGTCCCAGAGCGCGGCGCCCGCAGGTCCGCCGTCGAGGATGATTCGGGAGATGTAAACGAGCCAGGGGTGGTCCGGCGGATAGGCGGCGATCATGGCGGTGAGCGCGGCGGAGTCGGCGATATCGACGTCTCCGCCAAGCCGCAGGCCTTCATTCATCAGGTACTCATCACAGTGCTCGCGCAGGCCGTCCTTGGAGCCAAAGTGGTGCATCACCAGCGCCGGAGAGACTCTCGCCTCGTGTGCGATATCGCGGACCGAGGCGGCGTCGAAGCCACGCTGGCCGAAAACGTCGATGGCCGCATCCCGGATCCGGGCCGCGGCGGTGAGGTCTGAACGCATGTTCACCATACTAAACGATCGTTCAGCGATCGGGAAGGCCCTGCGCGGGATCTCCGATCCGCGCACCCGCGCACCGTGCGGCGGCGTACGGTTTCAGGCTAGGGACGGACGCATTCATCCCGGCACCAGTTCAACCATGCCGCGCCGGCCGCGCACCGCTTCGGGCTGGGGACGGACCAATCCGGTGTCACAGTCCCGTGACAACGCGCGGACGGCGACGTCACAAGGCCGCCAGGACGAAGTGGTTGCTCCTCTGGCGCCTCGCACTCTTGACGCGCCAGAGCTGCAACCACTTCGGCCCTCGGGAACCCGATCCGCTCGAGCCCTGCATGTCTTGGTACGTCTCAGGCGCCCGATACGTACCAAATCGCACACAGCTCGCGCGGGACGCGTCCACGCGCGCGCCCGTTGTCGCCGTCCCCGGCCGTGGCCGCACACCGCCGCACGGCATGCCGTCGTCCGCGCACCCAACCCCGCCATCCTCAGCCTCAGCCGCCCGCCGCAACCACACCCGGGTCCTAGAGCGCACGCACACCCGGCCGCGCTGCGAATTGGAGGGTTCGTACCAGGTGGTGGGAGCGCCGTCGGCCATAGATTGGGGAACGGCGGCGAACCCGCTGTGTATCGCAGACCGAGGCCCGCGAAAGGACCCCCGTGACCACTCCCGCCCTCACCGCACCCGTGCTCTCGGACGTGCTCGTCCCCCGGCTCCCCGCAGCCGCCCAGCGCGTCGCGCGCGAGGTGGCACTGATCGCCGGCGCCGTGCTACTGCTATGGGGCACCGGCAACGTTGCGATCCCGCTGCCGTTCACGCCGGTCCCGCTCTCGCTCGCCACGTTCTCGGTGCTCCTGATCGGCGCGGGGCTCGGGCCGCTGCGCGCGCTCGCCGCGACCGGCGCATACCTCGTGCTCGGCCTCGCGGGCGCACCCATGTTCGCGGACGGCGCGTCCGGGTGGGCCTTCGCCTCGTTCGGCTACATCCTCGGGTACATCGCCGCCGCCGTGCTGATGGGTGTCCTTGCTCGGCGCCGCGCAGACCGGCGTGTGCTACCCACTGTACTTTCGGCGGTGGGAGCCACCACCGTGGTGTACCTCTTCGGTGTGCCGTGGCTCGCGGTCTTCGCCGGCCTAGACCTACCCGGCGCCCTCGCACTCGGCGTCGTGCCCTTCCTGATCGGCGACGCCATCAAGGCCGTGGCCGCCGCCGCGCTCCTGCCCGGCACCTGGCGCCTGCTCGGGAAGCGCCGCTAAACCTCCACAATTGAGCGAACCGCAATCACAGCGCGCAATGGCTTCGACTCCCGCCGGCGGCTTTCAACCAGCGGTAGAACATACGCTCGGAAAACGACGGCTAGCCGAATAGGTCCTGCGCGAGGAACTCGCCCTCGCGCACGCCTCGCGGCACCGCGAACACGGCCGAGCCGATCGGCGTGATCCACACGTTCAACAGATCCAACTCAGACTGCCGCCGCTGCACCGGGATGTACTGGTGCTCGATGTCCTTCTGGAATGCGATCCACACCTGCCCGGTATCCGAAATCGTGCCCGCCGGTTCCCCCTGGTACGTGTATGGCCGTCGCAGAAAACGCTGCGTGGGATCGTCCGTGCGGGAACGGCGGATGTGTGCCGCCTGATCGATCACCGGAAATCCGAGTGCGTTCTTCGCATCCAGATCGGCGGCACTCGCCTCCGTTCCGCCCGTGAGCGGCGCCCCATCATCAAGCCTCCGCCCGACGGCGTTTTCCCGGCCTGGGCGATCAAGTTCGTCCCAGGTGTCCAGGTTCATCCGGATCCTGCGCACCACCATAGTGGAACCGCCGAGCAGCCACGCGGGGGCGGTGGGATCGTCGATGAAGACGTACTGCGCCTCCTCGCCCTGCAGGTTCTGCGAGCCATCGAGCTGACCAAACTGGTTGCGGAAAGTGCCCGCGGGTACCTGACCGGCGGCGTTCCGGAACCCGTTCTGGGTCCAGCGCACCGTGGTGAAGTCCCGCACATCCTTCGCGAGGAAGCGCGCCGCATGGGCCACCACGGACGGATCCTCCCCGCACACCTGCAGCACGAGATCACCGCCGGACCAGGCCTCGTCCAGTTCCTCGTTCGGGAACGCCGGGAGCGGGCGAAGCCACACCGGTCGGCGCGACTCGAGCCCGGTCTGCGTGAAAGCGCCCGATCCGAGACCCACCGTGCAGGTCAGCCGCGCCGGATGCGCCGCGAGTTCCGGCTCCGTGTCCGTGAGTCCGGGCCTACCCTGAGTGAGCCGGTCGATGCCGTCGGTCCAGATCCGAAGGAGCCGTTCCAAGCGGAGTGCGTCAACGCCGTCGGCCAGATCGAACGCGATCAGCGTGAGGAAACCCTGCGGTGTGGTCACGATCCCCGCCTGGTGCGCGCCGCGCCACGGGACGATGGCGTCCACACTGGTCGCAGCCCGATCGATCACATTGCCTGCGAGCGCCGCCCCTGCAATCGCGCCCACCGCGAGTCCACCACCACCGAACAGGAGGGCACGACGCGAGAGGCCCTCGCGTTGCGGGTCCACACTCTCGGGGACGGAACTCTCACCGGCCTCGTTGCCGGAGATCGGATCGTGTGTCACGGCGCTTCCGTGGCCTCCCCATCGCCCATGTAAGACTCGCCCGCGCCCGAATATGTGCGCGCTGGGGCGGTCCACGTGACGTCGCTTCCATCGCTGAAGGTCAGCGTGAGTTCCACGTCTTCGCCCGCTTCGATGGGCGCCGTCAGGCCCATGAGCATCACGTGCGGGCCGCCCGGCTCGAGGGTGTAGCTGCCGCCAGCGGGGATCAAGAAGCCGTCCGGCATCTCACTCATGACCGGTGTGGTGCCCTGAGCGAGCACTTCGTGTAGCTCCACGCGCGCACTCAGTGGGCTCGCGGCGCTCACGGCATGCAGATCGCGGCCGGTGTCATTGTGGATCGTGCCAAAGGCGCCGGTCATCATCTCATCGGTGGCTTTGATCCACGGATCCTCAACCGTGACCTCAGCTGGCTGCGGTGCTGCGCCCTGCGGCGTTGTGGCCTCCGGCGCCGGGTTCACACTCGAGGTGCATGCCGCCAGGACTCCGGCGGCGGCGAGAAACGCAACGGCACGAATACGCGCACGAGTCAGCATGAATCCTCCTTGTAGCCCTGCCAGTATCTCACCATTCGTGGGCCCACCCGGCCACGTGCCGCGCAGGACATCTCACCCCGCCGGCGCGGAAAAAAGGTTGCCAGATGGAGTCTCCTGCCCATGGTGGCCCAGAATCGCGATCTGAGTGCCGCACTTTTCCGGCGGCTACCGGCCACCACGACCATAATCTGCTGAGATCCGTACATCTGTGAGCTTCTCTGCGCTCAGAGGGGCACCTTTTTGGCAACTGTGTATGATTTCGGCGTCGTATGCTCGCACCATGGACGAGGTGCTGGTGGAACGGGTCCTCCGAGCAGCGGAGTGCGTCCCGCCAGGGTGTGTGGCCAATTACGGCCTGATCGCCGCGCTCGTGGGAACCGGTCCGCGCCAGGTGGGCGCCGTGATGAGCGCTTGGGGCGGGACTGTGCCGTGGTGGCGGGTCACCAACGCACAAGGAACGCTCCCGGGCCAGCTCCTCCATGAGGCCCGGGAGCGTTGGCTCCAAGAAGGCACGCCCATTCGGACAGACGGCCAAGGGTGCGCGATTCGCCGCGCGCTCGTGGATCCGGAGTCCTTCGCCGACGACGTCCGGCTGGCCACCGCGGACCTGCCACCGAGCGAGGAATAGGCTGCCCACAGCTTCATCATCCTGCGCGCAGTCGCAGGATCCAGGAACGCAACTCGACTGCGCCAAGAACCCGCGCGCCATCTGGATCCTGCGACTTCGCTTCGCTCCGCGCAGGATGACGTGATTCAGTCGTTGCGACGGGAGGCCTGGTTGAGGATCGAGGTCTGCACCGGACGGCAGGCCTCGGCGGCGATCACAGTAAGCCCGATCCCGAACGTCACCACGGCCACGAGCATGAGTGGGTTCAATGCGTTCATCTGCGCCATCACCGCAAAGAAAGGCGAGGAGAGCAGGAGCCCAAGTCCCACCGAGACGCCGAGCGTGACGAGCAGCGGTAGCAACACCTGGCGGCGGCGCATCTTCGCGAAGACATTGCGCGGCACACCCATCCGGTCAAGGGAGCGCGCCTCATCTGCACGGTCGACGACGGACGCGGACTGGGCGACCAATGTCGAGACCGCGCCCACCACGAATCCGATCGCGAGCGTGATGAGCACGCCTGTGCGCAGGTCCGTGAACATTGTTGCCGAGAGCGGATCGTCCACGAAGAACTCGTCACTGCCGGAAGGAATCATGATCGCGAACGCGCCGAGAAACCCGAGTAGTGCGAGCGCCGAGACGTTGCGCCAGGCGGCCTTCGGGTCGTCGGCGAGGCGGCGCGCGGCAAGCAGCATCGGAACCGAATCGGTGCGGGTGCGCATCCGGGCGATCAGCTGGATTACCCATGGACCCACCAGGTTGATCACGAGGAGGAGCGCCGCAATGAACCCGGCAACCACGCCAACTACTGTCAGGATGTTACGGATCCCGTCCGTCGGCATGCTCTGGACGTAGACGACGGCGACCACGGCGACCACAACAAATGCCACCGCGCGCCACACCTTCATCGCGGGCGGCGTTTGCCGCGCCGCCACGCCAAGCGGAGAAATCCGCACGCGGCGCAAGCCGACAATCGTCGAAATGATCGCGAGCACCAAGATCACGCCCCACACGGCGAGCCACAGCCACCAGGGCCCGCGCATGAGAGACGGCGTGAGCTGCACCGTCTGAAAAGTAATCAAACCCCATGCGGGAAGCGACACGAGCCACAGAATGGTGCCCAGGATCATGCCGACGACGGCCTGCACGATGGTCTCGACCACGGAGATCGCGACAACCTCACCACCGGTCATTCCGATCAGACGCAGTGAGGCGAGGCGGGTCGAACGCCCGCGCGCACCGAGGCGCGCCGCCGCACCGCCGAGGCTCAGGATCGGCACCACGACCAGTGCGCAGGCGAGCGCGGCAAGGAGCACATAGATCTCGATGAACGACTGTGTTGCCTCGTCGTTGGGCAGGCCGAGGTTCGTGAGCAGTTCGGGGTTTCCGTTCCAGTTCCAGTCGAGGAACATCCAGGTGCCGCCGGCAACGGTGAGCGCCAGCAACGTGGCGACGGTGAAGGCGATCACGGCGAAGACATCGAGGACGGCCCCGCCGCGGCCACCCTTTAGCCGTGCCGCCGCGAGCCGCGGCGCGAGCGAGAGCGCGTTCTTCATCGTGCAGCACCGCCGATCATGCGGTCATCGTGAATCACGGCGTCGCGAATCTCCACGAGCCGCTGGCACCATCCGGCCACCTTAGAGTCATGCGTCACCACGATCAGCGAGGCCCCCGCCATCTGGGTCGCGGTGGTGAGGATCTGCATGACCTCGTGGCCGGTGGCCTGGTCGAGGGCGCCGGTCGGCTCATCGGCGAAGACGACGGCGGGCTGGTGCACCATGGCGCGCGCGATCGCCACGCGCTGGGCCTGACCACCGGACATTTCGCCGGGGCGGCGGTCGCCCATGCCGGCGAGACCGAGCCGCTCCAGCCAGGAGTCGGCGATCCCCAGGGCAATCGATCGTGAGCTGCCGTTCAACATGAGTGGAAGCGCCACATTCTCGCGCGCGGGCAGTTCCGGCAGGAGCTGGCCGTCCTGGAACACGAACCCGAATTGCTCGCGGCGCAGCTTCGAGCGCGCGGCGTCCGAGAGCGTCGAGATCGGTGCTCCGCCCAACTGGGCCACGCCGTCGTCGGGGGTCAAGATGCCCGAGATCACGTGGATCAGCGTGGACTTACCGGAACCGGAGGGCCCCATCACGGCGAGCGATTGACCCTTCGGCACCACGAGCGAGACTCCTGCGAGCGCCCGGACGTGGCCGTAGCTCTTGGTGAGGTCAAATCCGGCCAGATCGCCGGGGCGAGGGGTGGACGGCGCCGGGGCACCCGGGGACGTGGGCTGAGTCATCTGGTTCATGTCTCCATTTCAGCGCCGGACGGCATCCCGATCTATGGTGCCAGGTTCCGAAGTGAGGTGGAGCCAGCACCACCCGTAGGGGTGCTGGGGCTACTGTCACGGGCACTCGCGCCGCATATCGTTAGGGTATGCGATCTGAACCCCAGCACCGCCTGCCCGTACGGGCCGTGCTGGCGATCGCCGTCGTGCCGGTGGTGGCAGCGGTGTCGTTCCTTGCGATGCTCGGTGCGCGGCCCGGAGCTTTCGGCACGGTGCTCATTCTCGTCATGTGGGCAGGAATGTGCACGCTGCTCATCCCGTGGCTGGAGCGCCGCAGGAGCCGCCGCGAGGCACCGCTCGGGGACCCCGCCACATACTCCACCGAACTTCAGGAACTCACGCAGAGTCGGCGTGAGATCGTGCAGGCGTTCGAGATTGAGCGGCGCCGGATCGAGCGGGACCTGCACGACGGCGCCCAGCAGTACATCGTGGCCGCCTCCATGCAGGTGGGGGAGGCGAGCATGTTGCTCGACGGCGTCCGCGAGGGCCAGGCGGACCCACGGCTGGCGAGTGTCGCGGAGCTCCTCAGCAAGGCGCAAGACACCACGGACGAGGCGCTCACTGAGCTGCGCCGCACCGTCGCGGGGATCCACCCCAAGGTGCTCAGCGACATGGGGCTCGAGGCGGCCGTGCGGGATATCGCCGCACGCTCCAGCCTGGACGTCACGGTACGCGTGCCGCACCCACTCCCCCAGATACCGGAAGGTGTGGTGGCGTCTGCGTACTTTCTGGTCTCCGAAGCGCTCACGAATGTCGCGAAGTACGCCCGCGATGCCGAGGTCACGGTGCTCCTCGCTGCGGATAACGACCTCCACGTGAGCGTTGTCGATTCCGGCCCAGGTGGTGCGCGTCTTCAGGCCGGCCACGGCCTCATGGGCATGCGTGAGCGGTTGCGCGCCTTTGGTGGAACACTGGAGCTGTCGAGCCCGCCTGGCGGCCCCACCACCGTCTCCACGCGGATTCCGCTCCTGCTCCTGGAAGGCGAGTCCTCCGTGGTCATTCCACTTGAGGAGGAGTCATGAGATTCCGTTGGTTGAGCGAAGGCCAGAGGGCGGAGTCGAGACCATGGCGATCTATGATCTCGACTCCGTTGCGCTCCGCTCAGCCAACGAGAGAGGTGTGAAGTGAAGCTGATCATTGCCGATGATGCGGCGCTACTACGTGAGGGGCTCGTGGGTTTGCTGGAACGCCAGGGCCACGAGGTGATCGCGCAAGCCGCGAGCGCCACCGAGCTCGAGGCCGTCGTGGACCGCGCAATGCGGGAGGGTCACGCCCCCGACGTCGTTCTGACGGACGTTCGCATGCCTCCCACCATGACCGACGACGGCCTGGAGACGGCGCTCGCCCTTCGCTCCCGCTATCCGCAGTTGGGCATTCTGGTGCTCTCGCAGTACGTGGCGCCCGCCTATGCGACGGAGCTCTTCGCGAGCGGAGGCCCGGGGATCGGTGTCCCGAGTCCCGACGAGCCGACCGGCGGCGTTGGCTACCTGCTCAAGGACCGGATCTCCCGGGTGGCCGACTTCATGCGCTCGCTTGGCATCGTGGCTGCTGGGGGCGTCGTCGTCGATCCGGAGGTGGCGACCCACCTCTTGCAGAGCAAGCGCTCGGCGCTCGATGCCCTCACTCCGCGAGAGCTTGAGGTCCTGGAGCTAATGGCAAACGGGCTGTCGAACCAACAGATCGCGGACTCGTTGTTCCTCTCCGGCGGCGCCGTGGCGAAGCATGTTGCGAACGTGTTCGCGAAACTCAACCTCGGTCCCGGCGAGGAGAATCGCCGGGTCCGGGCGGTGCTGGCCTACCTCACCGAGCGCCCACAGGCCTGAAAGCTCTTCGTGTCCATCACAGTAGGACCGCCTCTCGAATCACGTCGCCATCCCGAGCGGTGCGTGAGCTGGTACGTCCCACGGCCGTGAGACGTATCAGATGTGACACGGTGGGCGGGATTCGCGGCGCGTACGAATTAGGCTGGGGCGGTGATCAAGTACCTCGGCTCGAAGCGCACACTCGTGCCCGTACTCGGAAATATCGCCACCGCCACCGGGGCCGCAACCGCCGTGGACCTCTTCACCGGCACCACCCGCGTGGCCCAAGAGCTCAAGCGCCGCGGTATGTACGTCACCGCCACCGATCTCGCCACCTACTCGGCCATCCTCAGTGACTGCTACATCGCGACCGATGCGAACGCCGTCGACGGCGAGCACCTCAATCACGCTCTCGCCGGCCTCAACGCTCTGCCCGGGAAGGCGGGGTACTTCACCGAGACGTTCTGCGTTCAATCGCGCTACTTCCAGCCAAAGAACGGCGCGCGCGTGGACGCGATCCGGGACGCCATCGAGGCAGAATACGCGGGATCGGCGCTCTACCCGATCCTGCTGACCTCGCTGATGGAGGCCGCCGATCGGGTGGACTCCACCACCGGGCTCCAGATGGCGTACCTCAAGGACTGGGCGCCGCGCGCGCACAAGGACCTCGAACTGCGCCGCCCCGAACTGATTCCGGGACCCGGCGCCACGGTGCTCGGCAACGCGATGGAGACGGTCGACGAGCTACCGCCCGTGGACCTGATGTACCTCGACCCGCCGTACAACCAGCACCGCTACTTCACGAACTACCACGTGTGGGAGACTCTGGTGCGCTGGGACGCACCCGAGCATTACGGCATCGCCTGCAAGCGCGTGGACGCGCGCGATGACGAGACCAAGAGCGTGTTCAACAAGAAGCGGGAGATGCCGCTGGCGATGAAGAGCGTGATCGAGCGGGCACGCGCCGAGGTCCTGATCGTCTCCTACAACGACGAATCCTGGATAACCGCCGAGGAGATGCTGCACACACTGCACGACGCCGGGCACGAGGATGTCCGGATGCTCGAGTTCGACTACAAGCGGTACGTAGGCGCGCAGATCGGCGTGTTCAATCCGGCCGGGGAGAAGGTGGGGAGGGTGTCGCACCTGCGCAACACCGAGTACATCTTCGTGGCCGGGCCGAGCGAGAAGGTGGACGCGGCCGCCCGCGCCGCGAGCGCCGTCGGCTGAGCATCGTTGGTTGAGCGGAGGCCATCGGCCGAAGTCGAAACCCTTGGATTGAGCGAAGACGAAATCAGCTCTCGCTATGGTTTCGACTCCAGCCCTTTGGGCTTTCAACCAGCGAGCAGCTGCTGGCCCACGTACCCGCCTTCGCCGACCCCGGGCGGGACCAGGAACACGGCGCCCTCCCTTCGCAATTTCGCAATGCCGATGTAGCGAAATGAACGATATACCTAGAAGAGCTTCCCCGTCCAAACCCGTCCACGCCACGCGTCCCACGCACTCCCATCACCCAGCGTCACCCATCTCACGTGAGCAGCTTTAGCCCCGACAGATTCCCCTACCGGCCTTTTGGCACTCACGTGAGTGCCAAAAGGCCAGATCGGGACGCCAAAGCGGTCGTTTGCCACTCAGCTGAGTGGCAAAAGGCACGCGGGCCGCGCGCGGGGAGGTGACGTAGCGGCGTGCGCGGCACGGAAACGTGGGCCTGGGATACTGAAGCCATGAAGATTGCACTGTCACTCGGCTCCGGCGGCGCGCGGGGGTATGCACACATCGGCATCATCGAGGAACTCGAGGCACGCGGCCACGAGATCGTGGCGGTCGCGGGCGCGTCGATGGGCGCGCTCGTGGGTGGCGTCTACGCGGCCGGCAAGCTCCCCGAGTTCCGCGACTGGGCGAACGCGCTCACGCAGTCCGCGGTGCTCCGCCTACTGGACCCCACGCTGTTGGGGCCGGGCGTGATCAAGGCGGATCGCGTCGTCGGCGAAGTGGCGGACATCCTGGGCAACGTCCTGATCGAGGACCTCGCAATCCCCTACACGGCCGTGGCGACGGACCTCACCGCGAAGCGCGAGGTGTGGTTCCAGCAGGGCCCACTCGCGATGGCCATTCGCGCCTCGATCGCGATCCCGAGCGTGATCACGCCGGTGAATCTGAACGGTCACATTCTCGCGGACGGCGGTGTCATGAACCCCGTGCCGCTCGAACCCCTCGCGCCTGTGTCCGCCGAGGCCACGGTCGCCGTGACGCTCCGCGGTAAGCCTTCAGCGATTCGCACGGTCACGGCCGCGGACGCGGAGGAGCGGCCGGATTGGGCCGAGAGGTTCTGGCGCTCGGCCGCAGAGCTCGTCGAAAGCGATCTCGTAAAGAACCTCGCGGCACGGCTCCCGCGCAAGGACAAGCCCAGCATCGCCGATCTTCCCGACGGCGATTCCACACCTAAGTTCGACGAGTTGCCCGATCACTTCAAGCTGGCCGACGTGATCTCGGGGTCGCTCGACGTCATGGAGGGAACCATCGAGCGATACCGCATGGCCGCGAACCCCGCGGACGTGCTGATCTCGATCCCCCACGACACCGCGTCAACCTACGACTTCCACCGCGCGGCAACGATCGCGGACGTGGGCCGCGAGAAGGCGATCGCAGCTTTCGACGCCGCGGGAATGTAGCGCTCAACTCTTACCCTGCACGCCCTGACCTTCGTCATTCCGCGTGGAGGGCGGCGCTCAGCCGCCGAAGCCGCCCTGGTAGACCTCGTCGAACGGGGTGTGTGGGGTGATCCGGTTCGTGATCGCATGCGTCACGAACTCCTTCGCAACACGCACCGCATCCACCACGCTGGCACCTTTGGCGAGCTCCGCCGTGATCGCGGCAGCCAGCGTGCAGCCCGCCCCTGAAACGTAGCGCTCGCCCACTTTGGGGGCCCGGAACTCGGTGAACGTCTCGCCGTCGTACAACACATCAACCGCGTCATCGCCGGGCAGCACGGCGCCGCCCTTCGCCACTACGTAGGGAACGCCGAGCTTGTGAATCGCCTTCGCTGCGGCTTTCAGGTCATCGAGCGTCTCGATCTCGATGCCCGAGAGGGCGCCGGCCTCGAACACGTTCGGCGTCACCACCGTTGCCAGCGGCAGAATCTGCGCCTTGAGTGCGTTGTCCGTGTCCAGCGCCGCGCCGGGCTCCTGGCCCTTGCAGATCAGCACCGGGTCCAGCACGATGTGCCGCCACGAGCGGGAGGCGAGCTCGTCCGCGACGGCCGCGATCGTCGTCGGCGTGCCGAGCATGCCGATCTTCACGGTGTCGATGTCGTGCACGGCGGTGGCGGCCTCGATCTGATCGCGGATCACCTGCGGGTCCACGGGGACGAAGCGGTGCCCCCAGTCGTTCTTGGGGTCAAAGGAGACGATGCAGGTGAGCGCGGCGACCCCGAAGGTGCCGAGCTCGTGAAAGGTCTTCAGGTCCGTCTGTGCGCCGGCCCCGCCGGACGCCTCGGAGCCCGCGATCGTGAATGCGATGTTTACCATGAATGCCGCCTTTCTTCGCAGCCATTCTCCCCCTTTCCCCCAGACTTGTGCTGCTGATCCCACATCTGGACCGGTCTGAATGCTCAGGGATCAGTGGCACACGTTCGAGGGAAGGGGCGGGGCGCTGGTGTGGGACGCCCGCGCGCAGGGTGATGAAGACCTCCCGTGCGGATGCCCGACACGACTGCTCTCCCGCGTCAGCAAGGGCCATCATTGGAGATGTGACCAGCGCCCCCTCCACGCAGACCTCCCTCGCGCCGCGCGGCGCCGAAACCTGGCGGCTCTACGCCGTGATGGGAATCGGCTCGTTCGTGGTCAACGGCCTCGGCGCGGTGCTTCTGCCCCTCCAGACCGATCTCGGCGTTGACTACGCCTCCGTGGCGCTCTACCCGACCGTCTACTCGCTCTCCACGATCGCCGTCGGGCTCGTGGGCGCCCCACTCGCCCGCAGGCTGGGCCACACCCGGCTTCTGATCGTCAGCCTCGCCCTGCTCATCGCGGGCGCGGCGTTGTTCTGGCTCCCGTCGCGACCGGCGACCCTGGTGGGTGCGCTGGTACTCGGACTTGGCACGGCGTGCATGCTGCAGGTGGTGCCGGGGCGGCTCTCGCAGCTGTACGGCACGCGCACGGACATCGCGATGTCTGAGGCGAACTCGGCCGCTTCGTTCTCGGCGATCGCTCCCGCGCTACTCGTGGGGGCGGTGCTCGGCCTCGGAATCACGTGGCGGTTCGGTTTCCTCGCGCCGATTCTCGCCGCGGGCCTCGTCCTGCTCATTTCCACTCTCCGCCACCAGCCCGACGACGATCGGCCGGCTCCCGCTCCCCTGGCTGCCACGCATGGGACCGGAGCCTGGCTCGTGCCGTTCGTCGGCGCAATCCTCGTGGTGAGTTCGGAATTCGCGCTGGTGTTCTGGTCCGCGAGCGTCACATCCGAACGGTTCGCCGTGGACGATTCGGTTGCCGTGATCACCATGGGCGCGCTGATCAGCGGTATCGCGATCGGGCGGCTCTTCGGGCGCGGCGTGATTAGTCGGCTCACCCCGTACGCCGCCGCCATGTCCGCGATCGCGGTGGCGCTCGCCGGATTCATCACGTTCTTCGCTTCACCCGTGTATCCGGTCGCGGTCCTTGGGCTCTTCGTCAACGGGCTCGGACTCTCGATCGTTTACCCAATCCTCGCCACACGGATCCTGGCCGCCTTCCCAGGAAACACCGAGCGCGGTTCGCAACTCACGGTGCTCGCGATCGGCACATCGACGGGTCTCAGCCCGCTGCTTCTGGGTGTGCTGGCGGGGCAGATGGAACTCCATCTCGCCACGCTGATTGTGCCGGTTTATCTGGTGACGCTCGCGGTCCTGCTCACGCTCCGACGGATCTAGGGAGTCTCTCCCTAGACGAGCACGCGGACGGCCTGCCGCTCCACGGTGAAGGTGGCCGGGAGCGAATCGAGGAACTCGCCGTCGGCCATGATGGCCAGCGGCTCGGTGTTGGCGATCGTGATGGTCTCGCCGCGCTGCTCGGTCACTTCCTTCATCGTGATGTGCTTGCCGTCGAAGATCTTGGTGAGGATCGGCACCACAAGCCGGCGGGGGGCGTCGTCGATGATGTTGAGATCGAAGACGCCGTCGTCCAGCTTCGCGTTGGGGCAAATCTGCATCCCGCCACCGATCGACGTCGCGTTGCCGACCGAGATATTCCAGGCCTTCTGCGCATGCTTCTTACCGTCCACCTCGATTGTGAAGCGCTGCGGCGAATAGCTTATGAGTGCGCGTAGTACGCCCCACACATAGACCGCCGTGCCACGCAGGAACTTGGTCTCGTTCGCCACTTGGTTCGCGAGCGAGGCGATACCCACGGTCGCCACGCCAAAGAAGATCCGGCCATTGCACCGCCCGAGATCGATACTGTGCTCGGTTGCCCCCGCCAACTCGCGGGCGGCCTGGAGCGGATCGAGGTTGACGCCGAGCGCACGGACCAGGTCATTGCCGCGGCCGCCTCCGAGCGGTGCCACCACGGCTCCCGATTGGTAGGCGCCTTGGAGCGCGCGGGCCAGGACGCCGTCGCCCGCGAGCACGGCGACGCGCTGGCCCGGGTAACACTCGGCGAGAAGCGTGGTGGCGTGCTCAGCAGAGGTGGTGAACGTCATCTCGACGTCGTAGCCCTCCTCGGTGAGGACCCGGCGCACCGAATCCGCGATCTCACGGGCACGCCCACCTCCGGCAACGGGGTTCACCACCAGCAGCAAGCGCCGCATCTGACTCCTCTCACAGGCACCGGCTGGTGCCACCCCTGAGCTTAGTCGCGCCGCGGCGATTCCTCGCGCCACGGCCCGAGCCACTCCGCGGCCGTGTGGTTGCTGCACTGGCGTCTCGCGGGCCTGGGACTCCCGCAGTGCAACCACACCGCCCGCTACGTGGAAGACGGCACGCCCTCGCCCGCGAGGACAGGTAGCCTCGGACCGTGCGCACCCTCATCTCTTCCCCCGCAGTGCGGATGGGCGTGGCAATCTCCGTCGCCGTCGGGCTGTTCGCCATCAGCTACGGCGCCCTGGCGGTCACCGCCGGCCTCACGTTCTGGCAAACCGTCTTCCTCTCGGCGTTCATGTTCACCGGCGGTTCACAACTCGCCTTCGTGGGCGTGGTCGGCGCGGGCGGCGGCTTCGCGGCGGCGGCCGGAGCGGCGTCCCTCGTCGGTGTACGCAACGGGCTCTATGGAATGCGCCTGTCCCCGGTCCTCCAGCCGAGCCGCGCCATGACCTTCCTGACCGCGCAACTCACGATCGACGAGTCCATGGCCACCTCCCTCGCACAGAGCGATCCGAAGGAGCGGGTGCGCGGCTTCTGGGCCGCCGGGATCGGCGTGTGGCTACTCTGGCTCACGTTCACGATCGTGGGCGCGCTGATCGGGCAGTCGATCGGCAACCCCTCCGCCTGGGGGCTGGACGGCGCCGCCGTGGCCGCGTATGTCGGCCTGTTGTGGCCGCACATCAAGAGCGGCGAGGCGTGGGCGATCGCCGGGGTATGCGGGCTCGTCACCGCACTGACACTCCCGCTCTTGCCGCCGGGCGCGCCAATTCTGGTGGCCGCCGTCGTCTCGGGGCTCTGGGGATACCTGCGGAGGAACGCATGATCGCCTGGCTCTGGGTGATCGCCAGCAGCGTGATCGCCTACCTCACCAAACTCGCCGGCTACTTGGTGCCGCGCGAGATCTTGGAACGCCCCGCCGTCGTCCGTGTGGCCGAAGCAATGACAGTGGGCCTGCTTGCTGCCCTCGTGGTGGTGCAGACCCTTTCGGCCGACGGCGGTGTGGCAGCCGATGCCCGCATCCTCGCCTTAGTGGTTGCCGTCGTCGCGCTCCTGCTCCGCGCCCCGTTCTTGGTGGTGGTCCTGCTCGGCGCAGGAGTGGTGGCGCTGGGGCGGTACCTTGGGCTGAACTAGAAGGTCAGCCAGCCGGCGGCGAGACCCCAGATGGCGCACCCCGCGAGGACCACGATCGTGATGGCGATCGCCGCTTCCCAGCCCGCGAACGCAACGAGTCCCTTCTTCCGCCTCGTCCACCAGTGGATGCCCACGCCGACCGCGTAGAAGATCGAGGACATCAGCAAGTACTCGAGCCCGCCGGCGAACAACAGCCACAGCGCGTAGATCGTGGAGACAATGGTGACGGCGAGGATCACGCCCCCAGATCGTCCGGCGCGCTTATCGCGTAGCGCGAGTGTGACCGCGTAGCCAGCGGAGAAGAGATACGGGACCAGCATCATCGAGCCGGACATCAGGATGATGTTGTAGTAGCCGTGCCCCATGGCATGCACGGCAAAGAGTGCCACCTGAAGCACCCCCGAGGTGATCAGGATCGCCGTGCGCGGCACACCTTCGCGCGGCTCCTCGCCCCACGCGGCCGGGAACGCGCCCGCCTTACCGGTCGAGGACAGGATCTCGGCGCACATCAGCATCCACGCGAGGAGCGCGCCCGAGACGGAGATGATCAGGCCGATCGAGATCAGTACCGCGCCCCACCGGCCCACCGTGGCATCGAGGATGCCCGCGAGCGCCGGATCCGGAAGCTCCGCCAGTTCGGCGCGGCTCAGGATCCCGGTGGAGAGCAGATTCACGGAGATGAGAAGACACAGCACCAGGAGGAATCCGCCCACCGTTGCTCTGCCAACGTGCGCCGGCTCCTTGGCTCGCCGCGCGTAAACGCTCGCACCCTCAATGCCGAGGAACGCCCACACGGTCACCAGCATCATGGCGCGGACCTGCTCGAATGTGGAGCCGAGGCCCTCTTTCGTACCCCAAAAGTCGGCGGTGAACACGGCCGGATCGAAGTACTTCACGGCGATCACGAGGAAGATCACCAGCGGCACGATTTTGGCGATCGTCACCACCACGTTCACACCGGACGCCTCGCGCACGCCCCGCAGAAGAAGCGCCGTGTAGAGCCACAGCATCACCGAACTGCCAAGAATCGACGCCCAGTTGGTGCCCTCCGCAAACGCCGGGAAGAACAGGCCGAGTGTCGAGAAGACCAGCACGAGATACGCGAGGTTCCCGAGCGTGGCGCTAATCCAGTAGCCCCAAGCGGAGAGGAACCCCATGAACGGGCCGAAGCCGTCCCGCGCGTAGCCGTGCAGGCCGCCCTCTTGGTCCTTCGCGTTGTGGGCGAGGTATTGGAAGGTGCGCGCGAGCGCAAGCATGCCGACACCGGTCACAAGCCAACCGATCATGAGCGCACCCGGGGCAGCGGGCCCGGCAGCCATGTTCTGCGGGAGCGAGAAGATGCCCGCGCCGATCATGGAGCCGAGCACGATCCCCGTGAGCGCGACGAGTCCGAGCCGCGTGTGGGGTGCTCGCGCTGTCGCTGCTGTGTCGTTGCTACTGATGGATGCTCCTCGAGCGCCGGTCGATCTGTGGTACCGAAAATACCAAGCCCGGGTGCCTCGCACACACCCGGGGCTCAATGCGTGCTACCTTTACGCGCACGCCAACTGCTGAGGAGGTCACCCGTGTCCACTCATCCCGCCGATACGCACGAGATCATCCGCGTCAGCGGTGCCCGAGAGAACAACCTGAAGGACGTCTCGGTCGAGATCCCGAAGCGCCGCCTGACCGTCTTCACCGGGGTATCCGGCTCGGGCAAGAGCTCGCTCGTGTTCGACACGATCGCGGCCGAATCGCAGCGCCTCATCAACGAGACCTACTCGACCTTCGTGCAAGGCTTCATGCCCACCCTGGCCCGCCCCGATGTGGACCTCCTCGATGGCCTCACGACAGCGATCATCGTGGATCAGGAGCGGATCGGCGCCAATCCGCGTTCCACCGTGGGCACCGTGACGGATGCGTACACGCTGCTGCGAATCCTGTTCAGCCGGCTCGGCGAGCCGCACATCGGCTCGTCCCAAGCGTTCTCGTTCAACGTGGCGACCATTTCGGGCGCGGGCGCCACCACCACGGAGAAGAACGGGCGCACGGTCAAGAAGCGCGAAGAGTTCTCGATCACCGGCGGGATGTGCCCGCGCTGCGAGGGAATGGGGAGCGTCTCGGACTTCGATCTCGCGGCCCTCTTCGACGAGACGAAGTCCATCAAGGAGGGCGCGATCACCGTGCCCGGGTTCTCGATGGACGGCTGGTACAACCGGATCTTCGGCAGCGGCGAGTTCTTCCCCGCGGACAAGCCGATCAGCACCTTCACGAAGCGCCAAATGGCGGACTTCCTCTACAAAGACGTCACCCGGATCAAGGTGGATGGCATCAACGTCTCCTACGAGGGGCTGATTCCGCGAATCAAGAAGTCATACCTCTCCAAGGACCGCGAGGCGATGCAGCCGCATATCCGCGCCTTCGTGGACCGCGCGATCACCTTCCAGACCTGCCCCGACTGCGGTGGCACCCGCCTCAACGAGCTCGCGCGGTCCTCAAAGATCGGCGGCATTTCGATCGCGGATGCCGCGTCCATGCAGATCTCGGATCTCGCCGAGTGGGTGCGCGGAATCGACGAGCCGAGCGTGGCACCGCTCCTCACCGAACTGCGCGAGACGCTCGACTCTTTCGTGGAGATCGGGCTCGGCTACCTCAGCCTGAACCGGCCCTCGGGGACGCTCTCGGGCGGGGAGGCGCAGCGCACCAAGATGATCCGGCATCTCGGCTCGGCACTCACGGACGTCACTTACGTCTTCGACGAGCCGAGCATCGGCCTGCACCCGCACGATGTGCAACGCATGAACGGCCTGCTACGGGACCTGCGGGATAAAGGCAACACGATCCTCGTCGTGGAGCACAAGCCGGAGGTGATCCTCACGGCGGATCACGTGATCGATCTCGGCCCCCGGGCCGGATCGGCGGGCGGTGAACTGGTCTTCGAGGGCACGGTCGAGGAGCTACGTAACGCAGGCACCCTCACCGGCCAGCACTTTGACGACCGCGCCACCCTCAAGGACACGGTTCGCACGCCGAACGGCGTGATCGAGATCAGGGGCGCCCACACGAACAACTTGCAGAACGTGGACGTGGACATCCCGCTCGGCGTGCTCACGGTGATCACGGGCGTGGCGGGCTCTGGAAAGAGCTCCCTCCTGCATGGTTCCCTTCCGAGATCGGCGGAAGTGATCGCCGTCGACCAGAGCGCCATCAAGGGGTCCCGCCGCTCGAACCCTGCCACCTACACGGGCCTGCTCGAGCCGATCCGGAAGGCCTTCGCAAAGGCGAACGGGGTGAAGCCGGCGCTGTTCTCGGCGAACTCGGCAGGCGCCTGCCCCGCATGTAAGGGCGCGGGCGTGATCTACATGGACCTCGCGGTGATGGCGGGCGTGACCGTGCCGTGCGAGGAGTGTGACACGAAGGGCTTCCTGCCGGAGGTGCTTGCGTACCGCTTTGGCGGGAAGGACATCCACGAGGTCCTGCAACTCTCGGTGGATGATGCGGAGGCCTTCTTCGCCGACGGCGATGGCACGCTCCCTGCGGCGCACAAGCTGGTGGCGCGCCTGCAGTCGGTGGGGCTGGGGTACCTGACGATCGGCCAGCCGCTCACCACGCTCTCCGGCGGCGAGCGCCAGAGGCTGAAGCTGGCGAGCCGGATGGATGAGAAGGCGGGCGTGTTCGTGCTGGACGAGCCCACCAACGGTCTGCATCTCGCGGACGTGGAGCAGCTCCTCGCGATGCTGGATGGGCTGGTGGATTCGGGGAAGTCAGTGATCGTGATCGAGCATCACCAGGCGGTGATGGCGCACGCGGACTGGATCATCGATCTCGGCCCGGGGGCGGGACACGACGGCGGCCGCGTGGTCTTCGAGGGTACGCCCGCCGAGCTCGTGGCCACGCAGGCGACCCTCACGGGCGAGTACCTGGCCCGCTACGTCGCCCAATAGCCCGCGCGCTGCCTCGCCTCTCGCCCACTACCTGGCCCGCTACGTCACCCTCTGACCAACCGCCCCTCCCAGGCCCGCCGACCCGTACGTTTGCCACTCACGTGAGTTCCAAACGTACGCAATCCACACCGAACACGGTCTTTTGCCACTCACCTGAGTGGCAAACGTTCAGGAGCGCGCTCTGGTCTCGGCTCTGGCGTCTTCGCGAGCCAGCGCTTCGCGCATTGCTTCGCGGTCGTCCAGACTCCACGGCCCGGAGCACGCCAACGGAATCTCGGTCATGAACCGCCGCTCACCCTCCGGGATCCTCCCGGCGACGATCTCAGGATGCGCCTCCGCCGTCGCGTAGAGACTCGGGCCATCCGCGTAGTACGGATCGGTGAGCACCAGCCGGCCCGAGCGCGTTCTCATGACATTGGACGGATTGCTGTCCAAAGGCCCACACCACGGAAGCTCGCGTTGCGCATCGCGATGAAGGCTCGCGGTGATGGCCGCGAGTTCGGACAGCTCAGCATCTCCGGATGTGAGTCTCTTGAGGAAGAGCGCAGCCTCATCCGCGCCGACAGCGGTGAGCTTCTCCAGAATCTGTACGTCGCCACCTCCAGCGAGACGGCGATGCGCATAGATCGCTGGCACCCGTCCAGTGCCGGCCGCCTCACGGTAGAGCCGAGCCGTGTAGGGGCCAACGGGGTCGAAGGGGCTGATCCGGGCAACAACTTCGCCCGACGGCGCCGCGAGGGCAATAGCCCAATCGCCCGCACCGCAGGACTGCCAGCCTGCATCGCGCATGAGTGACTCGACGCCCCGATGTGAGGTGTCCTCTGGCAGATTCAACACGAGCTGCGCGCGGGCCCACGTCTCAACCTGTCGCGTCACATCATGCGGCACCAGTGCATCAGTATCGATAACGTGCGCCGTCCAGCGCGGGTCTCCGGGGCTCCAGCCCTGCCAACGATCCCAACGCATGGGCGTCGCGCTTGGCACACGAATCACCTCCGGCGCGTGCGTGGGGTCGAGAGTGTGGGCGAGAAACCAGTCACCGAACCGGACGTGATGGATGAGGCTCTCTTCCGGCCCGCCTCGTGCCCGTAGCCGGGCACTGCGGACCTCGCCCGAGCAGTGCAACATACACACGGCTATGTCCTCGACGCGCTCGGCAGATGGCGCAGCGAGGAGCTCCCCCATCGGCACTTGCCCGAAGAGGAAGAGGTGCTCACCGCGGGCTTGTGCGTCCAGTGCACGCTGGACCCACTGCTCGATCGCCGAATGCCGCCAAGCTGTGTCGGCGCCGTCGGGAACGCCGATGGAATCGAACTCAACGCACGTGACCGCCTGCCCCCAGTCCACATCCTGCAGGTATCTAAGGACGGTGGACTTGCCTGCGCCGCTCGCGCCCGTCAGGCATAGCAACATCCGCTTACCTCCTCGCTATTCTTCCCAGCGTATGAGTCACATCCTCGCCAGCGCCAGGTGATATCGCGCCTCGCCGCGTGTCAGGGCAGGAGCCTCGTGCCGCCACTTGCTCACACGGCGGCCCTCATAAGAGAAGGTGGTGTGGAACCATTACCGCCGCCGCCCTTTCGCACTCACGTGAGTGGCAAGAGGCCGGGCAGGGTGGCACATGCCCGCCGACGGCGTTGAGCCTGGCCTGTGGAAAACTCAAGCGAGGACTTCGCCGAGTGCGGCAAGATTCCTCAATGAACATGAATGAGCCCTTTCTTCTCCGAGACGCACTGAAAGCTGGCTACTCGCGGCGGAAGATTCAAGCAACGCCGTTCCGGAGGCTCTTCCATGGCGTCTACGTGCTCGGCGCGGAGCCGCTCGATGCCCGGCGCGAAGGGTGTGCCGTTCTGCTCGCGGCAGGACCGGGCGCGTTTCTTTCGCACCATCAGGCCGCCCGTCTCTATGGGGCTACCGTGCCCCACACAGACGTGTTCCATGCAAGTGTCCGGGAGGACCGGCACCGTTCGCGCCGGAAGGAGATTGCCGTTCACAAGTCGGCGCGCACGCCGACCACCTTCCGAGGGCTTCCCGTCACGAGCCCTGAAGACACGTTCGCCGACATGGCAGCGCATCTCTCGACTGTCGACCTCGTGGTGCTGGGCGATTCTCTTGTGCGGCTCAAGCGCGCAACATCGGACCAACTCATTCGAGCGAGTGAGAACGCACTTCCACAGCTGCGCAGTCACGCACTGACAGCCGCCCAACTTGTTCGAACCGGAACAGACTCGCCGATGGAGACGCGCTCACGGCTATTGATTGTCCTGGCCGGCCTGCCGGAGCCCGAGGTCAATATCTGCTTCTTCAATGAATACGGCGATGTGGTGAGGCGTACGGAAATGGGGTACCGCGACTATCGGCTTGCGATCGAGTACGACGGACGGCATCACGCGGAGACACAGGCGCAGTGGGAGGCTGATATTGCGAGGAGGGAAGAGTTTGATGGCGCCGACTGGCGCATCGTTACTCTCCTCGCGAAGGACATTTATAGGACGCCCGGGAAGACGCTGGAACGTATCGTCGCGGCAATGCGAAAGGAAGGGATGCGAGTGAGCATCTCGAGCGACGAGTGGCGCAGGCACTTCCCGGAAGTCTCTGCCTACATCTGAGTGTCGCCTTGCCGCCACACATCGGCCCACTGAACGTCCGAGTGTCCCTTTCGCACTCACGTGAGTGGCAAACGTACGCAATCCGTGCCTGACGCGGACATTTCGCACTCACGTGAGTGGCAAACGTTCACGTGCCCGCGCGGCGGAGGGACGAAAGCTCCACTTCATGCAGGGGAGAGGACCGGGCGGAGGCCGTTATCCACCAGACCTCACCCCGCACTACCACTCCCAGTCCCCTGAATCGATCAATGCGCGCCCTGCATTGGGCACCGCTTCCGCGACGCCTTCATCAGCAAACGCGTTGAGCGTCGCCGTCACCGACTCGTCATCGTACTGAGCGATCCCGAAGAGTTCGGCGATCTCCTCCGCGGCCACCGCGTCGAAGCCCTCCGGCACGTGCGCCCGCCCATTGAGGAAGCCAATCCGATCGACATTCTGGTGGGCGACATCGATTGGCGCATCCGGATCGGGAACTGCGGGCTTCATGCGGTGATCCTAGCTGGAACAACACCGGTTAGATATAGCTAGAAGGCGTCTTCCGTAGCCATGTTGTCGAAGCGGGCAAGGTGGCCGCGGAACGCCAGCGAGAAGGTCGCCGTCGGACCGTTGCGGTGCTTGGCCAGGATGATCTCGGCCTCGCCGGACTTCTCCTCATCGCGCGATTTATAGACATCATCGCGGTGCAGCAGGATCACCATGTCCGCGTCCTGCTCAAGGGAACCAGACTCGCGCAGATCGGACATCATCGGCTTCTTGTCCGTGCGCGCCTCCGGCCCACGGTTCAGTTGCGCGACGGCGATCACCGGCACCTCAAGCTCCTTGGCCAAGAGCTTCAGTGCGCGCGAGAACTCCGAGACCTCTTGCTGGCGCGACTCGACGCGCTTGCCCGAGCTCATCAGCTGGAGGTAGTCGATCACAACCAGCTTCAGATCGTGCTGCTGCTTGAGCCGGCGACACTTCGCCCGGATCTCCATCAGTGACATGTTGGGCGAATCGTCGATGAACAGGGGAGCCGAGGAGATTCGATTCAGGGTCTTCGCCAGCTTCGTCCAGTCGTTCGACGCCTTCACGCCGCGGCGCAAGGTCTGCAATTCGATCTCCGACTCCGCCGAGAGCAGGCGCATCGTGAGCTCGGTGCGGCCCATCTCCAGCGAGAACACCACCGAGGTCATGCCGTGCTTGATGCTGGCCGAACGGCAAATGTCGATCGCGAGCGTGGACTTGCCCATCGCTGGGCGCGCTGCGATGATCACCATCTGCCCGGGCTGCAACCCGTTCGTCAGATCGTCGAGCCGCTGGAATCCCGTGGGAACACCCACCATCTCGGTGTCGTGGTTCGAGATCCGCTCGATCTCGTCGAAAGTTTCGGGGCCGGTCACCGAGAGTGGCTGGTAGTCCTCAGACTTTCGATTGTCCGTGACCGAGTAGACCTCGGACTGCGCGGCATTCACCAGATCGACGATGTCGCTGCCGTCCTGGGCATAGCCAAGCTGTGTGATCCGGGTGCCCGCCTCGACCAGCCGCCGCATGATCGCCTGATCGTGCACGATCCGCGCGTAGTAGCCGGCGTTCGCGGCCGTGGGAACCGAGGCGATCAGCGTGTGCAGATACGGCGCCCCACCGATCCGCGCCAGATCGCCCTGCCTGGAGAGTTCGTTGGCGACCGTGACGGCGTCGGCCGGTTCGCCGCGCCCGTAGAGGTCCATGATGGCATCGTGGATCAGCTCGTGGGCCGGCCGGTAGAAGTCGGTACCCTTCAGCTCCTGCATCACATCGGCGATCGCGTCCTTGGACAGCATCATGCCGCCGAGCACCGATTGTTCCGCCTCAAGGTCCTGCGGCGGCAGTCGATCGAACGCGGGTGCCTCCGTCATGGGCATCGCCATGCATACTCCTTCCGAAACGCTAGAGCAACGTTACGCGTCCCCACTGACACAACGAAATGGGCCGGTGGATAACGTGCCCGACGGCGGTGGATGGAGTTGTGGATGACACGCCGAGTCGGTGTAACCTCCTGTGCACAACCTGCGGTCACCTGTGGATAAGGTCCTGTCTACACGCCTCGAAACCGTTGGAATCACGCAGATTCCCACTATCCACAGGGTGGGGATCTCACTCGCTGGCGTGTCGCTCCCCGGCGTGTCGTGGACTACGGCCGGTAGCGCAGGAGGGCGGAGCCGTGCCGGGGTAGCACGGGGTCGATTGCGGTGTTGCCTGGAAGGACGCCGCGGTCGCCGTCGGGGTGGCTCGTCACCAGCCGCGGTGCGAGAACCTCTCCCGTCCACAGCTCCCGAAGCTCACCCGTCAGCACCCCGGGTAGCCCCGCCTCTTGCGGGTCCACCGAAAGCGTCGCATCGCCGTCAGACAGGTTGAAGACGGCGACGTAGCGCACGTCCGCCTCGCCATCAGCACCCCAGATCACCACGTTGCCCTCGCGCACCAACTCGCGATTGCCCGAACTCCGCAGCACCTCAAGTACCTCGCGGTTCGTGAAGAGCGCGATCGTCTCCGGCTTCGACTCCGGCAGGTGCCCGCCGATCATCAGCGGCGAGCGCGCGATCACCCAGAGGGTCATCAGCGTCACCTGCTCGGCATGCGTGAGCCGCGAATCCCGCTCGACGCCGTCATGCGCACGGATGCCGATCCGGCCAAGCGGAAGCATGTCGCCGTCGGGCCAGCCATCGGCCGACGCATGCGGCGCCCAGCGCGAGAAGCGCATGAAGTTCGCCTCAACGTCCTCCCACCGGTCCCACAGATCATCCGAGATACGCCACATGGTCGCGTTCGCGCGTAGGTGGTCGAGATGCGCGAAAGAAAGCTCGCGCCCCGGAGAGAGTGACAACTCGATCTCGCGCCCCGTCTTCGCGATGGCCGTGGCATATGCCGCGATATCGGCGCTCTGGTATGGCCACAGCATGTCATCGCACTTGATGAAGTCCACGCCCCACTGCGCATACAACGCGAGCGTCGAATCGTAGTAGGCCTGCGCCGCCGGAATCGACCAGTCGAGCCCCACCATGTCCGGGTTCCACTGGCAGGAGTTCTCCGGGGCGGCAATCTCGGCGGCGGTCGCCGAGGTGCCGAGCACCGGAGTGTTCTGGGCGACGGCGTTCCGCGGCACTCCGCGCATCGTGTGGATGCCAAACTTCAGCCCAAGCGCGTGGATCCGCTCCGCGAGCGGACCAAACCCGGCGCCGTCGGCCGCGCTCGGGAAACGGTTCGGTGCGGGCACGAGCCGGCCATACCCGTCCATCTCCAGAGGCGCGCCGGCGTTGTATTCGTGGGCACTCGCCGTCGGGTCCGACCAGTCGATATCCACCACCACGGTGTCCCAGCCGAACTCGAGCAGGTGCTCCGCGATGAACTCGGCATTGGCGAGCACCTCGGCCTCCGTGACGGAGGATCCGAAGCAGTCCCAACTGTTCCAGCCTTGTGGAGGTGTCGAGCGCATCGTTCTTCCTCGGTCAGTGTGGGGGCGCGGTCGATTCGCGTACGATCAACTCCGGCGTAATGAACTCCATCCTGGGTTCCGCCTCTCCCTCGATCATCCGGATCAACGATCGAACAGCGGACGTCCCCAGGGCGTGGAAGTCCTGGCGCACGGTGGTCAGCGGCGGGATGAAGTGCCGCGCCTCGGGGATGTCATCGAAGCCCACCATCGAGATGTCCTCCGGCACCCGAATCCCTCGAGTGTGCAGCCCATGAATCAGGCCCTGCGCCATCTGGTCATTTCCGGCGAAGATGGCCGTGGCCTGGCCCGGGAAGTCTGCGCGCAGGCCGAGCTCGTATCCGAAATCCGCGGACCAGTCGCCCACTACCACATACGGTGTGAGCCCCACCTCGGCCATCCGGTCCGCATACGCGCGCGAACGCACGCGGCCGTCCGCCCAATCCTGGAAGCCTGCCACGTGCACGATCTTGGTATGCCCGAGCTCGAGGAGATGATCGACGGCGAGCAACGCGCCAGCATACTGATCGACGGCGGCCGTGAGAATTCCCAGCTGCGGCTCGGCCTCCACCAGGATCATCGGAACGTCCACCTCGTGCACGTCCGCCCGGGTGTAGCGGGGCGCGATCACGCAGAGCGCGTCCACATTCTGTGCCCGCAGTTGCCTGTAGCGCTCCACAAAACTGGCGTCATCGTCGTCGGCCGCCGAGGCGACCGTGTATCCCGCCTGCCGTGCCGCTTGGCTGACACCCCACAGTGTGCTGTTCGGCCCGTAATACGTGGGTAGGTCGACAATCACACCGATGCGACGAGTCCGACTCGTGGCGAGCGCCCGCGCAACCGTGCTCGGCGTGTATCCGATCTCGGACATCGCGCTGAGCACCTTGTCGCGTGTGCTCTCACGGACATTACTCCGCCCATTGAGCACTCTCGAGACGGTCTGGTGCGAGACTCCGGCCCGTTCGGCCACGTCATAGATGCTTGGCCTCGAACGCCGCGGCGCGAGCTCTGGCACACTCGTCATCTCCGATCCTCCCTGCCCGATCGGCGCCTCACTCCCTGCGAGAAGAGATCGCCTTCTGGAGCACCACGAATGCCAGCAGTACGACTCCGATAAAGACTTTAGTCCACCAGGAGTCGAGGCCCTCGCGCGCGATCATCACCTGGATGAGTCCGTACACCAGCACACCCACGCCGGTTCCGGCCACGAACCCATAGCCGCCCGCGAGGAGCGTGCCGCCGATCACCACGGAGGCGATCGCATCGAGCTCCATGCCGATGCCGGTCAGGTTGAACCCGGACTTCGTGTAGAGCGCGAAGAGGATGCCGGCGATGCCCGCGCAGGTCCCGGAGATCACGTAGACGAGGATCTTGGTGCGCGCGGCGTTCAAGCCCATCAAGCGCACGGCCTGGCCGTCATCGCCCGCACCGAGTCCGTAGACCGTCCGCCCGAACCGCGTGTAGTGCAGTAGGAAGAACCCAATCGCCAACACCACGAAGGCGATGATCATCGACGCATTGATCCGCCACAGTTCCTTCCCTTCACCAAACTTGAGCGACCACCCTGCGAGGGCCGAGAACGCGTCATTCTGGATCGGCAGCGACTGCACCGACACAACGTTGGCAAGGCCGCGCGCAAGGAACATGACGCCGAGCGACGCGATGAAGGGTTGAATGTCGAACACTTGCACGAGGATCCCGATCAGCAGGCCGCACGAGGTTCCGATCAGAACCCCCACGATCAGCACCACGGGCAGCGATGCCCCGGCGATGAACAGCTGTGCGGTCACCAGCCCCACGAGCGCCACCACGGCACCCACGGAGAGATCGATACCCCCCGTGATAATCACGAAGGTCATGCCGACGGCGAGCACGAGCAGGTAGGCGTTATCCACCATCAGGTTGGAGAACAGCTTCATCGAGACGAAGCTGCGACTGCCCTGGCCGTACCGCAACTCCCCGATCACGAGCATCACGAGAAGTGTTGCGAGGGTGCCAATCACCGGAAGGAAGCGGCGGTCCACGTGGAAGCGGAATCGCGACGTCGTGGGAGTACGAGTGTCAATGGATGTCGTCATGATTCGTCTCCTCAGGCCCTCGCCGCCGCACGGCGGTTTCGACGTTGACGGGAAAATTCGCGGATTCTCGGCGAGGCCGCAACACAGACGGTGATCAGCACGATCGCCTTAAACAGTGGGGTGATCTGCGAGGGGAAGCCGAAGATGATCACGGCGCGCTCGAGAGTCGAGAGTAGGAGTGCGCCCACGATCGTGCCACCGAGGCTGAACCGGCCACCGGCGAGCGAGGTGCCACCGAGGACCACCACCATGATTGCGTCCATCTCTTTCATCAGGCCGATGTTGTTGGCGTCGGCCGCCATGGTGGGAGCACCGTAGACGATGCCCGCGACACCCGCAAGGAGACCGCAGATGATGTAGACGGTCCACGTCACCTGGCGGGACTTCACACCGGCCACACGCGCGGCGTCGCCGTTGATTCCGATCGATTCGAGCTGCATGCCGAAGGCGGTCTTGCGGACGAAGATCGCGAGGATTGTGAAGACCACGGCGCCAATGATGATCGGCATCGGGACTCCGAAGAGGAACCCGGAGCCGATCGCCTTGAAGGGCGGGCTGGTCACCGTGGTGATCTGGCCCCGGGTGAGGAGCATCGCGATTCCCCGGCCCGCGACCATCAGGATCATGGTGGCGATGAACGGTTGGATCTTCAGCCCCGTCACGAGGAAGCCGTTGAAGGCGCCGGCGGCGAGCGCTACCGCGAGCCCGATCCCGACGGCGGCCAGCACCGTTGGCATGGAACCGGCGGAGGCGGAGCGATCCAGGAAGGTTAGTGAGAAGGAGAGCGAGATCGCCATCACGGCGCCCACCGAAAGGTCGATGCCGCCCGTGGCGATCACCAGGCACATTCCGAGCGCCAGCAGCAACGGCGTCATGGAGTTGCGCGTGATGTCCACGAGCTGGCCAAAGAGGGCGCCATTGTTGATGGACACATTGAGGAAGCCCGGGCTGGCGATCCCGCATGCGATCAGCAACGCGATCAGCGCGATCGCCGGCCAGAACGAGGAATGGCCCGAGACCCCGCGGAGGAATCCTCCGATATCAAACTTCTTTGCGGCTGCGTCAGCCATTGTTCGTCTCTCCATCCGCTGCGGCGACGGTCGCGGCGATCGTTTCGAGGATCAGGTCTTGATCGAGTCGCTCGGAGCGATCGAGGGTCGCGATCATCTCGCGGTCGCGCATTACGGCTACCTTGCGGCAGAGCCGCACAACCTCTTCGAGTTCCGAGGAAATGAACACGATCGAGGTGCCATCGGTCGCGAGCTGCGCCACGAGCCCCTGAATCTCGGCCTTCGCGCCGACGTCGATGCCTCGAGTTGGTTCGTCCAGCACGAGCAGGCTGGGCTCGATCGCCAGCCACCGTGCAAGGAGTACCTTCTGCTGATTGCCGCCGGAGAGGTTCTTGATCAGCGCATTGGGGTTACGCGGGTTGATGTCGAGGGCGTTCATGAACTTCTCGACGATCGCATCGAGTTCCGCGCGCGGGATCGGACGCATGGCGCCGCGGATTGACTGCAATGCGAGGGCGATGTTCTCACGCACGGAGAGATCGCCGATGATGCCGTTGCCTTTGCGGTCTTCCGTGGAGTAGGCGATGCCCATCTTCAGGGCGGCTAGCGGGGCGGCAAACTTCTTTGGAGTGCCGTCAACCGTCAGCGTGCCCGAATCGGGCTTGTCGATTCCGGCGAGGAGCCGCGCGGCCTCGGTGCGGCCCGAGCCAAGGAGTCCCGCAAGGCCAACGATTTCTCCCTTGCGAACCTTCAGGTCGAATGGGTGGACGGCATTGCCGCGCCCCACACCGTCGGCGGAGAGGACCGTTTCGTGCTCGATGTCACCCGCGGCGTCATCGGCGGCGTGCTCGATGTCCGAAAGCTCGTTTACGGAGCGACCGACCATCATCTCGATCAGCTCGCGGCGCGGGAGGTCTTCCTTCATCTTCTCGCCGATGAAGGTGCCATTGCGGAGCACTGTCATGCGGTCTGAGATCTCATAGACCTGGTCGAGGAAGTGGGACACGAAGAGGATCGCAACGCCATCGTCCCGAAGCTCCCGGACGATCTGGAAGAGGTCGCGGACCTCGTCACGATCGAGGGACGAGGTGGGCTCGTCAAGAATCAGCACGCGGGCATTCGTGACCAGCGCGCGGGCGATCGCGCAGAGCTGCTGCACGGCGATGGTGTGGGAAGAGAGTTGCGAACGCGGATCGATGTTCAGGTGGAGTCGCTCCAGCTGCTCGGCGGCGGCCTTACGCGTGGCCCGCCAGTTGATCGTTGGTCCGCGGCGGATCTCGTGTCCGAGCATGATGTTCTCGGCGACCGTGATGTTTCCGCAGAGGTTGACCTCTTGGTACACGGTGGCGATTCCGGCGGCCTCTGCATCCTCGGGTCCGTTGGACTCGTAAGGCTGGCCGTTCACCGTGATCGTTCCGGCGGCGAGGCTGTTGATGCCGGTGAGCGCCTTGATCAGCGTGGACTTTCCGGCGCCATTCTCACCCATGAGGGCGTGCACTTCACCTGGAAAGAGCCGGAAGTCGACACCGTCGAGCGCGCGCACCCCGGGAAACACCACGGAGATTCCGCTCATCTGAACGATGGGAGTGGAGTTCTCTGCCATTGCTCTTCTCTTCCTTGAGACGGCCGAGCGGCCCGGCCGTAGCCGGGCCGCTCGTCACTGTTTGGTTAAGGGTAACGCGTGAGCCTAGTACAGGCGCGCGTCCACCTCTTCCTGCGTAATGGACTGGTCGAACGAACCGTCGATCACGACCGTCTCCGCGGGAATCTCGTCACCGGCCACGATGGCCTTCACGAGGTCAACGAGCTGGTCACCGAAGACCGGGTTGCACTCGACCACGAAGTTGAACTTCCCGTCCACGAGGGCCTGCAGGCCGTCGCGCACCGCGTCGATCGTCACGATCTTGATGTCCTCGCCCGGAACCTTGCCGGCGGCCTCGATGGCCTCGACGGCGCCCAGGCCCATGTCATCGTTGTGCGAGAAGACCAGGTCGAGGTCCGGGTAGGTCTGGAGCGCGGCTTCCATGGCCGTCTTGCCCTCTGCGCGGGTGAAGTTACCCGAGGCCTGGCCGAGGATGTTGTCGCCCATGATGTCGCCGAAGCAACGCTGGCGGTCGATCTGCGGGCCGGAACCCATGGTGCCCTGAAGCTCGAAGATCTTGGCGTCCGGGTAGTTCTCCTGGACCCATTCGCCGGCCATCGTGCCCTCAATGCACATGTCCGAACCGATGTGGGTGAGGTAGGCATCCTCCACCGTGGTATCAACGGAGCGGTCCACAAGGATCACCGGGATGCCGGAATCCTTGATCTCCTGGAGCACCTCGTCCCAGCCCGTCTCGATGACTGGCGAGAACGCAATGACGTCCATGTCCTGCGCCACGAAGTCACGCAGCGCCTTGATCTGGTTCTCCTGCTTCTGCTGGGCGTCAACGAAGGTCAGGTCGATGCCGTTCTCCTCCGTGAGGGACGCCTTGACCGACTCGGTGTTCGCGGTGCGCCATCCCGACTCGGCGCCGAGCTGCGAGTAGCCAACACGGATCAGGTCGCCATCGGCGCTGCCGTCACCGTCGCCGCCGTCGCTGCCACCACAGGCGGCGAGGGAGACCATGGCCAGTGCTGCCGCTGCCGCCATGGCGGTGCGGCGCATGATCTTGGGGGTCTGCATTCTTTCCTCCTTGAAATACCTCGGCACCGTGCCGAGATGTTCCGACGGACCCGAACTCGTCCTCACCGGACCGTCGTTTGTTCCACAATGTTAGCGCTAACTCTTGCGTTGTCCAGCGTGGGCGGTCACAGTTCGGTAACAAATTGGAGATTTTGACGCGATCGCGCCCGCGCCCGCTGGCCCGAAATAACGTGGTTGTACTCACATGCTGTGAGCGCTAACATTAGATAACCTGGATTCGCGGGGCGAGATCACGCCCGCAGCCCCCACGAGGAAGTGAGAGAGACATGGACGAGGCCATTCAGGCAGTCCGCGATGACGTTGCCGCGTTGCATTCCGAGTTGGTCCGCTATGGACTCGTGATCTGGACGGGCGGAAACGTCTCCGGCCGCGTACCGGGAACGGACCTGTTCGTGATCAAGCCTTCGGGTGTCCGGTATGACGATCTGACGCCCGAAAACATGATCCTGTGCGATCTGGACGGAAACGTTGTGCCGGGTTCGCAGGGTTCGGAGCGATCGCCGTCGTCGGATACCGCGGCGCACGCCTACGTGTATCGGCATATGCCCGAGGTGGGCGGTGTGGTGCACACCCACTCCACCTATGCGTGCGCCTGGGCGGCCCGAGGCGAGGAAATCCCCTGCGTGATCACCGGCATGGCGGACGAGTTCGGCGGCCCGATCCCCGTGGGCCCGCTCGCGATCATCGGCGATGACTCGATCGGCCAAGGCATCGTCGAGACCCTTCAGAACCACCGCTCACGCGCGGTGCTCATGCAGAATCACGGCCCGTTCACGATCGGAGTCACCGCCAAGGACGCGGTGAAGGCCGCCGTGATGTGTGAGGACGTGGCGCGCACAATCCATATCTCCCGGCAGCTCGGCGAACCCATCCCTATCCCGCCGGAGATGATCGACCGCTACTTCGATCGCTACCAGAACGTGTACGGCCAATCCACAGACGATCGGCGGGACAAGTGAACTCCGGCGAGACGATCGAGCTGGGTCGTGCGACGCTCGGCATTGAACTCGGTTCGACGCGTATTAAGGCGTGTCTTGTGGGTGAGGATCCGAATGTGGTTTTCGCTACGGGCGGGTTTGATTGGGAGAACCAGCTCGCGGACGGCCTGTGGACCTACTCGCTTGAGAACGTGTGGGAAGGACTGCGCGGCGCCTACGCGGCGCTCGTGGCCGAGGTTGAAGCGAAGTACGGTTTGCGCCCCACGAACTTCGCGGCGATCGGCATCTCCGCGATGATGCACGGCTATCTCGCCTTCGATGCGAATGACGAGTTGCTCGTGCCGTTTCGTACCTGGCGTAACACCAACACGGGTCCCGCCGCCGCCGAGCTCACCGAACTCTTCGGCGTCAACATCCCGCTGCGCTGGTCCATCGCACACGTGCACCAAGCGTTGCTCGACGGCGAGGCGCACGTTCCGGACGTCCGTTTCGTCACCACCCTCGCCGGCTACGTGCACTGGAAGCTCACGGGCCGGAAGGTGCTCGGGGTGGGCGACGCCTCGGGCATGTTCCCGATCACGGAGAACACCTACGACGCCGGCATGGTGGCAGCGTATGACGCCCACACCTCGGGTTCGGCCCTCGCGCGTCCGCTGACCGAGCTCCTGCCTGAGGTACTCGTTGCCGGCCAGGACGCCGGTTCGCTCACTGCGGAAGGTGCCGCGCTCCTCGATTCGAGTGGCACACTCCAGCCGGGAGTCCCGCTGTGCCCACCCGAGGGCGATGCCGGCACCGGAATGGTTGCCACCAACTCGATCGCCCCACGCACCGGAAATGTCTCTGTGGGCACCTCGATCTTCGCAATGGTGGTCCTGGAGCACGCCTTCACCTCCGTGCACCACGAGATCGATCTGGTCACCACCCCTGCCGGGGATGGCGTGGCGATGGTGCACTGCAACAACGGGGCCAGCGAGCTCGCCGAATGGGTGGGTACCTTCGCCCGCTTTGCCGAGGCCGCCGGAGTTGAGATCCCCACCGGGAAGGTCTACGACATCCTGTTCGAGGAGGCACTGACCGGTTCTCCCGACGCCGGTGGCCTCCTCGCATACAACCACCTCGCCGGCGAACCCATCACCGGGAACGTGGAAGGCCGCCCACTGGTGGTCCGCACGCCGGACAGCGATTTCACCCTCGCGAACCTGATGCGCGCCCACCTCTACGGCGTCTACGCCACCATGGCACTCGGCATGAAGATCCTGGAAGCCGAGAACGTGGCCATCGATCAGATGTACGCCCACGGTGGTGTCTTCCGGACGCCCGTGGTGGCCCAACGAATCCTCGCGGGAGCACTCAAAGTCCCCGTCGCCGTCGGGCAAAGCGCCTCAGAAGGCGGATCATGGGGCATCGCGGTACTCGCCAGCTACCTCGCCCACACGAAGGAACTCTCCCTGGACCAGTACCTCACCGAACACGTCTTCGCCGGACAAGAACTCGAAATCAT
>FZQV01000070.1 GCA_900199505.1 Ruaniaceae bacterium KH17 | reverse complement strand
TACCCCAACGACGTCCACTACAGTTACCAGCAGCCAACACAGGCAGCATAAGCAAACCCATCAAAACGCTGTCCGAAATCCACGCAGCAGCCCAGTGAACGTCTTGTCGCTGACCTGGTTGAGGAAGGTCGTGAGGTCGTTGTTTGCAGGGTCGCTATTCGGAGTGGCGTCGTTCGGAGTCTCGTTCATCAACCACTGGTAGGACATGTCCTGCCCCATGAACCGGATATTCAGGTCACCTTTGAACCATTGGCTCGTAGCATAGACCGGGTTGTTGCTGTGCACCATCCGGCCAAGATTGAAGTACGTGCCTGTCTCTATCTGCGTGACATTCGACGGCTCGAAACCGAGCGCGCTCTGTTCCGACAGGTTGAGCCGCGTATCACTGGCCGATGGAGCGTTGTCGTAGCCGTGCGCCGACCACGCTGTGGTTCCATTGGAGACCCAGTTGGTATAGCCGTCTGAGTGGTATGGGGACTGGCCCACGACGCTCGGAAACCACCCACCGGTCGTGGCTGTGTTGTTGCCCGTCCCCACAGACCCACCCGTGTTGTTGATGGAGCCGCTGGTCGTCGCCGTCGAGGCTGACCCGAAACGATACCTGTCGCCGTTTTGCGCGCTTGTCGTCGTGCCGGTCGAGTTTGTTCCGACATGCCCGGACATCTGGGCCTGCGGCGCAGTGACGGTGATCGTTGCCGCTTCGGCGGGGGCTGCGGTGGAAAGAAGCGTCACTCCCGCGAGGCCACCCACGAGAGCGAACGATGTGAGCATTGAGAATGCCTGGTGAAGTCGGGAACTCCGTCCCTCGCGTTGCCACGAACCGCGCCGCGCCGAAATTGAAACCTTACGCGCACCATCACGCTGAGTAGTCGACCGAATCAACAAGACTCCCCCATATCAATGAACGGTTAGTGGCACCCCCGTGCTCACTAGCAGACCGTTCAGTCACATCTAGACGATCGAACTTGGACACCCCCAGCCGGAAGTCTAAGTAGATCGTTGCTTCAGTATGTATTGCTTGTAGCGGAAACGCAACTGAGTTCCACAAGAGTTGTAGGTTTGATATGAGAAAGCTGTATTAAGTACGACCTTCGTCGCAGAGCTTTCGGCTCCAATCTGCGGCAATGCCGACTGGAGCCTGCGACTTCGCGCAGGATGACGAAAGCACGACGTATGCGATGACGAAAGCGCGACGCATGCGATGACGAAAGCACCACGCGTGCGATGACGAAAGCACCACGCGTGCGATGACGAA
>FZQV01000039.1 GCA_900199505.1 Ruaniaceae bacterium KH17 | reverse complement strand
GTGAGCCTGAGACAAATACGCCGCTGCCCGACGCAACACCTCGTTCTCCATCTCCAACTCCCGGATCCGCTTCAGCGCAGCCATCATCTCGCGGCGCTCGTCAGGATCAGTCGTTGGCGTCAGCCCCTGCGCACGGAATCGGTCATCCCTCACCCACGCCTGCAGCGCGGACTTCGAGATCCCCAGATCCCTACACACCTTCTTCTGGGACACGCCCTGCGCGACCATCGCAACAGCGTCTCGTTTGAACTGCTCGGTATAGATCTTCGGCATGATAGCCATCCTCTCAACACGACCCCCTCACGGGAATCATGCAGTCAAGGACTCAACCAAACCTTCAGCAGACCCGATCTCGATCCGAACCGGCCGGGTCTCGAGGTGTTCGGTGTGCACGAGTCGCCCGGTAGTAACGGGAACCTGATTGCGACCTTCCGCGACGCGGGCACCGGAGAGATCCTCTGGTCCGTGCCGGGAACCCGGGACACCGGGCGTGGTGCCGCGGGTGACATCGACCCACGCTATGCGGGCGCCGAGGCGTGGAATATCTCCGACGGCGGCGAATGGAACACTGTTGCGGGGTACCTGCACACGGCAGATGGCACGCTGATCTCGAATAACATCCCGGCGGCGAACTTCGTCACCTGGTGGGATGGGGATCTGCTCCGCGAGATCGGCGATCACGCGTGGGACGGGAACACTCGCAACGGCGTCCCGACCATCTCAAAGTGGGATTACGAGAACGAGCAGTCCGTGGAGATTTACCGGGCCGAGGGGACCCTCACCAGTAATGACACGAAGGGTAACGTGGCGCTCCAGGCCGATCTCTTTGGCGACTGGCGTGAGGAGATCGTGACGCGGCTGGATGACTCCTCTGCGCTACGCATCGTCACCACGATCGATCTCACTGCCCACCGCCTGCGCACGTTGCAGTCGGACCCGGTGTACCGCCTTGGCGTTGCCTGGCAGAACACCGGCTACAACCAGCCCCCGCACACGTCCTACTTCTTGGGCGAGGGGATGGCGACTCCACCGGCGCCGTCGATCACCTACGTGGGCTCCGGTGTGTCGACACCGGAGCTGACGAAGCCGGTCGTGACGATTACTTCCGGTGGCGGCGAAGCCAGCACGGCGGATCCCGTGGTGGCGACCGGTACGGCAAGTCCGGGTGACACCGGCTGGAAGGAAGATAAGGCGGTTGTGTACGCCGAGTTGCAGAACTCCGCCGGAGCCAAGGTCGTGGGTTTGTCTGTTCCTGTGACCGACGGCGAGTGGACGGCAACGTTCGACGTCTCCGGATTCGCTACAGGTTCGTACACCATCAAGGTCTCGGCGAGTTCCAAGGGTATGGGCAACGGCTCGGCGACCGCGCCGCTGACGCTCACCTCTGGGCGTGAGCCTGGGCCTGCAACCGGAGTGCCCGGCCAGGGCGTACTCAGGAACGACAACTGGGATGGCGATGGCGAGTACGTGGTCACCATGAACATGTGGTGGGGTCAAAATGCCTGGGCCATTGATCTCTACGAGGACGGGACTCTCGTTCAGAGCACGGACCTGACGGACGCGACACCGCAGGCCCAGAGCGCCTCGTTCGCGATCTCCGGAAAGGGCAACGGCTCCTATGTGTACACGGCAGTACTGAGTAACCAGCACGGTAAAAAGTCCACGTTGCCGATGACCGTGAACGTGACGACCGCGAACCCGGGCGATTCAGTCCTCTCCCACGACAACTGGGATGGCGACGGTTCGTACAAGGTCACCATGAACATGTGGTGGGGAACCAACGCCACCTCGGTCAAGTGGTACGAGAATGGCACGCTGGTAAGCGAGCAACCGCTCCTGGCGAATGGTCGCAATGCGCAGTCTGCCACCCTGCCGGTGAGTGGGAAGTGGCCGGGCGTTTACACCTACCGAGCGGTTCTGGTGAACGCTCAGGGTGAGACGGCGAGTGCTCCGCTCAGCGTCCTTGTGAACCGCCCGTAGTGGATCTGAGCCGGTCCAGCGTGTGCTGGGCCGGCTCAGGCGTTCATGGCGCGCCACTGCGCCGTGAAGGGTGCAACGCGATCTACAAGTCGAACCGTTGCGAGATCGTCTGCGCGTGTGGGGCCGTCCGTGACGATCACGATCGGGATGCCGGCCTTGGCTCCTTGACGCACGAGCCGCAACGCCGAGTGAACGGCGAGGGAGGATCCGAGCACGAGGAGGGCGGCGGCGTCGTCCACTGCCCGTTCGGCCGCCTCCGCAACGTCAGGCCTAACCGCCTCACCGAAGTAGACGACGTCGGGCTTCAACAGGCCGCCACACAGCGGGCAGTTCGGGACGCGGAATCCCGCGACCTGATCGAGCTCCACATCGCCGTCCGGATTCGTCTCGATATCCGTGGGGGAGACGAGGGTTGAGGCGAGGAAGCCCGGGTTCAGCTCGGCGAGCGTGGCTTGGGTCCATTCGCGCGAGTACACAGTGCCGCAGGAGAGGCACACCACCCGGTGTAAGGAACCGTGCAACTCGATGGGGTGCGAGCCGGCCGCGCCGTGCAGGCCGTCCACGTTCTGCGTAATGATCGCGAGCGGATCGAGGGCCGCCAGATCGCTGTGGATCGAGTTCGGCTCGAAGAGTTGATATCGCTCCCAGCCAACGTATCCGCGCGCCCAGTAGAGCTGCCGATTCTCCTCGGAGGCTCGAAAGGCCGAGCCGGTCATCGGGTTTCGCTCCGGAGAACCGGGGGAGCGGTAGTCGGGGATTCCCGAATCCGTGCTGATTCCGGCGCCGGTGATCACGGCCGTACGGGAAGGGTCGAGGAGCTCGATCGCGCGCTCGGCGGTCCCGCTCGACGTGGGAATGCGAATGCCCGCCAATGGGTCCCGCACTCGGCGTAGTTCATTGGTAGGCATGCACCTAGTCTATGGCTCCGACACGTGGGCTCCTGGAAAGGCGCGAAGCCCAGCAGAAGATGCCGGTTCGCACATTCGGCGGGGTACTGAAGCTCCACCGGGAGCGCGGCGTGCGTTGAGTTCTCGCTGGTCTCCGCCAGGAAGAAGGATTGTAACGATTTAGACATGTTACGAGAAAGGGTTGACGCACCTAAAAAACATGAGCTAATCTCCCTGTTGTACCGATTCAATCCATTCGGTTTCCAACGAGCAAGGAGGCTCCTAGTCTCATGAAGAAGTCACTGATCGGCTCCCTGGCTGCTGTTGCGGCCGCGAGCCTCGTTCTCGCTGGATGTGGATCCAGCAACGACGGTGGGGACACCACCGCGCCCTCGGCCGGCGAAGCAACCGATACCGCAACTGAAGGCGAAGGTGGCGGTGAGGCCGGCGGCGACGTCTCCGGCACCATCTCCTTCGCGTGGTGGGGCAACGACGACCGCGCGGACAAGTACGAGCAGTCCGTGGCGCTCTTTAAGGAGAAGTACCCGGACGTCGAGGTGCAGACCTCGTGGCAGGCCTTCCCCGACTACTGGACGGCACGTAACACCGAGGCCGCCGGTTCGGCGCTCCCGGACGTGTTCCAGTTCGACTCGGCCTTCCTGCGCGAGTACGCAGAGTCCGGCCGTCTCCTCGACCTGGCTCCGTTCATCTCCAGCGGTGCGATCGACCTCTCGGGCTACGATGCTGGTCTCGTTGAGGCCGGTAACCTTGGCGGCCAGCAGGTGGCCATCCCCACCTCGACCAACACCCTCGCGATGTTCGTAAACCCCACCGTGGTGGACCAGACCGGCGTGGAGTTCCCGGCGGATGGTTACACCTGGGATGACCTCAACACTTTCATCCAGGCAACCTACGACGCGGGAGTCAAGAACAGCGATGGCTTCGCGCTCTACGGCTCCGGTGACTACACCGGCACCTTCTGGCTGTTCCTGCAGTGGCTGATTCAGAACGGCACCGATCCCTTCACCGATGACGGCCAGCTGAACTTCACGCAGGATGACATCAAGTCGTTCTTCGCCCTTTCCGCCGACCTACGTGAGGCCGGCTCGGTCTACCCGGTCGAGCGCGGCGTTGCGCTGGCTCCGCTGGGCGGCTTCACGATGAACGAAAGCGCCGCCGAAATGTCCTGGGACAACTTCCTTTCGGGTTACGTTGCGGACTCGGGTGTCGAGGACATCCAGGTTGTTCCGATCCCCTCAGGCCCGAACGGCACCGGGAACTTCTTCCGCCCATCCATGCACCTGACTGCTGGCGCGAACACCGAGAACCCGGATGCAGCGGCCGCGCTGATCAACTTCCTGCTCACGGACCCGGAGGTCGGCGCGATCTTCGGTACCTCGAAGGGTGTTCCCGCCGACGCTAACCAGCGCGCGGCTGTTAACGCAGAGGAGGGCTCGATCGACGCCCGCGTCCTCGCGTACGAAGAGCTCATCGGCGCCACTGAAACCACCACCGCTCCGATCCCCGTTAAGGGCTTCGGAACGATCGAAGAGAAGTGGCGTCAGCTTGCTGAGGAGATCCACTACGAGTACATCACCGTTGACGAGTTCGTTGACCAGTGGTGGTCCGAGGCCCAGCGCGCAATCGCTGAAGGCGCGTAACACCTGATACACAGCGTGCGGTGGCGGCACGAATGCGCCGCCACCGCACGAATCATTGCGACCGACGTCGTTCGCGCCGGATCGTTCCAATCTCTTCATCTCATTGGAGTCTCCATCGTGGCAGCACCCACCTATGAGCTGGACGCCGAGCGCCGCCGCTCGATCAAGAAGAAGAATCGGCACAACACACGAGTGGGATATGCGTTCCTCACGCCGTGGTTGCTAGGGTTCTTCCTCTTGACTGCGGGGCCAATGCTCGCCTCGCTCTATTTCTCCTTCACGGACTACAACCTCTTCAACTCACCCAACTGGATCGGCTTGGACAACTACAAGCGGTTGTTCACCGACGATCCGGACTTCCGTAAGTCCGCGGAGGTCACTCTCAAGTACGTGCTGATCGGTACTCCGATCAAGATGATTTCCGCGCTCGCCGTGGCAATGCTGCTGAACGCCGCGCGAAAGGGCATGGGCTTCTACCGCTCGGCCTTCTACCTTCCATCCCTGATTGGTGGCTCGGTCTCCGTGGCCATCGTCTGGAAGGCGATGTTTATCGACAACGGCATCGTTGCCCGCATTATCGAGGCCCTCGGTGGTCCCGATGCAATGACCGGAGGATGGGTCGGAAACCCCGGCCGTACGCTCCCCATGCTGATCCTGCTCGCGGTGTGGCAGTTCGGTGCCCCCATGGTGATCTTCCTGGCGGGCCTCAAGCAGGTACCCACAGAACTCTATGAGGCGGCCGATGTTGACGGCGCTGGTGCGTTCCGCAAGTTCTGGAACATCACCATCCCGATGCTGTCACCGGTGATCTTCTTCAATCTGCTCCTGGAAACGATCAATGCGTTCCAGGTCTTCAACTCGGCGTACATCATCTCGAACGGTACCGGTGGCCCGGCACGCTCGACGTTGTTCTACACGTTGTACCTGTACCTACGTGGATTCCGCGACTTCCAGATGGGCTATGCGTCCGCGCTCGCGTGGGTACTCGTTGTCGTCATCGGCGTCGTCACCCTTCTTCTATTCCGCTCATCCAACGCGTGGGTGCACTACTCCGGAGGTAACAAGTGAGCACATCAGCAGTTTCTGGTACTCGCCCCATCGTCACGGCGGAGGACTCGCAGCAGCTGCGCAAGGCCACCAAGCGTCGCAAGACAGTGGGTTCGATCGTGTTTCACGGCCTCGCGCTGGCCGCCCTCGTCGTCATTCTCTACCCGGCGCTGTGGATGCTCATGTCCACGTTCAAGCCGTCCAATGAGATCGTGGGTAACGTTTCGCTGATTCCCTCGAACTTCACGCTCGAGAATTACGTGACCGCGCTTGGCGGAATCGGTGGCGTTTCGTTCTGGACATTCGTGACGAACTCGCTGTTCCTCGCAATCATGACCGTGATCGGCGTGCTGCTCTCCTGTTCGCTCGCGGCCTATGCGTTCGCTCGGGTCGACTTCCCAGGACGCAATGCGTTCTTTGTGTGCATGATCGCCACGATGCTGATCCCGTTCCACGTGGTTGTGATCCCGCAGTACATCGTGTTCAACAACTTGGGCATGGTGAACAGCTACTGGCCCTTGCTGATCGGAAAGTTCCTTGCGATCGATTCGTTCTTCGTGTTCCTCATGATCCAGTTCATGCGCGGATTACCAAACGAACTCGACGAGGCCGCTCGAATCGACGGCGCTGGCCACGGCCGGACCTTCGTCTCGATCATCCTTCCGCTGATGCAGCCGGCGCTCGTCACGTCGTCAATCTTCGCCTTTATTTGGTCGTGGAACGACTTCTTCGGACCCCTGCTCTACCTGAAGAGTCCGAAACTCTTTACGATGCCAGTGGCGTTGCGTGCCTACGTGGACCAGACCACCACGAGCGACTACGGTGCCCAAATGGCGATGGCCGTGCTCGCGCTCATTCCCGTAATGCTGTTCTTCTTCGCGTTCCAGCGGCACTTGGTTGGTGGCGTTGCGACCCAGGGTCTCAAGGGCTAATCATGAGCGAGGATGACCACCCCAAGGAGGTGGCCCCGGAGCACCTGCGTCGTTTTGGCGGGGGAGCGCTCGGGCCATTCAGCCAGATGCTGGTTGTTGGGCTGGCCGTCTGCCTGCTCTCGCTGCCACTCGTCACGGCCGTGCCGGCGTTGGCAGCGGGAGCACTGCAGTTCGCCTCTCACCTTGAGGCGACTGATGACTCACTGAAAGCATTCTGGAAGCGATTCCTCGAAGCCTTTCGTGCTGGCGGGTGGCTCGTGGGTATCGCCACGGTTGGTGTACTGGCTTTGCTGGTGGCAAGCGCCGTCGCCAGTCTCCAGGGCTTTATTCCCGGGGGCCTCGTGATCGGCTGGATCACTGTCGCCATCGCGGTGATCGGTGCCGTGATTGTCAGCCGTGCTGCGTCACTGTGGCGCCCGGGCGCACAATGGCAGCCTCTCCTGATTGAGGCGGCCGAACTCACAGTGATCGACCCGATCGGATCACTGTTCGTCCTATCGGGCTACGGGATTGCCGCTGTCGTCGTCTGGATGTTGCCACCACTCGTGGTGATCGCACCGGGGCTCGTTGTGCTGACGCTCGTTGCGAGCGAGCGGCGCCGTCTCACTAAGGAGAACTCATGACATCCGGTGGTTTCACTCTGCCAGGCGAGGCCGGACACGAAGAACTCACCCTCCGGCTCGCGGAGCGATGGGGAGCCGATGTCATTCGCGATTCGGATGGCACGAAGCTGTCCCGGGAGATCCTCGACTCGGGTTACGGCATCTACTCGACGATCTGCCTGATCCGTGAGGATCGTGAATGGGCGCTGGCGAACAGCCGGCTCCTCCAGCAGAACTTCCTGATGTCCGCGCCGATCATCGCCGATCAGTCGCGGGTACAGATTGCCCCGCTCGATGGCTACTCGACGGACCAGTTCACGATCAACGACTGGGACGGCCTGGAGTTCTGGCAGGTGTTCGATCGGACCACCGGCTCCGAACTGCCACGCGACCGCTGGACGTTCGCGGACGGCGTCGTCCAGATCGATGGCGCCGAGCTCGGCCACTCGTACACGGTCAACTTCCTGGTGATGCGGCTCTGGGAAGAGATCTCCATGTACAACCACATCACCAACGATTGGGGTGATCGGCCACGGCTCATGGCGGTCGAGCCACGCCACCCGGCGGTGGCAGAACACCTGGCCGAGTGGCTTGAGAACTGGTGTGTTACGCATCCCGAAACGACGGTTGTTCGCTTCACGTCGCTCTTCTACAACTTCGCCTGGTTCTGGGGATCTGACCCCGACCTGCCGCAGCACTATGCGGATTGGGGTTCATACGACTTCACCGCGAACCCGGTATCGCTGCGCGCCTTCAACGAGGGCCGTGAGGTCCCAATCACCTCCGAAGACTTCGTCAACGCCGGGCGGTACACCTCCACTCACAACCCGCCGCGAGCCATCTACCGCGAGTGGATGGCGTTCACAATGGACTTCGTGCTTGAGCTCGGGAAGCGCCTGATCGAGATCGTGCACCGGCACGGCAAGCAGGCGTATGTGTTCTGGGATGATTCCTGGATTGGTGTGGAGCCCTACTCCGAGCGCTTCCAAGAGTTCGGCTTCGATGGTCTGATCAAGTCCGTGTTCTCGGGCTACGAGGCCCGCTTGAATGCCGGGGTTGATGTGCCCGTGCACGAGTTGCGCCTGCACCCCTACCTCTTCCCGGTGAACCTCGAAGGCGCGCCCACGTTTGCGCCAGGCGGGGATCCGACCTCGGATGCGCGCGGCTACTGGACCACGATGCGCCGCGCACTCCTGCGTGCCCGCATCGACCGGATTGGCCTTGGCGGCTATCTTTCACTCGCCGAGCCATTCGAGGACTTCCAGGCGTACATCGCCGCGGTGGCCGACGAGCACCGCGCGATCCGGGATCTGCATCTCGCCGGCGCACCCGAAACCGCGCCCGTGCGGGTTGCGGTGGCCACCAGTTGGGGCAAGTTGCGCTCCTGGACCTGCTCCGGCCACCTGCACGAGAATCCTGACCTCTCGCTCCTCCAGGTGATCGAATCGCTCGCGGGGCTCCCGTTTGACGTGGAGTTCCTCTCGCTCGACGAGATTTCCGCGAGCGGCGTACCCGAGGGTATCGACGTCCTGATCAACGCCGGTCCCGCGGGCTCCGCATGGTCCGGTGGTGCTGCCTGGGCGAATCCCGAACTCGTCGCCGCCGTGACGCGATTCGTTGCCGACGGCGGTGGCCTCCTCGGCATCGAGCAGCCGGCCGCGCTGGATCGCGCCGAGGCCGCGGGGCGCCTGAACCGGCTTCAGCTTGCACCGGTGCTCGGTGTGGACATCGACGCGGGGGACCGGCACGTCCTTGTGCGCCGGCGCTACTCAATCGATCCGGTCAGTGACCCGCACACCGCCATCTTTGCCCAGGCCGATCCTGAGCGTGTCTTCGAAGGGATCGAGGCGCCGTCGGGCGTGTTGCTCTCGCGGTCGGGCGTCACGGTGCTGGCCGAGCGCGATGGCCTCCCCATCGCGACCGCCTCCGAGTTCGGACGCGGCAGAGCCGTGTATTTCGCCAACTACCGGCACGGCGCGGACGCTGCGCGCGCACTGGCAAACGCCGTGTTCTGGAGCGCCGGGCGTGCCGTTGAAGGACACATTGCGATCGATCCTCGTGTGGATGTGGCACACTTCCCCGCCTCGGGCAAGGTCCTCGTGGCGAATTCGAGCCTGGAGACCGTGGCGACCGAGATCCTGCGCAACGGCAATGTGGTCGCCGAGGTCACCCTCGAGCCGGCCGGCCTCGCGATCCTCGACGCCTAAGCGGAGCGCAACACCCCCGCGAGGAACGTGAGGGCGAGGCCCTGGCCCCAGCCCTGCGTCCACTTGCGGGAGATTGAACGGTACCCATCCAGATCCCGCATCACCGCCGTGCCTGCGGACGTGTTCAACAGCCGGCCGTCCTGCGAGATGTTCGCGAGGACGCCGTCGAGCGCCCGTTGTGTGGCATCCGTGTGGAGCGGGTTCCCGGAGGCAAGCATGGCCGCTCCGATACCGGCGGACGCGGAGAGCTCCTCGTACGATTCCGGATCATCGAGCACCGTGCGCCAGAGGCCATCGGCGGTCTGCAGGCCACGCAGTGCGGCGAGCTGATCGCGTAGTGAGCAGTCCACGTCCATGAACTGCGGGTAGAGATACGGCTCGGGCAGTACCACCTGAACCTGGCTCATCGTGTAGGCCGCCCAGGCGTTCGCGCGCGCCCAGTGGAAGCCGGACATGTGATCGCCGCGGATGTTGTCGTACCCGTGATAGAACAGGCCGTTGGCCGGATCCTGGAGGTACTCGATGTGCCAGTAGTACTGGTTGAGGGCGTCATCGATCAGCTCGCGGTCGTTCAGCTTGACCCCCGCGCGGAGCATGAAAAAGCCGGCCATGAACAGTGTGTCCGCCCACGCCTGCTCGGGGAAGTCGTTGTTCACCGAGACGGTGTGCTGGAGCACGCGATCGCCGAACCGCAGCGCGCTGTTGCGGAGATAATCGAGCTTAGATAGCGCCACATCCCAATACTGTTCGTCTCCTGTGGCCTCGTAGAGGCTGATCAGGCTGTGGCCCATCGCGCAGGTGTTGACGGTCCATGCGGGCAGCCCCAGCCCGATGAACTCATCGACCCTGCCCTTCAACAGGTCGAGGTACTCCTCGTTCTGCGTCGTGGTGAAAGCATCCGCCACGCCGTAGTACGCCACGCCGCACGGCCAATCCCAGGTCAGATCCATCGCCATGGTCTTACGGACGACGGCGTCCAGATCGCGGGCGATGACATCGCGGTCAAAGCTGAGGTTAATCATGTGCGTGGCTCCGGTTCGGTGATGCGAGGGTCGTTCCGCGGGCAACCACGGAGAAATCGGGGAAGATCTGCCTGTTTGTGGGCTCGGTGCCGGCGAGGATTGCGTCGAGGAGTTCGAGCGCGAGTTGTGCCGCCTCGGCCTTCCCTGGGTCGATCGTTGAGAGGGCGGGGACTGAGAAGTTCGACTCTTCGACGTCGTCGAAACCGACTACCTGGACGTCATCCGGGACGCGTAGCCCCGCGTTCGCTAGTGCTGCCATGGCGCCGAGCGCGATCATGTCATTGAAGGCGAAGACCGCATCGAACTCGACGCCCTCGGCGAGGAGCTCGCTCACCGCCTCCATGCCTGCCGAACGGTGCCAGGTGGGCGTCTCGCGAATCAGCTCCGGCCGCAGCGGGATTCCCGCCTGCTTCAGTGCCGCGGTGTAGCCCTCGAGGCGGGGAGTGGCGGATCCGGCGCGCTCGTGCGGTCCGATCGCCACGACGCGCTTGGCACCTCCATCGAGGAGAAGCTTGACGGCGGCCTGGCTGGCATCGCTGTTGCGGTAGGTGACCTGGGCGCAATCGGCGCCAGCGCCACGTTCTCCGAGTAGCACCACGGGTGGGCGGCGGCCCGCTCGGGAGTCGAGTACATAGTCGATCTCGCGCCCGGTAAGCTTTTGTGGAATGTAGAGAATTCCATCGGCGAAGGAGGTCCAGGTCCCGGTGAGGATCGATTCCTCTCGCTGCCGATCGCCGTCGAGCACCTCCACCGAGATTCGTCGGTTGTAGGCATTCGCCGTACGGATCAGCTCAGTCGCGAGTTCCGCGAAGTAGGCGTTCTGGAGGCCGGGCGTGATCAATGCGATCGTGCCGGTGCGGCCCGATCGAAGCGATCGCGCCAGTGGATTGGGCTCGTACTGCAGGGCGCGCGCGGCGTCTTGGACGCGCTTACGCGTCGCATCGGCCACCCGAGGGTGATTCTGCATCACATTCGAGACAGTTGCCGGAGAGACCCCGGCGAGGCGGGCGACGTCTCGAAGCGTCGATGGCTGGCGACGTGGTGCCACGATCGCTCCCTTCTTCGTGGTGAGATCAATGATAGTTAGGGGTGCGTTCCCCATGCGCCAATTGGTGCGCTGTTGTCGTCGAGACCGCGAATGGCGCGCAGTTCCTCGGCAACGTATGCCGCAAACTCGCGCGCACCCGCGGCGCCGAAGTGGGTGTTGTCGGGGGAGCCGTCATCAGGATTGGAGTGGCCGAACAGTCGCCAACTCTCCTCGGGGCCAAGCTTCTTGTAGAGCCAGCGCGAGAAGACCGTCAGGTCAATCAGGTCGATGCCTTCTTCGTGAGCCAGGCGGCGCACGGCCCGCGGGTAGGGCCCGTGTGAGACTCGGAGCGTGCCGTCATCCGTGAAGAGCCTGCGCTCGATGCTCGTGAGCAGGACGGGGCGCGCGCCCACGTGACGGATCGCCGCAACGAATGCTACGAGGTTCGTGCGGTAGCCGCCCTCTGCCGAGAGGGAGGGCTCCTTCTGATCGTTGTGGCCGAACTCAAGCAACACCAGGTCGCCCGACTCGATCGCTGCAAGTGCGGCATCCCACCGGCCCTCGGCCACGAAGCTCGCCGTCGTGGCTCCACCAATCGCCCAGTTCTCGACCGGAAGATCGACGTACTCATGCAATGCGGCGCCCCAGCCTGCGACACCGGAGTCATCCAGCGGCCCCGGCGCCACGGTCGAGTCACCAATCAGGTGAATCTTCATACTCCAACCGTAATGCTGAATCGATGCAAACGTCAACGCCGCCTCCAAGCGTTTGGTGGGGCGAACGCCCTTATTTTCGGCCGACTTTTTGACAGTTGGTGGCGGTGGACAGTACCGTATAAATCGATTCAAGGCCGAGGATTTCGGTCACCACTCATCGGATCGAGGTACGTCGTCGTGGACGCAGTGAAGGCAGCTCTCGCCTCTCAGACTATTGAGGTTCCTTCGTGGGCCTATGGAAACTCCGGCACTCGCTTCAAGGTCTTCGGTTCGCCGGGAACGCCGCGCGATCCGTACGAGAAGATCGCGGATGCCGCGCAGGTTAACCGCTTCACGGGAGCGGCGCCGCGCGTGTCGTTGCACATTCCGTGGGACAAGGTCGATGACTTCACGGATCTGTCCAACTACGCGACCGATCTTGGGGTGAGGCTCGGAGTCATCAACTCGAACGTGTTCCAGGACGACGATTACAAGCTGGGTTCGCTCACGAACGCCGATCCGAGGATCCGCGCCAAGGCGATCGCCCACCACGTCGAGTGCCTTGAGGTGATGCGCCTCGCGGGCTCCACCGAACTGAAGATTTGGTTGCCGGACGGCACCAACTACCCGGGGCAGGACTCGATCCGGGCGCGCCAGGACCGCCTCGCCGAGTCACTCGCCGAGATCTACTCGGCGCTCCAGCCGGGCGAGCAGATTCTCCTTGAGTACAAGTTCTTCGAGCCGTACTTCTACACCACGGATGTGCCGGACTGGGGCACCTCGCTCATCCACTGCCTCGCGATGGGCGAGCAGGCGAAGGTGGTCCTGGACACCGGCCACCACGCCCCGGGCACCAACATCGAGTTCATCGTGGCACAGCTGCTTCGGCTCGGCCGACTCGGTGCGTTCGACTTCAACTCACGTTTCTATGCCGACGACGATCTGATCGTGGGTGCAGCAGACCCGTTCCAGCTCTTCCGGATCATGCATGAGATCGTGCAGGCGGGCGCGTTGGATCCGGCCGTGGGTGTGAACTTCATGCTGGATCAGTGTCACAACATCGAGGACAAGATTCCCGGCCAGATTCGTTCGATCATGAATGTCCAGGAAGCCACCGCCAAGGCGCTACTCGTGGACGTTGACGCACTTACCGCCGCGCAGGAGGGTGGCCGCGTCCTCGAAGCGAACGCGGTACTGATGGACGCGTTTAACACGGACGTGCGCCCGCTGCTCGCCGAGGTGCGCGAGGAGAAGGGTCTGAACCCCGATCCGATGCGTGCCTTCGCCGAGTCTGGCTACCTCGAGCAGATCGCCGCGGACCGCGTGGGCGGGACGCAGGCGGGCTGGGGCGCCTGATCGCATGAATCCCGTGTTCGCCGCCGTGGATCTCGGCGCAACGTCTGGCCGGGTGATCGCCGGAGAGGTGATCGGCACCGGCGCGGATGCGCGCGTCGAGCTCACGGAGGTGGGCCGGTTCAGCAACGATCCGGTACTCGTTCCGCCAACCCGCGGAGCTGGTCCAGCCACGCTGACCTGGGATACGCCAGCGCTCTGGCGGGGGATTCTCACCGGCCTGCGTGAGGCGGTGGCGAAGTTCGGGACTCTTGCCGGGATCGCGATCGATTCCTGGGCGGTGGATTACGGCCTTGTGGACGAATCCGGTCGCCTCCTCGCGCTTCCCGTCTGCTACCGCGATGCCCGCACCGCCGCCGTGATTCCCGCGATCTTCGAACGTGTGTCCGCTCAGCAGCAGTACGCACGCAACGGCCTCCAGTTCCAGCCCTTCACGACCGCGTTCCAGCTCCTGGCAGATCCGCTCGTGCAACGAGGCACGCATGCGCGGGCCCTGCTCCTGCCGGATCTGATCGGTGCCTGGCTGACCGGCGTGGAGCGCGCCGAAGTCACTAACGCCTCGACCACGGGTCTCTTCGACGCCGCGAAGCGCACGTGGTCGCAGGAACTCCTCGACGCGTTTGGGCTCTCGGCGGACCTCCTGCCGGAACTGATCCAGCCCGGCACGCTTCTGGGCCAGTTGCGTCCGGCGATCGCCGAGCAGATCGGCGCGTCCGGGGCAATCCCCGTGTGGGCAACTGGCTCACATGACACCGCATCCGCAGTAGTGGCCGTTCCGCTCTCGACGCCCAATGCTGCCTACATCTCGTGCGGCACCTGGTCCCTCGTGGGCTTGGAACTGCCGGAGCCGGTGCTCTCGGAGGACTCCCGTGCCGCAAACGTCACGAATGAGGCGGGCGTGGACGGCACCGTGCGTTACTTGAAGAATGTCATGGGGCTCTGGGTTCTCTCGGAGACCTTACGTTGGTGGCAGGCACAGGGCCAGGAGATCTCCCTCCAGGACGCACTGGCGGAGGCCAGAAGTGTTCCGTTCCTGAACGCCGTCGTCGATATTGACTCCCCCGAACTCTTGCCGCCGGGAGACATGCCCGGCCGGATCGCCGAGCTGGCGCGGGCTATCGGTCAGCCGGTTCCCGAGACCGTGGGAGAAGTGGTCCGGTGCATTCTCGATTCGCTCGCCCTTGCCTATCGCCGTAGCATCCGCCAGATCGGCGAGCTCGCCGGTCGCCCGGTAGACGCGGTCCATGTGGTGGGCGGCGGAATCCTGAACGCCGAATTGATGCAGCTCACCGCCGATGCCACCGGTTGCGCCGTGATCGCGGGGCCGGCCGAAGGCGCCGCGCTCGGCAACATTCTCGTGCAGGCGCGTGCCGCTGGCGTCCTTGCCGGAGCCCTTTCCGATCTGCGTCAGATCGTCACGAACTCAACGCAGCTTGCCCACTATGCCCCCGGGGTCCACACCGATCCCGAGAACTGGTCCATCGCCGAACGCGCCGCGTACGGCACCTCAACCCAACAGGAGACGCCATGACCACCGACCGCCCGATCCGCCCGAGCCTCGGCGAGATTCTCGACAGCATGGGGGAGGCCGGCGCGCGCATTAACGACATCGACGCCTCCGAGGCGGGGGCCGGCAACATTTCCGTCTACATGGGATGGGACACGGAGGTGCGCCGTCGCTTCCCGATCACCGAAGAGATTACGTTGCCGCTTCCGGCTCCGCATCTCGTGGGCGGCACGCTGCTCGTGACCGGTTCGGGCCGCCGCCTGCGCCAGATCATTGAGGACCCGGAGGCGTGTGTGGGCGCCGTGAAGGTCCACGAGGACGGTCTTTCGGCCACCATGTACAGCTCGCCGCGGCGGCTGTTCGAGAACCTCACGAGCGAGTTCAACTCGCACCTTGGCGTGCACGACGACCAGGTGGGCCGCCGCGGCATCAACTTTCACGCCGTGGTTCACGCGCAGCCGCCGAACCTCACCTTCCTCTCGCACATTCCCGCATACCAGGACGAGGCCTACCTCAACCGGCACATCCTGCGCTGGGAACCCGAATCGATCGTGGCCGTCTCGCAGGGTGTGCGTGTGCTTCCGTTCCTCGTGCCGGGTTCGGCGGAGATGATGGCTGCGAACGTGGACGGGCTCCAGGATCGCGAGATCACGCTCTGGGGGAAGCACGGCGTGATGGCCCGTTCCGACCTTTCGGTGTTGCGTGCCGTGGACCGGATCGAGTACGCCGAGACCGGTGCCAAGTACGAGTACATGAATCTCGCCGCCGGTGGCGTTGCCGAGGGTCTCTCGCAGGAGGAGATTTCCAGCGTGGCGCGGGCCTTCAACATCGACTCCCCGTGGGCGTGACGCGTGGCTAGGTACTGCTTCATCTCCCGCGTGGCGCCGGAGAAAATCGAGGTCTACCGGGAGCGGCACGCGGCCGTGTGGCCGGACATGTTGCGCGCGCTACGTGACGCCGGGTGGTCGCATTACTCGCTGTTCTTGTCCGACGACGGACTGCTGGTTGGGCACTTCGACGCCGAGTCGCGTGAGGCCGCCCAGGAGGCGATGTCCAACACCGAGGTGAACCGGCTCTGGCAGGCAGAGATGGCAAAGCTCTTCGTGGGGGATGGTAGCCCTGACGAAGAATTCGTCTACCTGCCCGAGGTGTTCAACCTCGAGGAGCAGTTGGCAGAGGCCGAGGGACGGTAGAGAGTTCGCTCATTGTCATTGACCGGGACAAAGGTCCCCTGTACTCTGGTGTTGTATCGATTCAATCATTGATGTCACACCAGGAGAGACGCCGATGTCCGAGTCCACTGCCAGCCCCGCACGCGACGAACTGATCGCCCGATCGAACCGCCTTGGTTCGGACCCCCGGGTGACGAACTACGCGGGTGGAAACACCTCCGCGAAGGGCACCGAGATCGATCCGGTCACCGGCGAGCCCGTCGAACTGCTCTGGGTGAAGGGCTCAGGTGGTGACCTCGGCACGCTGACGGCCGCGAATCTCGCGGTGCTCCGGCTTGACCGCCTGCGCGCGCTGACCGGCGTGTACCCCGGCATCGATCGCGAAGACGAGATGGTGGCGGCTTTCGACTACTGCCTACACGGCAAGGGCGGCGCGGCGCCGTCGATCGACACCGCCATGCACGGGCTGGTGGACGCGGACCACGTGGATCACCTCCACCCGGATGCCGGCATCGCGATTGCCACCGCCGCCGACGGCGAACAACTCACCACCGAGATCTACGGGGACCGAGTGGTGTGGGTGCCGTGGCGCCGCCCCGGCTTCCAGCTCGGCCTCGACATCGCCGCGATTCGGGAGGCGCACCCGCAGGCGATCGGCTGCATCCTCGGCGGTCACGGCATCACCGCCTGGGGCGACACCTCCGACGAGGTTGAGGCGCGCAGCCTCGAGATCATTCGTACCGCCGAGGCGCGCATCGACGAGGCCACCGCGGCACTCGCTCAGAAGGGGGAGCACCCGTTCGGCGCCGTGCGGGAGGGCTTTGAGGCGCTGCCCGAGGCCGAGCGCCGCGAGCGGGCCGCCGCCCTCGCTCCCGCGTTGCGCGGCATCGCCTCGGTGGACCGCCCGCAGGTGGGACACTTCACCGATTCGGACGTGGTGCTCGAGTTCCTCTCGCGTGAGAAGCTCGCGCCGCTGGCCGAACTCGGCACCTCCTGCCCCGATCACTTCTTGCGCACCAAGGTGAAGCCGCTCGTGCTCGATCTTCCCGCCTCCGCCTCGCTCGAGGAGCAGGTGGCCCGGCTGGAGGAACTACACCCCGCCTATCGCGAGGATTACGCCGCATACTACGAGCGCAACGCCGATGCGGACTCGCCCGCGATGCGCGGCGCCGATCCGCTGATTATCCTCGTGCCCGGCGTCGGCATGTTCTCCTACGGCAAGGACAAGCAGACCGCGCGCGTGGCCGGCGAGTTCTACGTGAACGCGATCAACGTGATGCGTGGCGCCGAGGCGCTATCCACATACGCCCCCATCGATGAGTCCGAGAAGTTCCGGATCGAGTACTGGGCACTGGAGGAGGCCAAGCTGCAGCGCATGCCGAAGCCGAAGACCCTCGCCACGCGCGTTGCTGTGGTGACTGGCGCGGCGTCGGGAATCGGCAAGGCGATCGCCGAACGGCTCGCCGCGGAAGGCGCCTGCGTGGTCGTGGCCGATCTCGACGAGGCGAAGGCGCAGGAAGTCGCCGCCGAGCTCGGCTCGAGCGATGTGGCGATTGGTGTGGCCGTGGACGTGACCGATGAGGACGCGATTCGCCGGATGGTCGAAGCGACCTGCCTCGCGTTTGGCGGAATCGACCTTGTGGTGAACAACGCCGGGCTCTCGATCTCGAAACCGCTCCTCGAGACCACCGCGAAGGACTGGGACCTGCAGCACGATGTGATGGCGCGTGGCTCGTTCCTCGTGGCCCGCGAGGCCGCCCGCGCGATGACGGCCCAGAAGATGGGCGGTGACATCGTCTACATCGCCTCGAAGAACTCGATCTTCGCCGGCCCGAACAACATCGCGTACTCGGCCACGAAGGCGGACCAGGCGCACCAGGTACGACTCCTGGCCGCCGAGCTCGGCGCCCACGGCATCCGCGTGAACGGCATCAACCCCGACGGCGTTGTGCGCGGCTCTGGCATTTTCGCCGGCGGTTGGGGTGCGAACCGTGCCGCCGTCTATGGCGTGAAGGAGGACGACCTCGGTGCGTACTACGCTCAGCGCACGCTCCTCAAGAAGGAGGTGCTTCCGGAGCACGTCGCGGCCGCCGTTGTCGCTCTCACGGGGCCGGACCTCGTTCAGACCACTGGCCTGCACATCCCGGTGGATTCGGGAGTTGCCGCCGCCTTCCTGCGCTAGGGGCGCGGGCGCGGCTCGAGGCGCTGCAGCTGCGTGACGTGGCGGGGCTCCAGCTCCGCCACGTGTGCGACCTCGAGGAGCTTCATGGTGCGCACGATCTGATCGGTCAGGATCTGGATTGCGCGGTCCACGCCGTCGCGCCCGCCGGCCATGAGCCCGTACAAGTAGGCACGGCCCACCAGCGTGAACTTCGCGCCGAGCGCGATCGAGGCAACAATGTCCGCGCCGTTCATGATGCCCGTGTCGATCGCGATCTCCGTGTCGTTCCCGACCTCGCGCACCACCTCCGGAAGGAGGTGGAACGGGATCGGGGCGCGGTCGAGTTGCCGACCGCCGTGGTTGGACAGGATGATGCCGTCCACTCCCAGATCGGTGAGCTTGCGGGCGTCCGCAACGGTTTGGACACCCTTCACCACGAGCTTGCCCGGCCACATCGAGCGGATCACGTCGAGATCGTCGAAGGAGATCGACGGGTCCATTGCGCTGTCGAGGAGCTCGCCCACCGTGCCTCCCGTCGAGGAGAGTGAGGCGAACTCGAGCGTGGGGGTGGTGAGGAAGTCCCACCACCACCAGGGGCGCGGGATCGCGTCAATGACGGTTCCGAGCGTGAGTTGCGGCGGGATCGAGAAGCCGTTGCGCTTATCGCGCAGGCGGGCGCCGGCAACAGGAGTGTCCACGGTGAACATGAGGGTGTCGAAACCGGCTGCGGCGGCGCGCTCCACGAGTCCGTACGAGATCTCGCGCTGCCGCATCACATACAGCTGGAACCAATTGCGGCCGTTGGGGTTCGCTGCCTTGACATCCTCGATGGAGGTGGTGCCGAGAGTGGAGAGCGTGAACGGGATGCCGGCGGCGCCCGCAGCGCTGGCACCGGCCACCTCGCCTTCGGTCTGCATGAGGCGGGTGAAGCCCGTGGGTGCGATACCGAACGGGTACGCCGATGGCCCGCCGAAGATTGTGGTGGAGGTGTCCACATTCGAGACATCGCGCAGGATCCCGGGGTGGAACTCGACGTCTTCAAAGGCCTGCCGCGCACGGCCCAACGAGAACTCGCCCTCCGCGGCGCCGTCGGTGTAGTCGAATGCGGCAGCCGGCGTGCGACGTTTCGCGATCTTGCGGAGATCCTCGATGGTGAGGGCGGCGTCGAGCCGGCGCTTACGACCGTTCAACTCGGGCGCCTTGAAGTGCATGAGTTCAAAAAGCTCGCTGGGTTTGGGGACCTGCCGTTTGACCATGGGGGTGCCTCTCCGATTGAGCCAGCTCTGTTGGTTGAATCGTAACAAATGCCGCCCAACTGAAGGTGGCGCCGTCGGGCGGCTGGTCCTTCCTCCGGCGAGCAGCGCGCGTGTTAGCGTGAAGCTGTGCGAGCGCTAGTGAAGCGGGGCCCAGAGTTGGGCCTGGAGATGTCAGAGGTGCCGGAACCGGACGTGGGGCCGGGAGACGTCAAGGTGAAGGTCATGACCACGGGCATCTGTGGCACGGATCTGCACATCTTGCAGTGGGACCGCTGGGCGGAGCAGATGCTCCACCCGCCGCTGATTCCCGGGCACGAGATCTACGGCGAAGTGGTGGGGCTGGGTGAGGGCGTCCACGACGTCGTCGTCGGGGACCGTATCTCGGCCGAAGGCCACGTGGTGTGTGGTGTGTGCCGGAACTGCCGCGCGGGGCGCCGCCAACTGTGTATCCGCACCTCGAGCATTGGCGTGCAGCGCGATGGCGGATTCGCCGAGTTTGTGGTGATCCCGCAGGAGAACGTATGGGTTCATAGGAAGGAGGGCGTGACGCCCGAGATTGGCGCGGTTTTCGATCCGTTCGGGAACGCCGTCCACACGGCGCTCAAGTTTCCGCTTGTGGGCGAGGACGTGCTCATCACCGGAGCCGGGCCGATCGGGCTGATGGCGGCCGCCGTGTGCCGCTTCGCCGGCGCACGCTACGTGACGATCACCGATGTCTCTCCGGCACGGCTTGCGCTCGCCGAGACGATGGGCGTGAATGCCGCGCTGGACGTGCGGACCCAGAGCATCCGTCAGGCTCAGGAAGCGCTCGGGATGAGCGAGGGTTTCGATGTGGCGCTCGAGATGTCCGGCCAGCCGGCCGCGCTCCAGGAGATCGTGGCGAACATGAACCATGGCGGCAAGATCGCGATGCTCGGGCTACCAAGTCAGCGCTTTGAGATTGACTGGTCCTCCGTGATCACCCGGATGCTCACTCTGCAGGGCATCTATGGCCGCGAGATGTTCGAGACGTGGCACGCGATGTCGGCCATGCTCGAGTCCAGTTCCTGGCTACACGATGCGATTAGCTCAGTGATCACGGATGTCATTCCGGCAACTGAATGGGAGCGCGGATTCGCGATCGCGGCGGGGGCAAGTGCGGGCAAGGTTGTGCTTGACTGGCGGGAATTCTAGGGAGGTCACAGGTGTACACGATCAAGGACGCGCTTCGCGCCGAACTCGATGAGATTGATGCGGCCGGGCTCACGAAGCGCGAGCGCACGATTACCACGCCGCAATCGGCGCAGATCGTGGCGGCACCGGCCGGCGAGCCGCCCGTCTCAGTGTTGAACTTTTGCGCCAACAATTACCTCGGCCTGGCCAATCATCCGCGGCTCATAGCCGCCGCGAAGGAGGCGCTCGACTCGCACGGTCTTGGGCTCGCCTCGGTGCGGTTCATCTGCGGCACCCAGGATCTCCATGTCGAGTTGGAGCGACGGCTCTCGGAGTTCCTCGGCACGGCAGACACCATCTTGTTCTCCTCGTGCTTCGATGCGAACGGTGCCGTATTTGAGCCTCTCTTTACGTCCGAGGACGCGATCATCTCCGATGCGCTGAACCACGCCTCGATCATCGACGGAGTGCGGCTGTCCAAGGCGCGCCGGTTCCGGTACGCGAACCGGGACATGGCGGACTTGCGCGCACAGCTCACTGCCGCGCGGGCGGAAGGTGCGCGCCGGATCGTTGTGGTGACCGACGGCGTCTTCTCGATGGACGGCTACCTCGCGCCACTTACCGAGATATGCGACCTCGCAGAGGAGTTCGGGGCACTGGTGATGGTGGACGATTCGCATGCGATCGGCGTACTGGGGGCGACCGGGGCGGGAACGCCCGAGCACTTTGGGGTGAGCGATCGTGTGGACATTTACAGTGGCACGTTCGGGAAGGCGCTCGGCGGGGCATCTGGTGGGTACATCTCTGGCCGCGCCGAGATTGTGGCGGTGCTCCGGCAGCGTGCCCGGCCGTATCTGTTCTCCAACACTGTGGCTCCGGCGATCGTGGCGGCGACTCTCGAGGCTCTTGATCTCTTGGCCGAGTCCGCCGAGATGCGGGACCGCCTGAGCGAGAACGCCGCCCACTTCCGTGCCCGCATGGCGGAGGCTGGATTCGAGGTGCTCCCCGGCGAGCATCCGATCTGCCCGGTGATGATCGGTGACGCGCCAGCCGCATTGGCGATCGCCGATGCGATGCTCAGCCATGGCGTCTACGTCACCGCGTTCTCCTTCCCGGTTGTTCCGAAGGGCCTTGCGCGGATTCGCGTACAGATGTCAGCCGCGCATTCCGTGGCCGACGTCGATGCCTGCGTTGCGGCATTCGTCGCGGCCCGCAATCAGCTCTCGTAGTTCCATGCGTGCCGTCACTATCACCGAAGACCGCCGCCTAGAGCTCGTTGAGATCCGCGAACCCGAGCCTCGGACTGGCGAGGTGGTGATCGATGTCGTGTCTGCCGGCGTGAATCGGGCCGATCTCGCGCAGGCCGCGGGCCAGTATCCACCGCCTCCCGGGGCGTCACCACTGCCGGGCCTGGAGGTCTCGGGGCGCCGCCGAGACACCGGCGAGGACGTTGTGGCACTGCTCGCTGGAGGGGGTTACGCCGAGGTGGTTGCGGTTCCGGAGGTGCAGATTCTGCCGGCGCCGGCCGGGCTGTCACTCTCGGATGCCGGTGGCCTCATCGAGGTGGCGGCCACTGTAGTTTCGAATCTCGTGATCGAGGGCGGGATGCTCGAGGGAGATCCGCCGAACGTGCTCATTCATGGTGGCAATGGTGGGATCGGTAGTTTCGCGATTCAGTTCGCCCACGCGCTCGGTTGCCACGTTCTCACGAGCGTGGGGTCCGATGAGGCGGCTGCCGCCGCAGAGGGTCTTGGCGCGGATATCGCCTGGAATCGTCACTCTGCTGATGTTCCTCAGTTGGTGCGCGAGGCCGGGGGAGTGGACATCATTCTCGACATGGTTGGAGGCCCGGCGCTGGACGAGAACGTCAGCATGCTTCGTGACTCGGGCCGCCTCCTGATTATTGGCACTCTTGGCGGCGCGCGTGGCGAGCTGAATACCGGGGTCTTGTTGCGGAAGCGTGCCCGTGTGATCGGTACGGCGCTCCGGAGCCGCCAGCCTGCTGACAAGCAGCGAATCCTGCAGCGTACCCACGAGTTGGTGTGGCCGCTCCTCGCCGATGGCGATCTTCGACTACCGATCGAGGCGCACGTCCCGCTCGCCGAGGCCGCGCGCGCCCACGCGATCCTGAGAGCAGGCGGGCACCTGGGCAAGGTGATTCTCGATATCTGAGGTGCGGCTCCCGGAACGGTCACGATCTATAGCCTGGGGATGGGTTGTGGTGGTCGTGAGGTTCGGGTGTGTCCGGTGGGTGTGGTGACGGTGAGTTGGCCGGTGGCGGGGTCTCGCCGGTGGCGCCAGCCGGGGTTTTGTTTGATGTAGTTGCAGCGTGCGCACAGGCCGGTGCCGTTGGTTGCGCTGGTGGTGCCGCCGTCCTTGTAGGGGTGGGTGTGGTCGAGGTGGCGGATGGGCGCGCCGCAGCCGGGGGTTTGGCAGACGTCATCCCGGATCAGGAGCGCGTAGCGTAGTGCGCCGGTGAAGGCGCGGGCGCGGGTGTC
>FZQV01000004.1 GCA_900199505.1 Ruaniaceae bacterium KH17 | reverse complement strand
CTACCGAGGAGGTCACCGAGCCCGCCACCGGAGGACTGCTGCTGCGTTGCGCCGCCGCCGAGCACACTCCCCAGCAGGTCACCGAGGCCACCACCGCTACTCTCGGCCTGCGCCGGAGCCGGGGCCTCGGAGTTCGAACCGCCACCAAACAGGTTCTTGGCGAGCCACGCCATCGCCACCGGCGCGAGGATCGGGAGTAGCTTCTGGAAAACGGAGGTGCCGCCACTCGTCCCCGTAGATCCGAGCGCGGCTGCAACCTGATCGGTGTTGTCTCCGAAGATGTTCTTGACGATCTTTCCGCCGTCATCCGTGTCGAGCGAGTCCACGCTCACACCGCCGTCGAGCAGGTCACCAGAATGCTGCGACAGCGCCTTCTCGAGGGATGCGGCACCCTTAGGATCGGCGGCGTTGGCACCCATCCCGGCGAGGATCGCGCCGAGCGCGTTGGTGATCGCGGGCGTCGCATCATCGGCGGAGAGGCCCACCTGTTGCGCGACCTGGTCGATGGGAATGGACGAGAGAATGGCATCAATTGCGGAACTCATGGCGGGACGTCTCCTTTGTCATTGCGCGGGTTGCAAATCACCTAAATGTTATCCGTGCACGGGCAAAGCTGCACAAGGACGGACGTGGCATGCGTGAAAAGGACGAAAGTCCTAATCTTGTGTCATGGATCACCACGCACACGGTACGCCTACCCTCGAGAACTTGCACACAGAAACGCGCACGTTTTCACCCCTGGTGAGTTTCGCCGTTCACGCCAACGCAACCGCCTACGAGTACAAGAAGGCCGAGGTCGATCGCCTCGCCTATTGGCGTGAGCAAGCGTTGCAATTGCAATGGAAGATACCGTTCACAGAGGTCCTCGATTGGTCCGATGCGCCCTTCGCTCGCTGGTTCCACGATGGCACCCTCAACGCCTGCGACAACGCCGTCGACAAGCATGTCCGCAAGGGCCGAGGCGATCGCGTTGCCTTCTACTTCGAGGGCGAGCCCGGTGACACCCAGACTCTGACCTACAACGACATGTACGAGCGCGTGCAGAAGGCGGCGAACGGTTTGCTCAGCCTTGGTGTCCGCAAGGGCGATCGAGTGGCAATCTATCTCCCCCAGATACCCGAGGCCGTCGTCGCCATGCTGGCGTGTGCGCGAATCGGTGCGATCCACTCGGTCGTGTTCGGCGGCTTCAGTGCCGAAAGCCTGCGCCAACGGATCGATGACGCCGAAGCGAAGCTGGTGATTACGGCGGACGGCGGGAACCGCAGGGGTGCTCATCTCGCTCTCAAGCCGCTCGTGGATGCCGCACTTGTTCCGAGCGAGAACCACGACAAGCCCGCGGAGTCCGTCACGAACGTGCTCGTGGTGCGCCGCACCGGCCAAGACACCGCCTGGGTGGAGGGCCGCGACCTGTGGTGGCACGACGTCGTGGACCCCCAGCCCGCCCAGCACGAGCCGGAGTGGGTTGACGCCGAGCATCCGCTTTTCATTCTCTACACCTCGGGCACCACGGGTACACCGAAGGGCCTCTTCCACACGACCGGCGGCTACCTGACGCAGGCGATGACCAGCCACAAGCAGGTGTTCGATCTGAAGCCGGAAACGGATGTGTACTGGTGCACTGCGGACGTCGGCTGGGTGACCGGCCACTCGTACATCGTCTACGGCCCGATGATTAACGGCGCCACCCAGGTGCTCTATGAAGGTGTCCCGAATGCGCCGCACGAGGGACGCTGGTGGGAGATTGTCGAGAAGTATCGCGTGACGATTCTCTACACCGCTCCCACCGCGATTCGCACCTGCATGAAGTGGGGCGAGGCGATCCCGGACCAGTACGATTTGAGCTCGCTGCGCCTGCTCGGCTCGGTGGGTGAACCGATCAACCCTGAGGCGTGGATGTGGTACCGCCGTGTGATCGGAGGAAACCGTTGTCCCGTTGTGGACACCTGGTGGCAGACAGAAACCGGCGCGATCATGATCTCACCTCTTCCCGGAGTGACCGCCACGAAGCCAGGGTGTGCCCACGCTCCCCTGCCGGGTGTGGTGGCCGACGTCGTCGACGACACGGGGCGATCCGTCTCCAACGGTGAAGGTGGTTACCTCGTGATCCGCGAACCGTGGCCCTCGATGCTACGCGGCATTTGGGGTGACCGGAAGCGCTACCGGAAGACCTACTGGAACCAGTTCGATGGCATGTACTTTGCGGGCGATGGCGCGAAGAAGGACATCGATGGCGAGATCTGGCTGATGGGCCGGGTCGACGACGTCATGAACGTTTCGGGCCACCGGCTCTCCACTACCGAACTCGAGCATGCGCTCGTCTCGCACCCGTGGGTGGCAGAGGCGGCCGTGGTGGGTGCCTCCGACGAGACCACCGGCCAGGCGGTGGTGGCCTTCGTCGTCGTCCGGTCCGACGGCGATGGGGCCCAGGCCACAGGCGAGGAAGTGGCACAGGAGCTCCGGAAGCAGGTGCGGCGCGAGATTGGTCCGTTTGCCACGCCGCGCACGATCCTTGTGGTCTCCGAGGTTCCGAAGACGCGCTCCGGGAAGATCATGCGGCGCCTGTTGCGTGATGTGGCGGAGAACCGGCCCGTGGGTGATGTGACAACGCTTGCTGACGGTTCCGTGATGAACGCGATCGCCGAAGGGCTCGGCGCAGGCAAAGGTGACTAGCGAGTCGCCTAGAAGTGCACGATGAGGCCCACGACAAACGTGGCGATCGCGAGGCACACGCACAGGAACTCGACGATCATGCCGAGCCCGACCGCCTTGATCGCTACGACCGACGCCTGAACGGCGAGCTTCATGTCGCGCAGCCGTAGCCACTCGCTGCCATAGAGACCGAGGACGAATCCCACCGGCAGGCCGACGACTGGGATCAGGAACATGCCCACGAAGCCGCAGAGGGCACCCACCAGAATCGAACTATTGGGGATCTCGCGCTTCTTGAGGCGCGTCCCGGCGAGGATCGTTGACGCGAACATTCCCACGCCGCATACGACGGCGCCAATGATGAAGACGAGCCAGCCGTTCCAACCGCCGATCACGAGTGCCCACACCAGCAACGCGCCGATTGCGAGCATACTCCCGGGCAGGATGGGAAAGACCGTGCCGAGCGCGGCGACGACAAGAAGAATCCCGGCAATCACGGAAACGGTGACATCCACGCGTCCAAGGGTACGGGGCCATAGGCTTGGCGCATGGCACGCACGGAGGTGACGACTCACGGCCGCAACTGGGTGCGCCTCGACAACGCCTCGAATATCTTCCTCGCGGCACGCTCCGAGATCGATCCGAAGGTGTTCCGGCTCAGCGCCGAGATGTCCGACGACGTCGACCCGGCCCTACTGCAGCGGGCCCTTGACCACACCTACGACCGCTACCCGCTCTACCACGCGGTGCTCCGGCGCGGGATTTTCTGGTACTACCTGCAGGACAGTGACCTGCGGCCGGAAGTCGCACTCGACGATCAGTACACGTGTGCGCCGCTGTATCAGGTCGACCGCAAGAACCTGCTCTTCCGCGTGGTCTACTTCCAGCGGCGAATCGTGCTTGAGGTCTTCCACGCGCTGTCAGACGGCACCGGCGCACTCTGGTTCCTCACCGATCTCCTCGTTGCCTATGCACAGCTGCGCATGTCTGGTGAACTTCCTGCCACCGATGACACACTGCCCCCGCACGAGCTCAGCACGGATAGCTTCGCCGAGTACTTCTTCACTCCCGCAGCTCCGCTCGCGCGAGAAGTAGTGGAGGAACCCTCGCCGCGTACGCCATGGACGCAGATTCACCATCCCCGCGGGACCCGCTCCGCAGATGGCCGCACCCGCGCCGTCGAGCTCACAATGCCAGCGTCCGAGGTGCTTGCCCTCGCGAAGGCCGAGGGCGTATCCCTGACGAGTTACCTGATCGCGCTGTTCTTTGAGTCCATTCGGGCCGGAGGGCTGGGCAGGGCCCGAACCTTGACCGCCTCGGTCCCGGTGAATCTTCGGCAGTTCTTCCCCTCGACCTCGGCGCGAAACTTCTTCGCGACCGTGCGCGTGCAGCACGCGTATACCGACGGCGAGACCGAACTTGGGGAGGTCTGCCGGGATATCGAGACGCAGCTTCGGGCAAAGGCAACGCAGGCCGCGATGGAGCGGAAAGTTCGCCGTTTGATCCGGTTCGAGCGGAATCCTGCGCTGCGTATCTTCCCGCGCCCGCTCAAAGACGTGATTCTTTCCCTGATCAACTGGGGAAACAGCAGGGGCCTTACCGTGGCGATCTCGAACATGGGCCGGGTCGTCTTTCCTGAGCAGGCAGAAGCCCAGGTGAAGCGGCTCCTCCTCCATATTGCGCCGGCACGGCCGCAGTTTTGCGCCGTCTCTCAGAACGGCATGCTTACGGTCTGCTTCACGTCCCCATTCGTGGAGACCGATCACGTGCGTGAGTATGCCCGGCTCCTCACTGGGCGCGGGGTGGATCTGATGGTCGCGGCTACCCGTGTCACCGAGAGCGAAATCGCCGAGGTGACGAATGCTGCGATGTGAGGCGTGCGCCGTCGGGATTGAGGGGCCGTGGGCTGTGTGTCCGCTCTGTGGCGCTGCCACCGTGGGTGACGCGACACCGAGCCCATTCCCCGATCCCCCGCTGCGCTTCACTCGCCGCGTGCTCCTAAGATCGCTTTTCCTGGCCTCGCTGGGGCTCATTGCCGGGTCGATCGCCGTGCAGTTGATCTTCCGGGGCTGGTTCTCGGAGATCGGCGTGATGCGCTTCGTGTGGCTCGGCGTGATCACGATGTGGCTCGTGGTGGTGATGGCGGTACGAAAACGCCGCAACATTGCCAAGAGTGCCGTGTATCTGGTGGTGATCATCGGGCTGTTCTGCGCATATTGGGACTACGTGACGAACTGGCGCGCCTGGTCCGTCACATACGCGATCCCGATCATGGCGGCGTCGGCCGTCCTGGCCGTTGCGATCGTGGTGCGGTGGATGCGCGTGGAGACGGGCGAACACATCCTCTACACCGGCCTGGCGGCACTCCTTGGCCTCGTGCCCGCCCTTTTCCTCGTGTTCAGGCTGGTGACGAACCCGGTTCCGTCCATCGTGTGCGTGGCGCTCAGTGCGCTTGCGCTCGTGACGATGACGATCCGGCGGCGGCGACAGATTCGCCACGAACTGACGATGCGGCTGGACCTGTAGCTTCGTTCGACGCGGTAGAGACTTTGCCCCCGCCGATTGTCGTGAGAGCAGAATCGTAGGCACCCTTAATGGCGTTGCGAGTCCGCTTCACCTGCGCTTACGCGCCGGAGAGGGCAGGATGGAGTCATGGAACCCGGCGCAGCGTATCCCGTGCTCCTCAGCCCCCTTCAGGTGGGGCATCTGCGCCTGCGTAACCGCGTAGTGATGGGGTCGATGCACACCAAGCTTGAGGATCGCCGCGGCGATCTTCCCAAGCTCACCGCGTTCTATACCGAACGGGCGCGCGGCGGAGTGGCGATGATCGTGACCGGCGGATTCGCCCCCACCTGGCGGGGCTGGTTGACGCCGTTCTCCTCCACGATGGCCACAACTCGCATGGCGGACGCACATTCGGCCATGACCGACGCCGTGCACTCGGAAGGCTCGGCGATCCTCCTCCAGCTCCTCCACGCGGGCAGGTACGGCTACCACCCGCTCAGCCAGGCGCCGTCGGGGAAGAAGTCCCCCATCACGCCGTTTCGGCCCTCACGAATGAGCGAAGATGCCGTACGTCGCACCGTTGAAAGCTTTGTGCGGGCTGCCGAGCTGGCGAAGCGCGCGGGGTACGACGGCGTCGAAGTGATGGGTTCTGAGGGATATCTGATCAACCAGTTCCTCGCCGCGCGCACCAACGATCGCGAGGACAGCTGGGGTGGTACGCCCGAGAAGCGCCGACGCTTCCCCACCGAGATCGTGCGGCGCATGCGAGAGCGGCTCGGCGAGGACTTCCTGATCCAGTACCGGATCAGCCTGATCGATCTGGTCGAGGATGCTCAGTCATGGGATGAGACCGCCGCCCTCGCGCGGGAGCTGGAGAAGGTGGGCGTCTCGCTCTTCAACACCGGGATCGGCTGGCACGAGGCGCGAATCCCCACGATCGTGACCTCCGTGCCGCGTGCGGCTTTCGTGGATCTCACGGCGCGACTCCGCCGAGAGGTGTCGCTTCCCGTGATCGCATCGAATCGGATCAATCGCCCGGAGACCGCCGAAGAGATCCTGCAGCGGGGCGACGCCGATTTGGTCGCCATGGCGCGGCCGCTGCTCGCCGATGCCGCGTTTGTCGCGAAGGCGGGGAGCGGGCGAGAGCGGGAGATCGTCACCTGCATCGCGTGCAACCAGGCGTGTCTCGACAACACCTTCGCGAACAAGCCGGTTTCCTGCATGCTGAACCCCCGCGCGGGGCGCGAGACGGAACTGGTGCTGGGCCCAGCGCGCACGATCAAGCGGGTCGCCGTGGTGGGTGCCGGGCCGGCGGGTCTAGCCGCCGCGGTGGAACTCGCCGGGCGAGGGCACCGGCCGGAGCTGTTCGAAGCGAGTGGCTCGCTGGGTGGGCAGTTTCGTCTCGCGGCGCGTATCCCCGGCAAGGAAGAGTTCCGCGGGACGCTGCAGTACTACGAACACATGCTGGCACTTCGTGAGGTGCCGGTGCATCTGAACTGCCGCGTGACCGCCACGGAGCTCGCCGGCTTCGACGAAGTGGTGGTGGCAACCGGTGTGACGCCGCGGGTTCCCGAGATACCTGGGCTCGAGCGCCCGGAGGTCGTGACCTATCAGGAACTCCTCGAAGGCACCGCGATTGCCGGTGCACGCGTGGCGGTGATCGGCGCGGGTGGAATCGGGTTCGACGTATCCGAGTTTTTGCTCCATGATTCGGACGAGACGCTCGCACACTGGCGGGCACGCTGGGGCGTGGCCGACCCGGCGGTACACCGCGGTGGGCTCACGCAGAAGGCGCCGCAGGAGCCGCGGCGCACGGTGTATCTTCTCCAGCGCACACCGGGCGCGCTTGGGAAGGGCCTGGGCAAGACCACGGGCTGGGTGCACCGGATGACGCTACGCGATTCCGGCGTGGAGATGATTGGCGGTGTTGAGTACCTCGGCGTTGACGAGGACGGCCTGCACATTTCCCTCGCCAGCACGGATCCACAGAATCCCGAACGAACGGAGCGGACACTCGCCGTGGACACGGTGGTGCTTTGTGCCGGGCAGGAGTCGGTGCGGGATCTGGCCGAGGACTCCGCCGTCAAGATCCCGGTGCACACGATTGGCGGCGCCGAACGCGCGGGCGAACTCGATGCGGTGCGCGCGATTCGGCAGGCTACCGAGCTCGCCGCGCGGATCTAAAGGAATCCCGCGATCACGTCCCAGGCGAGCTTTGCCACGAGGATCGCGAGCACCACGAGGAATACCTTCCGGACGAAGGCGTTCCCGTTCTTGACCGCCATCTTCGCGCCGAGTACTCCCCCGGTGACGTTTGCGGCGGCCATCATCAGGCCGAGTGCCAGGAGGATCTCGCCGTGCACGCCGTACACAACAAGCGCGGCGAGGTTGGTGGTGAGGTTCGCGAGTTTGGCGTGGGCGCTCGCCTGGAGGAAGCCGTAGCCCAGGATCGCCACGATCGTGATCACGAAGAAGGAGCCGGTTCCGGGGCCCAGGATGCCGTCGTAGAAGCCGATCACCAGGCCAATCACGCCCGCGCGCCAGGCAGCCCCGAAGCCGCGCTCATGCTTGGGTTCATGGTTCAGCCCGAGTGTGGGCCGGCGGAAGGTGTAGATACCGACGGCGATCACGGCCACCAGCACGATCGGGGTCAGGACCTCGCGAGGTAAGTATCGCGAGACGGCGGCGCCGCCCGTCGATCCGCCGTAGGCGCCGGCGATCAGCGGGATCAACACGAAGGCGTGCACCGTGATCTTTCGCAGGTACACCCAACTCGCCGAGAGCGTTCCCGCAAACGAGGAGATTTTGTTGGTGCCGAGCACGAATGGGGTGGCGATGTCCTTGGGGAGGCCGATCACGAGTGCTGGCAGCTGGATAAGACCGCCCCCACCGACGACGGCGTCCACCCAGCCGGCCAGGCCCGCGGCGGCGATCAACATGATCAGCGCGGGGACCCCGACGGGGAGCCACTCGGCGATGGCTGGCTGATCGAACACGCTCCCGATCATATGTCGCACTCAAAGCCTGCATGTGAACAGGTGCGCAATGATCTTGGCATTCTATGAACGCATAGCGTTCGCCAGGAGCCAAGATCAGGACGAGCTCGCGGGTCTTGGCCGTGTGACCGGAAGTACAGTGCCCTGACCCCGGGGTGTGCGGCGGGCGCGTGGTAGCTTGGAGTGTTGCCTACGGGCAGCTGCGTCGTCGAGACGCCCCGCGCCAGCTCCCTGATCGGCGCGGTCTTCGAACGGCGAACCGATGCGCGATCCCGCGCCGTCGCCGAGGCACCTGAGTGCCACCTATCTGAGAGCTTTTCATGACTTCCTTTGTTGACTTGGGCGTGCCAGCGCGCCTTGCCGCCGTTCTTGCTTCCCAAGGCAAGAGCGAACCTTTCGAGATTCAGCGCGCCACCTTGCCTGATTCCCTCGCGGGCCGCGACATTCTTGGCCGCGGCCGCACCGGTAGCGGCAAGACCATTGCCTTTGCACTTCCGCTCGTGGCTGGACTCGCCGACGGCCGTCGTCCGAAGCCAGGGCACCCACGCGGCCTGGTGTTGGCCCCCACCCGGGAGCTTGCCACGCAAATCGCGGGGGTCGTGACCCCGCTCGCGAACGCCGTCGGGCTCCGCGTCTCAACGATCTTCGGTGGTGTGAGCCAGCGGCCGCAGGAGCAGGCGATGCGTTCTGGCGTGGACATCGTAGTGGCGTGCCCCGGCCGCCTCGAAGACCTGATGAAGCAGGGCGTCGTGAACGTCTCTTCTGTCGAGATCACGGTGCTTGACGAGGCCGATCACATGGCCGATCTTGGATTCCTCCCGGGCGTCACTCGGATCCTCGCGGCGACGCCCGCGGGCGGCCAGCGCATGCTGTTCAGCGCCACGCTCGATCGCGGCGTCGACAAGCTCTCGCGGCGCTTCCTCTCAGATCCCGTGAGTCACGAACTCGACGAGTCGAGCGTGCCTGTGGGCGAGCTGACGCACCGCGTTCTGCTCACTGGCACGGCCGATTCTAAGAAGGAGCTGGTGAACGAGCTCGCCTCGGGCCGGGGGCGGCGTATCCTTTTCACGCGCACGAAGCATCAGGCGAAGCGCCTTGCGAAGCAGCTGACCGCGAGCGGGATCCCTGCGGTTGATCTACACGGGAACCTGTCTCAAAACGCGCGCGATCGCAATCTTGCGGCGTTCTCTGCCGGGCCGGAGCATGGTGGAGTGCGTGTGCTGGTGGCAACGGATGTCGCGGCGCGTGGCGTGCACGTGGATGACGTGGACCTCGTGGTGCATGTGGACCCGCCCATGGAGCACAAGGCGTACCTGCACCGTTCGGGCCGCACTGCGCGCGCGGGCGCCTCGGGCACGGTGGTCACCGTTGTGCTTCCCGAGCAGCGGAATGAGATGCGGGACCTGCTGCGTAAGGCGCAGATTACCGTGCATCCCGAGCGGGTCCAGGCTGGCGATGCGGCGCTGGTTTCACTGATCGGTGAGCGCGCGCCGTGGGTGCGTCCTGCTGCCCCCACCGCTCAGCAGCCGCAGCAGCGGAAGCCTGCCGCGGGATCGCCTGGCCGTCGTAAGCCGCAGGGCAACGGCGGCGGCTCACAGTCTTCGCGTGGGCGTGGTGGCCGCAATGGCCGGGGCGTCGCTGCGAAGGCAAGTGACCGCCGTCGGTAGAGATGGCTAGCGTTCACCTCTCGCCAGCCCGTACGCTAAGCGGATGAAGCCAGACACCGCTGACGGCGACTCTTTCCTCGCCCGGGCGTATCGAAAGGTTGTCCGGCTTTTTGCGCAGGACAACATCAAGGACGACTATGAGAAGGTCCGGCGCCAGCAGGAACTGCTCGCCAAGCTAGCCACCTTGCCGTATACGTCATTGGAAGCGGAAATGCTCTCGGCGGATGGTAGCCATGAGATCGAAGGGCGTGTCTTTCTCCCGGGCGAGCGGCGCAGGAAGGACCTCCTGCTGTTCTTCCACGGTGGTGGCTGGGTAACCGGCGATATTGACAGCTACACCCCTACCTGCGCGACGATGGCCGAGCTCACCGGGTGCGTGGTTATCTCTGTGGATTATCTCCTGGCGCCCGAGCATCCGTTCCCGGCGGGCCTTGAGGACTGCTACCGGGTGGCGCAGCAGCTACTCGCCAATCCAGCGCTCGCAAACCTCGAGAACCCCGATTCGATCGTGCTGATCGGAGATTCGGCTGGCGGGAATCTCGCGGCCGTGACGTCGCTGCTCCTGCGGGATCGTGGAGAGCGCGTGCCGAGCCGGCAGATCCTGCTCTATCCGGCAACTCACTGGGACCACAATCCGGAGACGTCCCCGTTCGAGTCCGCGCGGCTATATGGGGACGAGTACCGGCTCACCAGCGGCGAAGTTCAGGACTACATCGAGCTCTATGTGCCGGACCCGGCGCAGCGCCCGAACCCGCTGGTGGCGCCGTTGCTCGCGGAGGATCTCTCCGGTCAGCCGCGCACCCTAGTGATCACGGCGGAGTTGGATCTGTTGCGTGATGAGGGCGAGGCGTACGCGCGCAAGCTTCAGGAGGCGGGGAACGACGTCGAACTCGTGCGGATCGATGGTGCGCTGCACGGCTTCATCACGCTGCCGCGCTTCTCAAAGCCGCTGCGCACCGCCTACGAGCGCATCAACACCTTCCTCGACATCCCGCTCTCGGACTGACACGCCGGGCACGAAACACACGTCGCCTTCGCAGACGACGGCGTCCTCCCCCAGCATCGTGAACGGACTCTCGGGAGGGGTGGCAGTCACGAGGCGACCTGCTCGGACGCGGTCTTCTGCAGCACCTCGGTAAACACGTCGCTCCCCTGGGCACCCGAGACGCCGTACTTGCCGTCGAACACGTAGAACGGCACGCCCTGGATCCCGTAGGCGGCGGCCTGCGCCACGTCCGCCTTCACCGCGGCGGTGTACTCGCAGGACTCAAGCGCACGCACCACATCAGCACGGTCGAAGCCCAGGCCAGCGGCAAGATCGGCGAGGTCCTCGACGCGGCCCACGTGACCGCCGTCGACGAAGTACGCCTTGAGCAGCGCCTCCTTCATCTCTACCTGGCGGCCGTGCGCCTTCGCGTAATGAATGAGCTCGTGCGCCTTGACGGTGTTGGTCTGGTGCACGTTCTCGTAGTGGTAGTCGAGGCCCTCGCCTGCGGCGAGCTCGGTAACGTGCGCGAGCATCTGCTCCACCTGATCCAGGGGCATCCCTTTGCGCTCGGCGAGGTACTGCTGCGGGGTGCCGTCATAGTCCACGGGCGTGTCCGGGGAGAGTTCGAAGGAGTGGTACTCGATCTCCACGTCGATCCCGGACTTGGCGGCGCCCTTCTCGAAGCGGCGCTTGCCGATGTAGCACCAGGGGCATTGGACATCGGACCAGATATCAACCTTCACTGTCATATCTGTGGCAACCTCTGCGGGCATGCGACTATTCCCCCGTAGGCTTGCGGGATGGCGATTCTGATCGATCCCCCGTTGTGGCCCGCGCACGGGACGCTGTGGAGTCATCTGATCACGGACACCGATCTCGCCGAGCTCCACGCCTTCGCCGCGCACCTTGGGATTCCGCGCCGGGCCTTCGATCTGGACCACTATGACGTGCCGGCGTCGCTACATGAGACCGCAGTTCGGTTGGGTGCGTACCCCGCCACCTCCCGCGAGCTCCTCCGGGCGCTTCAGCAATCCGGCCTCCGAGTTCGCCACGCCGAGCGCGCGGCGATAATTCCCGTTCAGCGGCGAGCGTATCTCGTGAACGAGTGGCAGTCGCTTGGCGTTGCCCTTGATGCGCCTCCAGCGTGGGCCGGCCTCGGTGAGAGCCTCCTGGAACGCTGGTACGAGCCGCACCGGAGCTACCACGATGCCCGGCACCTCGAGGACGTGCTCCTTGCACTGGATCAGCTCCGGCCCGACGGCGAGCCTCCCGCCCTGGTCAGCCTGGCTGCAGCATGGTTCCACGACGCCGTCTATCGCGGCACCCCCACCGACGAACGGGACTCCGCGGCGCTTGCCGAGCAGGAGCTGGGGCGCCTGGCACTTCCTTCCGAGTTCGTCGGTGAGGTTGCCGAGATGATCATCGCCACGGACCCTTCCCTCCGCATTGAGAATGCCACTCCTCCCCTGGCGCAACTCCTCGACGCGGACCTCTGGATCCTTGCCTCTCACGCGGCACGCTACGACGAGTACCGCGCGTCAGTGCGCCACGAGTATGCGCACGTTCCGGACCGCGCCTTCGCCACAGGCCGCTCGACGATTCTGGAGCACTACCTCGACCGCCCCGCGATCTATCTCACGGAGCGTGCCCACGATCTCTGGGAGTCTCGGGCCCGTACCAACCTCACGAGAGAACGAGAGATGCTCTCACAATCCGTTGGTTAAGAGAAGCCGCAGGATCCAGTCCGCAATCCGTGGGACAACCGGTTCTCATCTGCGTTGAGGTGCTACGCTCAGTCGGAATTTTCGATCTTTGGAAGGGCGTGTCATGGCGGGAACCACCTCGGCGGCAATTGCGCCGAAGCGCGCGGAGTGGAGGGGCCAGGTCGGCTTCATCATCTCCGCGATCGGCTCGGCGGTCGGCTTGGGCAATATCTGGCGTTTTCCCGGGGTTGCTTACGAGAACGGCGGCGGCGCGTTCCTGATCCCCTATATCGTTGCGCTTCTCACGGCAGGTATCCCGATCCTCTTTCTCGACTACGCGATTGGGCACCGTTTTCGGGGTTCCCCGCCACTCGCACTGCGCCGCCTCGCGGGCAAGCTCGGCGAGGGAATCGGCTGGTTCCAGGTGATGATCTGCGTGTTCATCGCCCTCTACTACACGGTCGTGTTGGCGTGGGCGTCGAGCTACTTTGTCTTCTCCTTTGATTTACGGTGGGGGAACGATTCGGCCGGTTACTTCCAGGGCGATTACCTTCAGGTTGCCGCGGAGCCGTTTACCTTCAACTTCGTACCGGGCGTGCTGCTTCCGCTCATCATTATGTGGGTGATCGCGATCATTGTGATGGGCGCGGGCGTCGTGAAGGGTGTGCAACGCGTGAACATGATCGCGATCCCGCTACTCGTCGTCGGCTTCCTCATTCTTGTGGTGCGGGCACTCTTCCTTCCGGGTGCCGCCGAGGGGCTGAACGCGCTATTCACACCGGACTTCGGTGCCCTCGCAGATCCCAGTGTCTGGGTCGCTGCCTACAGCCAGATCTTCTTCTCGCTCTCGATTGCGTTCGGGATCATGCTGACGTACTCCTCGTACCGTAGGCGCAAATCAAACCTGACCGCTCCCGGTCTCGTCGTGGCCTTCGCCAACTCCTCGTTCGAGATTCTGGCTGGGATTGGTGTCTTTGCGACGCTGGGCTTTTTCGCGTTCAAGGAGGGCGTCGCCGTCGCCGATCTCGAAGGACTTACCGGCGTCGGCCTCGCTTTCATGACTTTCCCGGCGATCGCCGCCGAGATGCCCGGCGGGCAGTTGTTCGGCGCACTCTTCTTTGGGTCGTTGACGCTCGCCGGACTGACGTCGATGATCTCGATCCTCGAGGTGATTCTCTCGAGCTTCATGGACAAGTTCGGGCTCACGCGGAAGCAGTCCGCCTTCGGGATCGGCGGCCTCCTGGCGATCGTCTCGATCATGCTCTTCGGCACGACGTCGGGCCTGACCGCCCTCAATACGATCGACAACTGGGCGAACAATATCGGCATTGTGGCGTCTGCTGTGGCGGTCACGATTACGGTGCTGTGGGTGCGCCGCGCCGGCCGAGAGCTGAGTGGTCACTTGAGCGCGCTGTCCACGTTCAAGATCGGCCGCACGTGGCGGTTCCTTGTCTCGGTTCTCGCGCCAGTCGTGCTCGGATACATGCTTGTGATGACTGTTATCGGGCTCATTGCGAAGCCGTATGGCGGCTACGACCCAACGTATCTCCTGATCGTCGGATGGGGGACGATCTTCATCATGGTCGTGGCCGGGTGGGCACTTACCGCGGCCCCGTGGCGGAGGTCCCCCGATAATTTCGCGGTCTGGCCCCCGATTCCGCCCGCGACTGTGGCCGACGCTCCCACGAACGAAGGAGGAGCACGATGACCCCGATAGCGATCGTGTTCTTGGTGCTTGCCCTAGCGATTATTTGGGGCGGTCTCATCGCGAGTACGGTTTTCCTTTCACGGCGCCCGGAGGTTGAGGCGTATCCGCCCGACGGCGACGACCCCGCGGGAGAGGAAGTCTACGATATCCCTCCCATCCGGGATACATAAGATTTGCGGGTTGAGCGAGGTACTTCTCGTGGGTTGAGCGAGGCCGAAGGCCGAGACGAAACCTAGCGTGTGTTGACCCGCTACTGACTACCGTCATCCTGCGCGAAGCAGCAACATCCACGAGGCAATGTGCGGCCCCAGCGTCTACTCCCCGGACTCCCCGCGTAGCTCCTCGATCTGGATTCCGCGCTCTTTGAGCACTGCGGCGAGCACGCCATCACCCTCAATTAGCTCACCCGAGTGCGTGCCATCGTAGATGCTCCCGCACCCGCAAGATGGACTGCGTGCCTGCAGAATCGCCCGCCGAATCCCACGCTCCTCAGCCATACCAGCAACAACTCGTGCGCCATCAACGAATTCTTCGGTCACATCCTCGCCATCAATGGTGAGCACCTTCGCGTCGCCGTAGAGAACGTCGTGCCCGTCTCCCCCTACGATCTCAGCGGGCGGCCGTGGCGTACCCATCCCACCCAGCTGCTCTGCGCAGGCAGGAACCGCCCAGCCTTCTGCGACACCTTCGAGAATGGTCTGATCCGGTTTGGAGCGCCCGTCGTACCGGCACCGCGCACCGGCAAGGCACGCACTGACCAACACAAGCTCCATGCCCACGAGTCTATGGCAGGGCAACGAGGTCGAAGGCCCTCAACAACCGACCTTGAATGCTAACACTCGTGTAGCAGAGCACAGGTTTCGCTGGGGAGTATCCTTCACGAAGAGGCAACGTTCTTAACTCCGTTAAGTGCCTTAGTCGCATCTTCGACAAGGCTCGGCAGTTCCGTTGTGTCGATCTCACCCGCGTGTTTAGCGGCATCTCGGTGCGCGAATCGCGAAAGCACATTCTTCACAAGGACTGCGTCCCCAACCTGAGCACGGGCAGCTGCCTGAACTTCCTCCAACGAACCGGCGTAGAAGGGCGCAAGAGCCTTCAACGAAAGGGCTACGTCCTCTGCGGTATCCGCTTCACGGAAGTGTCGACCTGACTCTCGAAGCAGTAGCCCACCGAATGCCCCGACAATCACGGCAATCGATGATCGTAGAATTCCGTCGCCAATGGTGAGATCAAAGTTGCTATTGATCGCCTGGCTGACGATGAACCAGCCGACGGCTGCGGCGGTCAGGAATGCCGCCAAGGCTCCCGCACGTATCCACTGAGCGGCTCGTCGTTCCCGTTTTGCGCGCTCGTTCCAATCCGCAGCTTTCAGGCTCCCAGCTGCATGCTGAGCTAATACTTCGGCGGCTCGAGTGGTGGCAGCCAAAGTTGCAATGTGGTCCAAGGCCTCAGCATCCCGCTTGGCATCGGCCTGCTGGCGCATGCCATCCCAATCATCTCTGATTCTTGTCCACTCTGAGTCGATCTCTGTCTTTGTTGTCTCACTGACGGACGCAATATTGGCCCTCTCCTGATCGATCTCAGCTCGGAGAGTTTCGACATCTTGAGCGAGTGATTCGAGAGTGTGCTGCCTCTCTTGAAGTGCAGCCTCGGTCTCTGTAATCGAGGAGCTGAGATCATCCAGTCGCTCAGTCCTGACCCTGATCTCCCGCTCTAGCAACTCAATGTAAGACTTCGGAATCTCCTTCGGTGCTGGCAGTGGTAGTCCTCGGAGCGTTACTGCGAGATTCTGCGCTGACGTAGGTCTGCTGCTGTTGTAGTCCAAACCAACGAAGCGCCGAAACTCGGTGGTAGATGTCGGAAGTCCGTTGAGTGCGTCGCTGACCTGGTCGAGCACTCCCAGGTAGAGGGAAGGCTGCCGAGTGCTCTTTGTCTTAGCAGCTTCAGATAGCCACTCGATGATGTCATGACGCCATTGCTCGCTCTCCGCATCATCGAAACGTGCAGCCTGCAAGGCCTCAAGCTTCACCTCTAGCGTTTCCCAGACTTTGTGGGATCGATACCGTTGACTACCTGTTGCCAATGTGCTGCAACTCCTTAGTGAGAACTCTCTGAAACTGCCCGATCTTGACATTCAAGTTGGGCGGCTACTTGGGTTGCGAAGGTTGGGTCGATTCGCATACGGGCTATTGCGTCTTCGGCGATCGTGTCGACGTCAATGGGGCCTGAGAGTTCGACCATGACTGGGTTGAGGCGGTAGGCGGCGTCGACGGGGCCGTCGTAGACGCTGTCGCCGTTGTCACCGTATGCGGTCAGGACGTGGTCGAAGACGAGTTTCACCTTCGCGTTGAAGATGTCGACCGTGTATGGCGCCGGCAGTGAGTTGTCGAGCACTCGGCGGATCGTACTGTCGACGTCATTGATGACGTCTGCCTTTCGATGCCAGTCTTGAACAATCACCTCGTGCAGACGCTCAAGTAGTGACTTCGCCCCAGCCTTCACCGTCTGGCGTTCCTCCTCCGTGAGCACCGGATCGGGCTTGGTGAGAAGGTCGAAGATCGCGAGCTGTTCCTCTGTCATGCCCGAACGGGCAGCCTGTTCCTCGTCAGCTGAAAGCGTCCGACTCAGACTAATCAGGCGCCGGAGGTATTCATCGATGTTCACCGAACCCGCGTTGTAGTCATCGATGAGTTGCTCAATTCGCTCCACGAGGTCCGCACGCGTTGGGTTGCGGCGAGCAGCCTCCACCGCGCGCTGTTTGAGAAGCTGCGCGAGTCGGTCCGTCTCGGCACGCTCGCGTCCAGCGAACCTCTTCTTGAGCCCTTCGAAGTCAATGAGCGAGAGGTCGATCAGGGCGTCGCCCTGCTCCCCCGTTGCTGCCGCGCGGATGACATACTCCTCCGCACCGACCGAACGATCAAGCAATGCATCGACGGCGTCTGCCACGGCACTGAGATCCTGCTCCGGAGGTCGAGTGACCTCCGTGATGCGCTTGGCAAGCGCGCGTATCGCGGCGACGTTTCGTTGTTGCTTCGCTGCGCGCGGGTTCGGGAGCAGACCCTTGAAGAGCTTCCTGACGAGCCGCGCCTGATCCATGAACTCAACGCGCGTCTCCGGCGCCGCGAGGATCGTCTCGACTGCCGCATCACGAGTGGAGACGAACGAGAAGCCCTTCGCATCTCGCAGCGCCCTAATCGAAACGCCGATCGATGAGCAGAAGGTAGTCAGCTTCGCGACGGCGGCGTCGAGCTCATCAGCGAGGGCTTCGACGAACTCGATCGGTGAATCACCCTCACGACCCTTACTTGCGCCGTAGACAGCGAGTGCCTTCTCGAGGTTCCGGAACACGCCCACGTAGTCAACGATGAGGCCGTTGTCCTTCTCCGGGAACACCCGGTTCGCGCGCGCGATGGTCTGCATGAGCGTGTGGTTGCGCATGGGCCGGTCGAGATACACGGTCGAGACGGATGGCGCATCAAACCCAGTCATCCACATGGCGCAGACGAACACGAGACGTAGCGGATCGCTGGCGTCCTTGAAGTTCTCTGCGAGATCCTCGCGATTCATACGTGCACGGTGGGGGCGGATGTCGAGGCCTTTTGCATCGAGTTCACCGAGTTCGTTTTGGCCTTGGGAGACGACGACGGCCATGTCGGTCGATTCCATCAGCTCGATGCGGGAGGCAAGCCACGGCCGCTCCAACACCGGCAGAGCGTCGTGCTGGGCACGAAGCTCATGCAAGTGTGTGGACCACTCTTCTTTAACGAGGTTGTACATCCGAACTGCGGCTGCCTTATCCAGCCCCACATACATGGCCTTACCCGCGAATCCGCGCCCGACGAAGTGCCGCACGAGGTCGCGTGCAATCGTCTGGAGACGTTCGGGACGAGTGAGAAGCGTGTACTGGGTTCCGAACTCCCGTGCGAGCGCGCCTTCGGCGTCCTCATCGAGTTCGGCTTCTTCGAGAAGCTCGTTGAGCTCATCCGCGAACTGGTCGTTAACCAGCTGGAGTTCGGGGATGCGGTTCTCGTAGTACAGCGGAACCGTGGCGCCATCCTCGATGGCATCGCGGAAGTTGTAGATCGAGACGTAATCGCCAAATTGCTCTCGCGTGGCCTCTTCCTCGCCGGCGATGAGTGGGGTTCCCGTGAAGCCCATCATCGAAGCGTTCGGCAGGGCGCTACGCATGTTGAGCGCCAGTGTGTCGTACTGCGAACGGTGTGCTTCATCGGTGATCACGATGACGTCAGAGCGATCGGACAGTACTGGCATCACGGATTCTCCGAGTGCCTTCGACGGCTGGAACTTCTGGATCAGCGTGAACACATATCGGTGATCGACGGCGAGGAGTTCGCGCAGGTGCGCGATCGACGTCGCGTGGACCTTCGCCTCGGCGGGGATCGCTCCCGCGTCCGCGAACTCGCCGTGCAGCTGCGTGTCCAGCTCGGTGCGGTCTGTGACCATCACGAAGGTCCAGTTGCCTGGCATTTGGCGCAGCACCTTCTGCGTGAACCAGAGCATCGATAGCGATTTGCCCGAGCCCTGAGTGTGCCAGAAGACTCCCAGCCGCTTGTCCTGCGTGGCTCGCGCGTGCTGCAAATTCTCAAGTGCGGCATTCACTCCGAGGTACTGGTGTGAGCGCGCGACATTCTTGATTGGCCCGCCGGGTCGCTCCATGTAGGCGACGAAGTTCTCGAACAGGTCGAGTAGTGCCTGTGGTGAACACGTCCCTCGAAGCGCTGTCTCTAGCGCGATCTGGCCGCGCGTTCCCGTGGCGTCAATGACCTTCCAGTCATTGAAGAACTCCCATGGGGCGTACGTGGAACCGACCTTCGCTTCGCTGCCGTTTGAGAGCAAGACAAGGAGATTCGGTACGAAGAGCGACGGGAGCGCGGCGCGGTAGTCGGTGAGATTGGCGTCGTACGCAGTCTTGACTGGGGCACTCGGTTCTTTGAACTCCATGAGCACAAGCGGAATGCCGTTCACGAACAGCACCACGTCGGGACGACGCGAATGCAGAGTCGTCTTCACCCACATCTGTTGAACCGCGATGAGATCGTTCGAGTGGGCGTCTGCGAGGTCAAGGTATCGGACTGTCGCTATCTGGATATCTCCGGACTCATCCTGCCATTCGACGGTGTATCCGTTGCGAAGGAGATCGTAGACCTCATGGTTTGCACGAACGGGGTTCATCAGCGACCTATCGCGGGTCACTGCATCGATCGCTTCTTCGATTGCCGCCTCGGGAATGGCCACATCGTTCAGTGAACGCATCGCCTTGCGCAGGCGGTGGTGAAGAATGACCTCGTATTGGGAATCCCGGCCGAGTGTCCCGGTGGGCCCGAACGTCTCTTGGAAAGCGTCAATGGTCTGCCAGCCAAGCTCGGCGAGCAGCTCCATGCTCGGCTTCTCAACGTAGAGGTATTCAGGTCCACCAAGAGTCATGACGCAACCGCCTCACTCACCAACGCATCGAGATCAAGCTCAGAAACGTCGATCTGCCCCGTGACCAGCTTCGGTAGTAGCGCGTCACGCAACGAACCGAGCTTGTCGTTCTCATCGTGCAGCGTACGAACTTGATCGAGTAGCGGGGTGGCAATGGTCTCGAACTTCTCTGACAGCGTCCGATCTGGAACCGGGATTATGTAGGTGTCGAAGCACTCGTTCCGAACACGCTGACGACCGCTCGCGCCGCTCATGCTGGCGATCGCATGTTGACGGAAGTCGGATTCGCGTGCGAGGCAGTACGTGTATGCCTCGCCGACGTGACTGCCTCGAAGAACAATAAACTCCGTCGAGCCCATGCCGACGACGCCTCTGTCGAGTGATTGGACAAGACCTGTCTTGCCGTTCTGCAGGCACGGAGTAATGCGAGCGAACAAAGTGTCTCCTCGTTCAAACCTGGAACCCGACCCTGATCGTCGTGAGTTGCTAGGACGGCAGCTCATGCCGTTCTCGTCAAGGTCTCCCATCGAGATAAACGGGTGGTCAATGGTCCTATCGAGCTCGATTCGGGGATTGATTGCGATTGCCCTAGAGGCAGACTCTGCAGACCAACCTTGCGGGATAGGGCCGAGGGCGGAGTCGACGAGGGGCACGTCTGCGTGGCCCGGGTAGCGGAAGTGCACGAACCACTCGCGGTAGATGGTCCGCGCCATCTGCTCCAGCAACTCCACCCGCCGCCGATTGTTCTCAACAAGATCATCGAGAGCCCGAAGGACGGCGCCGATCTTCTGCTGTTCTGATAGAGGTGGGCATGGGACTGTGATCTTCTCGCAATCTGGCACGCGTAGATGCTCAACAGTTGAACCAGAACCCAGGCTCTTGAGTTCGGCTTGAACTGTCGGACCCATCATGCTGTACATCAGAAAGTGTGGATCACACTCGGAAGAATCTGGCCGATACATCACAAGGCGCTGACCAAGAAAAACACGGTCGGCACTCCTGAGCATCCCTACATCGCCAAACGGTGCCTCTCGCGTGAGAATGATGTCTCCAGGAGCAGGAACCATCCTGCGAGTCCACTTTTTGTACGTCGGTGCATCTACGTACTTCACATTCGATGTATCGACCCAACCATTGCGCACATTGGGTGTACGGAGCATCTTGAATGGGGTCGGCTCGGTCTGCGACGGAGCAGTCTTGTTCACGCAATCGACGACAGCAACGCATAGTTCGGTTATCGAACGGTCTATCCACTCACTCATTTCGCACCTTTGGCGTCGCAGAGTTCGGCCTGGAATTGCGTCATCGTCACGGGTTGGGGCGAAAACTCAGAAGCGGCCGAGAGGATGCTCATGATTTCAGCATTCCTTGGACAGCGGCGTCGACCTTGGCTCTCAGGACGTCGGCCTCGTCGCTGAGCTTGGTGAACTCGGCGTAGAGCTCCCCCAGCTTCTCGGCGAAGTCTTCGTCATCGTCGTCGGTGACGGCGGTGCCGGTGTAGCGCCCCGGGTTGAGGCTCCAGCCTTGGGCTTCGATGTCGGCGCGGGTTGCAACCTTGCAGAGTCCCAGGACGTCAGCATACTCGCCGTCTGCGAAATTCTCCTCCATCAACGATTCGCTTCCCGCCACGGACTCAACTTGCTCGCCGCGATAGAGCCGCACGATGTTCGCGAGGAACTCGATCTGCTCCGGAAGGAAGTCGCGATGTGCGCGGTCGATCTGGCGGTAGATGTCGCGGGCATCGATGAACAGCACGGTGTCCTCACGCGCGGTGCCGCGCTTCGCCCTGTCGAGGAACCAGAGCGTGACCGGCAGTGTCACCGTGTAGAAGAAGTTCGGACCGATCGCGACCATGACATCGACCGAACCTGACTCGATGAGTTGGCGCCGGATCTCCTTCTCGCTGTGGCCGGCGTCGCCCGCGGAGTTAGCCATGACAAAGCCAGCTCGACCCCTCTCGTTCAGCGCCGCGTAGAACTGCTGAACCCAGAGGAAGTTGCCGTTGTCTGCCTTCGGCGCACCCCACGGGAAGCGGGCGGGAGTGGCGAGCTGGTCCTTCTTGATCTTGTCCACGTTGAATGGTGGGTTCGCCATCACAAAGTCGAACTTGTTGACTGCCCCGTGCGGGTCTTCGTAGTAGCTGTTTGCCTGGCGGATGTCGCCACTGAGCCCGTGGAGGGCGAGGTTCATCTTCGCGAGCGGCACGGTGTCTTCGGTCTTCTCAGTGCCGAATACGCTGAGCTTGCGCGTAGCGTTCGCGTGGTGGCGTTCGACGAACTTGGCGCATTGCACGAACATGCCACCCGAGCCGCAGGCCGGATCGAACACGCGGCCTTCGAACGGCTGCAGGATCTCGACGATCAGGCGCACGATCGAGTACGGGGTGAAGTACTCACCGCCGCCCTTGCCTTCTTGAGAGGCGAAGTTCGAGAGGAAGTCTTCGTAGATGAAGCCGAACGCGTCGCCGCTCAGTTGCGTGGGCAGAGGAGCGAAGAGACGCAGTAGCTCGATCAGGGTGGAGCGTTCGAGCTTCTGGTAGCCGCGGGGCAGGATGTTGGCAAGCTCCGGGTTCTCCCTCTCGATTGCCTTGATGGCTTCGTCGACTGCCTTGCCGATGTCCTCGCCTTCGGGCAGGTTCACGAGGTGCGAGAGGCGTGACTCGTCCGGGACGTAGAGGACCGACTTCGCCTTGTAGTCCGCTGGCTTCACTGGGTTGCGCGGGCTGTGGTTCGCCTCGACCTCGGCGCGTACGTCTTCGAAGCGGTTCTCGGCGTATGCGAGGAAGACAAGGCCGAGCACGGGATCGCGGTACTGGACCGGCGTGAGCTTCGAGTTCGCGCGAAGCTCGTCCGCCGCTGCCCACAGTGTCGCGCGCACCTTTGCCAGGTCTGTCGCCTTCAACCAATCCCCCTCGGCTCGGCGCCTCTCTCGAGGGCCAATCACTCAGCGTCATCCACGACGCCGAGCGGCTCCGTGTATCTCCTTAGATTCTACTGAGTAGTCATGACATCCGGATTGTGACACCACTGCATGTCAGCGCGCCTATGCTGCCGCGAAGAGTCCGTGGAGTCGAGGGAGCCGGTACTGTCGGTATGCGTTGAGCTGAAGTGCGCCAAATCCACCAACGGCTTCAATGGGGATCAGGTAGAAGTTAAGATCTCCGTCAATGATGAAGAAGTCATCAATTTCATCAGGGTCATAAGGCACCTTGATTCGCCCGGAAGTCGTGATCTCAGCAAGCCATGAAGACCCGGACTTCCGCGTGGTCGTCTTCACTTGCACTCGTCGCATCTCCAGGTCGTCGTGAACGATGAGATCGAACCTGCAAGGCTCGAGAGGCCAGGAGATCTGCCGACCGCAAAGAATGAACCACGTTGCAGCCATCACACCTCCTGCGCGGCGGAGGTACTCAAGCTTCGGTTCTGGGAACTCCTTCGCTGGCACAGGGCTTACCGCGCTGAAGTGGGAGAAATCAATCCCCAAACGCACGGCGTGCCCCTTCAGCAAGGATGTCGATGCTCCGCTCGAGAGTCCGAGCTTCAATTGCACCCCAGTCCATGAGCGCGACTCGGCAATCGCGTGGCGCAGTTGGTTTTCGTCCCAGGTGCGATTGCCAGTGAAGTGCCCGTAATCGGCACCCAATCGGTCTGCGTGCTTCTGTACCGAACGCTTCGATCCAGCCGAAGTCGCACGGAGTCCGAGCGCTCGCATTACCCCTCGCCAAGAGGTCGATTCTGCGATCGCGTCTGATAATTGCTCGTCTGTGTAGCTACGTGTCCAAGTCATAGAACAACGCTATATGTGACCACTGACACGCTCCGGGGTAGGGGCCACGGGCAGGTATAGTACGTGAGCGCCGGCTTGGTGCACTGGATACTGCGTCTGCGCTCCGCTCAGCGCAGGAAGACGAAGAGCGAGTGTGGCGCAGTTTGGGTAGACCCCTCGCACGGCAGGGTTCTGCAGGTCGCAGGGAATGCGAGAGGGCCAAATTCTCCGGAAAGAGATTGGCCCTGTTTTCGTTGCAATTCCGACGAATACTTGGTCGGGCTGGCGGGATTTGAACCCACGACCTTCTGACCCCCAGTCAGACGCGCTGCCAAGCTGCGCCACAGCCCGTTTACCTCGATTGAGTATAGGCCACGTGGCCGGGTCCTACCGAATCGAGGCTACTTCAGGAGTGCGTCGCGCGCCTCTGGGATGCCAAGAGCGTTGGGCTTGGGCTCCGGACGGCGGATGAACAACTCGTGCGGGCACTTCCCGGTGAGCGCACCGATTGAGAGCGCCAGAGCGATCAATCCCGCCGGGATCGCAATCACGAGAGACTCCCCCGAACTGAACGCCACGGACCACAGCACGATCAACACGATCCCGCGCACCACCCGATCAACGGGGTTACGCGCGCACGAGTTCACAGCGCGCGGAGCTTTGCGCCAGCCATCGGCTTCCCAAACAGAAGCGCGAGCGGGCAGAAGTCGAGCGCTCCGGCGGCAATGAACACTACGCCCAGCGCTCCAAGCACCCACACCCAGCCGCCTGCCACGATCGCCCAGGCGAGCAAACCGGCGCCCACAGCGGCGCGCCCGATCCGCCCAGCAGGCGAGGACATGAACTTCAGAAACGACATGAGAACCTCCAGCAATAGTGAACTACTGCCGAATATACCCCTAGGGGTATCTAAACTCAAGCCAATACATCTACTTCCGGCGCTTCTCCCGCACGCGCACCGAGATCTCGATCGGCGTGCCCTCGAAACCGAACGTCTCGCGGAGCTTGCGCTCGATGTACCGGCGGTACTGCGCCTCGATGAATCCGGATGCAAAGATCACGAACCGTGGCGGCCGGTTCGAGGCCTGTGTAGCGAACAGAATCCGCGGCTGCTTGCCACCACGCACCGGGTGCGGATTGGCGGCCGTCAACTCCCCCAGGAACGCGTTGAGACGCCCGGTAGGAATCCGCGTGTCCCAGGACTCCAGCGCCACATCCAGCGCCTTCGTGAGCTTGTCCACGTGCCACCGCGTCTTCGCCGAGATGTTCACCCGCGGCGCCCACTGCATTTGTACCAGCTCACGCTCAATCTCGCTCTCGAGGTAGTACCGGCGCTCCTCATCGAGCAGATCCCACTTGTTGTACGCGATCACGAGCGCCCGGCCCTCGTCGATCACGTTCTGCACCACACGCACATCCTGCTCCGAGAACGGCTGTGAAGCATCAATCAGGACGACGGCGACCTCGGCCTTCTCAATGGCCGCTTGGGTTCGCAAGTTGGCGTAGTAGTCAACGCCTGAGGCCTGATGCACACGCCGGCGAATACCCGCCGTGTCCACGAAGACCCATTCGCGATCCCCCAGCGTGATGACTTCATCGACCGGATCGCGCGTGGTTCCCGCCTCATCGTGCACCACAACGCGCTCCGATCCCGCCAGCGAGTTCAGCAGCGAGGACTTCCCCACGTTCGGCCGTCCCACGAGCGCCACACGCCGCGGACCCCCTTCGGGAAGCACACCCGAGCCCGGCAAATCATCCGGAATTGCGTCGATCGCGGCATCGAGCAGGTCACCAATCCCACGGCCGTGCAGCGCCGAGATCGGGTGCGGCTCACCGAGTCCGAGCGACCAGAGCATCGCCGCATCCGCCTCGCCCGCGGGGCCGTCTACCTTGTTGACCGCCAACACGACGGGCTTGCCCGCGCGGCGCAGCATCTGCACCACGCGCTCGTCCGTGTCCGTGGCGCCAACGGTGCCGTCGACCACCAAGATCACGATGTCCGAGCCACTCACGGCCACCTCGGCCTGCTCGGCCACGCGCTTGTCAATCCCGGCGACGTCCACCTCCCAGCCACCCGTGTCCATCAGGATGAAGCGGGTGCCGGCCCAGTCAGCGGGGTAGCGAACGCGGTCACGCGTCACGCCAGGGGTGTCCTGCACGACTGCCTCGCGGCGGCCCAAGATCCGGTTAACCAGCGTGGACTTACCCACGTTCGGCCGCCCGACGATTGCAATCACCGGGACCCGATCTTCGATGACAGCGTCAAGGTAGTCATCGCCGTCGGACTCGACGATCGCCAGGTCCTCTTCAGTGAGTTCCCACGCGTCAAGGCCGTGGCGCAGGGAATCAGCGCGCGCGTCCTCGTCAGGATCGATTTCAGGTGTGGGGATCTCAGTCATTGGTCCATTGTCGCAGAGTATGGAACTCGGGTTCACCTGCATATCCCGGCGAGAGGGTGGAGGCGGGAGTGTTCGCAGGACCGTCAGAGGCGCCGTGCGGGAGCACGGCGACAGGTCCAAGAACAGCTCCCGGCGCCAGCCGCGTCGTACGTTCCGGATCCTGATGCTTCGCGCAGGATGACGGGATGCGTTACTTGCGGGTGCCTTCGTCGCCTGGGAGCTCGACGCCGGTCAGCTTGGTCGCGTACTCGACGTGCGCCCGCAGCCCCTCACCGATGTACTCAATCGCCTGCTCGATCCCCGCACGCCCACGTGGCACCTCCGGCATCACATAAGGCTCGGAGAGGATGACCTGGAGCTTCGAGCGCGGCGGCGGCACATAGCCCACCGAGGCACCCTCCGGCCGGGTGCCCAGTGTTGCGGCGAAGACGATTGACGCACCCGAGTTCACCTCAAGCCACGCCACGCCCGCGCGCACATCGTGCACCTTGCCATCGCCTCGGTGGCCCTCGGGAAAGATGCCCACCACACGACCTTCGTCGAGGAGTTGTTTCGCCGTGGTGAGCGCGGTGCGGCCATTCGACCGGTCCACGGGAATCTGGCCCGCCCAGTCCATCAGGATGCCGAGCTTCGAGTGGAAGAACTCCTGCTTGATCAGGATGTGCGAGCCGCGCGGCAAGCAACCATGCAATAGCGGCCCGTCGACCACCCCAATGTGGTTACACGCCACAATCACAGGCCCTTCCGTTGGGAAGGTCTCGCGTCCAATGATCGTGGTGTTCCAGTACCCCTTCGCGAGAAACATCCCGACATGGCGTGACCACTTCGGGCCCCAGCGGCGTAGATCGTCGCCGTATCGCTCAGCCATGCAGAATCCTCTCCACAATGGCCACGCCCGCCGCAAACGACTCATCGGGAACCATCTTCGAGTTGTCGAGGGTGTAGACGCCGTCGGGAGCTTCCATGAATTGCGAGACCGTCGCGTCAGAAGCGTCCCGGTCCAGCACCTCGTGCTTGGTGGCTTCCATCGTCTCGGCATCGGCCACACCATGGCGATCCACCGCGCGCCGAGCCAAGCGCTCTTCGGGAGCCGCAATCAGCAGCAACCGAACGTCCGCATCCGGGGCGACGACGGTCGTGACGTCCCGGCCCTCGGCCACCACTCCCCCGAGCTCGCGGCAGTTCTCGATGATCTCGCGCTGCAGCCGCTTCAACTCGGCGCGCACAGCAAGGTTTACGGCGACCTTCGAGACCACGTTCGAGACCTCGCCGGTGTGCAACTGCTCTGTGATGTCCTCGCCATCGAGCACATATCGGGGGCCCTCGGGGTCCGTGACGACTTCCAGCGGCATCGCGCGCGTCGCCTCGGCCACCGCCTCGCGATCCTCCAGATCGAGCCCGCTGCGGAGCGCCCAGATCGTGGCGGCGCGGTAGGTGGACCCGGTATCCAGATACTGCAACCCATAGTGGCGGGCGAGCCGCCGCGAGAGTGTGGACTTGCCCGAGCCCGAAGGCCCATCGATGGCGATGACGATACTCATTGAACTACCTTCCATCCCTGGTCATCGAGGTGGCGCGCAAGCCGATCCGCATGTTCGGGAATCACCTGCACGGTCGCTACACCCATCTTGGCACCGGCCGAGTGATCGAGCCGGAAATCCTCGATGTTGATTCCCGCATCGCCAACCTCGGCGAAGAGCCGGCCGAGCTGGCCCGGCTTATCCGGCACGAGCACCATCACTTCGGCGTATCGCCGCGCCGCGCCGCCGTGCTTGCCCGGCACGCGCGCCACGCCGTTCTTGCCATTCTCGATCAGTGCGGCCAGCGTGCGCATCACGCCGTCAGCCGATGGCCCCTCGGTCGAGGCGGCAGTCAAGGCCCGCTCGAGTTCCGTGAGCTGTTGGACGACGGCGTTCACATGTGGAAGCAGGGCAGGTGCGTTCACGGCGAGAATGGGCGACCACATCATCGGATCCGAGGCGGCGATCCGGGTGACATCACGCAGGCCTTGACCCGCGAGCCCAAGCGCCTCGGGCTCGGTGCCAGAGAGTTGCGCGGCCGTTAGTGACGCCATGATCTGCGGCAGGTGCGAGACCGCTGCCACCGCAGCATCGTGTTCATCCGTGCCCATCGTGACGGGAAACGCACCCACCCCGAGGGCCACCTCGCGCACGGCCTCCACGGCCGACGGCGCCGACTCCGCCGTCGGGCACAACACCCAGGTCCGGCCCGCGAACAGATCGGCATCGGCCGCGGCGGCGCCCGAACGTTCCCGGCCCGCCATCGGGTGCGAACCCACATAACGCGTGAGGTCCGCGCCCGCCGCACGCAGTTCGCGCTCCACCACGCCCTTTACCGAGGCCACATCCGTCACGACGGCGTTCGGGTAGCGTTCCAGCTCGGCCGCCACACACGTCGCGGCCAGGTCCGGCGGAGTGCAGACGATCACGAGCGCAGGTTGGACGACGCCGTCGTCCACAACTCCCGCACCCAGATCGTGGGCGAGATTCTGAGCGGCCGGGGACAGATCGCGCAACACGCACACCACGCCGTCCTCGGCGAGAGCGAGCCCGATCGACGTCCCGAGCAGTCCCGTGCCGACGATCAGGACCGGACCACTAATCACAGGTGAACCGCCGTCATCAGCGCCGAGAGCTCGGCGCCCTGGATCACGCGCGAGCGGCCGGCCTTGAGCTCGCCGAGCCGCACCGGGCCCACCTGTGTCCGGACGAGTTCCTGCACAGGATAGCCCACCGCGTCGAACATGCGGCGCACGATCCGGTTCCGGCCATCGTGCAACACAACCTCGACGATCGAGGCGTTCGGGCCCACCTCTTTGATCGTCACGGCGTCCGCCTTCGCGACGCCGTCGTCCAACTCCACTCCACGCTTCAGCCGCTGCACGAGCCCCCGGGGCGCGCGGCCATCGATCCGCGCCAGGTAGGTCTTCGGCACCTCGTACGAGGGGTGCGCGAGGCGGTGCGCGAGTTCGCCGTCGTTCGTCAGGAGGATCAGGCCCTTCGTGGGCGTGTCCAGCCGGCCCACGTGGAACAGGCGCGTCTTGTACTGCCCGGTGAACTCCGCGAGCGTGCGCCGGCCCTCCGGATCGGACATCGTGGAGACCACGCCCTCGGGCTTGTTCAGCGCCACGGTCACATGCGACTCGTCCACCACCACGCGCACGCCATCCACGTGGATCACGTCCTTCGCGGGGTCCACGCGGCGGCCCTGCTCCAGCACGAGCTCGCCGTTCACCTCGACTCGCCCCGAGGCGATCATGTCCTCCGAGGCGCGCCGCGAGGCCACGCCCGCCTTCGCGAGCACCTTCTGCAGGCGCTCTCCAGTGGTCTCGGTCATCGCAGGTCCTCTTCTCCCAATGCCTCAAGCTCCGGCAAGTACGGCGCGAGCGGCGGCATCTCATCGATCGACGCCAAGCCAATCCGCTCCAGAAAGTACGGAGTGGTCCCGTACAGGATCGCACCCGATGCGGGATCGGTGCCACACTCGTCCACCAGGCCGCGTGTGGTGAGTGTGCGCATCACGCTGTCCACGTTCACGCCACGGATCGCCGAGACCGCGCCGCGCGAGATCGGCTGCTTGTACGCCACTACCGCGAGCGTCTCGAGCGCGGCGGTGGTGAGCCGGGCGGTTTGCCCCGCAAGAATGAACTGCCCGACGGCGTCGGCGTACCTCGGGTGCGAATATACCCGCCAACCGCCGCCTCGCTCGGCGAGGATGAAACCGCGGTGCTGGGCCTCGTATTCCGCCGCGAGGGCAGTGAGTAGCTCAACGGCCTGGCCGGTGGGCAGGCCGAGGGTCTCGGCGAGTGTCTCGGCGGGAATGGGCGCGTCCGCCACCATCAGGATCGCCTCGAGGGCGCCGCGCTGTTCCTCGGGAATCGCGTCATCCGGACGCCGCTCAAATGACTCAGTCAATGGGGGTCTCCTTTGGCGTGTCGTCGTACTCGTCCTGCACCTCGAACTCCTCGTCTCCGCCGGACCAGCGCACATGCAGTTCACCCAGTGCCTCGGGCTGCTCGAATGCCACCGCGCCGCTGCGGAACAGATCCAGCAGCGCGAGGAAACGCGCGATCACCACGGGGAGGCCCTCGGCGTCGGCAACGAGGGCACGAAAGCTCATGCCGCCTTCGGAGCGCAGCCGCCGGATCACCCGCTCACCCTCCTCTTTCACCGAGACAGCGGGGGCGTGCAAGTGCGCCAGCTCGACTGATGGGGGCCCATCCTTGGGGGCGAGCGCGCGTGCCGCGAGCATCGCGAACGCATCCGGGCCCACGCTCATCACGAGTTCGGGCAGGAGCGCGGCAAAGTGTGGCTCGAGCGCCACGTCGCGAGGGTAGGCGCGTCCGGCGGTATCGAAGAGTCCGCCGATGTCGTCGGCGGCTTCCTTGAATGCCTTGTACGCCAAGAGCCGGGCGAAGAGCAGGTCACGTGCCTCGAGAAGCTCCAGATCGTCGTCGGAGTCGGTCTCGCCACGCGGGAGGAGCCGGGCGGCCTTCAGATCGAGCAGGGTCGCGGCCACCACCAAGAACTCGCTGGCCTCGGAGAGATCGAACTCCTCCATCGCGGCGACGTAGGAGAGGAACTCATCCGTTACCTCGGCGAGAGCCACCTCCGTAATGTCGAGGCGGTGCCGCGAGATCAGCGAGAGGAGTAAATCAAAGGGGCCCGAAAAGACATCCAGCTCCACGTGGAAGCCGGCAGGCTCTGCGCCTTGGGCCGCGAGCTCAGGCGGCATCGCCGCGGGCGACGAGTTCGCGAGCGAGGCGCCGGTACGCCTCCGCCCCGGGGTGAGTGGGAGCGTAAGAGGTGATCGGCTCGGCGGCCACCGTGGCGTCCGGGAACTTCACGGTGCGCGAGATCGTGGTGTCGAAGAGCTTCTCGCCGAACGCCTCACGGACGCGCTCGATCACCTCGCGGGAGTGCAGCGTGCGCATGTCCACCATCGTGGCGAGGATGCCATCGATCCGAAGCTTCGGGTTGAGCCGGTCCGTGACCTTCTCGATCGTGTCCACGAGCAGTGCCACGCCACGCAGCGCAAAGTACTCGGCGCCGAGCGGGATCAGCACACCGTGCGCCGCCGTGAGGGCGTTGACCGTGAGCAGGCCGAGCGACGGCTGGCAGTCGATGAAGATCACGTCGTACTCGTCGAGAACTGGGCGAAGCGCGCGGGAGAGCGCCTGCTCGCGCGCAACCTCACCGACCAACTGCACCTCGGCTGCGGAGAGATCGATGTTCGCGGGAACCACGTCCAGATCCGGGACTGACGTGTGCACGATCGTGTCGCGGATGTCCGCCTTGGAGTCCATCAGGAGCGTGTACACCGTGTCATCGAGCTCGTTGGCGTTGATCCCGAGCCCCGCCGAGGCCGCACCCTGCGGATCAAAGTCCACGATCAGGACCTTCCGGCCGTACTCGGCAAGAGCCGCCGCGAGGTTAATCGTGGTGGTGGTCTTTCCGACGCCGCCCTTCTGGTTGCACATCGCGATCACGCGTGCGGGTCCGTGGGAATCGAGTGGGGCGGGAACCGGAAAGTCCACTGTTTCGGGCGCGTCCGCGCCTGGGGTGTCCGCCTCGAACAGGGCTCCGCTCTCCGTACTCACCCGGTTAGTTTATCGTCTGGGCGCCGCCCGCACGCGGTGCCTCGCGGGCGAAGTCCCGCCGGATCACTCACCGGTGGCCGCGGGGCGGTCGGTCGCGGACCACTGTGACCACGAGCCCGGGTACAACCGACCTCGCCCGAGGCCCGCGTACTCCATGGCGATCAGGTTGTGGCAGGCGGTGACGCCCGAGCCGCAGTACGAGATAACGCGGGAGGCGTCGGAAACCGCGGCGAAACGCTCGCGCAGCGCCTCCGGTGTGAGGAAGCGGCCGTCCGGGGCGAGGTTCCCGGTGAGAGGGTAGCTGTGCGCGCCGGGAATGTGGCCCGGCCGCGGATCGATCGGCTCACTCTCGCCGCGATAGCGCTCCCCCGCCCGCGCGTCGATCACGAACTCGCCGGTGGCGGCGTCGTCGATCGTGGCGAGTGCCTCTGTGGGCCATTCGCGTACCGTGAACATGCCCGACGACGGCGTGGGCGCCTCCTGAGTGAGCTCACCTTCCCAGGCCGCGAGACCGCCGTCGAGCAGAGCTGTATCATGACCGAGCATCCGGAGCAGCCACACGAGGCGGGCAGCCATCGCTCCCCCGGCGTCGTCGTATGCCACCACGGGAGTGTCATCACCGATCCCGGCCGTCGAGAGTCCCACTGCAAAGGCCGCCGGAGCGGGAAGCGGATGCCGGCCCTCCGCGGCGGAGGCGGGAGATGCGAGCACGGTGTCCATGTCGATCCGGACCGCACCGGGAAGATGTCCGGAAGCGTAAGCCTCAGCTGCGGAGCGGCCATCGAGGTAGTACCGGACGTCCGCGAGTACCGCCTCTGGGTGCTCGGCGAGCCACGACGCGTCAACGACAGGTGGGATCATGCCCCAAGGCTATGCCGATATCAGGCCGCAGCGGGGGCGAAGTTCTGGATCTGGGCGGCCGTGCTGTAGCCGAGGCGGCGATAAACCCGAAGCGCCGAGCCGTTGTTGCTCCACACGCCGTAGTGGACGAGCCCGAACTCGCCAACGAAATGCCGAGTGATCGCGGCCATCATCGCGGAGCCCACGCCCTGACGTCGCGCCTCGGGGCGCGTACCGAGACCACTGAGATGGATGCCGTACCGGGTGCCGTCGGGAGTGCCCGGCTCGACGCCGTAGTTGTCGACTCCGCACACGCCAAGCAGACGATCGTTGCGCTGGTACCCCCACCACTCGTGCTCGGCGAGATTCTCCGCCGCGGAAGTCTCAGGATTCGCGACGGCGATCGCCTCGGCAATCTCCTCGAAGCGGCCCTCGAGCGGAACCACGTACTCCTCCCCCGGCGTCACCGGTGGCAGATCGCGCGTGTACATCCAGTCCCAGGCCCCGGCGTCCGGGCCGGAGCCAACGAGCCTGAACCGCTCGCGCATCATCGTGCCGGCGTACTCGAGCATGCCGATTGGCATCAGTGCGAAGGTGGCAGCCTCGATCGAGGAATCGTCAATGAGCCTCGTGAGTTCCGGAACGTCGCCGATTCCGATCAGCGCTCCGGACTCAGTCTGGACGAATCCGGCACGTTCCGAGAGCTCGCCGCGAGCGGGACTCCACCGAAGAGAGTTTGCGCGCACAAAGGCACTGCGCTCGGCACACACCTCAAGGATCTCCGAAGGGGTCATGAGACTATTCTGCCGTCCCTCAACGCCCTCAAACACGAAGTGGTAGTTGTGTTGGTGTCTCAGAGCGCTGGCACACCAACACAGCAACCACTTCGTCTGCGCGGAGGGTATAGGACGCACCGTATGGATGCCGTCCGGGCCTCACAACCGCGCCCGCCGGACCGCACGGCAGAGGCGTTTCCCGCACGGGAGGTCCCCAGCCGAACACGCACGCCGGAGCCCAGAATGATCAGCCCACGCCACTGCGGATCTCACGTGACCTCGGGGCCTGGACCCTGCGACTACGCGTAGGGTGACGAAACTATGCGTCCTTCTTGGCGTCCTCGGGCTTGGCGTCCACGCCAGCTTCCTTACGCTGCGACGCAGCGATCGGGGCCGGCGCTCCGGTGAGCGGATCGTAGCCACCACCGGACTTCGGGAAGGCGATGACATCGCGGATTGACGGCGCGCCCGAGAGCAGCGCAACGATCCGGTCCCACCCGAAGGCGATGCCGCCGTGCGGCGGGGCGCCGAACTTGAACGCGTCAAGCAGGAAGCCGAACTTCTCCTGGGCTTCCTCGGCGCCGATCCCCATCATCGCGAAGACTCGCTCCTGCACGTCCCGGCGGTGAATACGGATCGAGCCGCCGCCGATCTCGTTGCCGTTGCAGACGATGTCATAGGCGTAGGCCAGGGACTCACCCGGGTCCTCTTCGAAGCGGTCGATCCACTCGGGGGTCGGTGAGGTGAAGGCGTGGTGCACGGCGGTCCACGCGCCCGAGCCCACCGCGACGTCGTCATCCTCGCCTGTGGGCTTGAACAGCGGTGCGTCAACCACCCACACGAAAGACCACTCGTCCTGGTCGATCAGACCGGCGCGATTGCCGATCTCGAGGCGGGCGGCGCCGAGCAGGGCGCGGGAGTCGGTGGCCTTTCCGGCGGCGAAGAAGATGCAGTCACCGGGGTTGGCGCCTACCGTCGAGGCGAGGCCGGAGAGCTCCGCCTCGGAGAGGTTCTTGGCAACCGGGCCGGCGAGCGTGCCGTCCTCGGACACCGTGATGTAGGCCAGTCCGCGTGCGCCGCGCTGCTTCGCCCACTCCTGCCACGCGTCGAAGGTGCGGCGGGACTGGGAGCCACCACCAGGCATCACCACTGCGCCCACGTACGGCGCCTGGAACACGCGGAACTCGGTGTTCGCGAAGTACTCGGTGAGGTCCGTGAGTTCGAGGCCGAAGCGCAGGTCCGGCTTGTCCGTGCCGTACTTCTCCATGGCGTCCTTAAACGTCATGCGGGCGATCGGCGTAGGGATCTTGTAGTCGATCAGGTCCCACAGCGCCACGAGGATATCCTCGGCAACCTGGAGTACGTCGTCCTGCTCCACAAAGCTCATCTCGACGTCGAGCTGCGTGAACTCGGGCTGGCGGTCCGCGCGGAAGTCCTCATCGCGGTAGCATCGCGCGATCTGGTAATAGCGCTCCATCCCGGCCACCATGAGGAGCTGCTTGAACAGCTGCGGCGACTGCGGCAGGGCGTACCAGGAGCCGGGTGAGAGGCGGGCCGGCACAATGAAATCTCGGGCGCCCTCGGGGGTGGAACGGGTAAGCGTGGGGGTCTCGATCTCCACAAAGTCGTGCGAGTCCAGCACGCGGCGCGCCGCCTGCGAGACCTTCGAGCGCAACCGAATCGCCTTGGCCGGCGCACTACGGCGCAGGTCCAGGTAGCGGTAGCGCAGGCGCGCCTCTTCACCGGGCACGCCCTCGGCGTGATCCGAGACCTGGAACGGCAGCGGATCCGAGGGGTTCAGCACCTCGACCGTGTCCGCCATGACCTCGATCTCTCCGGTGGGCAGGTTCGGGTTCGCATTGCCCTCGGGGCGAAGCTGGACGGTGCCCTCCACGGAGAGCACGAACTCGGAGCGCAGCTCGTGCGCCACGTCCTCGCGGATCACGACCTGGGCGACGCCCGACGCATCACGCAGATCGATGAAGGCGACACCGCCGTGATCCCGACGGCGATCGACCCACCCAGCGAGCTGGACGCGCTCGCCCGCGTTCGATGCTGTGAGCAAACCTGCCTTGTGTGTGCGATACACGGAAAACCTCTCGTTCGTTAGCAGATTGATTCTAGCCGCTGCCGACGCGCATAATCGCACCGTGCCCCAGTCCACCCCTATGCGTCCCCTGCTCTACCTCTCAGTCACCCTGATTACGCTCGCCGCGTTCGAGAATCTAGCCGTGACCGCTGTCATGCCGGTGATTGCTCGAGAATTGGACGGAGTGGCGCTCTACCCGCTCGCGATGGGACTGCCACTGGCAACGCACGTGGCAGCCACATCCGTCGCCGCGCTGTGGGTCGATGCACGATCTGTGAGATGGCCCATCGTCTCGGGGGTCGGCCTGTTCTCTGCGGGACTCATCCTGGCGGGAGTAGCCGATAACATCCTGCTCCTCTCGCTCGGACGCGGCGTCTCGGGCCTTGGAACGGGACTCATCGTCGTCAGCCTCTACGCCGCCGTCGGCTCGATCGTGCCTCCGGAGCGGCGCCCAGGCTTCTTTGCAGCCTTCTCTGCGGCATGGGTGATCCCGGGTTTGGTAGGCCCCATGCTTGCCGGTTACATCGCGCAACTCTTCTCGTGGCGGTGGGTGTTCCTCGCCGTGGGGATCCCCTGCCTGCTGGTGCTGCCGTTCGTCAACGGATTCCTGGCACGTGCGACCAAGGGCAGCACAGCGCGCGAAATCAATCGAGACGAGATCGCCCGCCGTGCCAAGCGCACGCTCCTGCCCGCCCTGGGCGTGGCGATCGGTGTGGCGGTGGCGCAGACTTCATCCGCCTCGCGCACAACGCTGCCCTTCGTGGCGCTCGCATTGGTTATGGTCTTCGCGCTCTTGCCGACGCTTCTGCCGAAGGGCACTTTCACCCTGCGGCCGGGCGTCGGTCCCGTGGTGCTTTCGCGGATGCTCGCGAACGGCGTGTTGATCGCCGTGGAGGCGTACTTCCTGCTCTATCTCCAGAGCGAACGCGGCTGGGATCCAGGCCCGGCCGGCCTGGTGGTCACGATCGGCTCCGTCACATGGGCGCTAGGCAGCTTCGTCCAGACGCGGATGCTGGACACCGGTACCCGAATCCGTGCCGCACGGACGGGCGCGGTCCTTGTCACGATCGGCGCGTTGTTCGCGCTGACCATCACTATCGATCGCCTCCCCGCGTGGATCCCCATCGCCGGCTGGGCCCTTGCAGGCTTTGGAATGGGGTTGATGTACTCGATCATGGCAGTGCTCGCGCTGGAGTACACACCTAAGGAGCGCCACGGCGAGATCTCGGGTTCGCTCCAGATCGCCGATTCCGCCGGCGCGGCAATTGGGCTCTCGTTGTTCGGTGCCGTCATGGTGGGCTTCGCAGGGACCTCTGTGAACCCGTTCATGGCCGGCTTCGCGATGATGGCTGGCTTCGCCCTCCTTTCGGTCATCTCCGTGGGCCGTGTGCCCAACCTCACCGGGCCGGACCTTACCCCGGACGACGCCAACCGGTAGCCTGGAAAGGCTCCGCGAGTTCTCGCTCGCCCGCCCGCGTCCGGGCGTCCTCATTCTTAGGTTCTCATGACTTCCTTTCACGACTTTGCGTTGCCCCAGCCGCTTCTGCGCGCCATCGACGCGATGGGCTTCGAAACGCCCACTGACATCCAGCGCTCGGCGATCCCTGCGCTCCTGACCGGCCGCGACGTCGTCGGCATCGCCCAGACTGGTACCGGGAAGACGGCCGCATTTGGCCTCCCCCTCCTCTCGCACGTTGATGGCAACGTCCGTGGCGTGCAGGCCCTCGTCCTCACCCCCACCCGTGAACTCGCGATCCAGGTGGCGGACGCCATCACCGGCTTCGCCGAACACACCAAGGCGCAGGTCATCGCCATCTACGGTGGCTCCTCCTACGTGCCGCAGTTGCGCGCGCTCAAGCAGGGTGCCCAGGTCGTGGTGGGCACGCCCGGCCGAGTCATGGACATGATCGAGCGTGGCGCACTGGACTTGAGCAACCTGCGGGTCTTCGTGCTCGATGAGGCGGATGAGATGCTCTCCATGGGCTTCGCCGAGGACATCGAGGTCATCGCCACCACCGTCCCCAAGGACCGCCTGACGGCGTTGTTCTCGGCGACCATGCCGACGGCGATCGCTCGGGTCGCGGCCACGCATCTGCGTGACCCGCTCCGAATTGAGGTCACCTCGGCCGCATCGACCGTTTCCACCATCGAGCAGACCTACGCCGTGGTGCCGTTCCGGTTCAAGACGGACGCGCTCGCCCGGGTGCTGGCCGTGTGGCGGAAGGAAGGCGCGATCGTCTTCGTGCGAACCCGTGCCGCCGCCGAGGAGGTGGCGACCGAACTGATGCGGCGTGGCGTGAGTGCCGCGCCGATCTCCGGCGACGTGGCGCAGACCGAGCGCGAAAAGCTCATTGGCCGCCTGCGCTCTGGCGCGCTGGACGTGCTGATCGCCACCGATGTGGCCGCTCGCGGTCTCGACGTGGAACGGATCGGGCTCGTGGTGAACTTCGATGTACCGCGCGAACCGGACGCCTACGTGCACCGGATTGGCCGCACCGGCCGCGCCGGGCGCGAGGGGCAGGCGCTCACCTTCTTCACACCGAAGGAGTTCCCGCTCCTGCGTCACATTGAGAAGCACACGGGCACCGAGCTCAAAGAGGTCACCGTGCCCTCCCCGGAGGACGTGCTCAACCACGAGATCGAGCAGTCTCTGGGACGGCTTCCCGTGGGCGATCTCTCGCTATTCCGTGAGGCTGTCGCCGCAATGGAGGCGGAGCCGATCGATGTGGCGGCCGCGCTACTCGCCGCGTCCGTCAACGTTGCGCCGGTGGAGGCGCGCTCGACGGGCCGTGCCCGCCGTGAAGAGCGCTTCGACTCGACCGGCCGATTCCTCGCCGCAGAGTTCGAGCCGCATGGCGGTGGCAAGGGTTCCGCGAACAAGACCCAGCGCACCGGATCTCGCCGCGGCCCCAAGGGCAACGCACGTCGCTACCGCGTCGAGGTGGGTCACAAGGACCGAGTGCAGCCCGGTGCGATCGTGGGTGCGCTCACTGGCGATGGCAAGATTGCCGGCGGCGACATCGGCAAAATCGACATCTACCCCTCGTTCGCGCTCGTGGAGCTATACACCGAGCCGAGTTCGGATCAGGTGCGCCGCTTGCAGAAGTCACGCGTCTCCGGCCGCGCCCTGCGCATGGCCCCGGACTCCGGCGCCCCCGGCAAGAAGCGCCGATAGCCGTTTCACGTGCGTTCACGCTGCCGTGCCCAGGAAATCGGGCGGTTGTAGCCGTTGTCGTCATGATCTTGGCAGTGGGTGAACGCGTAGCGTTCATTGAGTGCCAAGATCATGCGCAAGTAGAGGATCGTGCCTGGTTTCGTCTCGCTTCGCTCGCTTAGCCCACGATTGCGCGGAACTCGTGCCAGTCGGCGAGTTCGGCATTGAGCGGAGTCTCGAAGCGTTCGCGGATTGCCGCCGTGACGGAGTCGGTGAGCTTCCGCGTCGCCCGCTTTGCTACACGTTTGGCACGCACGCGCACGAAGACCATGCAGACGATTCCGAGTAGTAATCCGAGCAGTAACCCGCCAAGCACCAAGGCGGTGGGCCACGGGATCGGCCCCGCCATCGGCAGGTCCGGCTCCGGCATCTTCAAGTAGTCCAGTAGCCAGACCAATCCGAGCCACCCGGCGCCCACAATCGCCGCGGCAAGTAGCAACCATTGCAGCCAGCTGATCAACGTCCACCACTTTGGCTTCCGGATACGCACATCGACCGAGGCGATTGCGCGGTCCAGTCCGGCAACCGTCTCCTCGATGTGGGTGTCCATCGCGTTCACTACGGAGGAACGCCACACCTGCGGCATGCCTGAGGTCGCGGAATCGACCACGCGGAACGCCTCCGAACGCATGGCGGATTCCTGAATCGGCGTGGGTGCCGGCAGCGAGGTCCGGACCAGTTCCGGTGAGACATCCCGATCCAGGTGCAGCCGCTTCAACGGATCCGGACGGAACCGAGCCAGCCAACGGGTCACCGGCCACCCCATGGCGGCGCGCCCGGCGCGCACGGTGGAACCCGAGACGGCCCTCGTCACGAGGTCCACTCCGGCCGCGCGCGACGCCGAAGCGACCAGTGCGCCGGTATCCACCGGCGTCTCGTGCCCAACCACCTCGGTCAGTTCGCCGAGAGCGCGGGCCGCGCGGGCGACGTCGGCAGCAGCCCGGGCGGCGCGGGCGGAACGCTGCGACGCAATGCCATCGAGCCGGGCACGCAGTTCGGCGATCCCATCCCCGGTGCGCGCCGAGGTTGGCAGAACCTCACCGGGTAGCCCATACGAGGCACACAGCGCCGAGACGTCGGAGAGCACGTGTGCGAGATCGTCCTCGGCAAGCCGATCGGCCTTGTTCACCACAGCCACGGCCACTTCGCCGTGTGTGGCGAAGGGCGCGATGAACTCCTGGTGAATCACCGCATCCGCATACTTCTCGGGGTCCAACACCCACACGAGCACGTCCACGGCCTCGGCGAGCCGCCGAGTGACGGCCTTGTGTGCGGTGACCACCGAATCGACGTCGGGCAGATCGAGCAGGATCAGGCCCTGCTCTCCCGGCATCTCCACGCGCTCGCCGATCTCGAGCCAGTCCAAGAGCGCCTCTCCCCCGCCGCCGAACACGATCGCCTTGGCGCGCGAGGTGGTGGGGCGGGTGGCGGCCACACGAGCGACATCCGCCCCAACGAGCGCGTTCACCAGCGAGGACTTGCCCGAGCCCGTGGCCCCGACCATGGCCACGACGGTGCGATCCGGTTCGATCCGCGCCCGTTCGTCAAGCCGCTCGAGGGCGGCCTTCGTGGGGCGAATCAGCTCCTCCGGCAGTCGCTCCTCGGCGATCGCGATTGCTCGCCGTAACTGCTGCTCGTTCACCATTCGCGTGCCTTCATCAGCGCCAACGCAGCCCTGCAATCCTGCGCCGCATCTGTGATCCGCGTTCCGATGTCACTGCTCGCGCCGAGCCCATCCACGCTCGAGGTGTACGGCTGGAGATACCAGGCAAAGAGCTCATCGGCGTTGTTCACGAGGCTTTCGCGGGACACCTTGGTCATCCTGCGCACGGCATCCTCGCCGAACACGGCCTCCAGGAGCTTCTGCCCGACGACGGCCGCGCCTGCCGCGGTGGCCACCTCGCCTCCCGTAATGCCACCCGTGGAGGCGAAGATCAACACCATGAGCGTGACCGCGAGGCCGTTGACGCCGAACGAAAGCACCCGCGCCGTGAGCCGGCGGTCCGCGCCCTCGTCCCGGATCATGGCAAGCAAGTCTGCCTGCCAGCGAACCACGCGCTGGGAGGCTTCCTCACGGAGTTCCGCGTCAGAGGGAAGAACGATGTGCGTGAGGAGCTCGGGGCCGCCCGGTGCCGCGCGCCAGTTGCGATCGATCTGAGTGCGGGCGCTGAATGCCTCGGAGACGAGCAACGATTGCAACCCCTCTTCGATGACCTCTTCCAGCTCACGGGCGGGGGTCGGCTTGCCCCTGAAGAAGGCGCCCACGCGGTCGCGGATGCGGCCCACACCCGCCTCGACGGAACGTAGGAAGTCTCCGGTGCCCACAAATTCCTGCCACCGGGCGAGGACCTCTCCGCGAAGGAGTGTGCCGTCCGCGCACGCCTCCTTGACGCGGCCCACAGTCGTGCTGCGGGCCGCCGTCACAAAGTCCGCGAGATGGTCGACCCCATCGACCTGTGTGGCGGCGTGCGTTGCCACCGTGCGAGAGGTCACAAGGGCGGCATCTACTGCACCACTGAGCGTTTGCTTCGCAACAGCTGCACGGGAGCTCGCATCGGCGGCTAGGCCGTGCAGCCACTCGCTGATCGGGGCGACGGCATCCGGCGGCAGTAGACCGTCTCTGAGGGGACGCTCCTCAATCGTGAATACCGGAGATTCGCCGAGGCCGGCTTCGGCGAGTTTGGACCGGAAGTCCACATCTACCTCATCCCGAACGTCCGCGGGCACGCGGTTGAGAATCAGCGCGACCACGGCGTTGCGGGCGTGCGCCCGGCTAAGGAAGTCCCAGGGCACGGCGTCGGCATACCGTGCCGCGGTCGTGGCGAAGAGCCAGAGATCGGCTGCCTGGAGGAGCTGATCAGCCAGCGCACGGTTCGCGTCAACAACCGAATCAACGTCCGGCGCGTCGATGAGCGCCAAACCGACGGGTAGCTCCGGAACGGCGAGAAGCTCGATACCGCCTGGAGCCGCACCTTCGCGTCCACGCACCCGGGCCAGCCCGGGGAGAATGCGATCGCCGTCGAACCAGGAGGCATCATCGGGATGGTGAATGAGCAGAGGCCGGCGGGTGGTGGGGCGGATCGCCGAGGACGCCGAAACCTGGCGCCCGAGCAACGAGTTCACCACGGTGGATTTGCCTGCCCCGGTCGAGCCACCCACAACGCCGATCAGGGGCGCCTCGAGGCTCTCAACCCGAGGGATCAAGTAGTCGTCGAGCTGGTTGACCAACCGATCGCGATCCGATTGCCCGGCATGCGGCGGAATCGGGAACACGGCGCCAGCTAGCTGTTCGCGTAGCCGGGCAAGACTCCCCGCAAGATCCATGCGTCCTATCATCCCTGCTTACGCGCCACCATGCGCGGCCAGAGGTCCTCCTCGGGTGGCGACCAGGTCGCGGGATCGGCGGCGACCTGATCGCCGCTGCGAATGTCCTTCACCTCACCGCTCTCCGGGAACCACACGAATGGGATGCCACGCCGGTCCGCGTATCGGATTTGCTTGCCGAACTTCTCAGCGCTCGGCATCACCTCGGCGGGAATGCCGCGCAACCGGAGCGCGCCAGCCACCACACGTGATGCCACGCGCGACTCCTCAGAAGTCACCGCCACCAGCACGGCCGTCGGCACCTGCCGGGTGGCCGTGTTGTCCGCAAGAAGAGCGGCCACGAGGCGGGTCACCCCGAGCGAGAGACCCACTCCCGGGTATGTGCGCTTGCCATCAGAGACCAGCGAATCATACCGGCCACCGGCGCTGATCGCACCGAAGCCCTCGCGCCCGTCGAGTGTGGTCTCGTACACCGTGCCCGTGTAGTAGTCGAGACCCCTGGCAATCGAAAGATCCGCGAGCATGTGCTCGCCGTCGCCGCCCTCGATCACGGCCGCAAGCTCGGCGAGGCCTTCCTCGAGGGTCTCATTGCTCCCGACCAGTGCCCGCACCTGCTCCACGAACGACGTGTCCCGGCTCTGGATCGATGCCAGCGCCAGCGCGCCGTCGATCTGCTCTGGCGTGAGGCCCAGACCGCTCAACTCGGCCTTGACGCCGTCGGGCCCGATCTTGGCGAGCTTGTCGATCACCCGCAGCGTGCCCTCGCGGTCCTCGATCCCCATCGATCGGTAAGCGCCGTCGCACAGCTTCCGGTTGTTTACGCGCATCGTGAAACCGCCGATCGGAAGGCCCGCGAGCACCTCACACATCACGAGTGCCACATCCACCTCGTACTGGAAAGGCAGCGTGTCCTGCCCGACGACGTCGATGTCCGCCTGGGTGAACTCGCGGAACCGACCCTCCTGGGGACGCTCACCGCGCCACGACTTCTGGATCTGGTAGCGCTTGAACGGGAAGGCCACATCTCCGGTGTGCTCAAGCACGTAGCGCGCGAGGGGCACAGTGAGGTCGAAGTGCAGCGCGAGCTCGCGGCCCCGCTTTGCGCCGGGCTCATCCTGGAGCCGCCCCAACACGTAGACCTCCTTCGAGGTCTCGCCCTTGCGAAGTAGCGACTCGAGCGGCTCGACGGCGCGCGTCTCGATCCCGGCGAATCCGTGCAGTTCGAAAGTACGGCGCACATGATCAAGCACGTACTGCTCCACGATCCGCTCCTGCGGGGTGAGCTCGGGGAAACCGGACAGGCTTGCGCGTGACATGAAACTCCTCGTTAGCGCCTCAGGAATGGATTGGAGGCGAGTTCGTCCGCCATCGTAGTACCCGGGCCGTGTCCCGGCAGTATCCAGGTGGCCGGGTCGATCGTGGCCCGCAGAGTTCGGAGGGTCCACTCCATGACCTTCTCATCCCCTCCAGGTAGATCCGTGCGGCCAATTCCCTGCTTGAAGAGAACGTCACCCGCAAAGGCGAGCGGGCCGGTTCCGGCGCCGGCGCCGACCCATGAGGCCACCTCGGCGTCCCACTCACCAGAGGTGAGGTAAATCGTCGAGCCTTCGGTGTGGCCTGGGGCCGGCACGGCGCGAATCTGTGCTCCGGCGAGCTCGGCGCCCCCGCCCTCGAAGTACGCCTCCGGCACCGGAACGACGTTCCCGGGCCGGCGCCACTGCGCACCAAAAAGCTGCACCAGCTGATCGGTCAGAATCGATCGGAGCGCCGCGTTCTGCACACCGAGCGGATCATCGAGCCGGTAGAGGTCCGGCACTGGGACATACACCGGCAGATCCCCGGCGAGTTCCGCGGCATCCCAGACGTGGTCCGCGTGCCCGTGGGTCAACAGCACCGCCTCAAGCTCCGCACCGAGTTCTGCGAGCTGCGCACGGACCGGCCCAGCGGTTCCGGCCCCCGGATCGATCACGAGCGCACGGCGATCGGTGACCAGCACGTAGCAGTTCTCGGCAAAGACATTGGCAACCACGCGAACGAGACTCATGCCCCTACCCTATTTCGTTTGGCCGTGGGTCAACGCGAACCGTCCGAGATGGATAGAATCGACCCTGTGCAACGCGCGGGCGCGATCCGGCGCCCAACGACCAAGGAGTCAACACAGTGTCCACTGCCGACGAGACCACCACGCCCACCACGCCCGCTGACGAAGCGGCGGCCGCCGAAACAACCGCTCCCGCCACACAAGCAGTCGCAGACGAGGCTGCTCCCGTCGAAGACGTAGCCGAGGTCGAAACTCCCGAGGTCGTAGCCGAGCCCCCTGTCGACGCCGCCCCCGCTGCCGGCGAGGCCCCCGCGGCCACTGCCGCCCCAACACCGGTCCCGGCAAAGCCTGCAGCGCCCGTCCCAACTCCGGGCAAGGCTGCCGCAGCAACTCCCGCCCCGGCAAAGCCGGTGGAGACCCCGCTTGACCCGCGCGACGCCGCGGAGGCAGCCAAGTGGGGCCGCGTAGACCCGGATGGCACCGTGTGGGTGCGTGAGCAGAGCGGCGAGCGCACAGTTGGCCAGTTCCCGGACGTGGAGTCCGAGGAGGCCCTTGCCTTCTATGTGCGCCGCTATCTCGATCTCGTGGCCCAGGTGAAACTGTTCGAGTCCCGGATCAGCAACATCGCTCCCAGGGAGATTGACCAGACCCTCTCCGCACTCAAGAGCGAGGCTGAGAGCCCCGCCGCGGTCGGCGACCTCGATGGGCTACGGAAGCGCCTTGCGCTCGCCGAAGAGCGCGCCGCTCAGCGGCGCGCTGAGGTTCAGGCCGAGCGTGAGGCTGCCAAGGCAGCTGCGCTCGTTGAGCGTGAGAAGCTCGTGGCCGCTGCCGAGTCACTTGCAGGTCAGGACACGGCACGAACCCAGTGGAAGAACTCCTCCGAGCAGCTGCGCGAACTGCTCGAGCAGTGGAAAGGCGCGCAGCGTTCCGGCCCGCGGATCGACAAGGCCACCGAGGACGAGCTCTGGAAGCGCTTCGCGAAGGCCCGCACCACGTTCGACCGCAACCGTCGCCAGTTCTTCGCTGAGCGCGATGCCGATTCCGACGCAGCCAAGAAGGCCAAGGAGGCGCTGATCGCCCGTGCGGAGGCTCTCTCCTCCTCCACGGACTGGGGCCGCACCTCTGGCGAGTACCGCGAGCTCATGAACGAGTGGAAGGCCGCTGGCCGCGCACGCCGCAAGGACGACGACGAGCTGTGGGAGCGGTTCCGTGCCGCGCAGCAGGTATTCTTCGACGCGCGCGAGAGTCAGAACCGGCAGATCGACGAGGAGTACGGCAAGAACCTTGAGGTGAAGCTGGAGATCCTCACCGAGGCGGAGGCACTCCTGCCGGTGACGGATGTGAAGGCGGCCCGCAACGCGCTGCGTCACCTGCAGGATCGGTGGGACGCGGCCGGCCGCGTGCCGCGTGCGGACATGAAGACTGTGGAAGCGCGCATGCGCGCCGTCGAGCAGGCCGTGCGGGACAAGGAGGACGCCGAGTGGCGGCGTTCCAACCCCGAGACCCAGGCTCGTGTCGCCGGTGCGACTTCGCAACTCGAAGCCTCAATTGCCGAGTTGGAGAAGGATCTCCAAAAGGCAAAGGACGCTAAGAACGCGCGCAAGGAGAAGGAAATCACTGAGGCGCTGACGGCCCGTAAGGCGTGGCTGAAGCAGATTCAGCAGCTGGACTAGGTCGACTTCTTCTTGCCGGTGACCCGGTAGGCCTCGTAGACGCCGTCAATGTTGCGGACCAGATTGAGCAGGTGCTCGAGATGGTCGACGGCGGCCATCTCGAATCCGAAACGCAGAATTGCGAGGCGGTCCCGCGAGGTTGTCGAGGACGCCGAGAGGATATTCACGTGGTTCTCGGTCAGAACCCGCGTGATTTCGGACAGCAGGCCCTGCCGGTCGAGCGCCTCCACCTGAATCTGGACCAGGAAGGTGCCGGAGGCGTCGTCGTCCCATGAGACCGCGATCATTCTCTCCGGCTGGTTCATCAGCTGTTCCACGTTGCCGCAATCTGCGCGATGCACCGAGACGCCCTGTCCGCGTGTCACGAAGCCCACGATTGGATCGCCCGGAACGGGGGTGCAGCAGCGCGCGATCTTGACCCACACGTCCGAGGAGTCGAGGCCCTCGACGAGCACGCCGACGTCGCTCGATCGCGGAGCCTGGCGGGGCACGAAGCCAGGGATCGTGGCTTCGGAGAGATCTTCTTCGGCACCGGCCTCGCCCCCCACAAGCCTGACGATGCGCTGAACCACGTTATCCGGGGACACGTGGTTCTCTCCGATCGCGGCGTAGAGTCCGTCCACCCCGGCAAGCTTCATCTCATCGGCCACCGCGGTGAGAGTGCCGTGCGACATGAGCCGCTGGATTGGCATGTTCTGCTTGCGCATCGCCTTCGCGAGCAGGTTCTTGCCTGCCTCAATCGCCTCATCACGACGCTCGCGGGTGAACCACGACTTGATCTTGTTGCGTGCCCGCGGTGAGGCGACGAAGTTCAGCCAATCGCGCGATGGTCCGGCGCCTTCGGCTTTGGAGGTAAAGACTTCCACCGTGTCGCCGTTCTGGAGCTTCGAATCAAGCGGAACGAGCTTGCCGTTGACGCGGGCCCCAACGGTGCGGTGGCCCACCTCGGTGTGGACGGCATAGGCGAAGTCAACGGGGGTTGCGCCCGGCGCGAGGGCGACCGCATCACCTTTCGGTGTAAAGACGTAGACCTGACTGCCGGACATCTCGAACCGCAACGAGTCAAGGAACTCCGCTGGATCGGCGGTCTCCTGTTGCCAGTCGACGATTTGCCGGAGCCAGCCCAGTTCCGCCACCTCGCCGGTATCCACCTTCTGCGACTTGCCGGGGTCCTCCTTGTACTTCCAGTGCGCGGCCACACCGTACTCGGCACGCTTGTGCATCTCGTACGTTCGAACCTGGATTTCGACCGGGCGCCCGCCAGGGCCCAGCACCGTGGTGTGGAGAGACTGGTACATGTTGAACTTGGGCGAGGCGATGTAGTCCTTGAACCGGCCCGGCAGTGGCTGCCACCGGCCATGCACCACGCCAATGGCGCCGTAACAGTCTTGGACCGTGTTCACGAGCACGCGCACGCCCACCAGGTCATAGATGTCGTCAAACTCGCGCCCCCGCACGATCATCTTCTGGTAGATCGAGTAGTAGTGCTTGGGACGGCCTGTCACCGTGCAGTGAATCTTCGAACCGGCGAGATCGGATTCGATTGTGGTGCGCACATCCGCGAGATACGACTCGCGCGCGGGAGCGCGTTCGGCCACCAGGTGCACGATCTCGTCGTAGACGCCCGGGTAGAGGGTCTGGAACGAGAGATCCTCCAACTCCCACTTGATTGTGTTGAGGCCAAGCCGGTGTGCCAGCGGCGCGTAGATCTCGAGCGTCTCGCGCGCCTTACGGGCGGCCGACTCCCCCGTCACGTACTTCCAGGTGCGGGCGTTGTGCAAGCGATCGGCCAGCTTGATCAGCAGGACGCGAATGTCTCGGGACATCGCCACGATCATCTTGCGAACGGTCTCTGCCTGCGTGGCATCGCCGTAGGTGACCTTGTCGAGCTTCGTCACGCCGTCAACGAGTGCGGCGATCTCGCTTCCAAACTCCTCCCGAAGGGTCTCAAGCGGGTAATCCGTGTCCTCGACAGTGTCATGGAGTAGCGCGGCGGCAAGCGTGGCCGGAAGCATTCCCAGTTCGGCGAGGATCGTCGAGACGGCAACCGGATGCGTGATGTACGGATCACCACTGCGGCGTTTCTGGCCGCGATGCGCCTGTTCCGCCACCTCATAGGCGCGCAGGATCAGAGAGATGTCTTCCTTGGGGTGGTTTGCCCAGAGCGCCGTGATCAGCGGTTCAATGGCGAGCGGCACCTGCTGGGCCTTGCCCAGTCGCATCAGCCGCGCCAGCATTGACGGGCTCGGGGTGGTTCGTTCGCTCACCCATCAATCCTACGGTCAGTAGGACAGAACGGTCTCCACTTCGTACCCCGCGAGCCGTTCGCGTCCATTGAGCTCGTTGAGCTCCATGAGCATCGCGAGACCCGCAACGTGACCGCCCGAGCTTTCGATCAACTCGATTGCTGCCGCTGCGGTCCCGCCAGTGGCGAGGACGTCGTCAACGATCAGAACACGCTCGTGCGGATGCACGGTCTCGGGGCGGATCTCCATTCGCGCCGTTCCGTACTCGAGCGCATAGTCGACGCCGACCACGGGGCCGGGTAGTTTTCCAGCCTTACGGACGGTCAGCATGCCAATCCCGAGTTCCACCGCGAGCGGAGCGGCGAGGATGAAGCCGCGAGACTCCAAGCCCGCCACCGCATCGATCCTGCCGTCGTAGTGTGCTGCCAACGCCTTAATCAGCGCGCCGAAGGCCTCACCGTGTGCGAGGAGCGGTGTGATGTCTCGGAACAGCACTCCTGGACTTGGGTAGTCCGGGATCTCACGGATATTGGACTGGACGAGATCGGCGAGATCGCTCAGTGGGCTCATCGGTTCTTCCTCGTCTTCTTGCGCGGCTGGGCCTGCTGTCCTTTGTGTCCGCCAGGTGCCACGGTAGCACCGAGCGCCGCAGCCGTGGTGGAGTTAGTGGCGACGATATCCGAGGAGGCCTCCCGCTTCGCGAGTACCTGCGTGTCGTGTTCCTGATACGCCGGGATCATCATGCGGAATGTCGTCTCGGCCGGCGCCGCGATAAAGATCGAGGAGATGGTCGAGACGAGCATTCCCACGAAGAGTGCGAGCGAGATGTCGCGAAGTGTTCCGCCGCCCACCCCGCTCGCGCCGACCACCAGGATCGCCGTGACCGGTAGCAGTCCCGTGATCGAGGTGTTCAGTGACCGAACCAGAGTCTGGTTGACCGCGAGATCGGCGATCTCTGGGAACGTGACGACGTGCTGCTCGAGGAAGCCCTGCGAGTTCTCACGCACCTTGTCAAAGACCACGACCGTGTCATACAGCGAGTAGCCAAGGATTGTCAGGAACCCGATGACCGATGCGGGCGTGACCTCGAATCCGACGAGAGCATAGACTCCAACTGTCACGATGATGTCGTGCAGGAGAGCGCAGATGCCGGCCAGCGCCATGGTCCAGCTGCGGAAGTACAGCGACATGCCGAGCGCCACGAGCGGGACAAACACGAGAATGGCGAGGAATGCCCTCTGTGTGACGTCCTGCCCCCAGGCCGGTCCGATGAACGTGGAGGAGATACTGTCGCCGCCGTAAGCGTCCAGTAGCTCTTCTCGAATCTGCTCAATTTGTTCCGAGGTCAGCTCGAGGGTTTGGACGCGCACTGCGTCCCCCTCCGTACCGATCACCGAGACCCGTGGAGTCTCGCTGACTCCGGCGTCGCTCAGCACCTCCGCGGCGAGCGAGGTATCGGTGGTACTGACTCCTTGGATTCGGAATTCGGAGCCGCCCGAGAACTCAATGCCCGGGTTCAGTCCCTTTACGAGGAGAATTAGGAGCCCGGCCGCTGCGAGGGCACCGGCGATCGAAAGCCACCTGCGTCGATTCGTGACGATATTGAGAGAACGCGTGCCCGTGTAGAGCTCGTTTCCAAGCTGTGCGAAGGACATCATGATGCGTCCACCTCCTGAGCCGCAGCGGCCTTCCGTTCGGCGATTGAGAGCTTCGACCCCTTCGTGCCGGGTTCGAACGTCCCTCGCCCGCGGTAGCTGACGGTGGAGCCGAGCCGCACTGGGTCGAGGCCCGAGAACGTACGGCCCTCACCAAAGTAGCGGGTACGCACGAGAAGGGTCATGAGCGGGTAGGTGAAGAGGATGACCACGACGAGGTCGATCAACGTGGTCAATCCGAGGGTAAACGCGAAGCCCCGTACGCCGCCCACCGCGAGGAAATAGAGGACAAGCGCCGCCGCGAAGTTCACGCTGTCAGAAGCGAAAATCGTGGTGCGGGCCCGGCGCCAGCCGTACTGTGTCGCATCCGTCAGGATTCGGCCTTCGCGAACCTCATCCCGAATGCGCTCGAAATACAGAATGAACGAGTCCACCGTGATGCCGATGGAGATAATCAGACCGGCCACGCCCGCAAGCGACAGCCGGTATCCCATCAGCCAACTCAGCAGTGTGATCGTGAGGTAGGTGAGCCCAAGGGCGAGTCCGAGACTGGCGAGTGCCACAAAGCCGAGAGCATGGTACTGGAAGATCATGTAGATGATCACGAGCGCGAAACCGATGAGTCCGGCCATGATTCCCAACTCAAGTTGGTGATCGCCGAGTGTTGCCGAGAGTTGCTCTTCGCTCTGCACAGTGAAGTTCAACGGGAGCGAACCGAAGCTGAGCTGGTTCGCCAGCGTCGCCGCCGATTCGCGGTTGATGCCGGATCCGGAAATGGACGCCTGCCCGCCCGTGATCGACTCGCTGACGTATGGGTTGGAGACAACCAGGCCATCGAGTACCACAGCGAACTGGTCTTGCGGACTGTCGAGGGTGGCCAGGCGCGCGGTCACATCGGCGAAGAGCTGAGCCCCCTCGGAGTCGAACTCCATGGACACCTGCCACTCGTTGGTGACCGCGCCCTGCCCGGTGGTCTTGAGGCCGGACGACGCTTGGGTCACGTGCGTGCCCTCGATGTCGGTGGGGCCTACGATGAACTTCGACGCACCGGTCGAGTCACACGCCACCATCGGATCTCCCGACGGCGTCTGGTCGCCACCATCGAGATTGCTGGGATCCGAACAATCGAGCGTGTAGTAGTCGTAGAGGATCTGCTCAGTCACCCACGCGCCGTCGGAGTTGGAGGTTGGCGTGGTGGGCGGCTCCGTGGACAGCACGCCGTCGCCATCTTGGTCGGCGGCGGCGAACGCGAGTTCGTCGACCGTGGCGTCATCCGAGATCTCGAAATCGGGGCGCTCGTCCTCAAGCACGAGTTTCAGGTTCTCGGCGTCAATTGCGAGCGGTCCGCTGGCAACGATGACCGGGCGGAACCGGAGCTGAGCTGAGCGACGCACCAGATCGAGCGTCTCCTGGCTGGGTTCGCCGGGAAGCGCGACGACGATGTTCTGCGATCCTTGGCGAGTGATCTCGGCTTCGGACACACCCGATGCGTCCACACGCTGGCGGATGATCTTGATCGCCTGGTTGATGTCATCCGCGGTGACCTCCGAACCGTCCTCGGTTTGCGGAGTCAGGATAATCTGTGTGCCGCCTTCGAGATCGAGCGCGAGCTTCGGGGTGAAGCTGGCGTCTGAGAACTTCGTTCCCGCGAAGATTGCTCCGGCGAGGATGAAGACGATGACGGCAAGCGAAATAAGCGACCGGACCGGTCGCGTTCGGCGTTCTGCCACCTGAGTTACTTGTCCTGTTCGTTCTCGATTGGATTATCGAGAGTCGAGACTGTCGTCTCAGGCTCTGGGGCTTCGGACGAGAAGCCCTCAATTTCGCTGAGTTCGGCGTCCTCGTCCTCGTCATATTCCGGTTGGAAGGGGGGCTCTTCGGCGCCGTGAATGGCGTTCTTGTGCCACACCGACTCGCCGCCGGACGGGCTCTCGAGGGTCACGGTGAGTCCGTCGATGTCAACGATCTTGCCGTAGAAGCCCGAGTGCGTGCGCACATTGTTGCCCAGCACGAGTGACTCGGAACGCTTCGTCTCGGCCTCACGCTGCTTCTTCTTTCCGAAATAGTTCATCGCGATGAACAGCAGCAGTACGCCACCGAGCAAGATAATTTCCATGACAACTCCTCGTCTAGTCCGTGGATATTCTACGTGACTGCGAGCTACGCCTCGAACAAGGCTCCCGATGCGGGAGATGCGAGCCCGAGATGCTGGAAGGCCACCGCCGTGGCGACTCTCCCGCGCGGCGTGCGGCTCATCATGCCTTCACGGACCAGGAATGGTTCAACGACTGTCTCGACGGTCTCGGGTTCTTCGCTGACGGCGGCCGCGAGTGTGTTGAGTCCCACCGGTCCGCCGCCGAATCGACGGCACAGAGCATCGAGCACGGCCTGGTCGAGCCGGTCCAGACCGCGGGCGTCGACGTCGAAGAGTTCCAGTGCGCTCGCCGCGGCGTGAAAGCTGAGCGCACCGTCCCCGTGGACCTCGGCCCAGTCCTGGACGCGGCGGAGCAACCTGTTGGCGATTCGCGGAGTGCCCCGTGAGCGAGAGGAGAGCTCGGCCGCCGCATCAGGATGGAGGCTGACACCGAGCAGCCCGGCGGACCTCACAAGGACCTGCTCCAACTCGGAATCCGAGTAATACTCGAGATGCCCGGTGAGTCCGAATCGATCGCGGAGGGGTGCTGGCAGGAGTCCCACCCGCGTGGTCGCGCCCACCACGGTGAAGCGCGGCAGAGACAGCGGAATGGAGGTAGCGCCGGGCCCCTTCCCGACGACGACATCCACCCGGAAATCCTCCATCGCCAGGTAGAGCATCTCCTCGGCAGCCCGTGCCAAGCGGTGAATCTCGTCGATGAACAGCACGTCCCCTTCGCTGACCGAGGACAAGATGGCGGCGAGATCCCCGGCATGTTGGATGGCGGGTCCCGACGTGAGCCTGAGTGATCCCTCGGACTCCGCGGCAATAATCATCGCGAGAGTTGTCTTGCCGAGTCCTGGCGGGCCCGAAAGCAGGACGTGATCGGGTGCCATCGATCGGCCCCGCGCTGCGGAGAGGACCAGATCGAGTTGGCGCCGTAACTTCTCCTGGCCCACGAACTCGCCGAGTCGCTTGGGGCGCAGTGCCGCCTCAGCCGCCCGCTCGGAGTCATGGACGACGGGATCAGTCAGATCATCCACGGCCCACCGCCAGGTATTGCAGAGCCGCACGCAACCGTTCTGCCGTGCTACCGCCGCCAACGGCCGCCACCGCTGCCTCCGAATCGCGTTGCGGCCACCCGAGCTGGGTCAACGCCGAGACGATCTCGTCAGCGTCGTCCAGTACCACCGGCGCCCCGGGTACCGCGTGACCCTCTCCGAGCTTCCCTTTCAGCTCAAGCACAAGCCGGGAAGCAACCTTCTTCCCGATTCCAGGAACCCGCTCCAATGCCTTCAGGTCCTCCCCCGCAATCGCCGCGCGCAACTGATCGGGCGTGTGTACCGCGAGGATCGCCAGAGCCAAGCGGGGACCAACGCCCGAGACGGTCTGGACCGTCTCGAAGACCGCCCGTTCATCGGCGTCGGCAAAGCCGTAGAGCGTCATCGAGTCCTCCCGCACCACGAGCATCGTTGCCAGTCGTGTCTCCTCCCCGACTCGTAGGGACGAGAGCGTATTCGGTGCGGCCAAGACCTCGTAGCCGAGGCCGCCGGCCTCGATAACGGCGCGGTCGAGTCTTACGGACTCAACTCGTCCTCGTAGCGACGCGATCATGGCATCCTTTCGAACGTGTGTACGAATAGCCTAGCGCAGGTTCCGCTGGCTCCTGCCACGGCGCGCCGCGCGTTCGGCCTCGGCCCAGGCGCGCTGGGCGGGAGTCTGCGCCGCACCAGACGTGGACGAAACCGAACCCTGCCGGAACTGATGGGTGATCGCCAAGGCCAGGGCATCGGCGGCGTCTGCGGGTTGTGGGATCTCCGCGAGCCCGAGAATCCGCATCACCATCTGCTGGACCTGCTCCTTGGGCGCGTTACCGAAACCGGTCACGGCGGCCTTGACCTCCGAGGGCGTGTGTAGCGCCACGGGTATGTCCCGGCGTGTGGCAGCCACGAGCGCGAGCCCAGACACCTGCGCCACCCCCATCACGGTGGTGACGTTATGCTGTGCGAACGCGCGCTCCACGGCCACCGCGTCCGGTGTGAAGCGGTCGAGCCACTCGTCGATCCCTGTGGCGACTCGAAGCAGGCGTTCCTCGATCGGCGCGTCCGAATCGGTGCGAATCACGCCGTATTCGAGTGCGCGAGGCGGGCGCCCGGCCTCGATCACGCCGAGGCCGCACCGAGTCAGCCCGGGATCGATACCGAGGATCCGCACCAGCTACTCCTCGTCGAGCGCCGCAAGCACCTCATCCGAGGCATCGAAGTTCGCAAAGACGTTCTGCACGTCGTCGGAGTCCTCCAGCGCATCGATCAGCTTCATGATCTTGCGCGCACCTTCGATGTCCACCTCGATCTCGGTGGCGGGAACGAACTGTGCCTCGGCCGATTCGTAGTCGTAACCAGCGTCTTGAAGTGCCGTGCGCACGGCCACTACATCGCTTGCCTCGCACTGAATCTCGAAAGCCTCGCCGAGGTCCTCGACCTCTTCGGCGCCGGCATCGAGCACAGCCATCAGGATGTCGTCCTCCGTGAGGCCTTCTGCCTTGGGCACCACGATCACGCCGCGGCGCGAGAACAGGTAAGACACCGAACCCGGGTCCGCCATCTGGCCGCCGTTGCGGGTGAACGCCACGCGCACATCCGATGCGGCGCGGTTGCGATTGTCAGTGAGGCACTCAACGAGCACGGCGATGCCGCCCGCGCCATAGCCTTCGTACATGATCGTCTCGTAATCGGCACCGCCGGCCACGAGGCCCGAGCCACGCTTGACCGCGCGGTCGATGTTGTCCGCGGGAACGGAGTTCTTCTTCGCCTTCTGAATGGCGTCATAGAGAGTTGGGTTGCCGGCAGGGTCACCGCCACCGGTGCGGGCCGCAACCTCGATGTTCTTGGTGAGTCGGGCGAAGAGCTTGCCGCGCTTGGCGTCGATCGCCGCCTTCTTGTGTTTGGTCGTGGCCCACTTAGAGTGACCGGACATGGGAACCTCCTGAGAATCGTGGAGTGGAACTGGGAATATCTTACGCGCCGAGAGTACGGAGCTCGCCGTCCCACCCTGGGGTGAGCCATTCGACGAGCTCCGGCATATCGGGAGGGTAGAGAGTCTGGCCGGTACCGCGAGCGCGCGCGAGATCCGGGGCGCGCCACCACGCAAACTCGTCAAGTAGCTCGCGTTCGGTCTCGGTATGGCCCGAGACGTCGATCGCGGTCTCGGAGGTGCGCGCACAATAGAAGAACTCGTGCTGGCGGCAGGTGATCAGGGCGAAGTCGAAGATCACGTCGCGCTCCGCCACTGGACCCACCAGCTGCCCGACGGCGATCCCGGTCTCCTCAAACAGCTCTCGTCTGGCTGCATCTCTCGTGGCCTCCCCCGGCATCACGCCGCCACCTGGTGTGAACCACCAGGAACGATCGGGCTTACCGAAGTCGTGACCGCGGATGAGGAGGACGCGATCAGCCTCGTCGAGAAGGATGACTCGCGCCCCTTCACGGAACGGCATGCCGTCCCGCTGTTCCCACTCGTCCCAGTTGACCGTCATGCGAAGAGTTCCGCCCTCGCTTGGGTGACGGCGCGGAGGAGCACGTTCTGCTCGGCACCCGAGGACGCGGTCACCCGCCCGGTAGCGAGTCGTTCTCGCAGGTACGCGAGATCCGTGGCGTTCTTCTGGAATGCCTTCATCGCAGTAAGCCGACCCTGCCTCTTGGCCCACACACGTGCGCGGCGCCGCTCACCCAGCGACACCAGCATGTTGACTTCGCCGGGCGAGAACCATCCGGCACGGGCGTACTCGCTGAGCCGCTGCTGCAACACTTGCCGTTCCAGGTGGCGTAACCAGTACACGAGCCCCACGCCGCCCACAAACATGGGCACCTGGAGGAACAGGTAGAGCAGGAGATAGTTGGTCGAGAGCGTGGAGAAGTTCCACAGCCCGTGCAGGGCCATTGCCATCGCGAGGCCGAGCGGGAACAACCACAGCCAGCTCAGCCACGAACGGCTGCGGGCGGCGACACCCAGCATCAATCCCGTCATCGAGGTGAAGATGATGTGGGCGAACGGGGACATGATTGCGCGGCCCACGAACACGCTGGCGAGTTGATCGTTGAACTGGGTGAAGTACAGGATGTTCTCAACAAAAGCGAACCCGGCGGCGACAGTGGCACCGTAGACGACGCCGTCGACCGGGCCATCGAAGCTCCGCCGGTAGATAAAGAAGATCAACAGGACGCCAAGGCCCTTGGTGAGCTCCTCGATGATGGGGGCTCCGATGGCGGAACCAATGATCGCTTGGGTTGTCTCGGATGACCCGACTCCCGAGAGAACCGCGGCTACCGTCGTGTTAATGAACAAGGAGACCAAGGTAGCGACGCCGGCACCCCACACGAACGCAAGCACGAGAGCGCGTAATGGCTCGGGTTCCCACCGATCGATCCAGCGGATCGCGATGAACACCAGCAGAAGGGGGAAGAACGCGAGAATGCCCCCGATGATCGCGGAATCCGTGGTGCCTTCGCCCACCGCGATTCCGAGGACCGTCACCATTCCGAACAGGCCGAGCGCGATCCCGAGGATCTCGAGGATCGTCAGCCACGGAGAGCTCCGGGGAACGGGAGACCACCCTTGGCGTTGCGTGAATGGGGTGACGGTGCTCATGACGGAATACTAGGCGAGTGGGGCCGCGGGCAGGGCGTCGTCCATCTCGAACGTGACGGGCAATGCGGCGCTTCCGTAGAGGTGAAAGACGCGTACGAGGAGGTTGGAACGCAACTGACGCGTGAGTTCCACTTTCTGATTGTGCAGACTGCGCGCCACCTGGATGCGCTCCCACGCATTGAGGAGGCGTTGGGCCAGTTCGGTGGTGCGGGACTCGGGCTCCGCGAGAACGTCGCGTAGGACTTCGGAGAGTTGGCTCTCCACGATGGCGCGCGATCGAGTCTCTTCCTCCCCGAGCACCGGTTCTTGCACCGCGAGTCCACCGAGGCCATCGGGAACGAGCTCGCGTTGATCATCGAAGGATCGCATTGCCGCGTCCGTGACGATCATCGCCGAGGCCGGATCGAACTCCCCCATCGCCACCATCTCGAGCGCGTAGTGTGCGCGCATGATGAGGAGTTTCTCCAGCGTGGCACGAGAGCGTAGGACGTCGTTGTGTAGCCGGTCCAGCCGGGTACCGCGGTACAGCAGGAAGCCAAGAAAAGCCATGAGCACGACGGCGCCCAGGGCCACCCATAGTTCCGTCACTTCTTCCTCCGTATCCGCGAGAACGGCCCGCGCTTCACTCGATGCCGCGGTGCGGCGGCATCGAGCGCCACCGTATAGACCTGCTCGATACGCTCGGTAATCGGCGCCCAGTCGAAGTGCCGTACCCATGTCGCCGCGTGGGAATCCAGCTGTGGCCGGGAGGAATCGAGATCTGCCAGAATGCTGTCAGCCAGCGAGCGCGCGTCACCCATCTCGAATAGATCGCCGGCAGCGCCATGGTCGAGGACGTCGTCGAACGCTTGGATGTTGGAGGCGATCACTCGGCTACCGCCCGCCATTGCCTCCACGAGCACGATGCCGAAAGACTCACCGCCCGTCTGCGGAGCCACGTACTGATCGACGGACGCGAACAGCGCCGATTTCTCCGCGTCGGAAATCCCACCGAGGAACTCCGCCGGAAGGCCCCGCAAGAGTTCCCGCTCCTCTTTCGCCTCCCCGCTACCGGCAATCAGGAATCGGACGTCGGACCGCTCGGAATGCACGAGGCGCACAGCCTCGGTGAAGATGGGCAGCCCCTTGCGCGGTTCATCGAGCCTGCCCAAGAAAGCCACAGTGGGTGCGCCACCGTGCCGCACACCCTTCCACCGGGGATCGGGAGTTGCGTTGGCGAAATCGGCAACGAAGATGCCATTTGGGATGACGTAGGCGTCGCCACCAAGAAACTCACTAACAGTCCGGCGTGCTTCATCAGAGACTGCGATCCGCGCCGTGACCTTCTCCAGTAACGGCTGCACCATGGGCGAGACGAAGTTCAGTGCACGCGAACGTGCCATCGCCGAGTGGAAAGTTGCCACGACAGGCAGCTCCGCTTGTGCCAGGGCCAGCATGCCCAGGGAAGGGACGATCGGCTCGTGGATGTGGATCAGATCGAATCCGCCCTCCTCGAGCCACTCATCCACGGCGCGATTCGGGCGGACCCCGAAGCTAAGCCGCGCCACCGAGCCGTTGTAAGCAATCGGGACCGAACGGCCAGCGCTCACGACAAAACTGGGCACCTCCGTGTCATCGGATGCGGGCGCCAAGACCGACACCTGGTGGCCCTTGCCGATGAGAGTCTGCGCCAAGTCGCGGATGTGGAACTGAACACCACCGGGAGCGTCCCACGAGTAGGGGCAGACGATTCCGATCTTCATGCGCGGCGTGCCTCCGTAAGCCAATCGGGATCGAGATCGTCAACGAACACCTTCTGGAGCATGTGCCAACTCTCGGGGTACGTGCGCAGCCAATCGCTCATGGCATCGGCCCAGGCCTGGGTGAGCCGCTCGACGGCGTTCGGGCCGGGATCCACCGTGATCGGTCCGTAGAACTTCGCCTCAATGCCGGAGACGGTCCGTTTCGGCCGAAGCTTCGTGGGAGCGGGAACACGCACATGTCGAAGGCCCACGAAATACAGTGGAATCCGGAGCGAATGCGACAGCGCGGCGGGGCCTGCCGCAACGCGCGCGCGATGACCCACAAGCTCCACCTCGATACCGTTATGTGTCAGATCGCGATCCGCCAGGAGCGCCACAGTCCGCACATCATCCCGCGCGCGGCTGCGCAACTGACCGAACACGTTCGCGCCCTTCTCAAGCGGAATGACTTCCATGCCGAGTGACTCCCGGAACCGCAGGAAGTCCTCGAAGAGTTCGCGGGGTGTGAGCACCTCCGCCACCGTCAACACAGTCGCAAGTTCACGCGACGCCTGAAACCCCGCGTAGTCCCAGTTGCCGGTATGCCCCAGCGCGAGCACGACACTGCCATTCCGGAGCGCCTCGTGAACCGAATCGGGACAGTTTAGTGCGGTGCGGCGATACAGGTCCTCGGGCGCGAGCCCCGGAGTCGTGAAGATCTCGGCATAGTACTGAGCGTAGGAACGCAACGCGGCCCGGCTCGCTTCCCGTAACGTCGCCTCATCGGCGTCGGGCAGAACCCGCCGGAGGTTCTTCTCCAGCTGCGGCACCGAACCCTTTCTCCCGCGCCAGAGCTGGTCCGCGGCAAGATTGAAGGCGCTCGCAATCATGCCTTCGGGAAGCTTCGGAAGAACCTTCCACGCGAGTGTGAAGAGCCGACCAGAGTCCACTACGAGACCTGCGCCTTCACGGCGAGCATGCGTTGCACCACGGTGATGGCGCTCGCGATTGCCACGTAACCCAGAGCAATGGTGAGCACCAGTATGGGGGCGCCCAGCCCGACGGCGAGGCAACCCGCCAGGGCCACAATGAGCCGATCGGTGCGCTCGGCCAGTCCCCGCGAGGGATCCGCACCAACCGCCTCACCGCGGGCGCGTGCGTACGACACGAGCATGGCAAGCGGGACGATGGCGAGCGCGAAGCCGTAGGTGACCGTCCCGATCGTCCCTTCAAATGACTGTGCGGCCAGTGCGATCGAGAGGAACACGCACGCGTCTGTCATCCGATCCAGAGTGGAATCGAGGAACGCGCCCCATTTCGATGCCCGACCCGTCAGCCTGGCCATCTGGCCATCGATCGAGTCCGTCACCAGGATCGCTCCGAGCAGGAGCGGTCCGCTCACGAAGTGTCCTCGTGCGAGCAGGGTGAACGAAACCGTGATCGCGAGAATGGTGCCGGTGATCGTCACGGCGTCTGCGGAGACTCCGAGCTTCACTAAGAGTTTCGCAACGGGGCCGAAGACTGCCGTTGAGAACCCTCTCCCATGGCCACCTAGCATGTGCGCTCCCAAGCGTCGCTCAACAGCTTCCAGGTCTCGCCGAGCACCTGCGGCAGGGCCTTCGTCTCGGCGATGATCGGGAAGAAGTTCGAGTCCCCCATCCACCGCGGAATCACGTGCTGGTGCAGATGAGCCGCGATTCCGGCGCCCGCGACGGCTCCCTGGTTCGTACCTGTATTAAGTCCGGCCGGGCGCGATGCGAGCTGGAGGGCGCGGATCGAGTGGGCGGTGAGCTCCCCGAACTCATCCCGCTCGTCCTTCGACAGGTCGGTGTAGGACGAGACGTGCCGGTACGGGCAGACCAAGAGGTGCCCCGGGTTGTACGGGTACAGGTTCAGGACCACGTATCCCGTCTCGCCACGCGCCACGATGAGGCCGTCCTCGTCGGTGCGCCCCGGAATGCTGCAGAAAGGGCAGGACGCGACCGAATCGTCGTCGGGCTTGTTCTCTCCGCCGATGTACACCATGCGGTGCGGCGTCCACAGCCGCTCGAACGCGTCCGGCCTGCCCGCGAAGTCGTGTGACTGCTCGCTCACAACGTGTTCCTGCGGGAACGCACGTGCTCCACGATCTCGGCGATCGCCTCATCGACCGGCACGCCGTTCTTCTGCTCGCCACCGCGGTACCGGAACGAGACGGCGCCCGCATCGACGTCCTCACCACCGGCGATCAGCACAAAAGGAACCTTCTGCGCGGCCGCGTTGCGAATCTTCTTACCAAAGCGGTCATCGGAGGTGTCAACCACCGCCCGGATCCCCTGTGCCTCGAGCTGCCCGACGACGTTCCTCAAGTAGTCATCAAAGACATCCGCCACGGGGATTGCGGTTACCTGAACTGGCGCGAGCCAGGCAGGGAATGCGCCGGCGTAGTGTTCGAGGAGCACGCCGAAGAAGCGCTCGATCGAACCGAAGAGCGCACGGTGGATCATCACGGGGCGCTGGCGGGATCCGTCCGGTGCCGTGTACTCGAGTTCGAAGAGCTCTGGCTCGAAGAAGTCCAGCTGGATCGTGGAGAGCTGCCAGGTACGGCCGATCGCGTCCTTTGCCTGAACCGAGATCTTGGGGCCATAGAACGCGGCGCCGCCGGGATCGGGCACGAGTTCGAGCCCGGATTCGGTCGCAACCTCTTCGAGGACACGGGTGGCTTCATCCCAGGTTTCCTCATCGCCCACAGACTTCTCGGGGTCACGGGTGGACAGCTCGAGATAGAACTCGTCGAGGCCGTAATCCTTCAAGAGGTCGAGCACGAAGGTGAGGAGTGAAGCGAGTTCGTCCCGCATCTGCTCACGCGTGGTGTAGATGTGAGCGTCATCCTGTGTAAAACCACGCGCACGGGTGAGGCCGTGCACCACACCGGACTTCTCGTAACGGTAGACGTGCCCGAACTCGAACAGGCGCAGCGGCAGGTCGCGGTAGGAGCGGCCACGCGAGCGATACACCAAGTTGTGCATCGGACAGTTCATGGGCTTTAAGTAGTAGTTCTGGCCCTGCTTGGTGACGTTGCCCTTGTCATCGCGTTCTTCATCCAACTGCATCGGGGGGTACATGCCATCGGCGTACCAGTCCAGGTGCTTGGAGGTTTCGAAGAGGTTCTGCTTGGTGATGTGCGGGGTGTTCACGAAGGAGTATCCGGCCTCCACGTGGCGGCGGCGCGAGTACTCCTCCATCTCCATGCGCACCATGGCGCCCTTGGGGTGGAACACCGGCAGGCCCGAGCCGATCTCGTCCGGGAATGAGAACAGGTCGAGTTCGCTGCCAAGACGGCGGTGATCGCGGCGCTCCGCCTCGGCGAGACGATCGGTGTACGCGGTCAGCTCGTCCTTGGTGGGCCACGCGGTGCCGTAGATGCGCTGCAACTGCGGGTTCTTCTCTCTCCCCCGCCAGTAGGCGGCGGCCGAACGCATGAGCTTGAAGCCGTTACCGATGAGCTTGGTGCTGGGCAGGTGCGGCCCGCGGCAGAGGTCCTTCCACGCGGTCTCACCGTTGCGGCGCACATTGTCGTAAATCGTGAGCTCGCCGGCGCCAACCTCGACGGACGCACCCTCGGTGCTCTCGGCGCCGCCGGAGCCCTTGAGCCCGATTAGCTCGAGCTTGTAGGGCTCGTTCGAAAGCTCGGCGCGAGCGTCCTCATCGGTCACCACGCGGCGCTGGAAGGTCTGGCCTTCCTTCACGATGCGCTGCATGTTCTTCTCGAGAGCGCGCAGGTCTTCCGGCGTGAACGGGGTTTCGACGTCGAAGTCGTAGTAGAAGCCATCCGTGATCGGCGGACCGATGCCAAGCTTGGCATCGGGGTTCACCTGCTGCACGGCCTGCGCGAGAACGTGTGCGGCGGAGTGCCGAAGGATCGCCAGGCCATCGGGTGAGTCGATCCTCACTGGTTCCACATCGACGTCGGGCTCGACCTCGACAAAGAGGTCCTTCAGCTCGCCAGCAATGCGCATCGCGACAACGGTCCGGTCCGTTCCGAAGAGTTCCGTTCCCGTAGTGCGTTGTTCGGTGCGAACGGATGATGTCACGGGAAGGCTCCTTGGATAGCTGGACACGGTCCGTCCAAGGTTATCGCGTCAGACGAAGATGATCTGCCCACCCGCCGAGAGCTCAATGAAGTCCGTCGCCGAAATCACGTCCTGCACCGCCGGGTGTAGCTGTGCCTTCTTGATCTGCATCATGTCGACGGTGAGCCGGCAGGCCCAGAGGTTGGCGCCCAAGGCCGCGACCGTCTCGATCATCTCCCGCACTGGCGGGATGCCGAGATCGTCCATCTGCTGCTTCATCATGTGCGTCGCAAACGGCGTCATGCCGGGAATCCCGGCGAACGCCTGCGGGAAGGACTTCGTGCCGAGACCGCCCGCGACGCGTTCCAACTGCGGCATGTGCATCGCGGTGTTGCCGGCGAAACTGAACTTCAGCTTGTCCTGAGTGCGCACATCCACGATGTCGAGGCCCCAGAACGTGAAGAAGATATGCACCTCCACGCCCTCGCCAAGTGCCGCGTTCGCCATGATGAGCGCTGGATAGGCCATATCGAGGTTGCCTTTGGAGCAAATGAAGGCGATCTTTCGTGGACCGCTGTATGTCGACTCAGCGACGGAGCCAGGTGCGACCTTTGTGGCTGCCGCAGCGTCACCGAAATCGGGGATGACGTTTCCGTCACGATCAAGAGGCATAGCGATCTCCTACACGCAGGCCGTGGGTTTGGGTCCGCCGGCCACATAGGCCAGCTTCTTGGCAGGTTTGCCGGGAAAGAGCTCGAAAAGCTGCTTGGTGTCGAGTCCGCCCACTTTGCGCATGCGGTGCAGGGTGGGCGAGGCACCGGTCTTGAGCATGTCAGCGCGAACGAAACGTACCGCGGCCCAGTGGGCCTCAGTCAGCTCGTCGACTCCCGCGTAACTCGCAAGTAGGACGGCGAGCTCCTCATCCCACTGTTCGGGCTTCGTGAGAAACCCTTCCTCGTTCACGTCGACCTGGCGGCCCAGGAATGTGTTGACGGGCATGATCGCTCCTTTCAGTTCGTTGACTCGAGGTTCTTGCCCGCAGTGGACATGTCGTGCGGGAACGGCAGCGGTCGTCCCGGCAAGAGCGCATGCCAGTAGACACCCTCGAAGGCGAGCTTCGAGAGGTGATTCAGTCGCGATGGACGCAGCAACTTAAGCGGCCCCACACCGGCCAGCGGGAACACTCCGGTCACCGGCTCCTGCTCGTAGTTGAAGTCGAGGAGCATGGCCTCACCGCGGCCCGACTCAATGAAGCAGTTGGCATGACCGTCAAACAGCTTCGGTAGCGGCTCACCAGCGACGTGTGCGATGAGGTTCGGCACAAACGCGGCGGCCTCGAAGTGCACCACCGAACCCGCCTTCGAGGTGGGGGCATTGGTGGCGTCGCCGAGGACCCAAATGTCCGGATCGATCTCGGACTGCAGCGTGTGCTTGTTGACGGCCACGAACCCGGCCTCATCCCCCAAACCGGATTCGATCACGACGGCGGACCCACGGTTTGGTGGGACTGTCACCAGCAGGTCGAACGGGACCCGTCGGCCGTCGTAGCTGACGAGCTCTTTCGCCCCGTTATCGATCTCTTCAACCTGGAAGTCCGTGATCTGCTCAATCCCCCGCTCCGCCAGCAGTCCACCCAAGGTCCTTGATGCCACGGGCTTTGTGAAGGCGCCGTCGAGCGGAGTCACGTAGACAACGTCCACACCCCAGTTCCGGCCCTTTTTGCGCATGTAGTCCTGGGCGAGCAGCGCGAACTCGAGCGGCGCCACCGGGCACTTGATCGGAGTCTCGCTCACGTGCACCACAAGCCGACCCTTTTCGAGACCCTTGATCTTGGGAGCGAGGGCCGCCGCGCCCTCGAGCGTGTAGAAGTCGAAGACGGACCGGTACCACTCGATGCCGTCCGCCATACCCGGGACCGCCGCCGGATCCGGGATAGTGCCGCTGGCGATGATCAGCTGGTCGTAGCGGACCCGGCGCCCCGAGGAGAGGACAACTTCATGCGCGGCCCGATCGATCGTGACCGCTGCATCGATGATCAGGTCCACGCCGTCGGGCAGAAACTTCGTGCGGGACTTCGCGACCCGGCTCGCCGGCATCATCCCAAATGGCACGAACAAGTATCCGGGCTGGTAGTGGTGTTCATCGTTGCGATCGATCACGGTGATGTGCCATGGGAGCTTCTTCTTCACGAGCGTGTTGGCGATCAGCGTGCCGGCCGTTCCTCCGCCAAGGATCACGATCTCGGTCATATGGGCTCCCTTGTCCGAGGCACCCACCATTGGGTGCGTTATACCCCTGAGGGTATTACCTGGCGCTCGAGAACGCATAGGACTTTGGTCGGAGTGAACGAAAGTGCCCCGAGTCTCCTCGGGGCACTCGTGTGTCGTACTAGTGGGCGATACTGGGATCGAACCAGCGACCTCTTCCGTGTCAAGGAAGCGCGCTACCACTGCGCCAATCGCCCGAATGGGTGAGGTGGCGACGGGATTCGAACCCGTGTATACGGCTTTGCAGGCCGCTGCCTCGCCTCTCGGCCACGCCACCAGTGAGGCGTGGAGCCTCCGAGCGGATGACGGGACTCGAACCCGCGACCCTCACCTTGGCAAGGTGATGCGCTACCAACTGCGCTACATCCGCATGCTGTTTCCAGCGGGAACGACTCTAACCCGAGATGGCATCCGGCGCCAAATTTCGATGCGGCGTGCGTTTAGGGTAAAGTCGGTTTCCGCTACGCGCGATTGGCTCAGTGGTAGAGCGCCTCGTTCACACCGAGGAGGTCACTGGTTCGAACCCAGTATCGCGCACAGTTAAAGGAGCCCCCGGGCCGATCAAGCTGCAGTCACGAATCGACGTGCCCCGGGCGGAAGATCCTGTCGGTACCGGGGATGTGGTCATCGCAGGCATGGCCTGGCAGCCGCACACGGGAATCGCGAAAGTCCAGGTAGAGCCTGCCCCGGTCACACCGGATGGCGCGACCGGATGGCACAGCATCAACGTGCTCGTGCGCGCGTGAGCTGACGTGCCCGAGCCGGCTCGTGTTCATCAAGTAGGCTCTGCGCTATGACAAAGCTCATACTGACGCTCGTGGGCGATGATCGTGCCGGGCTCGTGAAGGAAGTCGCCGATCGTATCGCCGCGCATGGCGGCAACTGGGAGCAGAGCGAGCTTGCCGAGCTTGCGGGTGCCTTCGCCGGGATTGTGCTCGTCTCTGTGCCCGACGGCGATGTGGACGGCCTGGTAGCGGACCTCGAGTCCCTGAGTGGCCTCCTGACCATCACGCCACATGTGCGCAGTGCTAGCGAGCATGCGCCTGCGGCGACCTTCGAGTTCACGGTCCTCGGTGATGATCGGCCGGGCATCGTGCGTGATGTCACCGATGCCCTCGCGCGGCAGGGTCTTAGCATCGACCGCCTCACGAGCCGCACACTCGAAGCACCGATGGCGGGCGGCACCCTCTTCGAAGCCGTCGTGACCGTGAGCGGGCCCGAGGGCTACGAGGTGGCCGACGCCGTCGGGGAACTCGAGCGCATTGCACACGAAATCCAGGTTGATCTGAGTTTCACGTAGGGCTTCCCCGCCGCTACATGTTCGCGCATGGGAGCCCGCCGGGTTGTGTGAGCAGACGCGCGGCGCATTGCCCGTGAGCACTAGAAGCGCACGTAGACGCGCCCTTCGGGCGCGGGGCCTGGACGGAACAATCAGTTCAGCCACGCGGTCGAGAGACGCTACCGGTGACCCGGGCCACCTATGACCGCAGGAGCCGCGACACGCACACGCCACCGGCAATCCTCGTGGCCATCATTGTCGGCAGTGGATGAATCCAGGTTCGATGAATCCCGCCTACACGCTGTGGGAGAGCTCCTTGTGCCACACTCCCCCGGCCTCGGTGAATCCCACACGTGCGTAGTAGTCCGGGCCTCCTGGCAGGGTACGCACGGACGCGACACCGTGCGCGGCCCACTCGTCGGAGGCAAAGACGAACTCGCCAGGTGTGAAGTCCCGATAGGCGGGTGTGACATAGTCGAGCACGAGTTCCGCCTCGCTGTGATCGCGCGTTGCGAGCACGATGCCCACGATCTCGTCACCCTTCATCACCAAGAAGCCCAGATCGGCGTTGCCGTCGTAGTTCGGGAAGTATGTGGCGATGTCCTCGCGATTCGTCTCGAGCACGTGCGCCACTATCGGATCCGACGGCGCCACGGCAACCACGCTGTAGGTCACGGCGCTATGCCGACCACGCCACAGCACGACGAGGTTGTACGCCTGAATCACGGTGAGGACCGCGTTCAGCGCCACCATTGGCCACACTCCGACCGCGGTGTTGTACGCCACCGAGATGATGCAGCCGATCATGTTGATGAGCCGTAGCCGCGTGATTCGTTGTTGCAGCATTGAGAACACGACGACTGCCGTGCCGATCCAGCCGATGATCTCCCACACCATGAGTTCCTCCTTGGGTTCACACAATAGGCGAGGCGCGGATGAGTCGATGCGGTTTCCATGAAAAGCTTGGGCCATGGAGATCTGGCCAGGACACGCCTACCCGCTCGGGGCCACGTATGACGGCACCGGCACGAACTTTGCACTCTTCTCGAGTGTGGCCGAGCGCGTGGAGCTCTGCTTGTACGACGACGATGGCGTCGAGACCCGCTGCGAGCTCACCGAGCGGGACGCGCACGTGTGGCACGGCTACTTCCCTTCAGTCAGCCCTGGCCAGCGCTACGGTTATCGGGTCTATGGCCCATATGATCCGGCAAGTGGTCACCGTTGTGACCCCTCGAAGCTACTGCTCGATCCCTACGCCAAGGCGATCGAAGGGCAAGTGATCTCAAATCAGGCGCTCTACTCGTACAACTGGGATGATCCGACCGAGCGCAACGAAGAAGATAGCGCCGAGCACACGATGAAGTCCGTGGTGGTCAACCCCTTCTTCGATTGGGGTCACGATCGGCCGCCACAGCATGAGTACCATGACACGGTGATCTACGAGGCACACGTCAAGGGCCTCACCAAGCTCCATCCGGACATTCCCGAACGCCTGCGTGGCACCTACGCTGGTATTGCCCATCCCGCGATGATCGAGCACCTCACGGAGCTTGGCGTAACGGCGATTGAGTTGATGCCAGTACACCAGTTTGTCAACGACACGGTGCTCCAGGACAAAGGTCTGTCGAACTATTGGGGCTACAACACGATCGGCTTCTTCGCTCCGCATAACGCCTACGCGGCAACAGGTCAGCGCGGCGAGCAGGTCCGCGAGTTCAAAGCGATGGTGAAGGCACTCCACGAGGCGGGCATCGAGGTCATCCTGGACGTGGTCTACAACCACACCGCTGAGGGCAATCACATGGGGCCAACGCTCTCCTTCAAGGGCATCGACAATGAGGCCTACTACCGGCTCGTCGACGGCGATTTCGAGCACTACTTTGACACCACGGGCACCGGCAACTCGCTCCTGATGCGCTCCACCGCCGTGCTCCAGATGATCATGGACTCGCTGCGCTACTGGGTGACCGAGATGCACGTTGACGGGTTCCGTTTCGATCTCGCATCGACTCTTGCGCGGCAGTTCCATGAGGTCTCGCGACTCTCGGCTTTCTTCGACCTGGTGCATCAGGACCCGGTGATCTCACAGGTGAAACTCATCGCTGAGCCGTGGGATCTGGGCGACGGCGGCTACCAAGTGGGCGGTTTTCCTCCGCTCTGGACGGAGTGGAATGGCAGTTTCCGCGACGTGGTCCGTGACTTCTGGCGCGGCGAACCGAACACCTTAGACGAGCTCGCCTCCCGCCTCACGGGCTCGTCGGATCTCTACGAGCATTCGGGTCGCAAACCCTTCGCTTCGATCAACTTCATCACGGCACATGACGGCTTCACGCTCGCCGATCTGGTCAGCTACAACGACAAACACAACGAGGCGAACCTCGCTGAGGGTGGCGACGGCGAGAGCCACAACCGTTCCTGGAACTGCGGGGTGGAAGGCCCCACGGACGATCCGGAGATTCGCGCATTGCGAGCCCGCCAGCAGCGAAACCTGCTCACCACCCTCATGATCTCGCAGGGTGTGCCCATGATCGCCCATGGCGACGAGCTGGGACGCACCCAACAGGGCAACAACAATACCTACTGCCAGGACAACGAACTCTCCTGGGTGAACTGGGACCTCGATGAGGAACGCGAGAGCCTGCTCGAGTTCACGCGGCGGCTCGTGGAGGTGCGTGCCGAGCAGCCCGTGCTGAGGCGGCGCCGCTTTTTTGCCGGGAAACCGGCACATGGCGGTTCGTCGGAACTCGGCGAGATCTATTGGCTGAAGCCGAATGCCGAGCCCATGGCGGACGACGACTGGAATACCTGGTATGCACGTTCTGTGATGGTGTATTTGAACGGCGACGCCATCCCCGAACCAGACATTTACGGGCGCAAGATCGAGGGCGATTCGCTACTGATCATGTTTAACGGTGACGGCAACGCGATCGACTTCACCCTTCCTGGAGCCGACTACGGCGAGGCATGGGAGGTGCTGCTCTCCACCAGCACGGAGGAGCCTTCTGGCACGCTCGCCCCCAGACACGTCGTCATGGTAGAAGGGCGATCGATCCTGATCCTGCGCACGATCGAGGCGAAGTAATGGAGCGGCAGCACACGCATGCGCCCCGCGGCGAGAACCGGCAGCCCATCAGCACCTACCGGCTGCAACTCCAGCCCGAGTTCGGCTTCGCGGACGCCGAGGCCGCACTACCGGTGCTCGAGAGGCTGGGTGTCACCGATCTCTACCTCTCCCCCATCCTCCAGGCCGCCGCGGGTTCGACCCACGGCTACGACGTCGTCGACCACACCGTGATCAACCGCGAGCTGGGTGGCCGCGCCGGCTTCGAGTCGTTGGCCCGCGCCGCCCATGCTCGAGGGATGGGCGTGATCGTCGACGTGGTGCCCAACCACATGGCCGTACCCTCCCCACTCTGGCAGAACCGCGCGATGTGGTCCGTGCTTCGCGACGGCGAAGACTCGCCCTTTGCAAGCTGGTTTGACGGCTCTGTGCACGAGGACGGAATTCTGATGGCCGTGCTCGGCGAGCGGGTGGGCACCGCGATCGCCAAGGGAACGATCGGGCTTGAACAGCTCACCGTGCCCGGCGAGGCCGAGCCCTCGTGGGTGTTGCGCTACCACGAGAATGTGTTTCCAGTGAAGCCCGGCACCGAACAGCTGCCGCTCGCGCATCTGCTTGAGTCCCAGCATTATCGGCTCGCCTACTGGAAGGTCGCGGACGAGGAGCTGAACTACCGGCGCTTCTTCGACGTCGGCTCGCTGGCAGCTGTCCGCGTGGAAGACCGCGATGTGTTTGACGCGACCCATGCACTCCTGTTCGAGCTCTTCCATGACGGCCGCATCGATGGCTTCCGTATCGATCACCCGGATGGCCTCGCCGATCCGCGTGGATACTTCCGCTGGCTCGATGAGGCAACCGGCGGCGCCTGGGTTGTCGCCGAGAAGATCCTCGAAGCCGACGAGGAGTTGCAGGATGACTGGCCGGTCGCCGGCACCACCGGCTACGACGCCGCCTGGCGGATTGGCTCGCTCTTCGTGGATCCCTCGGGTGGGCTCCCCCTCACGCAACTCGCAAATCAAGCCACCGGCAGTACCGAGACGCTCCAGGGCGAGATCACGAAGGCGAAGCGGCAGATGGCCACCACCTCGCTCTTCACCGAGATCCAGCGCCTCACCACGATCGCCAGCTCGATCTGCCACGAAGACATCCGGCTGCGCGATCACACGAAGCGCGCCTTCCAAGCAACGATCACCGAGCTCGTCATCGCCGTAGATCGATACCGCGCCTACGTGGTGCCGGGCGAGACTGCGCCGGGCAGCGAAGAGGCCGTGATCCGGCGTGCCGCCGCCATCGCCGCGGCACGCCTGGCCGACGACGATCTGATCGAGACCCTCGACGTCGTCGTCGATCTGGTGCTCGGACGCGAGGTGGGCTCGGCCGGGCGCCAGCACGAAGAACGCCGCGGCGAGTTCATCGTGCGCTTCCAGCAGGTCACCGGCGCCGTCACCGCGAAGGGCGTGGAAGACACCGCTTACTACCGATGGACGCCCCTGGTCTCGCTGACCGAGGTGGGCGGCGCCCCGGACACCTTCGGCACAACTCCCGATGATCTCCATGCCTGGTGCACGCGCATTTCCGCCGCCTGGCCGGCCACCATGACCCTGCTCAGCACCCATGACACCAAGCGCTCCGAGGACGTGCGCGCCCGGATCAACGTGATCTCGGAGTACCCTGCCGAGTGGGTCCAGCTCGCCACCACACTCAAGCCTCGGGCCGCCCAGGTGGAGGGGCACACCCGCAACCTGCTCTGGCAGATTCTCTGGGGAACGTGGCAGGACGGACCGATCGAGCCGGACCGGCTCACTCGCTACATGTTGAAGGCGGCCAAGGAGCAGAAGCTCTGGACCACGTGGACCAATCCCGACGTCGCGGGCGAAGCCGCACTGACGGCGATCTGTGAGGCGTTGGTGGCCGATCCCGAGGTCCGCGCGCTCCTGACCGACTTCGCACGACTCACGGCCCGCGAGGTTCGCACGAACGTGCTGGGCCAGAAGGCGATCCAGCTGACGGCCCCGGGTGTCGCGGATCTCTATCAGGGCAGCGAGCGGCTCTCGAATCGCCTCGTGGACCCCGACAACCGCGCCCCGTTCGACGTGGCCGGGCTCGACGCAGCTCTTGACGCTACGCACGGCGCGCGTACGCTCCAGGACGAGAAGCTGGCGCTGGTCACGGCGATCCTGCAGCTACGCAGGCAGGTCCCGGACGCGTTCGTTGGTCCCGAGGCCCACTATCGGCCGCTCGCGGCGTCCACAGGTAACGTGCTGGCGTTCTCGCGCGGCTCGATTCCACGCGTGGTCACGGTAGCCTCACGACTCACCCGGCGAGTTTTCGAGCGCGGCGGGTTTGGTGAGCACACGGTGGTTCTGCCGCAAGGCGAGTGGACGGACATCATCACCGGCACCACATTCGATAACACTGCGCGGCTCGTCTCTGACATCCTCACAACCTCTCCGGTTGTTGTCCTGAAGAGAGTGGAATGAAACTCAACGTCTGGTCCCCTCACGCGTCCTCTCTCGATGCGCTGATCGGTGGGGCACGGCTCCCTCTGGAGCACGTCGGCGAGTACTGGAGTGCCGACCTGCCGGAGGGTACTGAGTACCTCCTGTCCGTCGATGGCGGTCCCGGGTTCCCCGATCCGCGGTCCCGATTTCAGCCACACGGCGTGCACGGCCCCTCCCAGGCACTGGACCTCGACTTCGAGTGGTCAGATGCCTCCTGGGACTCCGGTCGCACGCTCGGCACGCTTTGGTACGAACTTCACGTGGGTACCTTCACTCCCGCGGGCACGCTCGATTCGGCGATCGCGAAGTTGCCGCATCTGGCGGAACTCGGGGTGGGCGTCGTCGAGCTGATGCCGCTCGCCGCATTCCCGGGCGCGCGCGGATGGGGCTACGACGGCGTGGCACTCTTTGCAGTCCATGAGGCATACGGCGGACCTTCCGCCCTCCAGCGATTCGTGGACGCGGCCCACGGGCTCGGCCTCGCCGTCGCCCTCGATGTGGTCTACAACCACCTTGGCCCTGCCGGGAACTACCTCTCTCAGTTCGGCCCGTACTTCACCGACGCCCACGAGACGCCCTGGGGCTGGGCGGTGAACCTCGATACGCCCGGCGCACACGGGATGCGCGAGTTCATCCTCGACAACGCCCGCTACTGGTTCGAACAGTTCCACATCGACGCGCTGCGGCTGGATGCCGTGCACGCCCTGCTCGACGACTCTGACCGCCACATCCTCGCCGAGCTTGCGGACGCCACGCACAAGTGGCAGGACGAGCTGGGACGGACTCTCACGCTGGTGGCCGAATCGGACGAGAACGATCCACGCACCATCGCCCCCACGTCTCAGGGCGGCCGTGGGATGGATGGCCAGTGGGCCGACGACGTCCATCACGCCCTGCATTCGTACCTCACCGGGGAGACTTTCGGTTATTACGTCGACTTCGGGACTCCGCAGACCCTTGCGAAGGCCTTCCGGCAGGTGTTCGTGCACGACGGCGACTACTCCACCTTCCGGGGGAAGCGGTGGGGCTCCCCCCTGCCCGACGGCGTCGACATGACCCAGTTCGTGACCTTCACCCAGAACCACGATCAGGTGGGTAACCGTGGTCTCGGTGATCGCCCGGACGAGCGGCTCCCGCGCGGCGCCGTGATGGCGGGGGCGGCGCTCCTGCTACTCGGCCCGTTCACCCCGATGCTGTTTCAGGGACAGGAATGGGGCACCACTCGCCCCTTCCGGTTCTTCACGGATCACGACGGCGATTTGGGGAAGGCCGTCTCAGAGGGGCGGCTTACGGAGTTCGCCCAGCATGGCTGGGAGAAGCTCTATGGTGACGGCTTCGAGGTGCCCGATCCACAATCCGAGACCACATTCCTCGACTCGAAGCTGGACTGGGAGGCGATCGATCCAGAGGTCCTAGCTGCGTATCGCGAACTCATCGAGCTTCGTTCCCTGATCGCGGATGATTCCGTGTGCGAGCCGAGCTACGGGGACGGCTGGTTCCGGATCGATCGCGGCCGGATCGCGGTCGTGACACACGCCGGCGCGGGCACAAGCACACACGATGCCCCGGGCGAACTGCTCTGGTCCTGGGGTCCCGCGGCTCTCGAGGACGGCGTCCTCACGCTCGGCCCCCACGCCGTCGCCGTCGTCCGGCCATAGCCGGGGCGCCTCGCTTCGCCGGGTGCCGCGGCAATCAGGCTAGAGTAGTAAAGCTCAGCATCAGTCGAGAACCGGAGGCGATTGCATTCTTATGGAGCACCCGATTGACCCCGTCGAGTTCGTCGTCCACGAACGGCACTTCCTCCAAGGCGACGCGTGGGGAGCTTTCCAGCAGGAACGTGGCAACGAGGTGCTCGTTCGATCCGGAGACGGCTGGTCCTACCTCGCGATCATCGAGCGACGCCGATTCTCCAGTCGCATCTACGTTCCGTACGGTCCCGTCTACGAGACGCCTGCGGATCTGGTCGCCGCAGTCGCCGACCTGACCGAGATCGCAAAGACGCGTCACCTGGACTTCGTGCGCTTCGAGCCTCGGCACGATGTCACGCCCGAGACACTCGGCGCTCTAGGTGCGCGCCGCTCACACCATGACGTGCAACCCGCACACACAATCGTCAATCTTGTGGACGCGGAGGAACTGACCGAGGACCAGGTCATCGCACAGGCATCCAGCACGTTCCGCCGGCGCTACCGGAAGGCCCTGAGGGAAGGCATCAACTACAAGGTCTCGCAGGATCCCGCCGATGTGGAGCACTTCATCGAGATGATCCACGACGTCGCCGACCGCACCGGCATGAACCCGCACACGGACGAGTACTACCGGCTCATGGCGAAGACCCTCTTCCCGCGCGGCGCAGGCGGCGTCATGCTCGCCGAGCTTGAAGGCCGTCCCATTGCCTCGATTCTCTACTTCACCGATGGCAAGGTACTCAGTTACGCGCACGCGGCAAACTTCTCAAAGTACCGCGACATCTCGCCGGCAACGGGTCTCTTCGTCTTTGCGATGGTGCACGCTCGCGCAACCGGGCACACCGTCTTCGACACGTATGGAGTTGCCGCTCCGGATGCGCCGGAGGATCACCCATGGACGGGCCTGACAACCTTCAAGGTCCGCGGTGGTGGCACTCGAGTCGAGACTTCCGGGACGTGGGAGATTCCCGTCCGAAAGCTTCGGTTCGCGCTCTACCACACGCTCAATGGGGTGCTCGAGCGAAGGAAGTAGCCTCAGAAGCTCGTCTGCGTGGGCCGCGGGTAGACCTCTCGCAGATTGCGCATGTGGTTGAGCGAGGCCGCGTATCGGAAGAGCGTGCGCTGAGTATTGCGATCCTCCCGATAATCGAGGGGATGAATCGCGCCACCATCGTGTGCCGCCTTCTTCACGTGCGCCAGCAATTCCGGATCGGTGACATACCGGTTCAGGAGCCGCTTTGGCACGATCCGGTAGACGGCAGAGCCCGAGGTTCGCTGCGGGTCATGCGTCCTTCCGCTCCAGTCGGCCAGGGCCGCCATCAAGCCGTGCACGCCACCAATCGGCATGAGATAGCTCGAGCGTCCGATGCGCGGGTTGATGTCCAGAAGGTATCGCTCGCCCGTTCGCGGATCGACCTTGATATCGGCAGTGGCAAATCCGCGATAGCCAATGCCTTGCAGGAGCTGACCCACCGGCTCGGCGATCTCGGGGTACCACTCCACGAGGCCGAGCGCCATATTGCCAAGCAGGTTCGGCGTGTGAATCGCGAGGAGCATTCGCGCGGTCGCCTGAACCGTGATCTGCCCCATTCGATCCACGTACTGTGTGGTGACGTATCCGGCCGTGTCATCGCCCGGAATCAGTTCCTGGAGCAGGAACTTCCCGGTGAATCCGGCCTCGAATGCCGCCGTCACATGCCGTTCCACATCAGCGACGGTCTGGCACACGTACACCTTGAGCTTCCCCGGGAACTGGAGCGATTCCCAATCCGACGACGATGCCGACTTGAGAATGTACGGAGCCTGCAATCCTGCCGCAGCCGCCGGGACGCCGTCGGCCTGGGTCAGCACGGCCTCGTTCGGTGTTTTCAGCCCCACCTTTTGCGCCAGCGGCGCCAGCAGCGACTTATCCGTGACGGCGCGGACGGACTCTTCGGGCGTCACCAGCACCGCAAACTTCTCCTCCAGTTGCGCACGCCGAGCGTTTACGAAGTCCACCTGAGTATCGGTGTTCGCCAGCAACACCGGCTTTTCATCGCGGGCAATCGCCGCGTTGGCGGCTTGGTCCAGAGCCTCTTCCAGGGCCGCATCCGAGGCACCCGAACCGATGATCACCGTCCGCAAGATTGCCGAATCATTGATGAAGCCGCGGGGCGAGTTTGCGATCGTGGTCGAGATTGAGTTGCCGACCTCATGAAACTGCCGTGCGATTGCGTATTCGCCGAGATCCGAGCCGATCAGGACGGGAGAGATCGCTACCATGCGCCCAGTCTATCGGCGCGGCACCGACGACCCCGTCGGACCACCCCCTAGCCTGGAGAAGTGAACGAATCCGTGCCCGCCGAGTTTCTTGAGGCGCTCACCAGCCTGAAGGGCGCCCGGGCGCGCCCCGAGATTCATCTCACCGAGATCCCGCCACCCACGCGGATCGCGCCATGGGCGCTGGCGCTCACGGCGGAAGTGAATCCCTCGGGGACCGATCCAGACGATATGCTCGGGCACGGCCGATTCGTGGCGCTCCATGATCCGGCCGGGCAGGATGCGTGGCACGGCACGTTCCGCGTGATCGTGATGGTCTCCGCCACGATCGACCCCGAGATGGGCATGGACCCACTCTTGGCCGAAGCCGGGTGGACCTGGCTACTCGATTCCCTGGAAGAGGGTGGCGCGGGCTACCATCACGTCTCGGGCACGGTGACCCGCACCATGTCCGAATCCTTCGGCGGGCTCGACCTGACCGATAGCGACATCGAAATGGAGATACGCGCTTCGTGGACACCGAACACGACAGACCTCTCGCCGCACCTCGAGGCGTGGTTGGGACTCCTTTGTTCCTTGACGGGACTGCCGCCGAGCGACCCGGGAGTGACGAGCCTGACGAGGCGCGTGTCACCTGGCGCGTCATCGACACTGCGGATGCTCTAGCCGACGCCGTCCGCGAACTCTCCGCTGAGAGCGGCCCCTTCGCGGTCGATTCCGAGCGTGCCGGCGGGTACCGGTACTCACAGCGTGCGTACCTCGTTCAGGTCAAGCGCGGCCAGAGCGAGAACTTCCTCATCGATCCGATCGCCATTGATGATCTCTCCCCGCTCGCAGAGGTGCTCGCGACCGACGAATGGATCCTGCACGCGGCCACCCAAGATCTGCCCTGTCTCACCGAACTCGGGCTCTACCCGCCCGCGCTCTTCGACACCGAACTCGCCGGCCGCCTCCTGGGACGCGAGCACGTGGGTCTCGGTGCCATGCTCGAGGAAATCTTCGACATTCACCTCGCCAAGAAGCACTCCGCTGCGGACTGGTCCACGCGGCCACTGCCGGAGTCCTGGCTCGAGTATGCCGCGCTCGACGTGGTGTACCTGGAGGCTTTGCGGAATCGGCTCGCTCACGATCTGGAAGCCGAGGGCAAGGACGAGTGGGCGCGGCAGGAGTTTGAGTACGAGCGTACCGCTCCCCCGAAGCCGCCGCGCGCGGATCCTTGGCGCCGCACGTCTCGGATTACCGAGACGAAGTCTCGCCGCGGCCTCGCCGTGGTGCGCGAACTCTGGACAGTGCGCGATCAGATCGCTCAGGAGCTCGACAAGGCGCCGGGCAAGGTCCTAAACGATCGCGCGATCATGGCGATTGCCGCGCGTGAGCCGCTCCCGAGTTCGCTGGCCGGGAGCAAGTCGTTCAACGCGCAGCGGCCGCGCTGGGAGGCGGCGTATCGGCGCGCGCTGGAGATGCCCGCGGCCGAGCTCCCTCCGCGGCGTGGTCCCAGCCGGGAGTCGCTGCCGGATCCGCGCAACTGGAAGAACGTGAACCCGGACGCCGCCAAGCGGCTCGTGATCGTGCGCGAGACGATGGCGGCACTCAGCGAGGAGCACAACATTCCGCAGGAGAACCTGCTCTCGCCCGCCTTGCAGCGTGGCGCCGCGTGGCTCGATGGGGATGTCCGAAAGGTCCTTGAGCGCACCGAGGCCCGCCCCTGGCAGATCGATCTCGTCGCCCCGGCACTCCAGGCCGCGCTCGCGACCGAAGCCATATAGTCCGTTGTCATCCTGAGCGTCAGTCGCAGGATCCAGAAACGCACACTCGATCCGAGGCCTCGATTCTGCGACTGCGCTCGCAGAGCTCGCTCCGCGCAGAATGACGAGCGCCTTAGTTAAGGGTGTTCGGGTCCTGCGGCAGCAGGCTACGATCGTCCTCGTCCACGTGACTGGCGAGGTGGCCGGCCGCGGTCCTGGCGATATCCGCCGGCCGGAGTGCAAACTCCTCGACGAGTTGATCCCGTGTCGCCACGTGATGGAAGGCCTGTGGAATGCCGTGCGTGATCACGGGCACCAGCAGGCCCGCCGCACCGAGGGCGTCGCGCAGTGCCGAGCCGGCACCGCCCTCAACCAGCCCGTCTTCGATATGCACCACGAGGTCCGCGCCGACCGCGAGCCGCACGAGATCGTCACTCACCGGCAGTACCCACCGAGGCGCCGCGACAATCGAACCGATGCCTTGGGCATCGAGTGCCGTCGCGACATCGCAGGCGGTGCGCGCCATTGGCCCCACGCCCACCACGAGCACGCGACCTTCGCCCCTGTGCTCGGCGAGGATGTCCACATCGCCTTCGGAACGCTCCTCAGGAAGCGGCTCGGGCACGGAACCCTTCGGGTAGCGCACCACGGTCGGACCATCGATCGCGACGGCCTCGCGCAGGAGGGCGCGCAGGGTTGGCTCATCTCGCGGGGCGGCAACGGTGAGTCCCGGCACCGTGCGCATCAGTGCCAGGTCCCACATGCCGTTATGGGAGGCACCGTCGTCGCCCGTGATGCCTGCCCGATCCAGCACGATCGTGACGGCCTGCTTGTGTAACGCCACATCCATTAGTACTTGGTCATAGGCCCGGTTCAGGAAGGTCGCATACAGCGCCACAACCGGGTGCAGGCCGGAGAACGCCAGGCCCGCGGCCGCGGTGAGCGCATGCTGTTCGGCAATTCCCACATCGATCACGCGATCGGGGAACTCGTCCGCCATCGGACCCAGTCCCACGGGCTCGAGCATCGCTGCGGTGACGCCCACGATGTCGTGCCGCTCGCGGGCAATCTTCACGATCTCGTCCGAGAAGACCGAGGTCCAGCCGAAGCGCGCGGGCACAACCGGCAAGCCAGTCTCGGGATGGATCACGCCAACGGCGTGGAAGCGATCCCCCACGTGATCGAGCGCCGGCTGATAGCCACGCCCCTTCTCGGTGATCGCATGCACGATTACGGCACCACCATAGGACTTGGCACGGGTGAGCGCGAACTCCATCGCCGTGATGTCGTGGCCATCCACCGGGCCCACGTACTTCAGGCCGAGCCCCTCGAACATGCCTTGCGGGGCGAGCATGTCCTGCATGCCCTTCTTCATGCCGTGCAAGGCGTCGTAGACCACCTTGCCGGGCGCGCCGGAACCTTGTAGCGTGCGCTTGCCCCAGTCGAGCACTTGTTCGTACTTACGGTTCGTCCGTAACGCATCGAGGTGGTGCGCGAGACCACCAATCGTGGGCGCGTAGGAGCGGCCGTTGTCGTTCACGACGATCACGATGTTTCGATCGGGATCGCCGGAGATGTTGTTCAGCGCCTCCCAGGCCATGCCGCCAGTGAGTGCGCCGTCGCCGATCACCGCCACCACATGCCGATCTGTCCGGCCGGCGAGCTGGTTGCCACGCGCGATACCGTCCGCCCAGGACAGCGCTGTGGACGCATGCGAGTTCTCGACGATGTCGTGACGCGATTCGGCCTGCGAGGGATAGCCCGAAATCCCGTCTCGCTGTCGCAGGTGGCTAAAGTCCTTGCGGCCGGTCAGCAGCTTGTGCACATACGACTGGTGGCCCGTGTCGAAGACGATCCGGTCCTTCGGCGATTCGAACACGCGGTGTAGCGCGATGGTCAGTTCGACAACTCCAAGGTTTGGACCGAGGTGCCCGCCGGTGCGCGCCACGTTCTCCACAAGGAATTTCCGAATCTCGCCCGCGAGTTCCACGAGTTCCTCGGTCACGAGGGCGCGCAGATCCGCGGGTTGATTCACCCGATCGAGCATTCCCATGCAGTTCCTCTCCGGAAACTACTCTACGACGCGTACCGCGCACACGCCCACGTCCCGTGCAGATAGTCTGAAGCCATGACGACGACGCCATATGGCACCTGGCCCTCTCCGCTCACCGTCGAGGACGCCGATGCGCGCTCCCGCATCTCCACCGTCCGCATTGATGGCGAGCATACGTACTGGAAGGAAGTCGCCGCCGATGGCCGCGGGGTGATCATGCGCTCCGGCGTGAACGGCGCCGAGGTTGTGACAACCTCGTTCGAGGACGGCGAACTGGTGGATGTTGCCTCTCGTGTCCACGAGTATGGCGGTCCGGATTTCGCCGTCGTCGATGACGCGCTCGTGTTCTCCGCCCGCCGCGACGGCCGAATCTATCTCACAACACGCGAGGGCGATTCATGGACTCGGCCCCGTGCCGTCACTCCCGATGATGGCACCAGGTACTGCGATCTCACACTCCAGGAGCATCTCGTTTACGCGGTGGCGGAACGGCACTTGGATGACGGCGTCCACAACCTCATCGTGGCCGTGGACCTGATCTCGGGCATGGTCCAGGAACTGCGCGAGAGCGCCGACTTCGTGGCAAACCCGATCCCAAGTCCCGGCGGCGGAGCGCTCGCCTGGTACGAGTGGGATCACCCGGACATGCCGTGGACCAACACGCGGCTGTGCAGTGCCGAACTCACCGAGACCGAGCTCGTGGACGCACGCGTGATCGCCGAGAACGCCTCTGTGATCTCCCCCGTATGGGTGGGTGACGACGATCTGGCGTTCGTCTCGGATGCCGCCGGTTGGTGGAACGTGTACCGCTGCGAGGATCCGCTCGGGGCTGCTCGGGTGCGTCCACTTCACCCGGCCGAGGCCGAGTTCGCCGCGCCGCCGTGGGTCTTCGATTCCTCGCTCGCGGTGCTCGACTCCGAGTACCTTGTGGTGCGCTGGACCCAGAGTGGGACATGGTCGCTCGGGGTAATGAAGCTGGCAAACGGCGAGTTGGAGGAATGGGTGACCGGTTGGGAACCCACCAGCCCCGTTGCGAGCGGCGCCGGGCGCGTGGCCTTCGTCGGACAGCGTCCCGATCAGGCCGATGCCGTGGTGGAGCTCGATCTGAGTCGGCGCCGGGTGAAGTTGCTGACCGAGCAATCGGGTGACGCTCTCACCGAGGACATGGTCTCGATCCCCGAGGCCGTCACGTGGCCGGTCAACGACGCCAAAGCGCACGGGTTCTTCTATCCGCCCACGCACGCCACCGCCGTCGCCCCAGAGGGAACCGCGCCGCCGCTGCTCGTGCTCGTGCACGGCGGGCCGACTTCCGCCACGACCGACGGATACTCCCACTTCGTCCAGTTCTGGACCACGCGCGGCTATGCCGTTCTCGATGTGAACTACCGGGGTTCTACGGGCTACGGGAAGGCGTACCGCGAGGCACTCGATCGCGAATGGGGCGTGGCGGACATCGACGATGTGGCCGCCGGGGTGCGCTACCTCGCCGAGCGTGGCCTGATCGATCCCGCACGCGTCGCGATTCGCGGTGGCTCCGCAGGCGGCTACACCGTTCTCCGCGCGCTCACGGCGACCGATGCGTTCACCGCCGGTGTGTCCCGGTACGGAATTGGCGATCTGGAATTGCTGGCGACCGACACGCACAAGTTCGAGGCGCGCTACCTTGACGGCCTGATCGGGCCATATCCCGAGGACAAGGCCGTCTACGAGGAGCGCTCCCCCATCCATCACCTGGATCGGCTCAGCGCGCCGGTGCTACTCCTCCAAGGCGAAGAGGACGCCGTCGTGCCGCCGTCCCTCGCGCACCAGATGTTCGATGCGATTAAGGAACGTGGCGGCGACGTAGACCTCGTGCTCTACCCCGGCGAAGGCCACGGCTGGCGGAAGGCCGAGACGCGCCGAGACTCCCTCGAGCGCGAACTCGCCTTCTACACCAGAGTCTTTGGCCTCTAACTCGCTGTGACGAGGCTGCGGAGTACGTACGGGAGGATCCCGCCGTTGCGGAAGTAGTCCGCCTCACCGGGCGTGTCGATTCGCAGCCGCGCATCGAACTCCACCGCGCTGCCGTCCTCGCGGGTGGCCACCACATGGAGCGTGTTCGGGGTGACGCAATCGTTCAGGGCCTCGGCGCCCGTGATCTCGTAGACCTCGGAGCCGGTGAGGCCAAGCGAATCGGCGGTCTCGCCCTCGGGGAACTGTAGCGGGAGCACGCCCATGCCAATCAGGTTGGAGCGGTGAATACGCTCGAAGCTGACGGCGATCACGGCCTTCACACCGAGCAACGCGGTGCCCTTCGCGGCCCAGTCACGCGAGGAACCCGAGCCGTACTCGGCGCCGCCGAGCACCACGAGCGGGATGCCCGCCTCCTGGTACGCGACCGAGGCGTCGTAGATGGCCTCCTGCTGGCCCGAGAGGAAGTTGAAGGTTTCGCCACCCTCAACGTCGTCGAGTAACTGGTTGCGCAGCCGAATGTTCGCGAAGGTTCCGCGGATCATCACCTCGTGGTTGCCACGGCGCGAACCGTAGGAGTTGAAGTCCCGGCGCTCCACGCCGTTTTCGGAAAGATAGCGGCCGGCCGGAGAATCCGGCTTGATCGCACCGGCGGGCGAGATGTGGTCCGTGGTGACCGAATCGCCGAGCTTGGCAAGCACACGCGCACCGTGGATGTCCTTCACAGGGGTGAGCTCCATGGTCATGCCCTCGAAGTACGGGGGCTTGCGCACATAGGTGGACTCGTCCGCCCAGGTGAAGGTGTTCCCTTCTGGCGTGTCGAGCGCGGCCCAGTGCTCATCGCCCGCGAACACGTCCTGGTAGGACTCGGCGAACATCTCGCGCGTGATTGAGGAGCCAATGATCTCCTGCACCTCGTGCGGGTCCGGCCAAATGTCCTGCAGGAACACGTCGTTCCCGTCCTGGTCCTGACCGAGTGGCTCCGAATCGAAATCGAAGTCCATGGTGCCGGCCAGCGCGTAGGCGATCACAAGCGGCGGGGACGCGAGGTAGTTCATCTTCACGTCCGGGTTGATCCGGCCCTCGAAGTTGCGGTTACCCGAGAGCACCGAAACCACGGCCAGATCGTTCTCGTTCACCGCGGCCGATACCTCGGCGGGAAGCGGGCCCGAGTTACCGATGCAGGTGGCGCAACCGTAGCCCACGAGGTAGAAGCCGAGCGCCTCCAGATCCTCCCAGAGACCTGCGGCGTCGTAGTAGTCCGAGACGACCTTCGAGCCCGGTGCCATCGAGGTCTTCACCCACGGCTTGGCCTTCAGTCCCTTGGCGTTGGCGTTGCGTGCGAGCACGGCCGCCGCCATCATTACCGATGGGTTCGAGGTGTTGGTGCACGAGGTAATCGAGGCGATCGTTACGTGACCGTGGTCGAGTTCGGTCTCCACACCATTCTCAAGCGTGAGCGGCACGTGCTTGTGTGCACGAGCCGGCAGACCGTTCGGACTCACATGCGCGGCGGGCGCCACGTCGTCCGTCTCGTTGTCGAGGTTGATCGGATCGGACGCCGGGAATGAATCCGCGAGGGCATCGTCAAGCTCGGACGTTTCCGGCGCGCCCGCATAGGTCGTCAGCACTTCGCGGAACGAGCGCTTGGACTGCGAGAGGATCACGCGATCCTGCGGGCGCTTCGGACCGGCGATCGAGGGCACCACGGTGCTGAGGTCCAGTTCGAGGTACTCCGAGTATGTCGCCTCGTTGGCCGGGTCGTGCCAGAGACCCTGCTCCTTGGCGTAGGCCTCGACTAGCGCAAGCTGCTCCTCGGAGCGGCCGGTCAGGCGGAGGTAGTCGACAGTCACCTCGTCGATCGGGAACATGGCGGCCGTCGAACCGAACTCTGGGCTCATGTTTCCGATCGTGGCGCGGTTGGCCAGCGGTACCGAGCCGACGCCGTCGCCATAGAACTCAACGAACTTGCCCACCACGCCGTGCTGGCGCAGCATCTCGGTGATCGTGAGCACCACGTCCGTGGCGGTGGCCCCGGCAGGAATCGAACCGGAGAGCTTGAAACCCACCACCTTCGGGATCAGCATCGAGACGGGCTGGCCGAGCATGGCCGCCTCGGCCTCGATGCCGCCGACGCCCCAGCCGAGTACGCCGAGGCCGTTGACCATGGTGGTGTGCGAGTCGGTGCCCACACACGTGTCCGGGTAGGCCACGAGTTCGCCGGAGTCATCGCGCGTCATGACCACGCGAGCCAGGTACTCAATGTTCACCTGGTGCACAATTCCGGTGCCCGGCGGGACCACCTTGAAGTTGTCGAAGGCGGTCTGGCCCCAGCGCAGGAACTGGTAGCGCTCACCGTTGCGCTGGTATTCGTATTCCACGTTGCGCTCGAAGGCGTCGCGGCGGCCGAAGACGTCGATCTGCACCGAGTGGTCGATCACCATCTCGGCGGGCGCGAGCGGGTTGATCTTGGTGGGATCGCCGCCGAGATCGGCCACGGCCTCACGCATCGTGGCGAGGTCCACCACGCAGGGCACCCCAGTGAAGTCCTGCATCACCACGCGCGCGGGGGTGAACTGGATTTCGGTGTCCGGCTCCGCTGCGGGATCCCAGTTCGCCAGGGCCTCGATGTGTGCGGTGGTGACGTTCTCACCATCTTCGGTCCGCAACAGGTTCTCCGCGAGAACCTTCAGCGAGTACGGGAGCTTCTCAAGCCCCGGCACGGCATCGAGTCGATTGATTCGGTATGACGCATCGCCCACCTGTAGGCGATCGAGCGACGAAAAACTATCCACGGTGGCACTCCGTTCGAAAACTATCTTGACATCAAGATATCGTGTCCGATCGGCGGTGTCGAACGGACACACCCAGTTTAGGCGTTAGCGCCCGGATGCGCGGCGGGTAAGCGTCGCGACGCATTCCACGTGGTGGGTGTGCTCGAAAAGATCGAGCGCCTGGAAGTCCGCGATCTCATAGGCGGGCGAAAGCTCCGCAAGGTCTCGTGCCATCGCCGCCGGATCGCATGCCACATAGACGATCCGGCGCGCACCCGAAGCCGCCAGCGCACGCGCCACGGGCAGCCCCGCCCCATCGCGAGGCGGATCGAGCACGACGGCGTCCCAGCGCCCATTGATTACCCGTGGCGTCACGCTGGCCTTCCGCTGGGTAACGCTAGGAGCATTGCGCCGTGCGTCATTGTTCGCCGTGCGATCGCCTTCGATGGCGGTCACGTGACTGGCATGCTCGGCAAGCACTTTGCTGAGGAGCCCGGCACCGGAGTAGAGCTCGAGCACGCGCTCTGTTCCCTCCAGCCGAGTCCCGGCGAGCACGGCATCCAGCAGGACCGCGGGAGCGTCCACGTGGGCCTGCCAGAACCCGCCCGCGTGCACGCGGTAGCAGTACTCACCCGCGTCCGCGAGGACGCGCTCCCGGACGCTCTCAGGTGCGGGTTCACCCGGCGCCGACCACACTCCGCGCGGGGTCACTAGCACGGGTGCGGAATCGCTCGGCAACACGGCCTTGACGGACGCACCGGGATCCAGTTGCGCTGACCACTGCCCCGAGAAGAGGTCCAGCCTGTCCAACTCCTGTAACGCGAGCGGCATCTCCGTGACGGCCACCAACTCGTGCGATGACGCCTTTCGCATGGCGAAGCGGCACTCGTCATCGGTCACGAAGCTCACGCGGGTCCGCGTGCCACGGGTGCCATCCGAGAAGCCCTGGACGGACACCTCCCCGACGGCGTTCGTCACCTCGTCGAGCACCGAGCCTTTGGCGATCCGGCGCAGGCAATCCGTGATCACGTCCGCCTTCCAGCGCCGTTGCCCGGCGATGCTGACGTGTCCAAGATCCGCTCCCCCGAGGCCGAGTTCCATGACGGCTGGCCAGATGTGTGGAACCCGATCGGGTGAGGCCTGTTGCACCTCGACAACCCGCGCGTATGAGAACCTCTTCTCCTCGCGGGTCACCTCCACGCGCACCGTCTCACCGGGAATACCACCCGAGACGAAGTACACCTTGCCGTCATGGCGTCCCACGGCGAAGCCACCGTGTGCCACTCCCGTGAGCTCGAGGATCACTCGCCCTCCCACCGAACGAGTAGCACCGCAACGCCGTCGCGAGCCTCAAGCAGTCGGCGGAGCCGGGCCGTTCGCCAGCGTTGCGTGATTCGCGCCCACAGGCCCGCGAAGGCCGGTAGCACAACGATCACGAGATCGTTCGGCGACGTCACCTCGTCGACATAGCGCAGCACGGGCTGCACGATATCGGCGTGGTGCCGCTCCAGGATCGTGAGCGGAATGGGCACGCGGTCCCGCTTCCATTGCTGCCGCAACCCGGCCGAAGCGGATGGGTTGACGGCGACGTGAACGGCCTCGATCGTCGTCGGGCGGAGCGAGCGCGCGTAGTCGATTCGGCGAACGGCGGGCGCGGTCAATCTGCCCACCAGCACGAGCGCGTGGGTGCGTGCGAATCGAATCTCGGGCATGCTCACGATCCTCATCGTATTGCTCCCCGCGCCTCGGCGGGTGCGCGTAGGCTTCTGACTGTGCACTTCGTGATCATGGGCTGCGGCAGGGTGGGCGCTTCGCTCGCCGTCAATCTTGAGGCGTCCGGCCACTCGGTGGCCGTGATTGACATGGACCCCGATGCGTTTCGGCGCCTCCCCGAGGACTTCTCGGGCCGCCGGATTACCGGCATCGGTTTCGATCGGGACGCGCTACGGCAAGCGGGGATCGAGGACGCCTACGCCTTCGCCGCGGTTTCCTCCGGGGACAACTCGAACATCATTTCGGCACGCGTCGCCCGCGAAACCTTCGGCGTGAAGCGCACGGTGGCGCGAATCTACGATCCGCGCCGCGCCGAGATCTTTCAACGGCTCGGCATCACCACAGTTGCCACGGTGCGCTGGACCACCGATCAGTTCCTTCGCCGCATCCTTCCGAAGGGCACTTCGGTGGACTTTGAGGACGCCTCTGGCGCGGTCTCGGTGGCAAGCGTCGATTACGAGGCATCGTGGATTGGCCGCCCGTTGCATCGTTTCGAGCGGCACACCGGCAGCCGGGTGGTCTACGTGACACGGCGCGGAACCGCCTTCGTTCCGGCAGCGGACACCGTGCTGCAGGAAGGCGACATTGTGACCGTTGCGATCGCAAGTTCTCAATTGGCGGCCCTGCGCCGCACCGCCATGAAGCCGGAGGTTCAGGCATGAAAGCCGTGATCGTGGGAGCCGGCTCCGTCGGCCGGTCCATCGCTGGCGAGTTGGTCGAGAACGATCATGACGTGACGTTGATCGACAAGCTCGCGTCCGCCATGAAGGTCTCCTCCGTCCCTGAGGCCGAGTGGGTCCTCGCGGACGCCTGTGAGATTGCCGTCCTGGAAAGCTCTGGCGTCTCAGAGGCCGACGTCGTTGTGGCCGCCTCTGGAGATGACAAGGTCAACCTTGTGGTGTCACTCCTTGCGAAGACCGAGTTTGGAGTGCCTCTCGTGGTGGCGCGGGTGAACAATCCGAAGAATGAATGGATGTTCGATGATGCGTGGGGCGTGGACGTTCCCGTGTCCACGCCGCGCATCATGACGGGTCTGATGGAGGATGCTCTTCGAGAGCGCCCTTCGGCTCCCTAATCAGCAGCCAGGTCACGAAGAGGACGACCGCGAAGAGGGGCACGCCCATCACGATCCGTACCGTGCCGAGCCAGGCGACGTCGTCGGCCTGATACAGCGGCACTTGCGCGATCAGACGCGCGGCAAAGAGTGCCACCCAGAGCCACGTGGCCGCCACGTAACGGCCGTGCTTCGGGGAACCCTTCTGCGAAACACCCGTGAAGATCTGAACCAGCAGTCCCACAAGCGGGCGGCGGATCAGGATGGTGATGAGGCAGCCCACGAGATAGAGCGCGTTGACGACGATTCCCCACGCGAAGTAGTCGCGCGCCTCGCCGGTGAGCCAGGCCCACACGAGACCGATCAGGACGCCACCGAAGCCGGTGATCGATTGGATGAGGCTCCCACGCTGGACGAGGCGAAGAATCACCATGCCCGCCACGAGGACCAGGGAGAGCACCAGGGCGAGTGTGAGGTTTTGGGATGAGGCCACGTATGAGACCACGAAGACCACGGCGGGCGCCGCGCTCTCGATGAGTCCGCGCACGCCACCGATCGCGGCCATCGCGTTGAACTCCTCGGCAACGATCTGCCGTGTACCCTGCTCCGATTCGCTCACTCAGGCCTCCCGCAGTTCATAGATCGGATTGAAGATCACGAGGCGCCCCAGGTGCTCCGTCACGGTTCCCGCGGCGATGATCCCGCGTCCTACCTCGAGCCCGGCGATGTCCTCCCGGCCCACGAAGAGCAGGCCGATCGTGCCCGTCTCGTCAGAGATCCGAGCGGTGAACTCGGGATGCGCGTCCGCCGGTGAGTAGGTGAGCGAGCTGAGCCGCCCGGCCACACAGGCGCGGCCACGAGCGGTGATTTCCGCGATCGGGGTCACCGGCAGTTCGAACTGCTCTATGGTCACCGGGTCTCAGTCAGCTCTGGTCCGCGGCGTAGCACGGCCTTGAACGGATCCTGCTCCTCCTGGGCCTGTTCGATCTTCTCCTGGCCCGGCAGTCGAAGCGGAATGGGCTCGCGTGGCGGCCGGGCTTCCTGCCCACGGTCCACGACCAGATCGCGGACGAGGTCCTCGAGTGGCACGGCGGCCTCCTTGTCGAGTGCCGCCTCGCCCTGGAACACGGCACGGAGCAGCCAGCGCGGGCCGTCGATGCCCACGAAGCGCACCGGCTTTAGCCCGGTTCCTCCGGTTGTGGTGACCGGAAGCTTGACCAGCAGTTCACGGCCGAACGTGCCCGGAACGTCGTCCACCACACCATCCTTGTCCTTCGCGGACTGCTCAAGGGTTGGCCGAATCTCGTCCCACAGTGAGGCCGTGCGTGGCGCAGCAAAAAGCTGCAGTTGCACGGTGGACTTCTCCAGGCCGACCGTCACCGAAATGGGCTGCTTCGTGTTGCGATCGAGCTCCACGCGAAGCTTCAGCCCCGGCCGTGGGGGGATGTAGAGGCAGCCGAGGTTCATCCGATCACCGGTATCGGCAACGTCCGCGATATCGAATGGCCCGGTCTTCTCGACCTCGGGCTCCGGTGCGGACTCAACGACCGGCTCGTCCTTACGGCGGCGTCCAAACAGTCCCATGGGACCTCCTCTTCATCGTCACACAGCGTACATCCCGTGCGGGTCGCCACCCCAGAAATCTGAAATGTGCCAGAGTTGTCGTGTGACCTATCGCGAGACTCTACGCCCCCCGATTCCCTTTATTGCCATTCTCGCGGTGCTTGCCGCATCCTTCGGCCTGATCGTCGTGCCACTGTCCGTGGGGCTCTCCGCCGCGATCGCCGCCGTGCTCGGTGGAGCGGTCGCTCTCGTGATGATCGCCACCTCGCCTCAGATCGAGGTCACGGGTAGTCAGCTACGGGCCCGCACCGCTCACATTGATGCGCGGTTCTTTGGCGAGATCACGGTGCTCGATCGGGAGCAGACGCGGACCGCGTTCGGCCCCGAAGCGGATCTGCGGGCGTGGTCGCTGTATCGCAGTTTCACGAAGGGTTGCATCAAGATCGAGATCAACGATCCACGCGATCCCACGCCCTATTGGCTGGTCTGCACGAACCGCCCTGCGGAGCTCGCCGCGGCCCTTGACGGCGCGCGGCAACTCCAGAGCAGTTAGGCTGCGCACTCCGAGCAGACGGGCAGGCCGTTCTCTTCGTACGCAAGTTGCGATCGGTGGTGCACAAGGAAGCACTGCGAGCACGTGAACTCGTCGGCCTGTCGGGGCAGGACCTCGACATCAAGAACCTCGTTGGAGAGGTCGGCACCGGGAAGCTCAAAGCCTTCCGCGGCCTCCGATTCATCCTCATCAACGATGGTCGCACTCTTCTCATTGCGCCGAGCTTTGAGTTCCTCAATCGAGTCCTCGTTGAGTTCCTCTTCGTTCTTGCGCGGGGCATCGTAGTCAGTCGCCACGGGGCGTCACACTCCGCTTTCTCTCGGGATTAGTTCTACGCGTAATCAAGCAATGGAAGGCTCCGAGATATTCCTCAGAATCCCACTGACCCCCGCACCCTACACGGTCGCCACACAGAATCACTAGCTCCACCGCGCGCCAGATCACGTTCTCTATGTCACACTTCTGCGCGCGATGCCGCCACACCGAACCACCTACCGAGTTTCGGCACCCAAAGGTGGCACCCTCATACGCAGGAGGACCTATGCGCGAACTGACATTCACAGCACTGAACGGGGACGTTCTCGAAATGTCCGATGCCGAGGACGAGCAGTACTCGATCGTCCTAACACCCGAGCTTCGAACCGCGATTCGCGAGTCTGCGGTGCGCCGACCGGAGGCGGACGAGGTACGTGAGTACCGCCCCAAGGACATCCAGCAACTGCTCCGTGCGGGCATGAGCGTTGACGAGATCTGCGAACGTTCCGGCCTCCCGATCGCCCACATCGAACGCTATGAGGGCCCAGTGGTGGCCGAGCGTGACTGGACCATCGAGTCCGCGCAGGGCTTCGCCGTCGGGCATTCTTCGGACTCCCCCACACTCGGTGAGCTCGTGATCAACCGGCTCGCGACCCGTGGCGTGACGGAGGTCGAGTGGGATGCCGTGCGTGATGGTACGGATCCGTGGCGGGTGATTGCGCAGTATTCCGTCTCCGGCTCGCCGGTCGAAGCGACCTGGGAAGTGGACCTGTCAACTCGCTCCGTGCGCGCACTTGATGATGAGTCGCGGTGGCTCTCCGAGACGGATACCTCATCACCGCGCGCTCGCCGGCACCTGGCCGCATCCGTGCTCTACAACTCCGAGGACGAGGGCGTGTTCTCTCCTGCCGCCGAGGACGATCCGGACGATTCCACGGACTCCTTGCTCCGGCACCTGCACTCACACCGCGGGGTGCGCCAGTCCGAGGACGAGATCCTGGCGAATATCTTGGACAGCGACGATGAGATCCCGGCTGCGCATCCGCGGCCGGCCGAGGCACAGAACGCGCACGAGGCGATCATCTTGCCATTGCCGTTCATGCCCGAGTCCGCCGAGTCCGCTCCCGAACCGGCCAGCAGCCCGTCCAGCAGCACGGCCGACGCGCCGACCACGCGGCGTCCGCGTTCCCGTGGCCGCCGTTCCGTCCCGAGTTGGGACGAGATCGTCTTCGGCAGTGAGTCCTAAGCGCTCAGGCTCCGACAAGGCCGGGCACGGCCAGCGTGATGTTCACGAACCAGTGAGCTACCACCATCGGGAAGAGACGGCCCTGACGGCGCACGATAAGTGCGACGACTACACCCTACCGGCGCGTAGCCATGGCTGGGGATGTGATCGTTCTGGTGTGAGCCGGGTTGAATATGACCGTCCAGACCCCGCGCCCGCTACCTCCGCTGGCAGCGGGGGCAGAAGTGCGAGGAGCGGTTCATGAACGAGATGCGGCGGATCGGGGTGCCGCAGCGTGGGCACGGCTCTCCCCCGCGGCCGTAGGCGTTCAGTGAGTGCGCAAAATACCCGGACTCTCCGTTGACGTTCACATACAGCCGGTCGAAGCTTGTGCCGCCCTCCGCAAGTGCCTTCAGAAACACGCTCCGTACCGCCTCCAGTAGCCGCCGCGCCTTGATCGCACTCACCTCGCACCCCGGTGTCTCGGGATGGACGCGTGCCAGCCACAGGGCCTCGTCAGCGTAGATGTTCCCGACGCCGCTGATCAGGTTCTGATCGAGCAACAGCTTCTTCACCGCTGCGGAACGGGTGCGCAAAGCGCGCAGGAAGGCCTCGTCATCAAAGAGCGGATCGAGCGGATCGCGAGCGATGTGCGCGGCCTGGCGGGGAACGCCGTCGGACATGGAGTCCAACGCGAGCGAGCCAAAGAGACGTTGATCGGCGAAGTCGAGCCGGAGTTCGCCATGATGAGCGGTCTCGAGCCAGAGCCGTACTCGCACATGCCGATCCTCGGGCGCCTCGTGCGTCCGCAGAAGCAGCTGCCCGCTCATCCCGAGGTGGGCCAGCAACGCCTCGGCGCCGCCACCGGTGGGAATCCACAGAAACTTCCCACGCCGCGCAGGTTCCAACAGTTCGACGCCAACGATCCGCGCTTCGAAATCCGCCGCGCCAGCAACATGCCGCTTGACCGCCCGCGGATCGCGCACCTCCGCCGCCACCACTCGCGAACTCGCAACGGCCTGCGCGAGGCCGAGCCGCACCACTTCGACTTCGGGAAGCTCGGGCATTACAGCGAATCGATCAAGGTTTGCGGAGAAAGCTCGGGGGCACGCGCACTGAACGCGGTCATCCGCTGGAAGTGGTGTTTGCGGCACAGCACCTCGTAGGCCACCTCGCCTTTGCCCCCGGTGTCGCCGACGACGACCTGGTCGCCCTCGGTGACCATCACGCCATCCACAGTGCGTGCGTTGTGTGTGGCGCGGCGACCGCACCAGCAGAGAGTCTCGACCTGGAGCCGCTCGATCCGGTCCGCCACCTCCATCAGTCGAGCCGAGCCTTCAAACAGTTTCGTGCGAAAATCCGTCGTGATGCCAAAGGCAAAGACGTCGATGCCCATCTCATCCACCAGCATGACGAGCTGGTCCACCTGCGCGGCGCTATAGAACTGAGCCTCATCGAGGATCAAATAGTCCACCCGCTCCCCGTGCGTACGACGTGCCGCGACGTCGTCCCAGAAGTTGGTCTCCGCGGTAACCTCTTCCGCACCCACCTGCAAGCCAAGTCGTGAGGAGAGTTGCTTCTCCCCCGCCCGGTCGTTCTGCGTGTAGATCAGGCCGTGCCGTCCGGCCGCGCGGTGGTTGTAGTCCATCTGGAGCGCAAGTGTTGACTTGCCGCAGTCCATGGTCCCCGAGAAGAACACCAACTCAGCCACTTACACCACCTCCACGATGCAGGGCACGAGCATTTCCTCGGCGGTCAACGAGCCGTGCATGCCTTTCAGTGCGATTGACTTCTCCGACTGCGAGGCCGAGTCCACGATGGCGGCCGTCCCCCGGGCGAAGGCGACGACGTCCCCAATCGCGGGTCGGAACCGCTCGCTCACGCCGCCAATGACCCCGACCGCCTCGTCCCGCAGAACCACCCATGCCCGTTCGCCCAGGTACTCACGCCAGCGCGCGGCGAGTGCCTCCGGTTCATGAGTGAATACATGTGTGGCGCGAGGCTCGCCGGCAATCGCGAATGAGCCCTCCCGAAGCCTCGGAATCGAGGCCACGTCGATTCGTTCGGTCACGTCCACCATGCCGTGATCGGCGGTGACGATCAGGAGCGTTCCTCGCGGAAGGATGCTCGCGAGCCGCTGTAGCTCAGCATCCGTTGCGCTTGCTTCCTCGCCCCACTCCCAGGAGTTCCACCCGTGCCGGTGCCCGGCATGATCGATCTCACCCCAGTAGAGGTAGACCACATCGGCTGCTCGGGCCTTCAGAATCTCCGCCGCGGCATCGACACGTTGTGACAGCTTCTCGGCCGAGACGTCACGGAAGCCGCGCAGCGCGCAGGTGTTCAATCCGGAACCAACGAACCGCGCGGGCCCGATGGCCGTGAACCTGCCCGAACGCGCCTGTTCGGCGATCGTGGGCATCTGTTGCCACACCTGTGGCGTCACGATCTCGTGATCCCACTTGATCATGTTCATGAGGGTGCCCGTTTCCGGGTGCCGAACCGTGTAGCCCAGCATCCCAGTGGCGCCCGGCAACACGCCCGTCCCCACCGCCGTGACGGCCGCCGCCGTCGTCGATGGTGCGACAGTGGTGAGTTCACCACTCTCGCGCTTGCGAAGGAACGGGAAATGCCCAGAGCGGGCGCGTAGTTGCGCGAGGCCGAGTCCATCGAGCAGGACAACGCAGACCTTCTCGACCCGTGGGAATCCCAGATCCGCAGCCCACTGTCGCCAGCGCGAGTCCCCCGAAATACCGGCGGCCGCCGTGGCTCCGCCCAACACCTTTGTGACGGAGTGCGGTCCCGGGCGCACGAATTCTGCGGGAATGGACACCCCGATATTGTGGCACGTTATTGCGGGCATGCGCGAAGCCGAGGTTTCCCCGTGGCGTTACCGCGGTTCAGCCCCCCACACGGGCGATAATGGCCGGGTGCCTACCGAAAACATTGTGGAAGTCGATGTCTCAACCGAGATGGAGGGGTCCTTCCTCGAGTACGCCTATTCCGTCATCTATTCGCGGGCGCTTCCGGATGCGCGGGATGGCCTGAAGCCCGTTCAGCGCAGGATCCTGTTCCAGATGGACAAGATGGGGCTCGCCCCCACGAAGCCGCATGTGAAGTCTGCCCGCGTGGTAGGCGATGTGATGGGACGCCTCCACCCGCACGGAGACGCCGCGATCTACGACGCCCTCGTGCGCATGGCGCAACCGTTCTCGCTGCGTCTCCCCCTCGTGGATGGGCACGGAAACTTTGGTTCGCCCGACGACGGCCCCGCGGCTTCGCGCTACACCGAGGCCCGGCTCGCTCCTGCGGCCCTAGAGATGACTCGCTCGCTGGACGAAGACGTCGTCGACTTCGTTCCGAACTACGACAACACGTATCAGCAACCCTCCGTGCTTCCTGCCGCCATTCCCAACTTGCTGGTGAACGGGGCCTCGGGCATCGCAGTCGGCATGGCCACGAACATGGCGCCCCACAATCTTGTCGAGGTCGTGGCGGCCGCCCGGCATCTCCTCGCGAATCCAAACGCCACGGTCGAAGACCTCATCCGGTTCGTCCCGGGACCGGACCTCCCAACCGGCGGCAAGATCGTTGGCCTCCAGGGCGTACGCGATGCCTACGCCACCGGACGCGGCACCTTCAAGATGCGCGCCAAGGCCCGCATCGAGAACGTGACGGCACGCAAGAAGGCGATCGTCGTGACCGAACTCCCGTACCAAGTGGGGCCGGAACGCGTGATCGAGAAGATCCGCGACGCCGTCAACGCTAAGAAGGTTCAGGGCCTCACCGCAGTCAACGATCTCTCCGACCGGGAGAACGGCCTGCGGATCGTGATCGAGGTGAAAAACTCCTTCAACCCCGAGGCCGTACTCGAGTCTCTGTACCGCTTCACGCCGCTTGAAGAGAGCTTCGGCATCAACAACGTGGCGCTCGTGGAGGGCCAACCGCAGACGCTCGGCCTGAAGCGCCTGCTCGAGGTCTACGTGGAGCACCGGCTCGCGGTGGTCACGCGGCGCACCCGGCACCGGCTCGATTCCAGCGAGGCACGCCTGCACCTTGTGGAGGGCCTACTCATCGCGATCCTGGACATCGACGAGGTGATCCAAGTGATCCGCACCTCGGATAACGCCGAGGCTGCGCGTCAGCGCCTCATGGGCGTCTTCGATCTCTCCGAGCTCCAGGCCGAGTACATCCTCGAGCTGCGTCTGCGCCGGCTCACGAAGTTCTCCCGTATCGAACTCGAATCGGAACGCGACGAACTCACTGCCCGGATCGCGGAGCTCCGCGAGATCCTTGCCTCGGATGCTCGGCTACGCGAGGTCGTCTCCACCGAACTCGCCGAAGTGGCCGGCAAGTACGGCACATCGCGCCGCACGGTTCTCCTCGAATCGAGTGGCGCAACCGCCACTGCTGCGAAGGAACCGATGGAGATTCCCGACGGCCCGTGTCATGTGGTGCTCACGGGCACGGGCCTGATCGCTCGCGTGGACGGCGAGCTGGGCGAGGGCGGTCCGCGCCGCGCCCACGATGCCTTCACCTCCACCGTCCCGGGCACGGTCCACGGCGAGATCGGCGTGATTACCTCCGCCGGCCGCCTCCTGCGACTGGGCGTGCTCGACATCCCCGCGCTCGCGCCAGTTGAAGGCCGCCCCGGCGTGGACGGTGGACACCCGATCGAAGAGATGGTGAATCTTGAACGCGGCGAGGAGGCCGTGGCGCTGATGGGGCTAGATTCGGCGCGCCCGATCGTGCTCGCCACCGCGCAGGGCGTGGTCAAGCGGGTCACGAGCGCCGATTTCCCGCAGCGGGACGAATTCGAGGTGATCGCACTCAAGGACGGCGACTACGTGGTAGGGGCCGCACCCAACCCCAACGAGGACGATCGCATCATCCTGATCAGCGCGCACGCCCAACTCCTGCACTTCGCCGCCTCCAACGTGCGCCCGCAGGGCCGTGCCGCGGGCGGAATGGCTGGCATCAAGCTGCGTGACGCCGATCGGGTGATCCAGGTAGCCGTGGTCCCGGCTGAGCTGGTCTCGGCCGCTCGCGTGGTCACTATCGCGGGCCCTTCCAACGCTCTTCCGGGCACGGTTCCCGGCTCGGCCAAGGTCACGCCTCTGGATCGATACCCAGGCAAGGGCCGCGCCACGGGTGGCGTGCGCTGCCACAAGTTCCTGAAGGGCGAGGACGCGCTGTTCTTAGCCTGGGCCGGGCTCGATCCGCGCGCTGTGGGAGCTGGTGGGAACGCCGTCGAGCTCCCGGAGGAGGACGAACGCTACGCCGGCTCCGGCCGCACCTTGAAGGGCTTGGTCGTCGCGATCGGTTAGGAATTACACGACGTCGACCGCGTAGAGCCAGGTGCTGTGGGTGGGTTCAAAACCGAAGTTGTCGCACAGCAGCAGAAGGTCTTCGCCGCTCTCAGCGCCGATGTCGATCCCGGTGAACTCCATGCCGTCCTCGCGCATCAGCCTCATCGCACGGGACAGTAGACTGGTGCCCACGCCTTGCTTCCGCCAGGGACCAAAGACCGACAGCGCGTTGATGTAGCCCTCAGACCAGCCGAGTGCCTCCCACTCATCCTCCCAGCGCGCGGCCATCAGGTACCCGGCGACACGTGGACGTTCGGTCGAGCGATCGATCACGACCGCGGACCACTCGGGAACGAGGTTGGCATGCATCTGCCCCCACTCGTTCTCGGAAAGTTTCCGACCATCCGCGGTCTCGGCCTCGGGTGCCTCGGCGGCCTCCCTGATCATCTGTGACCACTCTGGTTGCCACGGCTCCAGGCGAAGGTGCTGGGCGAGGGACACCTTCGGGATCTCCATTGTGAGATCGCGGCGCATCTGAATGTAGGAGTAGCGCGCGGTGAACCCCATGCGCTCGAGAAGGTCGAGTTCGGCGTCGGCCTTACCGTCGCAGAAGCGCGAGATTCGGGCGCCACCGGGAGCATCGATCCCCTGAAGGAGGTTCCGGCCTTCTCTGAGTTGCCACGTGACAATCTCGCTCCCAATCCGACGATCTCGCCACTGCGGATGCACCACGCCGGAGCAACGCGCATCCGCGCGTCCCTCCTCGAGAAGGACCCGGACGATACCAAAAGCCACGAGCTCGCCATCCTCAGCAATCGCACCATAGGCGGCGTGGCGAATCTCCGGCTCAAAGAGTTCGGTCACGTCCTCGATCCCGGACCGGTACGGGACGGCGTCGAACTCCTCGCACACCTGGAGCAACTGAAAGACGCGGTTCACGTCATTCACCGTCAGGACGGTCCACTCTGCGACACCCGCAGGGATGGTGGTTGGTTCGATCGACTCGATCGAACCACGTAGGATCCGCGGTGCCACAAAGCCGAACCGCGGCCGGCGCTGGAACGGGGTACGTGGATGGGTCATGGCCACTCGATGCTGTAGAGGACATGGGCGCCAGAGGGTGTTCCACCACACGCGCGAACGGGATCCTCCCAGGTTCCGAGCGACTCGGGAGTGATCCGAAGGTAGGCCGTCTCGATCTGCTGCTCGCGAAGGGCGCGGTAGGCGGAGGCCAGGAGCGCAGGCGCGGCCGCGCTGCCCGGCCGTAGATCGTTAATCAGCGCAACCGATTCGCCCTCCGAGTCCTCCGTGAGGTGGACGAGAATCGAACCCACTACCGCACCGTTCCGTAGGGCCATATGCGAGGCATCTGGATCGGCGATCGCGAGCCGATCGTACGCGTACATGCCCGAGGCGACGAAGTCCACCACCGAACGTGGCAGATCCCCGCTCTGGTGTGCGGGCAGTTCCCGGAGTGGGACGATCTGTTCTGCCGGCTCCGCCACATCGAGGTGTTGGGCGGCAAGCACGGCCACATAGCTATGCACCCGCCCTCGCGATGAGAAGCCTGCGGCCGTATACAGCCGACGGCGATCAATCAGCGTGGCGGGGATGGTGACTCCCACAAGCCCCGTGGCGTGATCCGAGAGTGCGGCTATCGCCACCGAGTCCTGCCACGCGAGGACCTGACGACCAATCCCACGTCCACGCCATGCGGGATCGACGTAGGCGTGTAACACGGCAGTGCCGGGAAGATCCGCTGGCACCCAGTGCACGAAGGCGACGGTGCGCAACTGTCCCGCCGCATCACGCCCAGCAAGGAGTGCGCTGTGGTTGCGCCTGGCAAGCCGCAGTGCAAGCTCCGAAGGTGAGGTTCGCGGCTCGATCGCGTCCTGCTCCTCACAGCTGTGCACAAGGTCCGTGACCTCATCGAGCTCGACGGCATGATCCCAGCGCAGGCCGAAATGGGTACTCGGAAGCGCGGCAATGGCGCCGTCGAGTTCCGAGTTCATACCTTGATACTAAGGGGAAGTCGGCTCCACTCAGGCGTCAATTGCCTCCGCATCGACCCGATGAGCCCCCGCCACAATGAAGTCTTTACGCGGCGCGACGTCATTCCCCATGAGTAGTTCAAAGACGCTTGAGGCGCGCGTCAGCGATTCCGCATCAGCAGTGGTGATCCGGCGCAGGGTTCGGTGTTCAGGTTCCATGGTGGTTTCAGCCAACTGATGCGCGTCCATCTCGCCGAGGCCCTTGTACCTCTGCAACGACTTGTAGGTGCGCCCCTGCTGCTCCAGCTTCTTCAGCAATGTCGTGAGTTCCGCTTCCGAGTACGTGTAGATGAGCTCTCGGGGACGGCGGCCTTGAGCCGAAATCTCCACGCGATGCAGAGGCGGCACCGCGGCAAAGACCCGGCCCTCCTCCACGAGAGGTCGCATGTATTTGAAGAAGAACGTCAGTAGCAGCGTGCGGATGTGCGCGCCGTCGACATCGGCATCCGTCATGAGCACGATCTTGCCGTAGCGGGCCGAGTCGAGATCGAATGTGCGGCCTGAACCGGCCCCGATCACCTGAATGATCGAGGAGCATTCCGCGTTGTGTAGCACGTCCGTGGGCGTCGCCTTCTGCACGTTGAGGATCTTGCCTCGGATCGGTAGCAGCGCCTGAAACTCGGAGTTGCGCGCCTCACGCGCCGTGCCGAGAGCGGACTGACCCTCCACAATGAACAACTCCGAACGCGCCACGTCATCGCTACGGCAATCCAACAGCTTCGTGGGCAGAGACGACGTCTCGAGCGCATTCTTTCGACGGGAAATCTCCTTGTGCATGCGCGCGGAGACCCGCGTCCGCATCTCCGCCACAACCTTCTCGAGCAGGAGCGCGGACTGTTGCTTGAACGGCTTCTTCCCCGACTCCAGGATCGCGGTCAGTTCGGTCTCGAGCACGTTGGCAACGATCCCGCGCACCGGAGCGGTGCCGAGGACTTCCTTGGTTTGCCCCTCGAACTGCGGCTCAGGCACGCGAACAGTGACGACCGCCGTCAGCCCCGCCAGCACATCGTCCTTCTCGATCTTGGCGTCCTTCGCCGTGACCTTAAGCCTGCGAGAGTTCTGATCGATCTGCTTGCGAATCGTCTTGAGGAGCGCCTGCTCGAAGCCGGTGACATGGGTGCCGCCCTTGGGCGTGGCGATGATGTTAACGAACGAGCGAGTGACGGTGTCGAACTCGGAGCCCCAGCGCAGTGCGATGTCCACGGCGCACTCACGCTCCACCTCGCGCGGGCGCAGGTGGCCCTTGGAATCGAGCTGCTGGACGGTCTCGGCGAAGGTCCCTGTGCCCGTGATGTGCCAGACGTCCGTCACGGGCGTATCGGGCGCGAGGAAATCGGCAAAGTCCACCACTCCGCCGTCATGCTTAAACTCGCTCACGAGCCGCTCGTCAGTTCGCTCGTCACTGATCCTCAGCATGAGCCCGGGCACCAAGAACGAGGTCTGCCGGGCCCGCTCAATCAGGCGATCGACGTCGAAGGCCTCGGTCGCAGGGAAGATCTGCCGGTCCGGCCAGTACCGGATCCGAGTGCCGGTCACTTTACGAGCCACCTTCCCGGTGATCTTCGGCATCGTGACGTCCGTAAACGGTGTAAACGGGTTCGAGGGCTTCGAGACGCCGTTGTCCTTGTACGAGCCGGGCTCGCCGCGGCGGAACTGCATCCGGTGCGTCTTGCCGCCACGATCCACTTCGACGTCGAGTCGCTCGGACAGCGCGTTCACGACAGAAGCTCCCACGCCATGCAGACCACCCGAGGCCGCGTACGAGCCGCCGCCGAACTTGCCGCCGGCGTGTAGCTTCGTGAAGACCACCTCGACGCCCGACAGTCCAACCGACTCGACGACGTCGACCGGGATGCCACGGCCGTTATCGCGCACCTCCACGGATTCGTCCGGGTGCAGGATCACATCAATCTCGGTGCAAAACCCGCCAAGCGCCTCATCTACGGAATTGTCGATGATCTCCCACAGGCAGTGCATGAGGCCGCGGGAATCCGTGCTCCCGATGTACATGCCGGGGCGCTTGCGCACGGCTTCGAGTCCCTCCAGAACGGAGAGATGGCGTGCAGAGTAATCGGATGATGCGGACACGTTGAGAATCCTATGCGGCACCACCCACACGGTCGTGGAGTGACGCGCACAATGGTCCGATCGTTGCGCTCGAAGCGAACGAACGTGAGATACGGGAAGCAATCCCTGGTGAACGTGGTTGTATGGAACGTGATGACAACGACTCTTGAACCTCAGTTGACCGCCCAGGACCGCTGCGACGCCTGCGGCGCTCAGGCGTATGTGCGCGTCCAGCTCGAGTCCGGTTCTCTGCTCTTCTGCGCGCACCACGCGCGCCGCCACGCGGACCGTCTCGCCGAAGTGGCGATCGACGTCCACGACGAGACTTCACGTCTTCGCGAACCCGAACCTACCGCGTAACCAGTCAGCGATCACGAAAGCCCTCGGCCATTGGCCGAGGGCTTTCCGCGTTATGTGGCGCTTTAGTCCAGGTAATCCCGCAGGACCTGCGAGCGGGACGGGTGGCGTAGCTTCGACATGGTCTTGGACTCGATCTGACGGATCCGCTCACGCGTCACGCCGTAGACCTTCCCAATCTCATCGAGCGTCTTCGGCTGGCCATCGGTCAGCCCAAAGCGCATGGACACCACACCGGCTTCGCGCTCGGAGAGCGTATCGAGCACCTGGTGTAGCTGCTCCTGGAGGAGCGTGAAGCTCACAGCCTCCGAGGGCACGATGGCCTCGGAGTCCTCGATCAGGTCACCGAACTCGCTATCGCCATCCTCCCCCAGCGGTGTGTGCAGCGAAATCGGCTCGCGGCCGTACTTCTGAACCTCGACGACCTTCTCGGGCGTCATGTCGAGTTCCTTGGCCAACTCATCCGGTGTGGGCTCTCGGCCCAGATCCTGGAGCATCTGGCGCTGTACGCGGGCTAGCTTGTTGATGACCTCGACCATGTGCACCGGGATGCGGATCGTGCGCGCCTGGTCCGCCATCGCGCGCGTGATGGCCTGGCGAATCCACCAGGTCGCGTACGTGGAGAACTTGTAACCCTTGGTGTAGTCGAACTTCTCGACCGCCCGGATCAGGCCGAGGTTGCCCTCCTGGATCAGGTCCAGGAACAACATGCCGCGGCCGGTGTAACGCTTGGCGAGGGAGACGACGAGACGCAGGTTCGCCTCAAGGAGGTGATCCTTGGCGGCGCGTCCGTCCTCGGCGATCCACATCAGTTCACGCTTGAACTTGCGATCGATGTCCTCGCCCTCAAGCTGGAGCTTCTCTTCGGCAAAGAGGCCTGCTTCGATCCGCTTCGCCAGTTCCACCTCCTGCTCGGCGTTCAGGAGAGCGACTTTACCGATCTGCTTCAGGTAATCCTTGACCGGGTCAGCGGTCGCGCCGGCTGTGACAACCTGCTGGACCGGCTCGTCCGCCTCGTCGTTGTCCGAGAGCACGATGCGATCCACGGGGGCAGGCTTGGCGACGGGCGCGCCCTCCTCCTCGACGGCCTCGTCCTCACGATCGGACGAAGCAGAATCTTCGTCCTCGTTCGAGGCAGTCTCTTCCAGCGTCTTCGTGACGGCGGTCTTCTTGGCCGCCGTGGCCTGTGTGACCTCGACGCCTTCGGAGACCTCCGAGACGGCCGTGTAGCCTTCCTTCTTCCCGCTTACCTTGACGGTCAGGGTCTTTCCGACGAGCGCGTCCCCGATCTCGAGGGTCGGCTCGGTCGCTTTCGGGATGGACCGGCCATTGGCGTACCAGCGGTATGCAAGCTCGGCGCCGGTGCTCCAGCGCCCGGGCTTTGCCGTGAGTGTGCCTCCGGATGTAGCGGTTCCAGAAATCTTTGGCACCGTCGAACTGACCGGTTTCTTGGTGGTGCTTTCAGCCACAGATATCCCTTCAGATGGCGGGTGGGAGCGCAGACTTCTCCCAATTATAGCGCCGTAGTAACACGGCCTCCGATCTAGATAACGGCGGTGGGTCGCGAAACATTCCCAAACCCGCACATGCGCCTAGTGCGCGAACGCCTCCGGGGCAGGGCAGGCGCACTGCAGGTTGCGATCGCCCCACGCTCCATCGATCCGGCGCACCGGCGGCCAGTACTTCCCGTCGGGTGAGGTACCGCCTGGGTAGACAGCCTCGGCACGCTCATACGGGTGGTCCCACGCAGTGACGAGGCTTTCCGCCGTGTGCGGCGCGTTCACAAGTGGGTTATCCCCCGCGGGCCAGGTTCCGGCGCCAATGGCACGCGACTCCTCGCGAATGGCGCGCATCGCCTCACAGAACCGATCGAGCTCGCCCTTGTCCTCGGACTCGGTGGGCTCCACCATCAGTGTTCCCGCCACAGGGAAGGACATCGTTGGCGCGTGGAAGCCGTAATCGATGAGGCGCTTTGCGACGTCATCGACGGTCACACCCGTCTCGTTCTTGAGGATGCGCGTGTCGAGAATGCACTCGTGCGCCACCAGCCCGCCCGGCCCCCGGTACAGAGTGGGGTAATCCTCGTCAAGCTGCGCCGCCACATAGTTCGCGGCGAGCACCGCGCTCGCGGTGGCTTCGCGAAGCCCGTCGGCCCCGAGCAGGGCGATGTACGCCCACGAAATCGGCAAGATCGACGGCGAACCGTGCGGTGCAGCCGAAACGGCACCAGCGCTTGGGCCACCGAACGGATCGAGCGGATGCCCTGGAAGGTACGGCAGTAGATGCTCCGCCACCATCACGGGCCCCACACCGGGGCCACCGCCACCATGCGGGATGGCGAAGGTCTTGTGCAGGTTGAGGTGCGACACATCGCCACCGAATGCGCCCGGCCGGGCGACGCCCACGAGCGCGTTGAAGTTGGCGCCGTCGATGTACACCTGCCCGCCCGCGGCGTGCACCATCTCGCAGATCTCCGTGACCGCAACCTCGTACACACCGTGCGTCGATGGGTAGGTGATCATGATCGCAGCGAGCTGCGCACCGTGTGCGTCGATCTTCGCGGCCAGATCGGCCACGTCCACATTCCCGGCGTCGTCACACGCAACGACAACCACCTTCATTCCCGCAAGCACCGCTGAGGCCGCATTGGTGCCGTGCGCGGAGGACGGAATCAGGCAGATCGTTCGCTCGGTTTCGCCGCGCGCGTCGAGGTAGCGCCGAATCGCGAGGAGGCCTGCGTACTCGCCCTGCGAACCGGCATTCGGTTGAACGCTGCCACCGGCATACCCGGTGAGCGCGGAGAGCCAGCTCAGCAACTCGTCGATCAACTCGCGGTAGCCTGCGACGTCGTCGGCCGGGGCAAACGGGTGCACCTTCGAGAACTCCGGCCAGGTGATGGCGGCCATCTCGACAGCGGAGTTCAGCTTCATCGTGCAGGATCCCAACGGGATCATGCCGCGGTCCAGCGCGAAGTCCTTATCCGCGAGCTTGCGCAGGTAGCGCATCATCGACGTCTCGGAACGGTACGTGGAGAAGATCGGGTGGGTGAGAAACTCACTTGTGCGAGCCGTGCCCAGCGCGCTCTCCCCCACCGAATCGGCGAGCGTGCCACCGAGCACGTCCACCACGATCTCGAGGTGCTCCACCGTGGTGGTCTCGTCGAGCGAGAGCCCAATGTGGGTCGCGTCGATCGGGCGCGCAAGCACGCCGCGGCTCTGCAGGGCGGCGAGGCTCTCCGCCGCATTTGAGACGCGCACGGTCAGCGTGTCGAAGAATGTCTGATTCTCGACGCCCTCGATACTCGCCGCCAGCCGCGCCGTCTGCGCGTGCACCCGGTTCGCGATCGCCGTGAGGCCCTCGGGCCCATGCCAGACGGCGTACATCGACGCCATCACCGCAAGCAACACCTGCGCGGTGCAAATGTTGCTCGTGGCCTTTTCGCGCCGGATGTGTTGTTCGCGCGTCTGGAGCGCAAGCCGGTATGCCGGCGCGCCCACTGCGTCCTTCGAGACGCCCACGAGACGGCCCGGCAGTTGCCGCTCCAGCCCCGCGCGCACGGCGATATACCCCGCGTGCGGCCCGCCAAAGCCCATCGGTACGCCGAACCGCTGGGTGGTGCCCACGGCGATGTCCGCGCCGAGATCTCCCGGCGCCGCGATCACGGTCGCTGCGAGCAGATCCAGCGCCACCGCGAGAAGCGCATCGGCGGCGTGTGCCGAGGCCGCGAGTTCCGTCAGTACTGCGTCCGGGAGCACGCGTCCCGAAGCGCCCGGCTGCTGCACGAGCACGCCGAATGCGCCGTCGAGGTCCACCCACTCGTCTGCGTTGAACTCGACGAGCTCGATCCCGACGGCGGCTGCTCGGGTCTCGATGACAGCTCGCGTCTGCTCGAACACATCCTTCTCAACGAAGAAGCGCGAACCCTTTGACTTCGAGGCACGTCGGGCCAGTAGCATCGCCTCGGCGGCGGCCGTTGACTCATCGAGCATGGACGCTCCGGCAGTTGCCAGTCCGGTGAGATCGGCGACCATGGTCTGGAAGTTCAGCAGTGCCTCGAGACGGCCCTGTGAAATCTCTGGCTGGTACGGCGTGTAGGCCGTGTACCAGGCGGGATTCTCGAGGATGTTCCGCTGAATGACAGATGGTGTCACGGTGTCGTAGTAGCCCTGACCGATCATCGAGACCCGCACTGTGTTCTTCGAGGCAATCTCACGCAGCCGCGCCAGCACCTCGGAATCGGAACGGCCCGCGGGCACCCCCGCGGTGGGAGTCGCCTCGAAGATCGACGCCGGAACGGCCGATTCGAGCAGAGACTCGAGGCTGGTGTGGCCAACAGCCTCCAGCATCAGGGCGCGATCGGACCCTGCGGCGCCAATATGGCGCGAGGTGTAGCTCATTGACCTGCCTCGACCAGCGCGGCGTAGGCGGCGGCGTCGAGCAGATCAGCAACGGACTCGACGGACATCTTCCACAGCCAGCCCGCACCGTATGGATCGGCGTTGACGGTCTCTGGCGCCGAATCGAGATCTTCGTTGGATTCGGTCACGGTGCCGCTCGCCGGCGAGAACAACTCGGAGACGGACTTGGTGGACTCGATCTCGCCGCAGCTTTCGCCGGCGGTGACATCCGTGCCCGCACCCGGCAGGTCCACGTAGACGATGTCGCCCAGCGCCTGCGCGGCGTGTTCGGTGATGCCGATGGTGGCGGTATCACCCTCGACGATGATCCACTCGTGCTCGGCGGTGTACTGGCGATCGGTGGGAATGGACATGGTGTTTCCTCTCAGGAGCGGCGGTAGAAGGGGGCTGGGATGATGGTCATGGGAAGCTCGGTGCCGCGCACATCCGCGGCGAGAACGGTGCCTTCGGCGGCGTGGGCGAGATCGACAAGTGCGAGAGCGATCGGGTAGCCCAGCGTGGGCGAGAGGACTCCGGAGGTGATCTCGCCGACGTCGGCCCCGTCCGCCGTGAGCGTGCTCCCTGCGCGTGCTGCGCGGCGGCCCTCTCCTACGAGTGCCACGAGGGTGCGGCCCGGGGCGGTCAGCTTCGAGAGTGCATCACGACCCACGAAATCGTGCTCGAGATTCACCACGCGGCCGAGATTCGCTTCATAGGGCGTGACATCCTCGCTCAGCTCGTGCCCGTAGAGCGGCATTCCCGCTTCGAGCCGGAGCGTGTCTCGCGAGGCGAGGCCACAGGGAACGAGACCGTCCTCGGCACCCGCGTCACTGAGCGCCTGCCACATTGACTCCGCCGAATCGGCCGGAACGATCACCTCGAAGCCGTCCTCACCGGTGTAGCCGGTGCGGGCGAGAAGGGCCGGGATGCCCGCCACCTCGGCAGTGCTAATCGCGTAGTACCGAATCTCGGTGAGGTTCACGGGAGTGAGCCGCGCGAGGATATCGGCGGCACGCGGTCCCTGAATCGCGATCATGGCGCGGGAGAAGGTGTGGTCAATGATCTGGACGGTGAGCGCCTCGGAGCGAGTCACGAGCTCATCGCGCACGCGCTCGCGATTCGCCGCGTTGGCGATCACGAGGTACTCGTCTTCTGCGAGCCGGTAGACGATCAGGTCATCGATAATGCCGCCATCGGGTAGCGTCATCATTGAGTACTTGGCCTTGCCGATCCTCATCGCCGAGTACACTCCCACCAGCGCGTGATCGAGGGCCGCGGCCGCGTCCGGACCGGAGACCTCAAGTTGCGCCATGTGCGAAAGATCGAACAGGCCGGCCGCAGTGCGCACGGCGCGGTGCTCGGCGAGATCGGAGGTATACCGCAATGGCATCTTCCAGCCGGCAAAGGGCACCAGGTTGGCGCCAGCGCGCTCGTGTACTGATAGCAGGGCAGTCTCGTGCAGGGTCATCTCGTCCTCGATTGGCATCGAATGATCCCCCCTCTGTCGTGGTACCTGAGAGCTTCACCCCTGGGGGCTTGCACCGTGGGTGAGGCTTTCGCCTGCTTTCCAGAGTGGCCTTGCTGCGCCGGTACCTGTACCTGAGAGATTAGCGGGGACTTGCTCCTCCGGTGAGTGGAACTGCTCTCCCGACGCTGCCAATAACGGCCCGATATGCGGTTTGTGGTCTCAACTTACCAGCCTCTCGGCCTGACGTGTCACCCACGGGGGCGGCGCGCCCGCGCCTAGCATCTTTCCCACGAGCACCGCCAGGGAGTATTCCGGGTTCTCCTCCACCGCTTGCTCGTAGAGAACACGCGCACGTAGGCCGTTTCCCGAGAACCACGCGAGATACGACGCGCAGCCCAGCGGCACCGCCGCGTCGCCTTCGGGAAGCCAGCGGCAGAGGCCCGTGAGTAGCGCTATCGCCCGATCGAGCCGCCATTGATCCGGCCTCTCGTATCCAGTAAAGAACTCGGCGAAGTCCGCTGGCGGCTCCTGTGTGCTCGTGGCCCACGAGAGGAATCCGTCGCGGAACGCGATGTTCCGCAGCGCGCGCACGATGCGGGCCTTCTCGGCCATCGTGAGACGGCACTTTCCAAGACTCTCGAGCACGAGCGCGGTGACCTGAATCGGATCCGTATCAGCCGCATCAATCAGCGCCGCCATCTTGGTGGCCATGCCACCACCCGGTGTGCGCCGGGTACGGAACCACCTCTCATCGTGCCCCACCTCGTGGCCCACATACTCCGCCGCAGTGACGGTGCCGCACAACTCCAGGACGTCACCCATTTCCATGTTCTCGCCGCAAGCGCAGGAGGCGGCGACGGCACTGTCCGTTTGCAACGCATATCCGGCGTGATACGCCAACGGCCAGCCACTGGTCAGCGCAGCGAAGAAACCATCGATGTTCAGATCGACCTCGGGGTGTAGCACCGCCACAAGTGCGGCGTTGCTCCCGTACTCTCCTCGTTGCCGGAGTATCTCGAGAACCACATGCGGTTCTGCCATCACTTCCGCATCGATACGCAGTGAGCCATCGAGCGTGACGCGATTGCCCTCCACCGTCATCATGCACATCACGACGGAGTCCCGCACCACGCATCCATAGTGAAACGGGATGCCGGACAACGCCTCGTAGACAATTTCCCAATCGAATATCTCTCTCATGGAACAAGTCCACCGGTTTCGCGCAAGCCCCAACAGCCCCCCTGTGGATAACCTCGCACGAGAGAAACGACCCTTGTGGACTGATAGCGTGGAGGCATGCCCGAGACCTCTTCTTCCTTCGTTTCTCAGGTATCCGAATCGGCACGTTGTGCCCTCCTCGAACTTGCCGATCAGTTCCCTTGGATCGCCCGCGAAACGGAGACATTTCTCGTTCCGGCGACTGCTCTGATCTCGGGTGGGAAGCGTGCACGTGCTCGGCTCGCTCACCTCGCGTGGCGCGCGGCAGGGGGCGCACCAAGTCACGAAGCGATCGTGGCTGCGGGCGCATCACTCGAACTCTTCCAAGGCGCCGCACTGATCCACGATGACGTGATCGATGACGCCCACACCCGCCGGGGTGCTCCCGCGGCACACCGTCACTTCGCCACCACGCATCATGAGGCAGGTCTTGTGGGCAATCCCGCGCACTACGGCGTCTCGAGCGCAGTCCTGCTTGGCGACCTGCTACTCGCCCTCTCACAACGACGCATGGTCGATGCGTATCGCGCCGCACAGCGCACCTCCTCCGCCATGGAGATCTACTCGGGGATGTGTGCCGAGGTGGCGCTCGGGCAGTACCTCGACGTCGATGCGGCAGCACATGGACCCGGTGAGGTGGATGCACTCGAGCGTTCACTCACCGTGGTACGCCACAAGTCCGCCCGCTACTCGGTGGAGCGTCCACTCGTGCTCGGGGCCACCCTCGCGGGCGCCGGCCCACAGCTGGTTGCCGCACTGAGTGCGATCGGCGAACCGCTCGGTGAGGCATTCCAGCTCCGCGATGATGAGCTTGGTGTGTTCGGAGACCCGGCCGTCACCGGGAAGCCCGCTGGCGACGACATAGCGGAGGGCAAGCTCACTCCCTTGATTCTGATCGGCTGCGAGATGGCGCCGAGTGCCGACGCTCAGTTCATCCGGGCACACCTTGGGAATCGAGACATCTCCGCCAGCGAGGTTGAGCGGTGCCGCGCCATCTTGCGCGATACGGGCGCCACCGTGCGACACGAGGCACTGATCTCCGAGCGACACGAGCTCGCGATGACCCGCATCGACGCTGCACCCGTCGATGAAACGATCCGTGCCGAACTGGCCGAGATGGCGACCTCACTCACCACGAGAGCGTTCTAGCGGCAACCTCTTCTATCACTTCACGGGCTGGTTTCGTCCTTGCGACACGCCACATCCATCGCTATGGTTAACTTTGGTCACACTATTCACACCAGTAACTGTTCGGAGATTCGAATGCCCGACGCACGTCGCCTGTCACTGGGTGCCGCCCTCACCGCCGGATCAATTGCCTTCACCGCAACTCCTGCCACGGCGTCGGTCCCCGAACTGCCTCGGAATCTGCACGCCGTCAGGCACGCAGCTCCGGTCGCGCCAGCGGTGAGCGGCTCAGCCGCGTTGGCGTCCTTCGTCCCAAGCGCCACGGCACCCTCGATGACCTACAAGGTGAAGGCCGGCGACACGGTCTCGGCCATCGCGAGCCGCACGGGAGCCTCGGTCTCGGCCATCATCAAGGCCAACAATCTGAACTCGAACGCGCTGATCCGAATCGGCCAGGTGCTGCAGATCCCGTCCCCAGTGGGTGCGGCATCGAGCTCGGCCTCCAAGCCTGCGACCACCACCACGTCCGAGCCCGCCACCACCACTGCGACGACGATCACCATCAAGGCCGGCGACACCCTCGGCGCCCTCGCCGCGAAGCACAAGACCACCGTTGCCGCGATT